>NZ_JACHHD010000001.1 GCF_014202635.1 Faecalicoccus acidiformans
TGCGAAATATTCAATGACCATCAATTGGTATATTTTATGCGAATCGGTGGTACACGCACAGCGAAATCATGGCCTAATTATAGGCGAAATATTCAAAAAGGTCGCATTTGGTTCTTTCAGTTCTTTCAAAACATTCAGAATCGTTAAATTACTAATATTAACACCTTGATTTGAAAATGGATTATCTTCATAGAAAGTGATTCCGCCGTCAGAACAAATATAACGTCGAGCCTGGTAGTTAAGAATACAAGGATCCAGGCTCAAAAGAGAATGATGAATCTTTCGCAGCTTATATTCTTTGATTCTGATAGAAAACGATCCACAATTTGGACAGGAACAAGTTTTTTTCTTTAGGCGAACGTTAATGACAAGGGTGTTATTGATTCGGCAAGAAGAGAGATGCTCAATGTCATCTTGAGAGAGGTTGAGAACATCTGATATCATTTCATTGGTAAGGGACAAATTACCACTCCTTTCGCATGAATGTGTGAGCAAGAACATTCTAATACGAAAGGACTTTTTCATGGAAAAAATGGGAATCAATTGACCCTACAATAATTTAAAGGTCGACATGATATCGACCCTATGATTTCTTAAAGCGTTTAAAAACCCTACGATAATTTAAATACCCAAAATAAGCACATTTGATAAATAATATAGAGTAAATAACAAATATAAACTCGATTTATTAATATCTTTATGGTATTATTCTAGCGTTGATTTTAGGATTTGATATTATGAAGAGAATTGCTCTGGTAAATTTTATTGTAGATATATTATTGATCATTCTTTTATTTGCGATATTTCAATTTAATTTAAACTATCATTGGCGATTAGTTGTGCTTTTTTCGTTTGTTCAGTTAATGTGTGGCCGTTATCGAGACAATGTATTATTGATATGGGAAGAAATCAAGGTGATATTGATTAGTCATGCTTGGTTTTTCATCATATCAATTTTGTTTTTTAGAATCACACAATGGCAAGAGATATTTTATCTATTGTTGATAACATTACTATCAGCATTTTTTTGCTTGCTTTTTTCTCGATATTCTCATATTTGGTTTAGATCTTATTTCAAGAAAAATGTATTAATTATCGGAATGGGTCATACAGCTGAGAAATTAAGTGGAACAATTAAAAATAATAGATTTTCTTTGATGGATGTACGAGCATTTATCAATTGCAATAATTCTTCTTTATTACCTCATGCATACCAACAAGTGAAAGTGGTTGAAGATTATCGCATTTTTCCGTTAGATGAAATTGAGAAAGTAATTCAAAAAGAGAAGATTACTACAGTTATTATTGCAGTTCCACAATTAATCAGCAGTGATATTGAAATCTTATTAAAGTTATTGAATGATAAAGTGAATGAAATTAAAGTGTTACCTAGAACGGAAACGTTAGTTACTTTTGATTCTCGAATTGATGACTTTGATGGGTTATTGATGATTTCTACTGCTCAAAGTAAGATCACTTTTACCTCTCGATTCTTCAAACGAATTTTAGATATTATAGGAGGAATCGTAGGGTTTATATTACTAATTCCTTTGTATTTCTTTGTCCGTCGTAAGAACCATAAAGAGGGGGATTATGGTCCTGTTATGTTTAGACAGATACGAATTGGTAAAGATGGAAAAGAATTTACTATCTATAAATTTAGAACCATGATTGAAAATGCTGAAGAGAAGTTAGAAGTATTAATGAGAACAGATCCTGCAATTCGTGAAGAATATTTGACAAACAAAAAGTTAGTTAATGATCCTCGAATTACTAAAGCAGGTAAATTTTTACGTAGAACAAGTCTTGATGAGTTTCCACAATTTATTAATGTAATTAAAGGGGAAATGTCATTAATCGGGCCTCGTCCATATCTTCCTAGAGAAAAAGAGGATATGGGGGATTTCTATCATACGATTATTCAAATGAAACCAGGGTTAACTGGTATGTGGCAAACGCATGGTAGAAGTGATACAGATTTTGTGACAAGACTTTCGTTAGATGACTATTATTTTAGAAACTATAGTTTATGGCTTGATATGACTATATTGATTCGTACCATCAAAACTATATTGGGCGGTAAAGATGCGAATGCTCGGTGATAGGTATTGGCCATTATTTATTACATTTTGAAATATCATTTTAGATAACTTAAAAGCAAATAACTTAAACATCTTATAAATTTATTAAAACTAATTGAGGAAGAGACAATGTCGCTGTTTGATTATTCGTTCATTTTAGCGTATTTACCTTTATCGGTAATGATGTATTATGTTTTGGGGAGATTCTACCCTAAGTTTTGTAATATTTATTTGTTGATTATCTCGTCTTTTTTTTACTTATTGATGAATTCGCAAATATCTATTATTATCTTTTTTAGTATATTGTTTAATTATTGTTATTATCTACTGATTCAGAAAATTGAAACCAAAATTAATAGAAAAAAACTATTAATAGTATTTCTTGTCATCAATATTGGAACATTGATGATATTTAAATATAATAATTTTTTTATAGAAAATATTAATGCGATTTTTAAAACAAAGTATTCCTTATTAAAACTTGCAGTTCCTTTAGGAATTAGTTTTTTTACATTTCAACAGATTTCTTTTCTTGTTGATTTATACAGAAATGAAAACGTGATTCGGTATCCATTTATTGAATATGCACTGCACTTATTATTTTTTGGATGGGTAACTTCAGGACCGATTGTACGCCATAATCAGGTTATTAATCAATTTCTAGATGATTCAAATAAGAAAATCAATTATGAAAATCTAAGTGGAGCTTTTATAATATTTGTCCATGGATTATTTAAAAAAGTCATAATCGCAGACACATTAGGTAAGATTGTAAATACAATTTATTTAAACTTGTCTGATCTTAATTCTACAACAGCATTTTTATTTGCCTTTTGTTACACATTACAGATTTATTTTGATTTTAGTGGATACTCAGAAATAGCTGCCGGAATAGCTAAGTTTTTATCATAGAAATACCTCTAAATTTTAATCTTCCTTATCAGTCATATTCATTTACAGAGTTTTGGAAAAAGTGGCATATTAGCCTGACTTCTTTTTTAACAAAATACATTTACATACCTTTAGGTGGGAACCGAAGAGGAAAAGTTGTTATGTACACAAATACTATGATAGTTTTTTTTATTAGTGGTTTCTGGCATGGTGCAAATTACACCTTTATTATTTGGGGATTAATTCATGGAACTATATTATGTATGAATAAATTATTGAATGAAAAATTCAATAGGATCACTCCTGCTTTGAGATGGATAATAACTTTTGGAATTGTAATGTTATGTTGGGTGTTTTTTAGGTCAAATAATATCAATGATGCTATATTTATAATTAAAAAGATTATGGTTTGTGATTTTCAACCATTAGATGTTTCCTTAACAAACCTTATACATTTTCCGGAGATTAATATGCTTTTATCATTTATTGGTTTATCGAAGATGATTGAACATACGGAACTAATGTTTGTAATAGCGATTTTGTTAATCTTTCTTTATGTTATGATTGAGAAAAATATAATCTTAGAAGTGAAAGAAAATTTTATAAAGTTTAAAAAATATAGATTTGTTTTTCTTTATTGTTTTATGGGGTTTTGGAGCTTATTAAATATGAATGAGGTTGTTACTTTTATTTATGAAATGTTTTAACTGATTGATTTTTGGGAGTATATCATTGTATGAGCAATAAAAGATTTTTTATAACGATATTTGTTGTTTTTTTTATATTAAATTTTATTTGGTGTTTTATTGTATATGACTCAGATTATATTTTTAAATTTAAATCACCAAAAGGAGAATACTCTATATCTAATGAAATTTATCAAAATAGTGGTATTGCTAATAATTTTACATATGATTCAGCTATTATTGGATCAAGCATGACTGAAAATTTTAAACCAAGTACCTTTGAATTATATTTTAAAACCTATCCAATTAAACTATCCTATAGTGGATCAAATTCTTATAATATTGAATTATCACTCTCACAAATATTCAATTCAAAAAATGATGTAAAAAAGGTTTTTATTAGTTTAGATGATTATATGTTATTTAGTGCTACAGAAGATTTTTATCCATTTATACCCTCATATGTTTATGAAAAAAACTTGGAGTCAACTTTTCAATATTTATATAATAAGAATTTGTTTATGGAACTAAATTCATCTTTTAATGAGAATAAATCATTGTCTCCAATGGAATTTGCATATAATTGGAATGATGAATTTGAGTTTTCAAAAGAAAATTGTTTAGCGGGATATTCATACTATGAAGATACCAGCAATTATCAAATATTTAATGGTGATTCCCGTTTAATTGTGGATCAAAATTTAAGTAGAATAACTAAATATATATCAGATAATCCAAACTGTCAGTTCTATATTTTTTTTCCTCCATATAGCATGGCACAGTGGTTTACATATAGTGTTGGATCAGGAATCGATTATGAAATTGATCTTCAAAAATTTGCTTGTGAAAAACTATTAAAATTTGAAAATGTTAAATTATACTATTTTCAGGACAATTTGGATATAGTCACTAATTTAAATAATTATAAGGATCTAGGACACTACTGTGAAGACATTAATGTAGAAATTGTAAAATTAATGGCAGATAATAATAGTCTATTAACTACGGACAATTATCAAGATATTCTTGATAATTGGAGGATTACAGCCAAAAATTATGATTATAAAGAAATGTTTGAGGACTAATGAGTATTCCATTTAACGAATCGTTATATCGTTTAGGAATGTACCGGATGATGTAGTTTTGGTGCTTTAAATTCTAGCGGGGCGTTTCCACCCCGCTCGATTTTAAAGGGTATCCAAAATAATTAGGGGTTTTCAATTTGGGGGAGAATCTGGGGGACCAATTTAGGGGTCTGTGAATTGACCCCTTTTTTTCTTGTTGGCATATAATATTTCCGTTATGCTCCCTGCTGCACTAGTCAACAGAAAGTAGACACTTTCATAGGGTAACCAAAGTTAACCGGGGTTTTACAAAAGTAGTTGGGGTCAACAACCGGGGTCATTAACTGGGGGATGCCCATTATCCAAACTTAACCGGGGGTCAACAACTGGGGTTTGATAAAAATTACCTCTGGATTGATATCATCAAATCGTGATATCTTCCAGAGGTTTTTTATTGCCGGCTCTTTTTAGTTTTCTTATAGCTGCCTCTTTTCTTTCCTGGTTTATGAATCTCTTTATCCGGACGAGGAATCAATCGCATAGGAGCATCATCTCTAAGTGCCCATAAGATCCTATTTCGATTAAATTGAAAGTTTGATATTCCATGGGATTGAGCTCTAAGCGCAGATGGAAAATTGTTGAAAGATTCTAAAGGGCCGTTTGAAAGTCTTCGTAACGCCGCTTCAGTTATGTTCTTGTCCTTTACATAAATAAAAGAATTAACTATCGAGTCGTGATATCGAGTCAGCAGACAGCCGAACTCCGTGAAAATCGGGATATTACAATCCTTATAAATATCAATCAGTTCATCCAGTCTTTTTTCTGCGTTTTTCAGATCATTGATTATTACGGAGTGAGAAGTCCACTCAATACGGCAAAATAAGTCCATGTATTACGGTGACGAAGTCCACTTAATCCGTTAGACAAGTCCATCAGAAATTAAATTTTTTATCATGATCATTTATAAGTGGCGTATCCTGGTTTTATTCTATCCTCTTGTTCTATAAGATATGTATGCGATGCTTATCTCATTTTAATATCTTGTGGAATCGGAGGTGTTTTTTTATGCGAGATGTTAAAAGGGTTTTGGAAATGAGATCTCAAAACCATAGTCAGCGAGATATTGCGCGCGCCACAAAAGTATCAAGAGATACAGTTAGAAAAATATTCAATGCCGCTGACTCTAAAAAAATCTGTTGGTCATCTATTCAAGATCTTAGTGAATACGATGTCCAAAAATTATTGTTCGAAGAAGAGGTGAAAATCAATCTGTCAATCAAGCAGCCGGATTTCGACTATGTTCATAAGGAACTGTTGAAACCCGGCACGACGATCAAACTGTTGCGGGAAGAATATGCAGATGCTTGTCGGTCCATCAATGTCCCTTTCTATCAGTACAGTTACTTTTGTGAAAGATATCGTGATCACGTGAAAAAGCACAACATGACCATCCATATCAATCACAAGCCAGGCGATAAGATGATGGTGGATTGGAATGGAACATGTATGTACATTTATGATCGGTACACCGGTGAAAGAATCACTGCTTATCTATTTGAAGCCACCCTTCCATTCAGTATGTGCAGCTTTGTCCGTGCCTGTCCGAGCATGAAGATCGGCGACTGGATCGATTGCCATATCCACGCTTTCCGGTATTTTGAAGGTGTTACCCGATTACTTGTCCCCGACAATCTGAAAACCGGGGTTATCTCCAACAGAAAATATGAAGATCCTGTTCTCAACAAGTCCTATCAGGAAATGGCAGATCACTATGATACGACAATACTTCCTACCAGAGTACGTAGGCCGAAAGATAAAGCAGCGGTTGAGGGTGCGGTCGGAGATTGTACGATAGCTATCGTTGGAAAACTTAGAAATCGAAAGTTTTTTTCATTCGAAGAACTGAATGAAGCGATACTCAAAGAATTGGATACGTTTAATTCAAAACCTTTTCAAAAGAAGGAAGGCTCTAGAAAATCGGTCTACATGGATGAAGAATTTCCATTTATGAAACCTTTACCGAAATACCCTTTTGAATTGAGTGAATGGAAGCGTGCCAAAGTCCAGCTTAATTATCATATATCGGTTGAAAAAATGAACTATTCCGTTCCCTATGAATATGTCGGTCATTATGTGGATGTGAAACTCACAAAACGTTCGGTGACCGTCTACTATAAGATGAACCAGGTATGTTCCCATGATCGTCTTTATGGACGAATCAATCAATATTCAACCAATGAGAGCCATATGCCGGAAAAACATCAAAGATTCCTCTGGAACAAGGACCGTTTTATACGATGGGCCGCTTCAATCGGTGAAAGTACAATGACAGTCGTCCAGAAATTATTCAACCGATATAAAGTGGAGGAACAGGCCTATAAGGGGTGTATGTCCCTTCTGAAATTATCGGATAAATATGGAAAAACTAGACTGGAAGATGCGTGTCAATTGGCGTTGGAGCACATCAGCCAGCCTAGCTATAGAAATATTAGAATGATACTGCAGTCAAATCAAGACAGGAAGAAGAAAACCCAAACTTCTCAAAAAGAGACCGTCGAGTATGCCTTTGTGAGAGGGAAAGACTATTATGGAGGAAAACGGAATGGATAGAAAAGAATTGATCATGAAACTCAAACAAATGAAGTTACCGGTCATAGCGGAACGATATGAAATGCAGTCATCCGATCCTGATTACAGCTAGCTATCGTTCGATGAAAGATTTGGCGAAATGATAGATATGGAATATGACAGTCGAATCAATCATACGATAGAGAAAAATATCAGAAACGCTAAATTCTATGATTCTACAGCGAACTTAGAATCTATTGACTATAATCCTGAAAGACAATTGAACCGTTCCCAGATGGAAGAACTGGCAACCAATAGATATATCGACAACGGATTAAATATAATATTCGTAGGTGCATCTGGATGCGGTAAGACCTGGTTATCCAACGCTCTGGGAGTACATGCATGTCGGAACAGAAAAACGGTATTGTATATCCGTTTACCAGAACTTTTCTCAAAATTTGAAGAAATGAGGATCCAGGGGAAATATAACGAGTATCTGAACAAACTCGGAAAGTATGATCTGGTTATACTGGATGAATTTTTATTGAAACCAACGAACGAAACAGAACGAAGTGACTTATTAGAGTTGATGGAAAAACGGTGTAACAAAAAATCAACTATTTTCTGCAGCCAGTATTCATTTGATGGATGGCATCAATCATTGGATGGTGGTCCAATCGCAGATGCGATACTGGATCGCATCGTCAATTCCTCCTATATGATCACACTTCATGGAAAGTCATTAAGAGAAACATATTCAAAATTGAATAGATCCAAATAGTAAAAAAGCACGGTTTAAATAGCCGTGTTTTTATGTGGACTTCTTTACGTATTTATATTTATAAAATGGTGGACTTCATAAGCGGATTGAGTGGACTTCTCTATCGTACAGGATGGACTTCAGTTAACGGAATACTCATCTTAGAATTCTGGCTTTCAAACACCAGGCATGATCAGTATTATCCCATAATGTATAGTTTCCATCAAAACTTTCATTTTTAAATAGATCGCATACCGATACAGCTTCGCTTTTATAATCATAAACATATAGCCATATTGCTAATTCAGTAATCAGCCCTGTATCTTTCGCAGATTTCATACTGCATTTTTTTAAGATTTTTTTACAGTTGCTTTGAACACCTTTTTTATTTACAGTATCCATAATATTTTGTATAGTTTCGTTCATGATTTTACCTCCTTCTCTTCAATGCAACTGAAATAAATTGGCTTCTGATGTCCATTGTGCTTTTATTCGTTATGACAATGGTACTGTATATGGCGATTGAGTTAAAAGAAAAAAATATGTAGGAAAGGAATTTGATATACTATATTTGTCTTACAGGCTGCGCCGATTTTAAAATCCTTGTTAAGTTCTTTTCAAGTATGTTTATTTGTTCTTCCAGATGCACAATTCGGATCCATATCATCAAACAGGATCATTCTGAGAAGCGTTCCATAAAGTTGATATAATCATGTCTGAGTTTACGAAACTGGTCTTGCTGCTTTAATTGTATATAATGCTCAATCTGCTGATTTAATTGTTCTTGCAGGAAGTGTGCTGTTACTTTCTGCTTTTTTTGTTCTTGAAATTGAATCAGTTTTTTAAATAAGTAGAGTACGGATAATAAAAAGAGCACAGAGTAAAGAACGATTAAGTACAGATTGATTTCATAAACGATGCATGTACATAAAAGAAAACTTAGGATCTGTAGGGCCATCAATATGCTTTCTAAAATGATGGTCTGTGGATCTGAGGCTTCCTTTGGCCCAAAAAGAACAATAGCCAGAGAGTAAAAAATCAATAGGCAAATATATTGGACCACATAAAACCATAAAGTATATTGATGAAAAAAAGTGACTTGTTGTATTTCGGTATCGGATAGTAACAACATGGCCAACATGATGATTTCACAAAAAAACATGATGAATTCCCATATGATGGTAGCCCATAAACAACGCATTTTTGATTCCTCACGAAATAAGATACGTAACATGATGTAGACCATGATCATCCCTGTCGGAATCGTAATATAGCTGTTGTTGATGAGTTGAGATACAGGTCCCATGATAAGAACAAAGATCAACATCATGAGAATAAAGTTTCTTATCTTATGTTCATTATGAAAAAAGAAAGTAAAAAAGTAAGCAAACGATGTAACTTGTATGCTGTAGATAAGTATTCCGAGTCCTAACATTCTTTATCTCCCATTGTTTCTTTGTTCTATGAAGTTTATATAATCGTGGCGAAGCTTTCGAAATTGTTCTTCATTTTTTAGTTGGATATATTTTTGAGCTTGTTTATGAAGACTGTCCTGAAGATACTGCAACGTGATTTCTTGTTTTTTTCTGTTCTGGTATTCTATATTTTTCTTAAATAGAAAAATCGCAGTGATTATAAACAAGCAAGAATAGATCAGTAAAGTCGAAATGCTCATCGTATAATAGAAAGATGTGGTGATGATACAAGTGAGAATTGCCATAGCCAATAAAATGGATTCCCAAGGCATATAGGCATCTTCTATTGTTCTGTTCGATTTAAAACGGTAAATGATGAATGTAAAGGAAACCATCATCAAGGTAAAATGAAGAATATAAAAACCTATCGCATATTGATATGTGGAAATTGCCGGTGTTGGATTGATTCCTACTAATAATAAAAAGATCAGAGATATCATTTCGCAAAGAATCATACATCCTTCATAGAAAAACACCGCTAAGATGCAGCGTTTTATGCTTTCTTCTTTAAATAACATTCGCAGCAATATAAAGGTCAAAACCATCGTAGTGGGCATCGTGATATAACTGTTATTGATAAAAATTGCGATTGGTTCAAAGATCAAATTGAATGCCAATACGATCAAAATGCCATTTTTTAATCTGTTCTTTGCTCCTAAAAAGCCAGTAAAGAAATACGCAAATGCCAAGCTTTGAATTAGGAAGATTAAAAGACCTAGTAAAGACATATCTATTCATTCTCCAGACGTAAAGTCGCCGTACAAGTAATCGCGTGTTCTTTTTCATTGATCTCAACAGTAAAACTGCCATGGTGTTTTTTACATTGTTGTTCAATGATCCCTAGACCTAAGCCATGTTCGCGGCGGTCTTTTTTTGTGCTTTTCTTAGGTAAGTCCGTCATTTCAGGAGATATTGGATTTTTTACTTGAATGATTAAGTAATTGGCTTGTGTGTGTATGGAAACATCGACATATGGTTTGGATATGTTGTGAGCAGTACATGCTTCCATCGCATTGTCAATCAAATTGTTTAAAACAGACAGAATCGCAAAATCCTCTAGAACGAGATCTTCTTTGACACTGGCTTTTACCAGATAGCGAATGTGATTTTTCTTCATTAAAAAGGATTTATGATATAAAATCGCATCTACGATCTTGTTGGGACAATAAGAAATAAACAAATTGTCCATCTCCTCCTTAAATTGCGGATCAATCGTATCCGAAGAAGAATTCTTTAAGATTTCCAATTGTTTTGATAATTTTTCGATATCCTGATCTGCTTGCATCATAGCCAATAGATGTTCATCTTGGATCTTCTTTTGCTGGTAGAGCGTCTCTCGTTTAATCTCTTCTTCCGTTTGTTTTTTTAAATCCTGAAAGATCTTGATCAGCAGAAAAAAAGAAAAGCACTCTAAAGCAACAAGCATCAAGGTGATCATCGTTTTATAGGGCGTATCAGAATGAAAGCGTAAAAGAATCGTAATAGTAAAAATAATAAGGTTTACAAAAATAAAATAGACATTTAATGATCTTTGATGAAATAGTTTGATAATATAACTCATAGCGAAGACTCCTTAGATTGTATAAAGTTTAGATAATCATGACGCAGTTTTGAATAGGTTTCTTTGTTCCAGGCTTTTGAAGAAAGCGCCATATCTGTATAAGAACTTTCCAGGGCTTGGATTGTTTTCTCCAGCTTTTCCTTTTTTTGTTGCTGGACCAAATAGGCAAATACCCCGAAGTTGAAGCCAAAAAAAAGAAGCAAGATACCCAGGCTGTAGAAAGTAAATAAAGTATCCGATTCTACAAAAATTGCCGACATCCAACAAAATATTTGTAAGACGAGGGCTAGACAAGATACGATAAACACGATTTTATTTTTGAGTACATCCTTCTCATGAAAACAATAGAGAAGAGCTTTGTAGACGATAACTAGCAGCACACACTGCAATATTGAAAAAAATACAGGATAAGACTGTTGGTTTAAGAAAAAATCCGTGCCGTTTTGTGTCGAGAAAGAGAATAAAAACAGAATAAACAGAAATTCCATCAACAGGACTCCCAACTGGTAGAGCAAGACAGCGCCTAGTATTTTTGTTTTCTTTTCTTCTTTATAGACCAAACACAACATAGCAAAAACCAAAGCCATTAAAAGAACCACTTTAAAGGCATAATGCGAAAATAAAGAGATCGCAATAGGATAGATAATGAGTAAATAAAAGAACCAAACGATCCAAAAAGCTTTTTTAGGATGCGTAGAAGTTAAATACTTTGAAAAGAACCACGCCCATGCAAGACTTTGGAATATATAGAAAAAATAATTGAACATAAAACTTAGTAAAACTGATGAACCAGATAGTCTTGAAAAGCCTTCTGAATCTTTTTGGAGTATGTCCGGCTAATTGGAATCATGAATCCGGTATCGGTAATAAAATCGGTTCGGTTCAATTCTTTTACATGGTTAAAATTGATCAAAAAACTGCGATGGCACTGATGAAATTGAGAATTGATCTCAAGCCCTAGCTCATCGAAGTTTTCATTGACACGAATGGTTTCTTTGGACAAATAAATCAAGCTATAGCGCTTGATTCTTTCCACTGCGATAATGTCTTCTAAATGAATCAGCATTTGTCTGGTTCCTGAGTGAACACAAATCTGTTTATGCATGGACACAACAATTGAGAAAGCCTTGTTCAAAGCTTTCTCAATGCGCATTTCTAATTCTGGTTTATAAATAAAATAACAGTGTTTTGTTTCATAAATATCCGTAACTTTTTCTAAATAGGCGCTGATAAAGATGACAACGGAATGATGAAATGATGTATGGAGTTTATTTGCCATCTCTATTCCGTCTTCCTGGTCCAACACGATATCCATTAAAAAAATGGTAGGAATCGAAAGATCCAAGTCAGCTTCAAAGAGTTCTTTGGCCGATTCAAAAGAATAATACTGTATGTTTGTGTGAAGATTGACATTTTTAACGATTTTAATAATACGTTCCTTTTGTTTAGGATCATCTTCACAAAGAATGATCTGTAGCATTTGGGTTATCCTTTCTGCTTCTCTATTTTATCATAGAATACGATTGTTGTATTTTGTGATTTTTGCCTCAATCTGCATTTTGAGACAGTTCTTTTGCGTTTGGGGACAGCTAGCCCTATTCTTTTTTTGTTCTATGTATAATGAAATCAATAAAGGAGAAAGAAAAGAAAGGGTGAATTTATGAAGAAAACGATGATTCTTTTTTTGTCGGCTTTTTTGATGGCTGGCTGCGCTGCAGATTCTTCACAGACACTGGATAAAAAGGATGAAGACACGCAAATTGTGCAGACTGAATTAGAAAAGACACCAGAAGTTATTGTTCAAGATTCGATAGAAAAACTAAAAGAAGCGGAAAGCTTTGATATGGACTTTGTTGAGGAAGATACACCCATGAATGAATTCTATAAGTATTCGAAAACTACGATTTCTGGTACATGGACCGATGTTCAAAACGAAGTGTTTGAGGGAAATTATGGTGATGTAAAAGTAGATAATGATGATCCGGATACGAAAAGAAATGAAATGGATATGGAAGGTCCAATCACAAAAAAGGCGGGAGAGGATGCTATTCTTCCAGCTGAGTACAATGACGGATATGAATTTTCAATTGGGTATATTGAAAAGTTTCCTAAAGATGTACCCAATCCCAATGAAGAGTATGTTGAGTATACTTCCCAGCAAGAAGAAACGGATAATGGGGTCCGGTATGTGTTCCATACGATAATGACGATTGATCAAGGCAATGGTGCCGTTTATGACGAGACTAGAGACTATGAGTACGAATTAGACAATGAAGGAAATATCGTTTATTTCAAATCTACTTGGATTAGTCCTCTTTTCACAAATTCTGGTATCTTGACAGATCAAATTCGGACAGTCACAGAAGAATTCACATACAAAAATATTATTTATGCAGAATAGGAGATTTAGATTATGAAGAATAAAATAATTGGTTTATTAATGGTTTTAGTTTTAGCAGGTTGTGCTACAAGCTCTAATACAGCTGTAGGAATTTCATCAGGAACATCTATAGAAGATATTCAAACAAAATTTGAAGAAAGCACTTATTCTGCGCTTAGTGAATTAATTACAAATACCGTAGAAACCTATGAATATCAAGTTTGTGTAAATACTGAGTTATCGGGAACTTATATCTTGCCTTCGGCAGAATATAATAGCACTGGCGGTATTGGAGAGGTTGATCTTACGCCTAAAAACTGGGATGGAATGCAAGATACAAAAGATTGTTGGCTTGAAGATGGAACGGCATATTCGTATTCTGAAGATAGCTCTAGTTTGTATATGTCCGTTGATGATGGTTCTCTTTCTAAAGGATATCAAATGAATGGTCAAAAAGATTATAATGATCCAAATAAGATTACAGTTAGTTCTTTTTATAATACATATGAAGAGTATTTAGAGAATTCCGAGAATGATCCGGTCACAGATCCAGACGAGATGGAACAAAATGCTAAGAACACTGTAATAGGAAACGTTTCTTCAGAAGTGAATACTTATTTATATGTTAATGGAAATTATGAAGATCTTATTGATTTCAAAGTTACGGTTCAAGAAACTGAAAAAGGCCAAGATGCGATTGTATTAGAACCTAAAGATATGGATGAATTTAACAAACTCTATATGGAAGATGATACTTTTGGAAGCCCGTTAGATGTTTATGGAGTTGAAGATTTAAAAATTGATTCTTTAACTTATGATCTGTATCAGATTATTCTTGTTTTAGATGACAATAACTGTATAAATCAAGTGATTAAACATAGTAAACAAACTGCCGCTTATCAAGATAAAACAACATCTTCGGATGAAATGATTACGAATACTTTTTCTAAAATGAAAAAAGATGAGATTAATACTGATTTAGTTAAGTCATTTTTTACAATGTATGAAAATGGTGAAATTGGAGAAGGCGATACATTCCAAATCGATGAATAATAAGGTGTTAGAAATGAAAAAGTTTATTCTATGTTGTTTATTAATCAGTTTAGGATTAAGCGCTTGTTCTTCTAGTGCATCAGAAGATACTAGTGCAGGTAATACGAATAAAGAATCGACTGAAAGTATTACAATCGTTGATAAAAAAACCGAAGAAGATGAATTGATTGAAGAAATTCGGGAATTATCGTATCAAATCATGGATGAAGAGAAGATGACCTTTACGCATACCCAGGCCTTTAGTCGCCATATTTCTATACATTCTTCTACTGGTGGAATGTTTGGTGATATGAGTTTAAAAACTGTGAAGGGGACAATTGACCCACAAGAAAAAACAGGACGTTTTGAAATCTATTCTTATCTTGATTTACGTGGGTTTGACACAGATTCTGGTGATACCGTTGATAAGTTTGATTCTTTAGATGCTTCACAAGGGACATTGGATACGATTTTTGTTTTAAATGGAGATAAGATTACTGTGGAAAATGGAACCTTTCATTGTGTTGGTTGTTTACCGGCTGAAGAAGATCCTGCAAATCCAGGAGTAGAGGTTTCGGAATTCACGTATGATCAAGCTCTACATGCATCAAATTTAAATACAGATTATTTTAATTATTCTGGAGTTTTGTCAAACTGGATTTTATATGGAACCTATGTAGAAAATGACAGCGTAAAAGTAGAGAAAAATGAAAATGAGGAGGGCGTTCAGTACATTGTTACCGCAACAGTAGAGGATGCTCAAGATTCCCCTACTGGAAGCAGCGCCTTCACTACAGGAGATCATACCTTTACAGAACATGTTACAAATACAATTCAGTTAGATAAAAAGGGACGTGTTATAAGTTGTAAGGTTCAATTTCCATATTCTTGTGATGATACCGGAACAAGCATGCCAAACTTAAGTATATTCACAATTGAATATAGTGATTAATCTCCAAAAAATAGAGGTTCAATATGAAAAAAATTTTTGCATGTGCATTGGTATTGATTCTTGCGCTCGCTCAAATCAATCCTGTGTTTTCTCTACAAATAGATTCAACACAGAGTGGCGAAACAAGTACAAATGTAGAAGATAATCCCAATCAAAATAAGGAGATAAACGAAGATTCATTGCAAAAAGAATCAACTGATCTCATCCAGAAAGACATAGAGTCTGAAGCAGATGCAGATGAACAAGAAAAAACGATTACAGAATATAGCCAGGATGATTTTGTGATAGAAGATGGTGTGTTAACGGCTTATAACGGTAATGATTCTCATGTTGTGATTCCTGAAGGAGTTACAAAAATCGATCGTGAAGTTTTTAAAAATAATGAAACTTTACAATCAGTCATTTTCCCAAATAGTTTGAAGGAAATTGGATACGAGGCATTTTCAAATAGTGGTCTTCAAGGGAATCTGATTTTACCTAAGAATTTAGAAATAATTGATGGATCATTTAGAAATATTTCTTTAGAGTCAGTTGTTATTCCATCTTCTATACAAACGGCCTCAGGTGCCTTTTCAAATTCAACGATTGATAAAGTAATTATTGAATCCGGACTTATAGAAATACCAGCAGGTATGTTTATTTTTTCGAAAGTTATAGAAGTAGAACTACCTGAAACCATTACTAAAATAAATAGGGATGCTTTTTATTGTTGCGATACTTTAAAAGTGATTAATTTACCTTCAACTTTAAAAGAAATTGATAATCAAGCCTTTTTATCTTGTACTTCATTGACACAAGTAACTTTGCCCGAGGGATTGACTCATCTGGGAAGAGAAGCATTTGGTGATTGTACAAGTATAAGAACAATAAATATTCCATCTACTTTAGTTCAAACAGGAGCTGATCCAGATTCAGATCTTTATTTTCAAGGCCCTTTCACAAACTGTAATTTTGAAAAAATAGTTTTCGGAGAAGGAATCAAAGAAATACCATCGACTCTCTTTAATTTAACGGGTATTAGAGAAATTACAATTCCTGATACTGTCACAAAAATAGGTAAATCGGCTTTTAAACGCTGTTTTAACTTAGAATATATTTATATTCCTGAAAGTGTAACTACAATTGAAGATAATGTTTTTGAGCACAGTGATAATGTTACTATCTACTGTAAAGAGAATTCTGCTGCACATAAATATGCGGTGGAAAACAATATTCTTTATTCTTTTGAAGTTCATGAACATGAATATGGAGATTGGGTTACTGTAAAAGAAGCTACTTGTATAAAAGACGGTTTGAAAAAACGTACTTGTTCTTGTGGAGTATTTGAAGAACAGGTGATTGATGCTTTAGGACATGACTTCTCTGAAGAATGGACTATTGATAAGGAACCAACTTGTACAGAAGAAGGTTGGCGTTCTCATCATTGTACTCGTTGTGATGAAACAAAGGATGGAGAAAAAATAGATAAGTTGGACCATTCCTATGGAGAATGGGTCATTGAAAAAGAGGCAACTTATTATAATGAAGGAAAACGATATCATATATGTGAACATTGTCAAAATAAAGAAGAAGAGATCATACCCATACTCAAACCGGACTTTGAGGCACATCCAGACTATTCGTTTGCTGAATTTGAAGTAGTCGATGCACAGAACTTGAATACAATTGAAGGAGCACTTATCAAGTTATCGAATGGGAAAGATACATTTCAGACTATGACCAACGATGAAGGAAAAGCGAAAGTTTTCGTTCCTCATGGTTCCTATGATATTGTCGTTTCCAAAGAAGGGTATATGGATCGCAGTTTTATATATACTTTAGAAACTGGAGAAGTGTCCGTACCTCAGATTGGTATCAGTACAGGATCTGTCGTAACTGGGGAATTGACTGTTACCGAAATGACACGAGATGAGATTCTTGAGGCGGGAATCGATGTCAACGACCCGGATAATGAACATGTGTTTAAATACGAAGTAACTCTGAAATTTAGTGACGGATTAGAAATCTATACGATCCCTTCGGTTATCTTTAAGAACAATAAGGGAGAGGGTATTAAATCCTATTTTGGGGATGAATCCAATACTGGAAATGTGTTTGTGATCGATGCTCCAGAAAAAATAACGATTACAAAAGTTTCTGAATATTTGTATATTGTAGTTCAGGGCCAAACCAAATGGCTGAAAGAAATGTTCCATGTACAGCTTGTCGTAGTTAATACATCTTTGACGGACAAATTAGTAGATTGTACGGCCGAATTGCAGCTTCCAAGCGGACTTTCATTGGCAGATCTTTCAACTGGAGAACAATCCAATCAACAAATTATTGAATCGGTTGATCGCGGACAATCTGAATCATTAGACTGGTATATTCGCGGTGATCAAACTGGTGATTATGGAATTAGCGCTACTCTAAAAGGAGAATTTTCAAGTTTTCATGATCCCTTTGAATATACATTCAAAACTCAAGATCCTTTGCATGTCTATGCGGGAACCGATATGCAACTGACGGTACATTGTTCGGATGCAGCTTATTATGGCGAACCATATACAATGATCTTTGAATTGGAAAATGTTTCAGATCATACGATTTATGATGTTCGGCATCAGATCAAAAATGTCTCTCAATATCAGGTAAAAAAATACACCTGGGTTGAAGATGGAAAAGTGGTTGATGAAGAAGAGGCTTGGAATACTTTAGATTCTCAAGATCTCGGATTGGATGGAATTGTTTTAAAAGATGAGTTTAAACCAGGTGAAAAATTAGCCGTTCTAGTGAAAACAGATGTTCTATGGAAATCACCTCTCCATCGATTTAAAGAATCCGCTTCCACTTTACAGACAATACTTAAATTAGGCGGATTGAGCGGAAATGCGATGAGCACTCTTTTCTCAGCTATTTCATTTGTTGATGTTCGGTATTATTTAACCGATACTTTGGTCTCCTATGCAGACGAAAACACAACACAGATTCCGATAACATTTGATATCGAACATCGTGCTGGTGTTTCCATTTATGATAAGTTGTTTGAAGAAGCGTTAGGGAAATATTTTGGAAAACTTGAATCAGGTGCTGTTCATGTAATGACACAGGGAGGATTGGATAATTATTTCTCAATGATCAAGAAGATGCAGAAAAAAATTAAAGTCCAATCTTCTGATTCAAATACCGAATCCTTTGCGTGGGTGGAAGATGCCGACGGCAGTTCCAATGTCATAAGCATACAAGCAGATGGAGCAACATTGGATGATCAAGGAAGACTAGTGCTCAAAGGCGATTCTGAGATTTCAGTGAATGCATTGAATACGGGACAAGCTTATTTATTGATTCAGGACAGCCAGGGAAATATCACTAAACATCAATTCAATGTACATGAATCTTTCCCAGGGCAGGAAACAATTACTTCGGAAATTGAAGATCTTTTCTATCTTCCGTTTTTAGTGGTTCCATATGGCCAGACACTGTCTGAGGAAATGAGTACCTTCTTAAATGAATTAGGCTGTCAATTGATGTACGACAATGCACCTTTAAAGATTGGGGATTCTATTCCTACAGGTGCGGTGATTTTAGATGAAAATGGGAATGAAGTTTTATCGACTATGTTGCCCGGCGATTCCAACAGCGATACGCAAGTAAACTTGTTTGATGGTTATCATATTCTGAATATGAAGAATCAAAAGTCTTTAACGCAGATGCAGCTGGCTGCATCAAATTATAATGGGGATGGTGTAGCGGATGAAAAAGATACGACATATCTCTTTAACTTTTTAACCCAACAAGATTTAACAACCTATAGTTTACCTGGTATTGAACAATCGGCGTATCAAGTGGATTTACAAAACTTGTTGCAAGGATTGGAGAATGTAAAGGGAATTCAACTGGACATTGATCATGCATCAAATTCGGGAATGGAAAATGCAGCAGTAAAAGTAAACGCAAAAGCCGATTTCAATCAGACTGCATACAATCAATCTCAAGATCGAATCCGTGCTATTGTGGCTAACTATGATTCATTGTTGCCTATTTCTAAAGCAAGTTTAGAAGTCCTGATGAATTCTACACAGGATAAGGTGTCTATTCCTGCTCGAATATATATACAAACAGATACGGAAGAGATTACTCGGGATATCACCCTTACTTTAAATAAATTCACAGGTGATTCTGAAAATGATTTCCAACAAACTGTAGACCGATTTGAAGATACATTGAAAGAACTGGAGAATACGCTTGAAAGTCTGGAAGGCTATGATTCAATCAAATCAGATTTCCTGACGATCATTGATCAAATCAAAGAAAAACTTCAAAAGGCACAAAGTGTGGAAGAAATCCAAGAGCTTCAGAAACAATTGGAGAATGCCTATGCTCAATTCCAGAAAAACCTAAAAGAACAACAAACCCAAGAATCTCAAAATTCTTCAGAATCTACTTCTGACAAAAAGAAAGACGAATCTGAGAGTCAAGATTCGAAAGAGAAGAAAAACTCGGAAAATACAGGCGTAAAAATTGGAGACACATTACTGTTTTTCGTACTTTCTACAGTTTCGTTACTGATAATTATTTTGATACGAAAGAGAACGACTTAATATAACTCTATCAAGAGCAGTATAATCGCTAATTTAACGTAGTGTGGTTTAAGGTTCGAAAAAGATGGTATAAATCTAAGGTAGATATACCATCTTTTCTTGTGCAAAAAAAACGCCTCTTTAAATTCTAGCGGGGTGGAAAAACCCCGCTGTGATTAAGGTTGTGGTCTCTTGACAAACCCTTCATATATATAATCCATTTCACACTATACTACACTAACCTCGGTTAACGATATGCTCCCTTTCAATCAAATCTTTAATTTTTTGTTTAAGTTACATATATTTACTTAAAATCGTTTCAATTTGTGATTTAATTTGTTCATATTCATGATTTGACGTATATCTTACCTCATAGCTATCATTCCATATATAAAACTCACTCAACCCTCCTCTTGGGGGAAACATACTTTTATATTGTTTTGCCACCTCACTAACTAATTCTTCATATCGTAAAGGATCATTAGTTAATTCCGCTTCAAGGTATTGAACTATATTCTTTATGGTTCTCTTGGCATAATTGTTATCATTGTTAGGATTTGAAACAATAATACCGTACATTTCTTTAAATAGTTTTATAAGTTTTATAATAAGTTTTCTTTCATTGTTTTTCATCGTTTTCTTATTGCTGAGAAAAAGTTCTAACGGCTCAAATTTACCATATTTCATGATTTCAATATACTTTATAATCACATTAAATACCATTTTTTCTGCTGTCCCATCGGTTTCAATCTGTTTAACAGTCTGCTCATAAGAAGCGAATACATGATTTAAAAAATTTTCAATGTATAAAATAGATTGGAACCATCTAAGAAGGAAAATCATCATCCAGGTGGATAAATGATGCGATAAGATAATATGGTCATATTATGTGAAATGGTGTCATTGGTTGAATTTATAGTGTTTTTGATTTATAGTAAAGCTCACTAAAGGAGTTTTAAAATCATGAAAAAGAAGAATTGGCCCCTGCGCATACTATGTGCGTTATTGTTTGTGGCTTTAAGTGGCGTAATCATGTTATCGATATATACACTGTCTGCTGAGGATGGATTAGAGTCCGGCAGCCGAAGCGAACAAGTAACGGAAGTATTAAAAGAAGAAGTCCAGGAGCGCTTAGAAAGTACACCAGAAGGAGTGGCTCTCAGCGAGAGAATCAAAGCATTCATCATCCTTCATTCTCCCTACGGCAGTGATTGGAACATGAATGTTAGAAAGCTGGCGCATTTTACGATTTATTTTGCTCTTGCCACGATGTGTTATATCACACTGGCGATTCTTGGAGTAGGGAAGATCGGACGCATCCTAATCACAATGCTGATATGTGGTGTGTTTGCCATCTTTGATGAGCTTCATCAAGGAGACGTCATAGGACGAACCATGTCCGAAAGAGATGTGATCATTGACTCTCTTGGAGCCTTGACAAGCGTGGGTATCCTAACCGTGATTTCTATTTTTTACAGCATTATCAGCTATCCGTTCAGAAAGAATCAATAGATATTAAGACTCTTGAAAATGGCAGGTTCAAGAGTCTTTTCTTTTGTATGAATCTATAGTGGGACTTATGCAATAAAAGTTTTTTTGAGTTGACATCTTCTTGTGGTTAGAATATACTAACTATGTAGTTAGCAATAACTAACCAAGGAGGTGCGTTTATATGAATTATGCATATGCTTCCCGCACGGGAAATGTTGAATCCATTATCCAGCAACTTGGTTTGGATGCGACATTCATTCAATCGGGGGATGAAACAGTCGATGGACCTTTTATTTTATTTACATATACGGACGGATTAGGAGATGTTCCTATGGAAGTAGAAACGTTCTTAATGGCCAACGGCGCTCATTTAAAAGGTGTAATCGTCTCTGGGGATACCGGATATGGAGATGCCTATTGCCAAGCCGGGGACAAGATCGCTGCCGAATATGATGTAGAATGCCTCTACAAAGTAGAAAACGCGGGAGAGCCAAGCGATATCGAGGAGATTTCAAAAATTTTGGAAAATGTCTAGCGAAAAAAAGGCATTTGAAGAAATGCTGGCCTATCATTGCGCCCCTTGTTTAAAACAAGTCAAGATGGCCAATATGTTTCATGTGTCTAGAACATCGTTTCCACATGCCAAGGAAATGGTTCTGGAATATAATGATAAGCTCAAAAACAAGGGCTTAGAATTTCGAATCCTGCAGGCAGAAAAACCGCGCATCACATTCTATTTATTTTCAACGAAAGAAATAGAAAAAGTCCTCAACCAACCGGTGATTCAATCTTTTTTACAGAATCTCGGCTATCCAACGGATTCTGTTTCTGCCTGTCTGGATCATTTGGAAACGAGAATGGAGGAAGCCTCCTATCCGCATGAGATCGGGATTTTCTTAGGCTATCCTTATGAAGATGTACTCGGATTCATTCATCATAAGCCTTGCTGCGGGGTAGGAGCCTGGAAAGTCTATGATGCAATGAATCTGGAGCGTTCCCAAGCTTTGTTCGCTCTCTTTGATCGAATTCGCAATCAATTTATATATGCCGTGGAAAACGGCGCTATGATTGAACAGCTTATTTAACTCATCCTTATTTACTTTACCTATACCTAACCCTTAAATAATCGATCAAAGAATGTTAAAGCCCACTTAGGGCTTTTTGTGCGATAGAAAGGATCATATGAAAGATTTAGGACAATCAAGAGAAGACTATTTAGAAGCGATTCTTGTGCTTAGCCAACAAATATCTTCGGTACATAATATAGATATTGCCAGCTATTTAGGATTTACCAAATCGAGTGTATCGACGGCCTTAAAGCACCTAAAAAAAGAAGGACTGATCGATATCTCTGAATCAAGGGCAATCACATTGACACAAACAGGCAAAGATATTGCCGCTTCCACATACAAGCGTCATCTCTTCTTTACAGAGATGCTGACAAAGATTGGAGTGAATCCCCAAGTTGCTTCAGAGGATGCTTGTCGCCTGGAACATGTGATCAGCGAAGAGACATTTCGGGCAATTCAGGAATATTATAAAAAACATTCTTGATTTTTCAGGATAGACCAGATTGAAAGTGTACAATCTGGTTTTTTGATTAAAGAGAAGTTAATCGACACTAATTAGTCTTGACTTATTATTTGAGTAAGAGTACACTAACTTTGTAGTTAGAGTCAACTAATTAGCTTCTTATAACTTAGGAGGGATTCGATGCCATTGACCTTTGCTGACTTGAACCGTCAATATGTAATTTTAAAGATTACAGGGCAAGATAAAGTCAGAGCCCATTTAAAAAATCTTGGCTTTATAGAAAATGAAACCGTTTCTGTGATCCAGAGCATTCAAGGAAATCTAATCGTGGAAATCAAAGGTGTTCGTATTGCCTTAGACAAGTCGTTGGCAAATCGAATCGTGGTTTGACAAAAGAGAAAGGAAAAAGAGTATGAAGACGTTGAAAGATTGTAAACCGTCAGAAACTGTCGTAGTCAAAAAAATCACTGGGACAGGGGCGACAAAAAGACGCATTATGGATATGGGAATCACAAAAGGTGTCGAGATTCATATTCGCAAAGTGGCACCATTGGGGGATCCCATTGAACTGAACATTCGCGGATATGAATTATCGGTGCGCAAACAAGATGCACAAATGATCGAAGTAGAATAGGAAGGGAGATATATGGAAATAAAAATCGCATTGGCAGGAAACCCAAACAGTGGGAAAACCACCTTGTTTAATAACTTGACAGGATCCAGACAACGTGTAGGAAACTGGCCAGGGGTTACTGTAGAAAAAAAAGAAGGTTCTTTAAAAGGGAGAAATGATGTTACGATTCAGGACTTGCCCGGAATCTATTCGTTGTCACCTTATTCTCTAGAAGAAGTTGTTTCAAGAAACTATTTAGTGAATGAAAAACCAGATGCAATATTGAATATTGTCGATGGTACCAATATTGAACGAAATTTATATCTGACCACACAATTATTGGAGCTAGGCATACCGGTCGTTGTTGCGGTCAATATGATCGATTTGGTAGAAAGAAATGGCGATAAGATCGATCTAGACAAACTATCAAAAGAACTGGATTGTCCGGTAATTGCTATTTCAGCTTTAAAAGGAAAGGGAACAAAAGAGGCGGCACAAAAGGCCATAGAGGTCGCCGGCAGTCATCAAGTTGCTGCTATTCCTTCAATCTATGACAAAACGGTATTATCCGCATTATCCAATATCGAATCGGTATTAGGCAGTCAGATCGATACTTCCATGGCTCGCTGGTATTCTGTCAAAGTTTTTGAAAGAGATGAACGAATCGATGAAATCTTAAAACTGAGTGCCGATCAGACTTCGAAAATAGAACCTATCATTAAAAAGGTCGAAGAGGCAATGGATGATGATGCCGAAAGTATCATCACTTCGCAGCGTTATGATTTTATTGGGAAGATCGTAAGTCATACAGTAAAGAAAAAAGGACCAAAACACGAACTCTCGATCTCAGACAAGATCGATAAGATTGTGACCAACCGTATCCTGGCCTTGCCGATTTTTGTCTTGATTATGTATGTCGTGTATACGATTGCCATGGGAGGTACATCTATCTCGATTGGTACAATGGGTACCGATTGGGCCAACGATGTGCTGTTCGGGGAAATCGTACCCAATTTCTTTGATGGAATCTTGACATCTTTACAAGTCAACGGTGTTCTCTATAGCTTGATCATGGATGGTATTTTAGGCGGTGTAGGAGCTGTATTGGGATTTGTACCGCAAATCTTAGTATTATTCTTATTGTTGTCCATTATGGAAGATGTGGGATATATGTCCCGTGTCGCCTTTATTATGGATAGAATCTTCCGTCGTTTTGGCCTGAGCGGAAAAAGCTTTATCCCCATGCTTGTCGCAACCGGATGCGGCGTACCAGGAATTATGGCCAGCCGCACGATTGAACAAGACCGTGATCGCAAGATGACCATAATGACAACCGGTTTCATTCCTTGCGGTGCCAAGATGCCTATCATCGGCCTTTTTGCCGGTGCGGTCTTTGGCGGAAGTTCCCTTGTCGCAACGAGTGCGTTTGTGATCGGAATTGCAGCGGTTGTCATCAGCGGCATCATTTTAAAGAAATTCAAATCCTTTGCCGGAGAACCCGCTCCCTTTGTAATGGAATTACCGGCATATCACTTGCCAAGTATCGGCAATGTGCTGCGTGCTACCTGGGAAAGAGGATGGAGTTTTATCAAACGCGCCGGAACGATCATTCTTCTCAGTACGATCATTCTATGGTTCTTGCAGGGATTTGGTTTTACCAACGGACAATTTGGTATGGTGGAAGACAACAACACTTCATTGCTTGCTGCCATTGGAAATGCTATCGCTTGGATCTTTGCGCCCCTTGGCTGGGTGGGCGATATGGCATGGAAAGCCACAGTTGCCACTTTCACCGGTTTGATTGCCAAAGAAGAAGTCGTCAATACATTTGGTGTTCTGTACAACTATGCGGAAGTGAGTGAAGAAGGAAATGAAATCTGGACTTTGATTGCCCGAGACTTTACTCCGATTGCTGCATACAGTTTCATGATCTTCAACTTGTTATGTGCCCCATGCTTTGCGGCGATGGGTGCCATCAAGCGCGAGATGAACAACACCAAATGGACTTTGGCAGCTATTGGTTATATGTGCTTGTTTGCCTATGTTTCAAGCTTGATCGTTTATCAGCTGGGAGGACTTTTGTTAGGGGAAGTGACCTTCAGCATTTGGACAATCGTTGCGCTTGCACTTCTGGCACTTATCCTATATCTTTTAGTTAGACCCGGCTATAAGCCAAAATCCGAAGCCTTGGATCTGAAAGGAATGTCGGTTGCCAAATAAAAAGGAGGGAGGATCGTATGGGAAATATCATTGTACTCTTGATTCTTTCCATTCTTGTTGTTTTGATCCTTCGCTATCTATGGGCACAACATAAGAGCCCTAAACAATGTACTGGAGATTGCAGTTCTTGCGGATCACAGAGCTGCCATCTGGATTGGCAGAAGATTCGTCAGGAAATCAAAGAAACAAAATAATTCTTGAGCCCGAAAGGGCTCATTTTTTGATATTTATCAAGTTCTTAAAAATCACGATAAGTACTGGTAAAATGAGGATTTGACTAAGTTTGTCAAAAAAGTGTAATATAGAGTGGAATTGATTTGAGGTGAACGAAATGGCCGATGAAACAAAGAACAGTCAAAGTGCACTTGAGCAGCTCAAGGCACTTCAGAAAAATGATTCAATTTCTTCATTAGACATCAGTGAACCGGCTTTAAAAGGTTTTGATGCTTCAAGTGTATTTAAAATTGATAATCAGTCCCAAGAAACAAAACATAAGATCTTTGGGAAACGTTCTGCTCGTCATGCGACAGTGACGATTCAGGAATCCGTGTTTGACAACGATGATGTAAAAGTTGAAGATATCTTTGTAGCAGACAAATTTAAACCGGATGCTAAAGAAGAGGCGTCAGCTCCTAAGATCTTGTCTCAGGAACCGATTGCGATAAAAGAAGAGCCTGCACAACCAGAGATCATTGAAGAAACTACAGAAGAAGTCAAAGAAGAACCGGTTGAAGAAGTGCAAGAGGAACAGATCGAAGAGATGGCGGAACAGCCAACGCAAGAGTCCGAATCCACTTCTGCTCCCGTTTTCGAAGCTACTTCGAAAGAACAGGAAAAAGCACAGCCAGAAGAAGAAATCGATGATTCAGAGATCGAAACATCTTTGGAAGATCAGACGGATTACGATGAAGAAGAACTCTATGTAGATAAACGGCGGTTTTTACTTTCACAATACGATAAAGAAGAAGAGTATTTAGAAGAACAATCCCAAGAAGGATATCATTATGTCCGGAATGTGGGGAAAAGATACTACTTTGTGAAAGAGGAACCAAAGGATTATTATTATTCAATCTGTTTCTTTGCGGTAGAACCTTCTGCCTACGAATGGCGAAAATGGGAAGCTGACGGTTGGAAACTGGTATCTCGTGTACCGGCTAAGCGAAAACAAGATGCTGGCTGGTTTGTCTTCCGAAACGAGTATGGGCAAGATGAACTGAAAAAAGAAATCCCGAACGAAGCGGAAAAATTCAAATTCTTCAAAAAATATTCGAACTCTTGTCGTTCGACCATGTTCTTGTTCTTTATCTGTATGGCGATTTGTGCCTGTGCCGCCTTCTTGCAGTACATGTTCAATGGATTTATCGCGGTCATGATCGGATGCGGTATATTATTTTTGATGTCTTTTATCTTCTTTTGCCTGTATGGAAGAATGCTTGCCAGCTCCAGTAAGAAAGTTCGTCTTTTAAAAGCTCGCTTGCGTGTTCGAGAACGCCAGGAAGCTTTCAACCAGGAGGGTGAGCTCGATTTGAATAAATCCGAAGAAGAATTAGATACGGAATGGAATTCTTTAGATAACGAAGAGCTGGATCTGGATGAAGAAATCGAGGAAGAGGAAGAAGACGAGGAAGTCGCAGAAGAAAAACCGAAAAAAAGACGCTTTGGCCGTCGTAAATAATGAATTTGTTAAGATAGGAAAGCTTATCAGTGCAAGCTTTCCTTTTTTTATTGGAAAAAGGGATGACAAGAGTCAAGTGTACAGATCAAAATATGATAGATATTTCCTAGGATGCACTGGGCCATAGATCTGTATCATTTAACATTGTTTTTACTGAAAACAGATAGCCGCTAGATATAAACCACTATATGATAAAAATGTCTAGTTAACCATTCATCTTTTAGGTGGTAACAATAGGAGAACCAAAATGGAGCGGGTCATACTTTACGGAAGTCACTATGGTAGTACACTTCAGTATGCAAAAAAGCTGTCAGAACTAACCAATATCCCGGCAGTCCATTATAAAGATGCTTTTGATCTATCCGGGATGCACACCATTATCTATATGGGTGGCCTATATGCAGGCGGCGTTCTTGGTCTTGCGAAAATCTTTCGTAAATTTACCCCTCAAGAAGGGCAAAAAATAATTCTTATAACCGTAGGGCTATCGGATCCAGATGAACCAGAAAACAGAGAGAATAGTCGAAAGGCAATTCAAAAACAGCTTCCATCAAATCTATTGTATCAGGCAAAACTCTTTCATCTTCGCGGCGGGATCGATTATCAAAGACTTTCTTTAGGGCACCGTACAATTATGGCCCTATTATATCGTTCCTTACGAAAAATACCCCTTGACCAACAAACAGCCGAAAACCGTGCGCTCATAGAAACCTATGGGAAACAAGTGAATTATATAGATTTCGGCGCATTGGAAGCGATTATCCAGGAAATAGAAGAGATAAGTTGAACAAGGTCCTGTTTTTTTAAAACTTATGGACAGAGGGAGGTGCATCCAATGTACAAAACAGTGATCGTGAAATATTCCCCGAAGGCAAAAGAAATGGCTTCCAAAATTGAAGAAACGGCAAATGAAATGGAGAAAGAAGGATTTGAACTGATTTCCTGTTCCATCATGCCTTCTTCTAAAGGGATCCTGGTTTTTAAGAAAATTGGGACGGAAGAATCAACCGAATGAAATCCTTATGAGGTGAATTCATATGAAAGGCAAAAAAACGGAACTGCGTATTTTTACGATAGCAGATTGGGAAAAGGAAGAGCGCTATCTGCAAAAGCGACACCAGGAAGGCTGGAAATTTAAAAAATTGAGTTTTCCGGTCTTTTACAGTTTTGAAAAATGTGCTCCTGAAGATGTAGTTTACTTGCTCGATTACGATGAAGAAGGTCAAAAAAATAAAGATGAGTATATACAGAAGTTTAAGGACCATGGGTGGGAATATCTTCAGGATTTCTGCGGGTACAGCTACTTTCGCAAACCAATCGCTCAAATGCAAAGGAAAGAGGATATCTTTTGGAACGACAAATCTAAGTTAGGCATGATGAGACGAGTTTTTGCGGGACGATATATACCCATTCTTATCATCTTAGCGATATTGATTTTGCCAAATCTTGTCGATCAATTCCAGAATTCAGATGCAGATGTGCCCATACTGTTGGTGCTGTTTTTGATCTTGTTTGTAATTTATGTGTGGGCCGTCGTGTCTTTTGCTTATCGGTACTGGAAGTGTAAAAAACGCCTGAAGTGAGCAGCTTGTTTTCAAAAAAAAGAGATCAACGATCTCTTAATGGTCTAACTCCAATTCTTTCATGGTCTTTTCTAAAGCAGCACCAGCCAGCTTACAAGTCATAAGACATTTCTTTTCTTTGGTGTGATGAACAGGCTTTACATCCTTACAAGCCGTCGCACCTAATTCTTCTTTAAAATTGCGAACGCATTTTTGGATCTGAGGACGGAACGTATCCAGTTCCTCATGGGCCTTGGACTGGATCATCTTTTTAGATAGAGCCGCCACCGAACCAATGAGGGCCCCGCAAGTTTCTCCGACAAACATGCCGCCGCCAAATCCAGACATCATCTTCATGGACTCTTCATCCAGATTCAAGCCATAGTATTCGTTTGCCGCATGGATCAACGTCTCAGAACAGTTATAATTATAATCAATATAATACTTTTCGATACATTCATCGAATGTCATATGCATCACCCGCCTGTATTTTTGCACAAAATCTTGATAAATTCAAACGAAAGACATAGACTAGTTGTGAAATGAGGAGGGTTTTATGACAGTACTCGATCGAAGTATCCCTTTTGTCCGTGTTCTGATGGTCATGCCGCGAAACACGATCTATAAAGAAGTTCCATTACATGAAGATTATCATTATGTTTCTTACAGTGAAGATTTAAAAGATGCCTGGTGCAAACTGCAGACAGAGGTCGGCTTGTTTGAAGATTTAAAACAGGCACAAGAAAAGCTAAAGAGCATGTTAAAAGAAGATGCCCAAGGATTCCAACAGAACTTTCTCTTTGTCCAAGATCAAGAAGGAGATCTGGTCGGTTCTGCCGGCTTATGGCCCGGTCATGATTTTGACGGGGATCGCACTCGTATTCATTTTGTTGCGGTCAAAGAAAAAGCGCAACATAAACGAATCGCTCAAAGTCTTTTGACAAAGCTGTGTCTTCAATATGAAAAAAAGCCAAGTAAATATCCTTTGTATCTTGTCACACAGTCCCAAAGCTATGGAGCGATCGCTCTTTATTCCAGACTGGGCTTTGTCCCTTATCTGGGGGAATATCATGATCATACGGCTCAAGAATCTGAAAAAGACTGGGAGATCGTGACCGATATCTTAAGACAACACGCATATTAGATCGGCTCTGCCGATTTTTTTTCTTATCTCGTCAGAAATTGTCATTATTTACACTAGGGAAGTGAATCCGCATGAAAGGATATGCAGGGTGAGGTGTTCAATCATATGATGGGAGCACAAGACAATGTATTGCTGATGTATGGACAATTGTGTACAATATAGAAAAAGATATCCATAAAAAGGAGTGTTGTTCTTATGGCAAAGTCAGCAAATTTATATGCGAGAATCGAGCCCGAAATCAAAGAGCAGGCTGAAAAAATACTCTCTACACTAGGTATTCCAGCTTCTAATGCGATCAATATGTTTTATAAACAGATTATCTTACAGCGGGGACTTCCTTTTGAAGTAAAAATCCCAGACAGAACGCCCACAGACATCAGTGTGTTGGAAACAGAAGAATTACACATAGAGCTGGAGAAAGGATATGCGGATAGGAAAGCCGGTCGAACTAAAGACGCAAAAACGGTTTTTTCTGATCTTCATAAAGATTATGGTCTATGATTTTTGATGTGGTTATTTCCATTCAGGCTGAGAAAGATTTACGAGGAATTTTCGAGTATATCGCTTTTGAACTTTTGTCTTTGGAAAATGCCAAAAAGCAACTGAGGCGTCTGGAAAGACAGATATTGAGTTTAGATAAAATGCCAGAACGCTTTCCGAGATATGGAAAAGAACCATGGTATAGCCGAGGACTACGTTTTGTTGTGGTAGATCACTATATCGTGTTTTATATTCCAGATATTCAAGAACAGGTAGTAACCATTCTTCGAGTCATGTACAGCGGACGCAATATTGAAAAACAGTTAAGCACTCATACAGAGCAATAAAAATTTCATATTACAATGAAGCGGCGATTCCATTGAAAATCAGCCGCTATTTCTATGCGCAAAACTCAGATTACAATGATTGATTGAAAGATATTTTGACCGATTGCAGACTAGCCAGTATCTCTATTATGGGCTCAAAAAACAACGAAATATCTAGCACTCAAGTCTTGACTGTGCTAAAGAATTGCGTTACACTGTATTAGCAATAAAAAGAACAGAGTGCTAAAAAGGAGATGTTTTTATGGCAAGAAAAAAGCAGTTTAAAGCAGAATCAAAGCGCTTATTGGATTTGATGATCAACTCGATCTACACCCACAAAGAGATCTTTTTACGAGAATTGATCTCAAATGCCAGTGATGCGATCGATAAATATTATTATGAACATGCTGGCCATGTCAGTCCAGATGAGTTTTCGATTCGAATCGAGGCCAATAAAGAAGCTCGTACATTGACGATCACCGATAATGGAATCGGTATGAGCAAGGAAGAATTAGAGGAAAACTTAGGAACCATTGCGAAAAGTGGTTCATTGGCTTTTAAAGAACAAATCGAAGATGAATCAAAAAGCGATGTTGATATTATCGGACAATTTGGAGTCGGATTCTACTCGGCCTTTATGGTTGCCAAAGACGTTGTAGTGATCTCTAAGAAAGATGGAGAAGATATGGCGTATCGTTGGCAAAGTGATGGGGAGAGCGGTTATACCATTGAAGAAGCACAGATGGATTCTCATGGATCTCAAATCATTTTGACGTTAAAAGAAGATACGGATAATGATAAGTATTCACAATACTTGGAGACCTATGAGCTTAAAGAACTTGTCCGCAAGTATTCAGATTATATTCGTTATCCGATCAAGATGAATGTTGAAACCTCTAAGATCAAAGAAGAGACGAAAGATTCCGATAAACCGGAATATGAAACGGTCATCGAAGATCAGACGTTGAACTCTATGGTGCCGTTGTGGAAACGACAGAAATCACAGATCACTCAGGAAGAGTATAATCAATTTTACAAAGATCACTTCTTTGACTATCAGGATCCGCAGCGTGTGATCCATTTCAGCGTAGAAGGCAATGTCAGCTTTACGGCCCTGTTATACATTCCAAGCCACGTACCGCAAGGATTCTATAACCAGGATTATAAAAAAGGTTTGCAGTTATATTGCAAGGGCGTGTTCATCATGGATCACGCAGAAGACTTGCTGCCGGACAGCTTGCGTTTTGTCAAAGGATTAGTGGATTCACAAGATCTCTCTTTGAATATTTCTCGTGAGATGCTTCAGCATGACCATCAGCTCAAAGCAATTGCGGGCCGTATTGAAAAGAAAGTATTATCTGAACTGGCATCGATGTTGACAAAAGAACGTGAAGAGTATGAGAAGTTCTGGAAAGAATTTGGAATCAACTTAAAATTTGGTGTCTACAACAATTACGGAATGGATAAAGATAAATTCCAGGATCTGTTATTGTTCTATTCTTCCAAAGAACAAAAGCTGGTTACTTTGAATGAATATGTCAATCGCATGAAAGAAGATCAAAAAGAGATCTATTACGTATCTGGAAAAGATGTTGAGCTGATCGATAAGTTGCCGATCGTACAGACTTTAAAGAATAAGGAATTTGAAGTTCTTTACTTGTGCGATGAGGTCGATGAGTTTGTGATGAACACCTTGATGAACTATCGTGAAAAGACATTTAAGAATGCGACCCAAGGAGATTTAGATCTAAATACTGAAGAAGAAAAGAAAGAACTGGAAAAAACAAAAGAAGAAAACAAAGATTTGTTAGAGTTCATGAAAGAAAGCTTGCAGGATAAAGTAAGCGAGGTTAAACTTTCTAATCGCCTGAGTGAAGACCCTGTTTGTTTGACGGCGGGCGAAGGCTTATCTTTTGAAATGGAAAAAGTCTTTGCGAATATGCCGGGCGATAATCCGATGGGAGAAATGAAGGCGACTCGAATCTTAGAAATCAACCCGGATCATCCAATCTTTGCGACTTTGAAAGATCTTTATGCAAAGGATAAAGAGAAGGTCAAAGAAGTGGCGGATGTGCTCTATGATCAAGCTTTGTTGATTGAAGGATTCCCAATCGAAGATCCGATTGCTTACTCTCGCAAGATCTGTGAGCTTTTGGTCGATAATCATAAGTAGGACATAAGTTCCTACTTTTTTAATGGTAATTTTGATATACTGTCTTCATGATAAAAAATGTAATTTTTGATATTGGAAATGTCTTGGCAACCTTTCAGCCCCAAGAATTTTTAATGGAATTTTTCCAAGATGAACAGATCGTTGAGGATCTTTATCATCTCTTTTTTAAAACAGATCTATGGAATCAGTATGATCAAGGTCTGTTGAATGGAGATACGCTAAAACAAAAGGCGATTGCCCGAATGCCGCAGTACCAAAATGAAATTAAATCGATGATTCCGGCTTGGGCATCTTATGTCAGACCCATTGAATCGAGTGTAGACTTGGTGCGTTTTTGTCAAGAAAAGGGATTAAAGACGTTTATTCTTTCGAATATTCCCCAAGATTGTCATATTTATTTTCAGAAACATTACGGCTTTTTTGATCAGATGGATGGCGGAATCTGGTCTTATCAAGATCATCTGATCAAACCCGATCCCAAAATCTATGAATTATTATTATCGCGGTATTCTTTAAAGGCGAATGAATGTCTATTTATTGATGATCATATCGAGAATCTTGATGAAGCCCGCAGACACGGAATCTATACGATCCATTGTACTCAGGCAGATAATCTGCCAGAACTAGTAAAGAGGTTTATCTATGAAATGCAATGTCAGTAAACTATGTGGCGGCTGTCCTTATCTTGCACTGCCTTATGAAACACAACTGAGATTAAAACAAAAACAAGTGGAAGAGCTGTTAAAGGCAAATCATCTAAAGATGAAAGTCAACTCTGTAATCGGTGCTAAAAAGATTCAGGAGTACCGAAATAAGGTAATTGTTGGCTTTGCCAAACATAAAGGAAAGATCGTTTCTGGTTTATATGCCGCTCATTCTCATCGCGTCATTGCGACCAGACATTGTCTGATGCATCCCGAATTGATCAATCGCATCATTCAAAGAATCACGGAATACTTAGATTCGATGAAGATCGAGCTCTATAACGAGAGAACCGGGACTGGCTTGTTGCGACATGTGGTGATTCGTTATGCCCAGAATACCAAAGAAGTGCTGATTGTTTTCGTGACGGCGAAATCTCAATTTCCTTCTCGTCGAAATCTGGTCAACTTGCTTGTCAAAGAATTTCCGGAAATCAAAACGATCTTACAGTCTGTCAATGCGCGCCAGACTTCTGTCGTAATGGAAAATGAAGCCTTCATCCTTTATGGCGAAGGAGTGATTACGGATGAACTCTGTGGTCTGGACTTTACGATGACGGCCAATTCGTTTTATCAGATCCATCATGATCAGTGCGAAAGACTATACCAGCTGGCTAAGAAAAAACTGCATCTTTCCGGTCGGGAAAAAGTCTTAGATACGTATTGTGGAATCGGTACGATCGGTTTGACCTTGGCGGACCAATGTAAAAGAGTGACCGGTGTTGAGATCAACGAGGACTCGATTGCACTTGCCAAAGAAAATGCGAGACAAAACCATATTCGCAATGCGGAGTTTGTGGCGATGGATTCCACCAAGTTCATGATGGAAGCCAAACACTTTCATCATAGTTTTGATGTACTCATCTTAGATCCGCCGCGAGCTGGTACAACCAAGACCTTTATTGAAAGTGCCTGCAGCCTGCATCCTCAAAAGATCCTTTATATCTCTTGTGATCCGAAAACATTGGTTCGAGATCTAAAGACCTTTTTCCAATTGGGATATCAGAGCCGGTCACTCGATCTTGTCGACATGTTTCCGAATACGGAGCACGTCGAGACTATAGTGTTGCTACAAAAGTTGAACTCGTAGAAATCCTTTATTTTAAGCACTTTTACGAGCATTTCACCTTCGGTGAGACCGACTGGTCGAAACGCGGAAAACGCCTCGAAAAGTATGTCCGGGTGGCTATAGCAATAGAACTCGTCACTGTAGGCACAAAACTTGAGGACTTATAGACAATAGAATATCACGTTGATTATGGACGTTTATTTTCTGCATTTCGCAGTAAGTAAGCGTCCTTTTTTTGTTGCAGAAAAATGAGGAAAGGAGGAGAGCAGATGGAGTTTGACTATTTCTACGGACCGGAAGATGCCGAGCAGTATCAGTTCTATCGGATCCCGAAGCTGCTGATCACCAGCGAGCAGTTTAAAGATGTCTCGGTCGAGTCAAAGCTTCTGTATGGTCTGATGCTGGACCGGCTCTCTTTATCGATAAAGAATGGATGGTTCGATTCGCTCAATCGGGCGTACATCATCTACACCGTCGAAGATGTTATGGAGGATATGCACTGCGGGAACCAGAAAGCTATCAAGCTGATCGCGGAGCTGGAGAAGCAAGCCGGGCTCATCAAGAAGAAGCGACAGGGACTTGGAAAGCCGTCTTTGATCTATGTTCTGAAGTTTTCCACAGTCTGTCCACAGAAGGATTCAGAATCACATTTCAAGAAATGTGAAAATCACACTTCTGGAGATGTGAAAACTACACATCAAGAAATGTGGGAATCACACGGTAATAAAACTAATCAAAACCAGACTGAAAATAATGAGACTGATCTTATCCATCTGTCCGTGAATGTCGCCGGCATGGACCGGGAATCTGATGGGATGGATGGGATGAGAGAGGATCCTATCGAAAAAAGAAAATCGTACGGAATTCATCAGGGCGAAGCAGAATGCGGATGTGATCTTGAACAGACAGGAAGCCGAAAGAGCAGATCAGGATCGAACAAAGTAGCAATTACGATGCTTTACAGGCGGAAGATAATAATATATTGACAAATATATTGTCATTGTATTATAGTGGGGTCACGGAGGTAAATGCGATGAATGAGATTGAGAGACTCCAGAAATATCTATTATTAGTCAGACGAACTGTTGGTTGGTCTGCAGAAGAGTTTGGCGAACGTATTGGTGTAACAAGACAGACGATCAATAACCTAGAAGCAGGAAGAAATAAACTAACTAAAACGCAATATATTGCCATGCGCAGTGTACTGGATGCAGAAGTCGCCGCATACCCTGATGAAACAGAGATGTTGCGGCTGATTCTTGATGTGTTTGTTGATAATCCTGACAAATACAAAGAGGAGGACAGAGAAAAAATCCTAAATCAGGCTAATATGGTTACTCCATCAATTCTGGCAGGCTCTACTTCCAGAAAGGACGTTTCAAAGTCCATGATAACATTTGCCGCAGCAATGGGTGTTATGCTTGGGGCGCTTGGTCCCATTGCATCCGCTATTGGAAGCAGTGCATGGATCGCTAAAACCATTCTCGGCAAGAAGAGATGATTATGGACCTAACGTACGGATTAGGGGAGGAAATATACGGTATGAGTGAAGTAAGTGCATCTATCATCCCCCGTGATGAGGTCCATATTCTTGTGACAGAAGCGGACAAAACGGGTCAAGATATTCTTGCAATGAGTGATTTCTTTGGCGGCTATGTACAGCAGCTGGCAGACTCCATACGGGTCAATGCTGTGAACACATTTGTTCCTGACATTCCGATTGCAGATTTGGGGCTTATAGGAGAGGTTGTTCAAAGAGCAGAGGTAATCTCACAAGGAACAACGCAGCTGCTTCCTGATTTTGAGCATCTTCCTAAAGATATTCGACAGAAGCTCAAGGATGGGGTTTATAAGATCGGAGAATCAAAACAGGTAGATGGCAATATGCGGGCTGTCATCGTTGATGAAACCGGGACGAGAGTAAAAGATGTGACGCTTAAAGAGGTCAACATGAATCCTGGAACTCTTGAAGCATCGCGCTCGATTGCAAATCAGCTGCAGATGCGTCAAATATATATGAAGCTGGAATCGATTCAGGATATGCAGTATTTCCAGATAGCTCGCGATCGTGATAGGGATATTAAAGTCCCGGTGCTTGATGCTAGATATTACATTTTAAAAGCACAGAGCGACAATTGCACAGACGAGGAGAGAAAAGAATACCTTGAAAAAGCTTCCGATAAACTTTTATCTGCGAGAAACAGCTTATACTCGGACATGGAAACGTCAAATAATCATTTGATGAAATGGACGAGCCTGCCAATTATGCAACCAGGGTTTATTAAAAAGAGCTACATCGGATATCTGACAGAAGACATCCAGATTGTTACAAAAGTGGTTGGCTTAAGAATGCAGGTGCTCGATTATTTGGGCGATACAGCTGGAGCTCAGATAGAGATGAATCAGTATAAAAGTGTGATGAGGGATTTCTTTACAAAAGAACTTCCAGGCAGAGGATACTCAGCAGCGGAGATGATTCATCTTAACTACCCATATACTGTTGAAAACCGAGATTGTTGGCTTCAGTTATCTCAGGATTTGCAGCCGGCGCTAAGGTTAAGCCAGCCGGAGGAGAGTGAGCATATATATCTTGTATCAATAGAGGAGGAAGAGAATGGCGGAGAATAAGAAATGCTGGGCGTGCAAAAGAACACTTGTTGGCGACTCAAAGCTTGGGCTGTGTCCTGACTGTCTGAATAAATACGGTTCTCCGGCGGCTGCAGTTTTAGCTGTTGGAGCTACTGTTGGAGTTCGGCAGCTAGTGAAAAACGGTGGAAAGATAGTCAAGCTTGCAGCAAAAATCGTGCGACATTAAGTAAAAAACTGCTGGATAGTAACTCCTGCTTTTTAAAGCACGGTGAAATGGTTGCGTTTGGAAAGAGCTCAGACATTATTCGAGATGATTTACTGCATGAAATCTATGGGAATTATGTCTCTTTGGATTACGGGGAGAAAGTTTCCTCAATCGTGTTTGATCTGGATCTGAACACAAAATAATAGAAGTAGGCTGGTAGTAGGCTATGAGCGAAAAGAAAGATCGAGGCTGGGATTATCTGAATTCCAATAGTGATGATGATTTTGATTATGATCCCGATGGCGATGGCAGTTGGGGGTATCAAAACGAGGATGGCAGCGGAAGCTTTTATGGTGCTGACGGCAGTTGGGGCTATAAGAATTCTGATGGCAGTGCTTCTTACTACGGGAACGACGGTAGCTGGGGATATCGCAATTCTGATGGCAGTGGCTCATATTACGGGAATGATGGAAGCTGGGGCTATAGGAATTCTGATGGAAGCGGCTCATTTTATGAAGCAGATGGAGATTCACATTACTATGATTCAAGTGATGAGGATGATTCAGATTCATCATCCTCATCTTCAGACTCAGGCGCAGAAGCACTTGGGACTCTGCTCGGCTTTGGTTTAGCCGCATTCATGGCCCATAAAAGCAAAAAGGACCAGGAACGGCGTGAAGAGGAAGAACGGCAGGAGCAAGCGAGAATACAGCGGGAAATCCAAGAAGAGGCAAGAAGAAACAGGGCGAGAGAGAACAGAGCCAAGAGGATTTCTTTCTATGGACGGCACTGGAAAGCAATTTTGCTTCTTATAGTCATTCTTGCCGGCACAGGGTTCGGATATTACAAATACACGGAGTTTCAGAAGCTTATTGAGGTCAGCATCTCATCAGAGAATCTTGTTGGGCGCGACCATACTTCTGTAGAAAAGGCATTGCAATCTGCTGGCTTTAACAATATCCATGACGATATTCAGAATGACCTGGGAATTGACGATGCCAAAAAAGAAGGTGTTGTTACGGCTGTGAGCATCAGTGGCGAAACAGACTTCACTTCAACGTCCCGCTTTCCATACGATGCACGTGTTGAAATAACTTATCATGTGGTGAAAGAAATCACCGTACCGATGTCTGCTAAATCAGCAAAGAAGCTGGTCTATACAGATCTGGAAGAACAGTTTAAGGATGCCGGCTTTGTAAACATCACATTAGAGGCTGAGTATGACTTGATTACGGGATGGATCACTAAGGACGGATCTATTGAATCTGTTTCTGTCAATGGGGAGACATCGTTTGATGAATATGCTTCCTATAGACCTGACGTTCCAGTAGTGATTACTTATCATACATTTTCAAAGAATAAGGACGACTAATTATGGAGCTATCAAGATTTGACTACTATCTTATAGCCATCAACGCTATCGGTTTTATACTGTACCTCGTGAATACATGGCTTTATTCACATACTGCGGAAGGGCAGATAGACAGGATCCTGACTATTACTTCTCTTCTTGGCGGCTCTTTGGGAATTGTAATTGCCATATTACTGTTCGACAGGAAGTCCGTTAAGGATAATATGATGTCGAGAGTATTTGTGATCTGTGTGCTGATCATACAGATCATCATATTTTTGATGGTGAAGGGGCATATTAAAACGGATCTGACCTTTGCGTTCTGGGAATTCTTTGGTGCACACAAAATAATCATCGTATATCTGTTGGCGATCAATATAGTCACGTTGATTGCATTTGCTGTCGATAAAATCGCTGCGATTGAACATAGGTCAAGAATAAGAATTGTGACACTTCTTGCCTTGGCTTTCATAGGAGGATCAATCGGTGCGCTGATTGCTATGTATGTTTTCCACCACAAGACGAAACAGGACTATTTTTCTGTGGGGGTTCCTTTGATTATGCTGATGCAGGCAGTGGTTATCTTTTTCCTGATGAACGGGAAAATATAAGTCGCTTCACAGGCGACCATCAAAGTATACCGAATTGGTACACTGTAGCTGTGGAGGTGACGAACTATGATGATCAGTCCAGAAGGGTATTATGAAGTCAGCCTGAAAGGAAAATCAAAGGCAGAAATTCTGAAAGAAATCAGATCACTGAAAAGGGAAATCAACCAGTTAAAACGGTATATGGAGGAGCATTCTCTTGAACCGGAAGAGATGTTTCCGACCAGGCTCACCCGTCTGAAATGTAATCGTGAATATCTTGTTCGTGCGATTCAGGCATATGTAGGAGCTGGCGGTATTTATAAACCGACGAAGGCAGAACAGAAGGATCAGGCATTCAATGAGTCTCTACGGGATATGAAAAGATTTGTATTTGATTACGGCGGATACTTCGGCGGTTATGAGAAGAGAACCTATACAGTAACAGGTGAGAAGGTTCTGTTCGACCTGGAGCATTCTCTGTATTTGAAGCCTTCAAATCTTCCGATCTATGAACCGTTTACAAAGGACGAATTCATTGAAGGAATTGCAGCGCTTCATATCGGTGAATGGAAAAGAAGCTATGTCGATCCTATGATTTTGGACGGTACTCAGTGGAGTGTTGATATCGAGTATGAGGGAGACCACAAATCTGTTCATATCGATGGAAGCAATGCATTTCCATACAATTTCGATGATCTGTTGGAATTCCTGGGAGTGAATGAGGAAGGTGATGAAGATGAAGTATAAGGACACAGGCTTTCGAGCGTTTTATCGTCATTTTATAGCGGTTCCTATGAAGGAAAATCTTAAGGTGGCACTGAAGGACTTTCCTGGAGCGGAAGATGCAAATTGTATTCTGACATATGGGTATATTGATCGAGAGGCCGGTCTGACACTTGAGATCTTGGCTGCAGGAAAAGAGACGAAGAAGGGCTTCAGCTTTGCTGAGGGAAATGACACTGTCAGCTCAAAAATACGTATCGGAAATGTTGCTGATGATGAGGTCGCATTCTTTGATGACGAAGATGGCAACCTTGCGGCAAGGTACACCGGTAAGCTTGAAATGCTTCACGGTTATGATGCACCGGAAGAGGTTGAGAAGACCCGAAGCATGACATTTCTTGATGCCAGCAGGGATGAAAGCTGTATTGATGATGTACTTGTCTATCTGGTGAAAGACGGATTGAAACCGGAAGGCTGCTGGGTAAGAATCAGCGGACTCGGCGATCATTGGATCATGGGAACTCTATTAAATGAACCAGATCAGAACTTCGGTTACCACAACGGTGAAAAGATAGCTTTCTTCGTTCAGGAGACAGAAGACAAAAAAGTGATCTGTTATTCTGATATGAATCCGAGCCAAAAGATCACAGCGGCTGATCTGGAAGATGGCAGTCTGCTGGAAGCTGCCGTGACAGCATTTAACAATGAACGGACAGAACCTCACTTGATCGATATTCTCGAGCTCCTTCGTGACAGCTATGTTTGGATTCCCTGTAATGCCGTTCTGAACGAGGAAGATCAGAAATACTGGGATGATATAGCTCGAAAACTGACAGATAATCCGGACGCAGATCCTACGGAACTGATCGGTACAGAATACAGGTCGAAAGGGGAAACAAGGATGATACCTGATATCCTGCAGAATGGTGATGCATACTTCTTTCCGGTGTTCTCTACAGTTGAAGCAATGGGAGAATACGGTGAGCACTTCTCTAAAGTTCAGCGGCATATGTTGCAGGCTATTACTCTTGCGAAAAACAATGAGAAGGAGCTGGCTGGAATTGTCTTGAATGCATTCACAGAACCATTCGTTTTGGATGCGAAGATCTGGGATGTCGTAGAGAACATGAAGTCTCGAATCGAAGAATAAGATATAATCCTGTACTGGGGAGATAGAGCAAGCCTCTGTCTTCCCATTTTTTAAGTGGCATCGCCGCGCAGCTCATCGCCGGTCCCACCAGTGATGTTCAAAGGGTTTGGGGCACTTCCCCAACGAGCACGCGGAGGCGTTTGTCTGGACACAGACACTGCTCGCACAGTTACTATTGGCTTGATTTGGCCTACCTTTTCTCGTCTTTGATCATTTCTAGCCAAAAACAGGAAAAAACAAGATTGGAAAGATGAAAAAATAGTCACGATCTCGACAAAACAGATGAAATCTCGACGAATATATGGTATAGTATGTTACAAGTGGTTTTGTATCCATTATTGGGACTCATAATGAGAGGTATATGTTATGGCAGTTTCTTACAAGAAGTTGTTCAAATTATTGATTGATCGCGACATGAAGAAGAAAGATTTCAAGGAAATTACCGGCATCAGCCAGGGGACTTTGAATAAGCTTCAGAACGGCGGCAACGTCATGGTAGATGTACTTGAGAAGATCTGCCTGAACATGGATTGCAACGTTGAAGACATTATGGAGATCTATCCTGATCCGGTTGACAGTACCAAAAAACGTACAGCTAGATCAGTATAATAAAAATGGGGTTTTGGCATATTTGATATTTGCCTTTATTAATAACTCTTTTCTAAGTAATTATTATTTGGAAAAGAGTCCATATTGATGCTTATGCGAAATTAGATTATCAGGAGGGATTTTGAATATGGCTAAGATGATAGATCAGAAGCCTACTTTACATGGTGAGGCAAAACTATGGTCATGTTTAGAATCATATTTACCAAATGATACGATTGTTTACCACAACCGCGAAGTAAATGGAAGAGAATTTGACTTTTGTTTGTTGATGGAAAACTATGGTGTCTTGGTTATAGAGGTGAAAGGTTGGCTGAGCGATAAAATCTGTGTCAACGGAATCGATGAGATAGTTGTTGAAGGCTATGACAAGCCTCAGCGTTCACCTAAAAAGCAGTCAAGAGCTTATCGTTTTGCACTCCTCAACAAGATAGTTGAGAAGCATAATGTGAGTCCTTTGGTATTTGATATGGTCTGCTATCCATTTATTTCGGAGGCTGAGTATAAGAGCAAACGATTAGATATCGTTTCCGAAGAAAAATTTACGATTTTTAAAGAAGACTTAGATAATCAGGAACAACTCTTAAAGAAAATTTTTGATGCATATAATGCTTCAAAGAATATTCCGCATGCAGAATTAACAAGAGAATTAGTGCTTAAACTTCGTCGAGATTGGGAAGTTAATCTTGAAGAAGATAAACAGCCGATTTATCAGAAGAGTGTATACTCCATACTCTCTACTCACTTAGACTCGATTGATGAAAATGATATTGAGAGCATTATCAATGAGTATTTTGCTGGGGTGAAAAGAATTCTCTTTATTAAAGAGTCTGATTCATACAAGAACCTTGTTGCAGCTTTTAACCAGGCCTTTAAAAAGAAAAATATAGACCCACAAGGGAACTCGTTAGAGCTTGGATACCATGATGGCTTAAGGAGTAGTGATCATTTTGCAAGAGCTTTTAATCTAGAGCTTTATTATGTCCCTAAATTAGATGAAATCTGTCTTAAACCAATTTCGATCATTGAAGGAGAGTGTGGTGCTGATGATAAGCAGATGCTTTTAAAGTTGGCTTCAATGACTTCTTTCAATGCTCAGCAGTATTCTGTTGAACATGCCTCAACCTCAGAAAACGTCCTTGTTGAAGCGGGTGCAGGAACAGGTAAGACTTTTTCGATGGTTTCCAGGGTTGCTTATCTTTGCAACAAGAAAATTGAGTCGATCTCAAATCTTGAAGAAGAAATTGCGCTAGTCACATTCACCAACGATGCTGCCAACAATATGAAGGTTCGGCTAAAGCAAATGTTTGTGAACTATTTCATCCTTACTGGAGATCCGCGTTACTTAAAGTTCATAGAAGATACGGATCGGGCACATATTTCCACCATACATAGTTTTGCTCTAGATATTATAAGGAAATCATCTTTATACACAGGACTTGGTACTAAGTTCAGAATAGCCTCAAATGAATATCTTCGCGGCAAGATTTATGATTTGTATCTCAGTCAATTTCTTGCTGAAATGGAAGAAGAGAATAAGAATTTTGCAAATGAAATTCCGGTTCCAGTATATGACTTAAAGAAAAAGATAATTGGAATTGCAGATAAACTGCTAAACAAAAGCATCAATTTGAATGAAATTAGGCCTTCTGAGATGGGGGTTCCGGTAGAAAACTCTCTGCCATATTTTAATCAGATAATTGAAAAAGTAATTGTTCCTTCAGAAAAAGAGTATATGGATTCCGTTCATCTGAATAATGATATTGACTTGAAGGAGTGCATTATTCTTCTTAATGAGATCCTGAAAAATCGGGATGGAAAGCTAGAGGATCTGAAGATTCGTTACCTATTCATTGACGAGTTTCAGGATACCGATGACGTTCAGATTCGTGTTTTTCAGAAGCTTCAAAAAGCAATGAATTCTGAGTGCAGGCTGTTTGTTGTAGGAGATTTAAAACAAAGTATTTATCGGTTCCGCGGAGCTCGTTTAAGTGCATTTAAACAGTTACAAGATGATTGTCTATATGATTGGCAAGTGTTTCATTTGAATATTAATTATCGTACGGATGGAAGACTTCTCGAATTATATGATGATGTTTTTCAAGGGATGGGGGCCCAAGACTATCTACCATATTCTTCAGAAGACCAATTAACAAGCAATGTCAATACAGATATTGATGATAACGAATTATTTGTGATGATTCCTTGCCATGGAAAAGAGGAAGACGCTTTATTTGATGCGTTTATAGGAATTCTACTGAAGCAAGAGTCTTTACTTAGACAGCAACTTAAACAGAAAAAGCTAAGCAGAGCTGAAAGAACGATCGCTGTATTGGTGCGTAGTAACTGGCAGGTTGAGAAACTTGTTGAAGCTGGCCGCAAAAAGGGCATTAGGATAGATACTCGTTCTGGAGGAGCTCTCTTCCAGCTTGAGTCAACGCAGGATCTTTACAAGTTGGTACTCGCACTTTGCAATAACGATTCTTCAATTCACTTAGTGAATTTTATAGAGTCAAACTATGTGAATCTATCGTTGGATTATCAGTATTATCGAAGTGCTGAAAGCGAAATAATCAAAACAGATTTAACCCGGATTTTAGATGAATTCTTTTCTGTGAGAATGGGCAAATCATGGCAGCAAATTGTTGATGAGGCATATACTCAACCGGTTTTGTATGTGCTTAAGCAGTTATATGATGCTCTTGAGCCGTGGAAGCACTACAGTAGGAATCCAGATGGGCAAAGATATTACATGGCTAATTATGAATACTTACTAGAACGCATTATTAAATACTCACGCATTGACTCACTGGCTTTAAACCAAATAGCAGAGTATTTAAAGATTAATATCCTGACGCGTCAACAACAGCTTGCTAGAGAAATAAGTGTTGATGATGAGGATATTCAGTTCTTGTGCACTACTATTCATGGTTCGAAAGGCCTTGAGTATGGGACAGTTATTCTGCCTTATACAGATGATGATATAAGTGATATCAAAAAAGTAAAACTTGATGCTAATTATTCAGAATCAAAGTTGTCCTACACAGTGACATTTGAAAATAAAGTCAGAGAAAGGAATTCTTACTATGATGAGATGCTCGAAGTTAAAGAGCAGATAGCGGAAGAATCAAGAATATTATATGTGGCTCTAACGAGAGCGATAAGAAATTGCGTGTGGATTAATAATCTTGATAGCAACACAAGAATCAGTTGGAAGACACTGCTGGAGGGTTGATATGTCATTAGCCATATATACGTATAAAGATCCATACAGACTGGAATCGGAACCATACTGGAATGAAATAAAGACATGTCCATACTTTTGTGTATCTCAAACTCTGGTAAATGGTTTGAAATATGTCTATAAAAGTGACTTCCAGCAGGGACGTGTTACAACGGTTCAAAATCTAATTGAAGCGTTGTATGAATATTGGACAAGTACAGCTTGTGCAGTTAAGCAGCATACAGATATAGACAACATTATTACGCACAATATATCCACTTTGCTCAACGGTAGCTTACAACAAAACATGGCCAGCGCTTTCCTTTTCAATCGTGAAGAGGTTTTCGAAAGCCTCAGGATTATGTTTGAGTTGAACATAAACTTGCAGGACGTGGTAGAGGAAAAGCTGACTCCTGAGCAGAAATTTATCGTTGAAATATATAGAATAATTAGCAATTCAGGCGTAATTGCCGATTTTACTATTGATGAAAAACATAGTATTGAGGAAATAGATAAGTCGATCTCTTCGGCGATGGCAAAAGCGGCAGAATACGCTGGCAATGAAATTGACTTAAGTATAATTCAAAATGATCGGATTGTAATACATGGGGTACATCAATTCTCTCCCATTATGTTAAGAGCAATTGAAAAGATTGCAGAAAACAAAAAAGTTATCCTTTTATTCAACTATCAGCCGCAATACAAAAATGCCTATCAAACATGGATAGACATATACTCAACTTTTGATTGCCCTATAGTTGAATTTGACGGAGCAGAATTTCACCCCAACATGGAGTATCCAGCAAGCTTTCAAGGGAATCTGCTGGCAGATAATCTTGGAAAACTTATAAATGGGGATATTGACAGTCTGAATTTCGGTAACTCTTTTGAGATCACTGAATTTGATAATACTACTGAGTTTGCAAATTATGTTGCAGATATATTTGCCAGGGCTGAAAAAACAGATCCTACAAATCCGATGGGAAATATGAGCGAGCAAATATATGCAGCTGATAGTTCGGCAAATAATATATTGAAAATATACTTCCCTGAACAGTTCGGAGAAAGGCAATTCTTAAACTATCCACTCGGACACTTCTTTATTGCGGTTGCCAACATGTGGGATTCTGCAAAGAACGAACTGGTAATTACAGATATTAATGATATTAAAGAATGTTTAGATGCGGGCATTCTGAAAGAAAATCATTTGGGTCAATTGCCATCCATTTTTGAAAGCGTCGCTGCATTGTTCGAAGGCTGTACCTCGATAGATGAGATGACTGGCAGAATAAGAAGGGTTCGAAAAAACAAAAAGCACCTAACTGATCCTACGAAGAAGGAATATGTAAGCCATATTTCTTACTATACCGTAACAAATGATGATCTGGAATTATTGGAATCTGCGCTTCAAGATCTAGACGAACTATCGGCATATTTCTATGAGGATTTTGAAAAACGGCCACACAACTTTAAAGAGTTTTATAAGAAGCTGAAACGTTACCTGCAGGATGACGTATTAATTGGTCGAGATTTAGGTGAAGAATTCTCAGACATTATTAGGCGCGTATTGGCCAGATTAGAAGAAGTCGAAAGTATTGATGCATCAGCTTCCTTTGAGTGCCTAAAGGCGACTATGTCGATTTACCTTGTCCAGGAAACAAAACCTGGAAAGAGCGCGAACTGGATAGTCAGAAATTTTGAGCAAATCGATGGCGATATAATTCGAAGTTTAGCTGAGAATAAAAACACTGTATACCACTTTGCGTGCCTTACAGATGAAGATATTGATTCTGTTAATAGATCTAACTTCCCTTGGCCGTTAGATGGGGATTTCTTTGAGGTCGCTCAAGAACCTGTTGATTGGAAATACCAGGCATTTGTCAGGTCAAGAAAAGAGTATAAGAACTTTAAACGGTATGCTCTATTATATGGGTTAGAATTTAATCGAGCAAAGTTTAAACTAAGCTATGTTAAACGTGATGGAGATAAAGAGCGAGAACCATATTATCTTCTAAAAATGTTAGGTGTAAAACGAGTAAAGCATGAAGATAAAAAAACAGGGAAGTATTTAGAAAGTTTACCTGAAATTAGTGTTAGCTTGAAAAGCCTCGGAAAATTTGATGAATATGATTATTATCGCTTTAAGATCTGTAAATATCGGTTTTTACTTGAGTCATTAATTGAGAATACGACAGTATATAGAGATGATTTCTTGTTGCTGAAGTATTTGGAAGTTCTACTTGAAAATCAGGTTAAAGAAGAACTTCAAGGTGTTCCGATAAGCGAGACGATTCTAATTGAAAAGTTGAATGAAGCTTTTGATGAATTAAAGCGGTATTTCCCATATGTACAGAATGTTAATAGAATGGATGCCATAAGTAATATTCGAAGCCGAATAATAAATGGCAAACAGAAGAGCTTTCCTATCCTCAAAAATGAGGAGCGGAAGTATATGATGATTAGGGAACTATTTATACACAAGCAGCTTTCAGACCCAAGAACTTTTAGGAAGAACATTTTAGCAGATAAATTTCCGGATGTTTCAGAAGAAAAACTAAAAGAGGTTTTCTCGGAGGATTCATTGAAGAAAAATAGATATTCGAAAGAACCAGATCTTTGGTGTCAGTATTGTGCAAACCGCGAATATTGTGCGGCATATTATGCTGAGACAAATTAAAGAGGGGTAATTATGCTTGGCGAAAAAATGTATGTTAGATGTCCGGCAGATATAGAGAGCGCAACGGACCCTAGAGTCTTTGTGTGTGGGCAAGTGGTGAGAACAGATGAGTTTAAAAGAACGGTAACGGTGAAAGTCCATGATCCGTTTAACTATCGTATGTTCTTTTCAGACCTTCCCAAAGGAGTAATAGAATTTCCGGAGGATTCAGTTGTCCGTTGCAGTTTGTTTGTGGGGACTGATGTAGTATATGCGGGCAGAGTCTGTCAGATAACAGCCGAAAAGAAGGGCGATGACGGATACTATTACTATTATGTGCAGGATATTCAAAGCAAAGAAGTTTTTCGCGTATCAGAGAAGGAAATCATTGCCTCACTGACAAATGGTAAAGTTGATCCCTCTGTTCAACTTAAGAAGTATGAGCTTCAAAACCCGTGTTGGTTTTTGGGTCATGCGGTTGTTTCAAGAAGTATGAATATTCTTGATAATTCCATTTACGGGTTTAAGGAGTTGGCAGGCTCAAAGATTTATTTACTTACGCATCAGATCAACACAATCATGCGATGCCTACAAGAATCTCCTTGCAGATACATGCTGGCTGATGAGGTGGGTATGGGTAAGACCATAGAAGCTGTCTCCGTAATGAAGATTTTCATGCAGAGTCGCGCCAATCAAAATGCGCTAATTATTGTTCCGGAAACCTTAAAAGAGCAGTGGAAATCAGAGTTGTTATTAAAATTCAATATTCCGTTGGGAAGCGGAAAAAACAATAATAGCATAATTGTTAAGAGCATCTCTGAATTATCTAACACAGATTGCAAAGCTAGTTGGGATTTTGTGATTGTAGATGAAGTGCATCGCTATCTTCAGATTAAGGATTATTACAGGTTTCTACACAGTATAAGTTCAAATGCAAAGAACATCTTATTATTAAGCGCAACGCCTGTCCAACAAAGAAAAGAAGAATATCTGGATTTGTTAAGACTGTTACAGCCAGAAAAATATGACGGTTATAGTATCGATAGATTTGGTGATTTGATTGAAAAGCAGGGGCGGATTATCCAAAAAACAGCTTTGGTTTTAGATGACCTAAGTGATTTTGAGGAAGAATACCAAAATGTATTGGCTGATAATAAGGATCCGCATGGTTCAGAGGATTGTGAAGAGTTATTTGATGAAATCCATGACGATTTGGAAGATATCTGTGATAGCTTAAATGATCCAAAGTTAGAACAACTACTCGAAGAGATTAAATATGAAGATCCTGATTTAGGGATTTACAAAACTAAAGTCCTGATTTCTTATATCTGCAGTAATTATCAAATCGAGAATAGCATTATTAGAAACAGGAGAAAAATACTAGAGAATAGTGATAGCGGTGAAAGGCTTCTTCCAACGCGAGAATTGACGTCTGTTAAATATGAGCTGAATGAAGAAAAAAATACATATGAATCTTATTGTTATCAGTTATTAACAGACTGGCTAAACAGAAACGGCCAGCAAGTAGATATAGATACAGTTGTTCGTCCGCTTATGGGAGCTTTCTTTAGCTCGCCATGGGCTTTTAATGCTGTTTTGAAAAGGCTTGTCAAGAAGACGAAAATAGAAGATTTAAGGATACAAACTAATGCTGAGAATTGGGAGCAGTTTGAAGATGAAATATTAGGCAATATCTCTGATATTTTAGATGATCCAGACAAATTTGAAGATTATTATTCGACGCGAATAATGTCAGTGATCAACCTTCTTTATGAAGAACTATACGAGGAAAAAATTGTACTTTTCACAAATTATGCAGAGACCTTTAGTGCTTATCGGAATGTTTTAAAGAAGGTTTTTGGCGAAGAAGAATTAAGCTTTTTCGGTGCGGATATGTCCGCTGCAGAAATAGAGCTGAATGCTTTTCGATTCCAAAACGAAAAAGCATGTAGAATTATGCTTTGTGATTATACCGGAGGTGAAGGCCGCAACTTCCAATGTGCTGATTATATAGTGCATATAGATTTACCCTGGGATGCAAATATTATCGAACAACGAATCGGCCGTTTGGACCGTTTGGAAAGAGATATGTCTCGCCCTGTGGTTAATTCCGTTGTCGTACATACTGAAGGAACCTTTGAGGAGGCACTATTTAGCTTTTGGAATGAAGGCCTAAAGATTTTCAACCAGTCATTAAGCGGTATGGAGATAATCATGAAAGATATTAATCAGGAGATTATCTCTGCCGTAAAGAACGATTTTAAGTTTGGGCTATTTGATAGAATCCCAACAATAATAAAACTTGCGGATGATATGAGAGAAACGGTTCGCAAAGAACAAAACTATGATGCTGCGAGTTTTATATTTCGTCCAATGTACGCAGAGCTTAAACGCTTGACGGACTACTATGCGCAAAATGAAAATGAACTTTTTGCTGATACAATGACAAACTGGGCAAGTCTCGCAGGTTTTAGAGGGTTCAGTAATAAAGCCGGAGTATTAACATATACTGCTGCATCATTCTCACCTAAGTCAGCAATAAATTCTCAGCTGATTCCGCCCAGATGGAATGACTATTTAAGTAGTGAGCAAAACAAATTCCTAAACGGAGTGCAGGAAGCATACAACAAGAGTAAATCCATTAAAAATCAAGATCGATCAATTAAAGGTACTTTTATTCGGAAGGTGGCAATTGAAAATGATTATCTTCATTTCTTCGCTCCAGGTGATGAGATCTTTGATTGCATAGTTAATAATGCAATGCATTCCTGTAAAGGATGTTCGAGTGCATTTGTAACTCCTGCGGGAATAAACTGGAGAGGTTTGATTTTTACATGGTCCTTAATGCCAGACGAATCATATCTTTTAGACAAAGGAGTATCTATTTATGCTCTAAGCCCATATAGAAGCTATTTGATGTCAGAACAGGTGATTATTCCTATAAGCATTGATAATAAGGGGTCACACAGTGATTCTAGTATCATCCGCGAATATCTACAAATAATCAATTCCGGATTTAAAAAGGAACGAACCATCCATTTGGGAAAACGCAGTAGAGAAGCGAGGTATTTGAAAGAAATAATAACAGGAACAAACATTGATTGGTTCAAAAAGCAATACCAAGAAGAAAATTGGATTGAGTTAATTGAATCATCAAGAAAAGCTGCATATGAAAAAGCTTTTGAACAGTTTAAGCACCGGTCTAATATTCGAGGCGCTAAAGAAGAGATGGAAAGAACTCTCTCAGCTCGGGTTGCAAACGGTGAGTTTTATGGAATTGACAATGAGCAGATTGACGAGTTGAAAAGGGAACAAGAGATTATCCTTGAGGCAATTAGACGCCCCAGGATAAGCCTTGATTCTGCCGCATTTGTTTGGATGGTGAAAGTAAGCAATGGATGAGAATACTCTTGTAAAACAAGTCGAAGAATATCTCAATAAAAGAAGAGAAGATCTTGTGGTTGATGTTGATATCGATTATTCATCACAAGATAGATTTAAGATGCGAACAATCAAGCGGTTAAAATACATTTTTGATTTGTATGAAAAGCATCATAAATTCTATAACGATTTTCTGATTGCTTTAAGAGATTATCTTTTGATATTTAAGACAAGCATTCGTCTTGATGAGATTATTATTTCTCCTGATAATGCATTTTCGATTAACAAAGATGAATATTCTGGAAAGTACTTTGCTAGCTATCAGCTTCCCACATATGTAAATGAGACCTTTGTTAAGCAAGTTTATCTGGAAGGGTATCATGCTTCGCGACTGATTGACAAAGGGTATGATTTGTTGACAGACCCTCTTGTTTATTCAATAACCGGGTTTTCAAAGTTTAAAACAATGAACCAGAAATTGGCTGTTTATGGTGCTTTGAATACACCTGATGGATATACGACACTGGTTTCTCTACCTACAGGCGGGGGGAAAAGCTTAATAACTCAAACTTTGGCATATCAAAGTACTGGGCTAACAGTCGCAATCGTTCCGACTGTTTCATTGGCGCTGGATCAGGTTCGCGTAGCAAAAGAAATCATTCACACCCAGAATGCTGATGAAGAGATTTTTCATTATAGCAGTGGTGTAGATGCCTCACCGATTATTAATGCAATAAAGAATAAGACAGCCAGGCTACTATTCATTTCTCCGGAAGCACTTATAAAGAATCAAAGATTCTCCGATGCCATAAAGACTGCTAATCAGCAGCGATATTTGAAGAACATTATCATTGATGAGGCTCATATTGTAGTCGATTGGGGCGCATCGTTTCGTGTTGACTATCAATGCTTAGAATCATGGCGCAGGAAACTTATGATGACTAATCCTGGGCTCAGAACACTTCTCTTATCTGCAACATATGAACGTCGCTGTATAGATATTTTGAAGGATTTCTTCGCTACCGATGATAAATGGATAGAGATCCGCTGTGATGCGCTTCGACATGAACCGCGTTATATGTTGATAAAAGCAAAGTCTTTCACTGATAAGAAAAGAAAAATGATTGAACTGGTTGAGAAACTACCTCATCCAATGATCATTTATGTAACCAGACCTTCTGATGCTGAGGAGATTAAAACGTATCTTTCGGAAAATGGAATTAACAATACGAGGACATTTACGGGTTTAACCTCATCTGCGAAACGTGAACAATTAATTGATGAATGGGTCGATGATCAGTTTGAAATAATGATTGCAACTTCCGCATTTGGTGTCGGGGTGGATAAAAGTGACGTTAGAACTGTACTCCATATGTATATTCCTCAGAATCCAAATGCCTATTATCAAGAGTTGGGACGTGGAGGTAGAGATAAACTACCATGTTTAAGTGTCATGTGCATTTGTCCGGAAGATACAACTATTACATTTAATAGGATCAACAAAAAAGTTCTGACAACGGAAAAAATAATAGGCCGATGGGATAGCATGTATAATAGTCCTCTTTCGATCCGCGTTGGTAATTATACAAACATAAATACATCAATTAAACCTAAATACAATGTTGTTGATGAATTTGATGATGCGCCGGTTTCTGATACAGATATGAACTGGAACATTTATGTTCTGCTTCTTTTAAGAAGATATAACATGATCAGCATTATGGAAGTATTACCACAAAACGATAATTACATATTTGTGGTAAGCATAAATGACGATTTACTTAGAACGAATGATAATGCACTGCAACAGAAAATTGAATCTATTCGTACTCAAGAATGGGATTACTATAATGAGGCATTTAAACAAATTAAAAAGGCCATCTTGCAAAGCGGGAAGTCTTGCTGGTCGGAAATGTTCTATGAAACATACGATAAAGTATCAGAATACTGCGCTGGCTGTGATGCACACAACGAGGCAATTGAAGGAGATTTTTATGAATTCTCATTAAAAAGACCAGTTACACAACCTGTGAAGCAGCTTGCGATGGATCAGCTGGCATTATTTGGGCCGGCTTATGAAATGGTAGTATATGCGGATGAAAAGCAAAGAATGTTTTTGATAGAAGAGCTTCAGAAGAAGAGATTATCTGTTCTAATTACAGAATCGGATCTAAAGCTGAACGAGGGGGCTTCTGCCAGCCATTCGGGAAACAGTTTGTTGGTAATAGATTGCAGTGAATTAAGGGATCTTATGTCGAAGTCGTGCTACTATTACGTCTCAGGTTTAGTCGCAATTGTATATAGCGGCGAGGAGGGAGATGTCTATAATCAATTAAAAATGGTGAGACAGTATCTTTCTAATAAATCATTCATTCGCTTGATTCACATTATTAAAGAAAACGTATACTTCGAATCACTAAATAAGGCTTTCACAGATTTAATTGATGGACCTGTAATGCCTATAAATGTAATATGCTCGAAAGAAGGTGGTCAGTATGTTTAATGATCGGATGGCAACACCTGCAATACCTGAAAGGGTATTTACACTTTGCAAAATTGTCGAAAAGAGGCCGATTTCTAGTTCCAATTTAAAGGAGAGAATGGAGCCGGAATTCCTGCACAATAGTTCTTCATATTACGCGGATTATAGAAATGCAGCTGAAGAATTAAGACTTATCTCAATTTCTGACAATATGATTTCGCTTGCGGTTAATCCGGAAGTAATAAAGTCGATTGAAAGCATGCGGAAATATATCAATGGACAGCTTGAGCAATTTAAAAACGGACAGTTTTATCAAGTTACCTCAGCTTATTATAGTTTGGGTAATCAAGTCCTTAATGGTGAGAAAAATGTTGCTGCGATGGCGCCACAGATGAGTCAGTTGATAGGAAGGCCAGTAGATGCTATGGCAATGCGCGCCTGGAGGTTCTGGGTGTCTTTTTTGGGATTTGGCTATCTTCAAGACATGTTTCTAATACCTAATGCAGATGTATTTCTAAAGGATTTAATTGATAATGCGGGCTTTGAGAAGAAAAAACGTTATTCTTTCGGAGAGTTTATCGAGCGCTTACGTCCTTATTGCAACATTGTGATTGATACGAATCCATCGAATCGAAAGATTAACTATGGCATATCCAATGGACTTCGTGCTCTTCATGATTCCGGTTGCATCAAATTAGAGCACATATTGGATCAAGAAGATATATGGAATTTATATCCGTTAAAAGCTCATGCGATTACAGGAACTGTTACAAACATTACCATTAGTAAATAGGAGGCACCTTTATGGATATAAATATTGCTAGAGATCGGATTTCATATGTTGTGAAACCCGACTCGATTACTGCTTCACAAGGTGATTTCCTTGCTACGCATGTCGCTATCAATAGATTGCATCTTCTTAATAAGTTTGACATCCTTCCGTCAGGTGGGAAAAACTATTCCGAAGAAGAAGTGTTTGATCAATATGTACTTAATCCGAATAATCAGCATCAGTTTATTGCTGTTTATGGCCAGAGCGGTACAGGAAAGTCTCATTTGATTCGATGGTTTGAAGCAAAGTTCGAACAAGTAAAGCCTGATAATGAAGTTGTTTTGTTTATTCGTAGAAGCGACAATACATTAAAAGGAACAATTCGACAGCTGTTAGAGAAACCAGAAGTCAAAGGAATTGCAAATAGAGAAATCTATGAGCGGTTAGTTAAGGCATCTGTCTTTGTGGATGAGAACAAACTCAAAGACATGATTTATCATAATTTCATAATTGAGTTGCACAATGACGATGACAGTCATCCAATTAAGATTACAAATGTCAAACGGAAGAGATTAGAAGCGTTCTTGAACAATGAAGTCGTTCATGATCATTTAATGTCAGAGAAAGGTCCGATTGAACGGATGTATTCAAAGATCGCTGAACATACACTTGTTGACCGTGATACGATTGCTCAATTCCTTCCGGAAGACTTTTATGTTTCTGCAGATTTATTTGAGGATATTCATCGAGCTGGTGCTGATCCTAAAGCTGAAAAAATGGCAAGAGAACTTATGGCTGACGAAAGTGGTGCAGAGTCTGCTAGTGTACTTGCCTCATATTTGAACCAATTTGTGAATGATGTTATTCAGCGGTGTGCAGGAATTGAGCCAGGCGATTTTAGGCAAATATTCCAAGATATCAGGAAAGAATTGTATCGCCTTGAGAAGAACTTGACGCTGTTTATAGAAGACGTTACATCGTTTACAGGTGTTGATGATGCTCTTTTGGATGCGTTAATTGTTGAGCATACAGGAATGAATGCAGCAGATAATCTTTGTCGTATCTCTTCAATCGTAGGCACAACGAGCAACTATCTGCAGAATAACTTCCGTGATAATCACAAAGATAGAATTACACAGTACGTATATATCCCCAGTGATGTTTTTGACGACAACGAATTATTTGAGTTTGTTGGCAGATATGTAAATACAATGTCATTAACAGAAGATGTTGTTAATACGTGGCTAAATAATCATGCTAATCCTGCAGACTATCCTGTACATGAAGTGAAACAGGGATCCAAATGGGAATATGTATCAATCGGATTTGGGAAAAAACTGTGTTTGTACCCATTCACAAAGAATAGCATCAAGTATTTATATAACTATGGGCTGACAAAAGGACATCAAACACCTCGATATATCATTCGAGATATAATTGAACCTGTTGTAAACGACATAATCAATAATTCTGAAAATTTCCCAAGTGTGAAGTATAACTTGGTAAACGTGAATACCACTTTAAGTTATGGTATTCATAACCAGATAAAGGATGATGCTTTAGCGGATCGTTTACTTAGGATTCTTTGCATATGGGGGAATGGGCAACCAGAACAATACACCAAAAAAGATATCACGTATGTTTCTGGTGTCCCAGAATCAATTCTTACAGAATTAGGGCTTCCAACTCTCAAATTTAGTGAAGTAAAGGAGCCTGATCCAAATCAAGAAGAAAATAATTCGGGAGACGAGCAGGATAATCCGGACGTCACAACGGGTGTATCTACTGTTCCTGTAGCAGTTCAAGAAAGGGTCAGCAAGGCCAATGCTATTTTAACTGAGTGGAGTAATGGAAAAGAAATTGATTACTCCGCTACAGGAGGTGTTACGGGACTCATAAGAAAAGCTGTTTTGGAGGATATGTGCTCATTCTTATTCTCGACTATTAATTGGCAAGTTGAAGGGATTTCTGATGACAATATAAACAAAGTGAAATCTTCCAAAAAACTACTCTGTCTGGAAAGACAAACCAAAGGATCAGGCTTTTATCAAATGCCTGCTTCTTGGGAATCAATGAATGTTATAACTGCTTTTATTAGATGGAGAGAATTTGGAAATCAGAGTTGGAATTATCCGGATTCAGATCTCGATGCTTTTTTGGTGACATCGTGGGCGTCAAAAATTAAAGATAGTGTTGTTAAAGCAGTAAGCGATAGAGTTGAAGAATCAAAAACACCATATATTGAAGCTGCTATTGCTGCAGAGATGTATAGACTGATTCTCTGTGGAGAGTTTAGAGAGCATAGCCTAAAAAACTTGTCTACAAAGTATTTGTTTGAATCAACCACAAGTACTAAGACTAACAATTGCCATAGCAAGGAATGGAATGGACTGGTTTCACTTATTACCAGGAATGGAGCGGATACAAGGAATAAAGAAACAATCAGGCAGTATTTCAACATCACTCAAGGTTCCGGTTCAACAGTTGTTGTCTTAGATGAGCCAGAATTGTCAAAGATGGTCAGAAGAGTGAAAACTAACAGGCTTGAAGTAGCTGAAGAAACCATGCAGCTACAAGATCCTGTAAAGCTTCGTCGTGATGTTTTCAATTATTTAAAGGATATATCTGACCGGATTAAAGATGTTTCAAGATCAGAAGTCGATAAGGCGAGAGATGTGATCCAGATAATATATGATCACTTTGATAGCGATGAAATAGAAGAAGACGATATTCTTGAACTTGTTGATACGGCAAAGAGTTTTTATGGAGAAATAAACTCAACCCAGATAAACATTGCAGTTGCGTCAACAGATGCAGTAAAAAAAGGTGTCAAGCAAATTGCGAAAGCCATTAATGATGTCGGGCTAATATTGCCTGAAGATGATGTGCTGAATATCCTGATGACATTCGCAGGGGATCCGATTTCGACAATGCAACCTCTTATTGATCTTCTTAAGACACTAGATGGGGATGTCAAGAAGTTGGATCAGCGTATTGCAGTAAGAAAAAGTGCACTTGGTGTTGTTGGCGAAAATTTAGGGACTGATAATCAATATAGTTCAGAATCAGAAACTATTGAGTCAGATCTGAGTATAGTTGCCAGTTTGCGGTGAGGTGAACCATGATAGTTGATTTATTGAATCGAAAGATCAAAGAGATGAAGGAGCTTCGCCGCTTAGAATCGATAAAAGCGAACAAGGCTCAGCAAGAAGCAACAGATCTAAAATATCAGGCGTTTGTAAAAGAAATGCATCAAGCAATTGATGCCATATACTATGCAGATAAAGAGCTTGGCTTTATTGTCAGCACAGGCACTAAAATACAAATAAATGGTATGCTGGCAGCAACGCAAGAAGTGACTAAGTCGGGTTTTGCAGACAAAGAGCTTTTGGCTTCTGCACAGACAGCTTTAAAAAATGTGCAGAATGCCATAAAGAAAGAGTGGAGTTCACATTTCACGCATATCACTTCTACGACAACCAGTACATTAAAAGCTATTAATGCAATCGACACAGAAAAAGTAGGCAAATGTTTATCTAATATAAAATCTGCTGAAATATGGGGAGATGATAAAGATAGATTAAGTAATTTAAAAGATGCATTAAGTGAAGCAAAGACTTTGATTCAGAGCCTCAATCTAGATGATGGTATCATATCATTCTTAACAAAAATGAATACAGGACAAGCAACTATCGATGATTTGAATGAAGTAGTACTTGAATGGATAAGACAGGAAGGTTTGGAATCGCGTATTAGACTTAAATTTTCGTAATATGAGTTGTTAGAGTTAACACCCGCTTCCCGCTACAATAGGATTCGGTTGACTTTCAGACAAGAACAAGATATACTTAAGTAGCACATACTTAAGTATATCTTGTTTTTCGTTTATGGAGATAGATAATGGACTTTGTATATAACTTCCCAGTAGTGAAGGGATCACAAGCAACAAGAGAATATTACATAGCAATGGTTCCGCTGAAAATGTTGCCAAGGCTCTTTCCGCCAGAAGAAGAATACGTTTCTCCAGAATATAGAGCCCAACGAAAGATTAATGAGTCAAGAATACCAATTATTACAAAGTATATACTTGATAATCGTGACTCCTATGTCTTTTCCGCCCTTGCGTCCTCAATTGACGGTGCTTTTAGATATATTCCATTGTCTGAAGACTCTAGTATCGGTGTTCTTGAAATTTCAATGGATGCTAAATTTTTGATTAATGATGGACAGCATAGGAAGGCAGCCATTATAGAGGCGTTAAAAGAGGATGCTTCATTAGGTGACGAAACGATATCAATAGTCTTTTATGCGGATAAAGGTTTAGAGCGTAGTCAACAAATATTTACTGATTTAAACAAGAATGCAGTAAAAACCTCCAATTCTATTTCAGAGCTTTATGATTCTAGGGATCAAGTTGCTGTGATTACAAGGAATGTCATAAAAAGAATAGACTTTCTTAATACATACACGGATAAAGAAAAAGACATTCTAGGAAAGTTCTCCTCTAGTTTATTTACTCTGAATACTTTTTATTCAGCCAATAAGACAATTTTAGGAAATAGAGCTAACGATAATGCAGAAGCATTTCTTTTTGAATTCTGGTCTTCAGTTACCAAGCATATGGTTCCATGGGCTGATTTAGTGAATAAAGAAGTAACAAAGAAGGATTTACGAGAAAAGTATATTGCTACTCAAGGTATAGTAATACAAGCCCTTGGAAGAGTAGGTGCGTATTTTTATCAACATCAAGATATTAATATACAAAAGTCTTTGAAAGAGCTGGAAACCATTAATTGGAGCAGAGATGCGAATAATTGGTACATGAGAGCGATCAATCAAAATGGAAGAATTATCTCAAATAAGAGAGCTGCAACTTTAATTGGAAATGTGATTAAAAAGGCTATAAACCTTCCGTTAACTACAGATGAGGCTTTCGCAGAGGATCAGCTACAGAAAATGATAAAACTCTAGGAGATATATACATGAGTAACATAAATAGCGAAAACATAAACGGACTGCTGAAGACAATTCAAAATCTTTACCTATCTGATAATATTCCTTGGATGATTGGCTATTCAGGAGGGAAAGATAGCACAGCAACTGTTCAATTGGTGTGGATGGCTATAGAGGATCTTCCTGCATATCAAAGAACAAAGCCTATTCACATTATGAATACTGATACTTTGGTCGAATCCCCAGTAGTTTCTAAATGGGTTGAAAAGTCTTTGGAAGCTATGAAAGAAGCAGCTACAGCAAAGATGTTACCATTTATTCCGGAGAGATTAATGCCAGATTACAATAATACGTTCTGGGTAAATCTCATCGGTCGTGGTTATCCATTTCCACGGAGAAAGTATCGCTGGTGTACAGATCGCTTGAAAATACAACCGGTCAATTCATTTATTAAAAGTAAAATCGCCGAGCATGGAGAAATAATCCTGGTATTAGGAACAAGAAAGCAAGAAAGTTCAAGACGTGCTCGAACAATGGCAAACCTTGAAAAGAGAAGGGTTAGAGAATTATTAAGTCCAAATCCTACATTGGCGAACGAATTAGTGTTTTCTCCACTTGAATCGTGGTCAGATGATGACGTTTGGGTCTTCTTGATGCAGTACAAAAATCCATGGGGCTATTCTAATATGGATTTATTAACTATGTATCGTGGAGCAACAGCAGATAATGAATGCCCATTAATGGTAGACGACTCTCTTCCTTCATGCGGTAAAAGCAGATTCGGCTGCTGGGTTTGTACAATGGTCGAAAAGGATAAATCAATGGAGGCAATGATAGCGAACGATGATGAAAAGGAATGGATGACTCCATTGCTTGAATTTCGTAATGAATTTGGAGATGAAAAAGGGGATCGTGAAAGGCGTAGTTTCAGACGAATGCATGGTGATTTGCAGGGAAATTACGGAAGACTTTTTCACGGGCCATATAAGAAGGAAGTACGTGAACAATGGCTTAGAAGACTATTGGAAATACAAAAAAATATCAGACTCTCCGGACCAGAGGAATTCCACAATATTGAGTTGATTCGCAAAGAGGAATTACAGGCAATAAGAAGAATATGGGTATTTGAAAAGCACGAGTTTGATGACTCTCTTCCATTGATTTATGAAGAAGTATTAGGGATACCCTTTGAGGATCCTAGCTGGATCCATGAAGAAAACTTTGGAAGAGAAGAGTGGAATATTCTCAAATCTTTATGCGATGAGAGCTATGAAGATGAAGAGCTGGTTTTTGAGATGATGTACAAAATGATCGATATCGAAAACCATGCCACAGGGCTTAATCAAAGGAAAGGCATTATAGATTCGATAGAACGTGTCATTGGTCAAACTTTTTATAAGAATGAAGACGACGCCCAGAACTACTATTTTGAGAAGATGACCCGAAAGAAAGAAATGGGTGGACGTTATAACGAAAAATTCTTGGACTATATTCCTGCTGACGCTGATGAAAACGATGAAGATGCTGTAGGTGAATCGGAATGATTATCAAAAGACTAACCATGAACAATTTTGGCGTTTATGAAGGGGAAAACACTTTTGAGTTTTCTTATTCTTTGCCGGTGGTTTTAATAGGCGGCATGAATGGACGCGGGAAAACGACGTTCCTTGAAGCAATTCTCTTGGCGTTATATGGTGAAAATTCTAAAGCTTACAAGGAAAGCAAATATAAAACATATGGTCAGTATTTAAGATCGTACGTAAATAAAAATAGTTGGACTCAGCGCTGTTATGTTGAACTGGATTTTATCCTGAATGAACGTGATTCCGAAGAATATCTAATAAGAAGAGAATGGAATGCACTATCAAAAAGAACCAGTGAAACCTTAAGTGTTAAGCAGAATGGGAAGATTAATACATTCTTGACTAAAAACTGGCAGATGTTTGTTGAAAATATTCTTCCGAGTGCATTGTCGAGCTTTTACTTTTTTGATGGTGAGAAAATAGCAGAGCTAGCCGTAGATGACACTGATTCACAAATGAAGGAGTCCATTCGTGCAATGCTGGGCATCACGGTTTTAGATGTTCTCAAGAACGATTTGCTTCGAAGTGTGAGAAGAACAGAAAAAAACATCCAGGGAGACGATGTACCTGCTGAATTGAAAGAATGCAAAGCCGAGCAAGAAATGTTGACTGCGAAACTAACAGAGACAAAAAAAGAGGTTGAAGAATTAATCGAGTTAATAACCGACCAAATAGATAAAATAGAACTTCTTCATCAAGAATATGCGGTCAAAGGTGGAAATGCTCTTGAACAGCGACAATCTCTTATTCAAAAAAGAGCGGAGTTAACTGCGGAACTAGAACAAAATAATGGTACATTAATTGAACTTGCATCTGGTGAGCTTCCTTTGTTATTGGTCGAAAACCTTATTCGAGATATTAAATTGACAGCGGAAGACGAGCATGACGATTTGATTATGCAGCAAGCCTTTGGCCAGCTTGAGACTCTTTTATGTGAGTATAATAAGTTACACACTGAAGATGTTTCTGCAAATCAGAAGTTCGTTGATTTTGTAAAGGAACATACTTTTGAAAGTCAAACCACTCCAGTTTATAAACTGTCTGACCATGCGTTGTTCCAAGCAAACTCTTTGGCAGAAGATCTACTATCTCTAAAGAAGAAACAAACCATTGATGTGTTAGAAAGGAAACACATTTTAAAGCATCAGCTGGACGAAGTAGATAGTTATCTTTCACTGGATATTAATGAGAAAGAACTTAATGCAAAATTAGCTGAGATTAAAAAACAAGAGAAAGTTCTTGTAGAAATGCAGGTCAAAAAGACATCGCTTGATCAAAAGAGAGCTGAGCTTGAATCAAAATTAGCAATTAAGACATCTGAATACAATCGCATAGTTGAAAGATATTTGGCGGCGGTAGAGTTGACAGACGATGCTAAAAGACAATTAAAGTATTCAAGTATTGCACTTCAAATTATTGATAAATTCTCTGTTGAGCTTCAGAAAAGAAAAACCGGAGCTCTTGGAGAAACAATTACAGATTGCTATAAAAAGCTGGCAAATAAGAAAAATCTTATCAGCCAAATCAAAGTGGATCCTCAATCGCTTAGCCTAAGTTACATAGATAAACAGGGAAATCTCGTGGCAAAAGAGTCGTTATCGGCTGGAGAGAAGCAATTAATGGTTATCGCAATCTTGTGGGCATTGGCTATCTGTTCCGCAAAAAAACTTCCGGTGATCATTGATACACCATTGTCACGATTAGACTCGATGCACAGAAAGTCATTAGTCACAACATATTTTCCTAAGGCAAGTGATCAGACGATAATTCTCTCCACAGATTCTGAAATCGATAGATATTATTATGGCTTGATGAAAGATTATGTGGGTGATGAATTTACACTTGAGTACAATGAAGAAACTCAGAGTACGAAAATTTTAAAGGGGTATTTTCAAGGGAAATGATTATTAAACAAGTTCGCCTTTCGCAACAGGCAAAAGATCAACTTGCCAGACTAAAAGGAAAGACTGGCATTAAAAACTGGAATATTTTATGCAGATGGGCTTTGACATATTCTCTCGCAGAAAAGACGGTACCCACGGATATTCCTATTGTTAATGATAGCAATTTGGAAATGTCCTGGTTCACTTTTGGTGGAGACTATTACGAAATCTATGAGGCATTGATTAAGTCGTGGTGCATAAATATGGGATTGCCAACAGATGATGATACTGTATCAAAGTATTTTCGCCTGAATTTGGAAAGAGGTATCTCACATTTGTGCGGGACAGGCTTTATTAAAAACATTGAGGACTTAATCAATCTGGCTGTGAGGGAAAAGGTATGAGTATTTATCTGGATTACAATGCATCTTCTCCAATCGATACACGAGTATTAGATACAATGATGGATATATACAAGAATCACATTGGAAATGCAGATAGCCGTACACATAATCATGGTGATCAAGCCAGAGTAATAGTTGAAAATGCCAGGAAAGCAGTTGCTGGTTTATTAGGCATTTCATCCTCTGAAGTGTTTTTTACAAGTGGAGCCACAGAGAGTAATAATATTGCGATTCAAGGCTTAGAAGAATATGCGCTGAAAAGCGGAAAGAATCACATTATCACTACCTCTATAGAACATAAGGCAATTCTCGAAACTGTAAAATCAATGGTAAGAAGGGGATTTGAAATCGATATTGTTGATCCGGAGCCTACTGGTAGAGTAAGTATGGAGAAGATTATAGAGAGGGTTCGGGACAATACGCTTCTTGTAAGCGTAATGCATGTTAACAACGAGACAGGCATTATTCAGCCAATTGAGGAACTGGGCCGTGAATTAGGAAAAAGAGATATCCTGTTCCACATTGATGCAACACAAAGTTGTGGGAAACTTGTGCAGGAGTTAAGGAACGCAAAGTACAATATGCTTTCGTTTAGCGCGCACAAGCTAAAAGGACCACAGGGTGTTGGGGCGCTTGTCTTAAGACGCACTGGATATAAACTTCCTCCGGTCAAGGCTATTATGTATGGAGGACAACAGGAACATGGTATTCGTCCAGGAACAATTCCGGTTGCATTAGTTGGTGGTTGTGGCAAGGCCTGTGAAATTGCAGCAGACGAATACATGGATAACTCAAAAAAAATAAAAGAGATAAAGACTGCATTACTCGATTTACTAAATGAATCAGGGCTTTCCTATTCGTTTAATGGAGATCAGGAATATTGCTTAGATTCAACGGTTAATCTTTGCCTTCAAGGGGTTTCTTCGGAAGCGTTAATGCTTTCAACAAAAGAATACTGCAGCATATCTAATGGATCAGCATGTACTTCAAAAAGTTATGAACCAAGTTATGTGCTGAAGGCTATGGGAATCTCCAACGAGCAAATTGAGGATTCAATAAGGATTAGCTGGGGAGCTGATACAGATTTGGATGAGTTCAAAAAGCAATTTTCAAAATTGTTAGAGATGGCAAAAATACTTGTAAATTAAGGTGAATACCATGAAATTAAAACGTGAATTTGCTGATTTTTATAAAGAAATTAGGATTGATAGCGAGACTCATGCTCTAAAAGAGAAGAGAGAAATTTTAGAAGATGATATTAAATCAAAGCTCCCTGGCATTCTTGTGGATCACAATATCAGTATTAGTAAAACTGACATCAGAATGATTGATCAAGGTAGCTATAAGTACAACACTACGATTAAGGATGATATCGTTGATCGCGATGTAGCTGTTATGATTCCGCTGGATACTTCTACTAATTCAGATCCGCGAATAATCAAAGGATATTTACGTGATGCCATCAATATTTCGCCCCGTACGGTAGCAATTAAAGAGCCTTGTGTCAGGGCTTCGTATTATGAGAATGGAAAAGAATGGCTTCATATTGATTTACCTCTTTATGCAACAGACGGTAGTTGTGTCTATCTTGCAAGGGGAAAAGAGTTTAGCAACAGCTATTCTTGGGAAGATGCAGATCCGGATGGCTTAAACGATTATCTGTGTGGCCAGATCAATGGCAATGATCAGCTACGCAGAATCATATGCTTTATTAAAAAATGGCGGAATGAGCAGTATTCCGGATCAACGAATGATCATGAAGTTCCTCCGAGCATAGGGTTGACACTTCTTGCCTGCGACTGCTTTTCTGCACAATCCACGATTGAGGGAGACGATGACTTGCTTTCGTTGCAAAAGACAATGAAAGGCATTCTGGACAAGTTCACGTATACGGCAGACAGTAGCGGCAATCTGATAAAGACGATAACAAAATATCTTCCTGTAACTCCATATACGGACGTTTTTAAGAAGATGAAAGAAAGCAGCTCATACATAACAACGTTTTATAATCGACTTTCAAAAGCGGTTGATAATCTCACAAACGCTGTGAATGTTGAGTCCGCACACGATGCCGGCGAGTATGTTCAGAAGGTGTTGGGAGATAGTTTTACAGTTCCAGCCAAAGAAGCAGTTGCGGCATCTGCGCAAAACAAGCGAGAACATAGTTTTGGATAAGATATGACTGTTAAAGAGATTTTAGAATCATATGAGGAGATCACTGTAGAAGAGCAAGTTCTTGAAGGAGTGCTTTTCTTTACTCTGTTTGAGAAGAAATTCCTGTTTTTTGCTCCTGAGAAAGATGACCCTTCTTCGATGGCTACGGTATATCTTTACGATGACAATCTACTGGACTTTCCACATGTCATGCTCCGGGAAAACTCAATTATCGATGGAAAATACCTCCCAAATGGAACATATAGATGGATATGTCTTTTTGAACAAGAGAGCATAGTAAACACGATTGTTTCATATGAGGATAAGATTTTCGATTGCGTTGACCGGTTAATTGAACTGCTATCCATGACTTCAGTAGAGCGTGAAAGAGAATTTCAGAAAGAATTCATGTACTACTGGAACAGCGAATCTGCTGGAAATAACAAGGTCTCTGTATATTTAGAGCAAGCTACGCAATTCACAGAATTGGATGCGTTCTACGGCGAAAAAAAAGTCCGCTTAATTCAGAAAGGGCTAAATCTCTCCGATATAGACGACAGAGATAAGTCTGAGCGGAAATGGACTCATCATATTGAAAATGATGTGTTCTATATTCCAGTAACAGATAGCCGGGGCATTCTTCCACCGCACAGAGGTTACCAATGGACTGCGAATGAAGTGCAAAACATCGTTTACGGAAAGCAAATAGAACATATCAGCGACGACACATTTCAGTCGATTAAAAGCAAGGTCCCCAAAACGCAAGATGTTATTCTTGTTTTCGGAATGAGAACAGATCTTTCAAACGTTTATTTTGCCTTGAAAGTAAAGTGTAAGAACAGCAACAATCATACATTGCTAGAGAAATTACTCTCAGATATTGTAACGCTTGAGTCTCTCCCTACAGAGAGAAAGGATTACTCATATTTGTGTGAGCAAATAGGAAATGATATAGGATTGCTGAACAAAAGAATTTTACTTATTGGTGCTGGTTCTTTGGGAAGTTATGTCGCATTTGAGCTTGTGAAGAACGGTGCAAAGTACTTGAAGATATATGATGGCGACAAGTTTGAAGAAGAAAATGTTCTTCGTTGGGCATACGGAGGCATTGGCAAGGGCTCAAACAAAGCAACAACTATTCAGATTTTGCTAAAGTTGCTTCATCCAGAAATCAATATAGAAGTATGCGATGCAAATATAAGCGCGCATTCTCTGATGGAGGAAATCAGCAACAAGGATTTGATCATATTTACTATTGGAAGTAGCGACGAACAAATAAAACTGAATAGTGTATTAAAAAGAGCAAACTGTCCCATACCTGCAATCTTTGTTTGGCTTGAGGAAGGTGGAACTAATAGCCATATTCTATTTGTAAATTATCAGATGCCTGGATGTTTTGAATGTCTGTATACAGATTCAAACGGAGAACTTGTGAATAATAGAGCTAGGAAGAATTCATCGGCAGCTACGGAAAATAACATAATTCGAAATGGTTGTGGAGGTACAAGGGCTGCCTATGGAACAGCGATTCTTCTTAGAACAACAGCAGCCTTATTGGATGTAATACGAGATTATGATGAGCATAAGATTATGACGAATACTCTGATAGATATAACACCAGAAAGAATCACTATTTCTGACACGGAATTCCCGATGGAGGCATGTAATTGTTGTGGAGATACGGGCAAATAGCAAATGTGTAAAAATAGCTCTTCCGAATGGCAAAGTGGTTGACGTTCTCAGTCCAGTTATGGATGAAATTTGTAAATGGATCCAGGATGATTGTTCTAAGCCAGAAAGCGGTGGATATATAGTAGGATATCAACATGAACATACGGGAAATATTTCTTTAGAAGCTGTATCACATCCGCATCTTATGGATATAAAGAATCGCTTAAGATTTGATATAAGAGATCCACGGCATCAACTGTTCCTAAAAAAGGCCAAACGTCATAAGAGCTATTATATGGGCGTATGGCATACACATCCACAAACAATTCCGGTGCCGTCAGATATTGATTGGAATGACTGGAATGAAACCATCCACTCTGATAAGACAGGGTGCCAATATGTCTTTTTTGTCATTGCTGGTACTGATGAATGGCGACTATGGGTTGGGGATTTTATAACCGGAGAAATCCAGGAAGCTTTTGAATGTGAAAAAGATACGAACGGAATCTATATAAAAGAGAGCGTGTTGCAAGATGAAGAAACTTTGTGAAACGATTTCAAGTAACGGAAGACAGATATTAGAGATAATAGCTCTAATAATTGTGACTTCTATACCGTGGGTTGTTGATTTACAGGAGATATTCAAGGAGTATCTGACTAATCAGCCCATTTCTCCGGATGATTTTTTTTGGCAAGCCGCGCTTAGAATGGGCAAACCCGTCGCCTCTGTTATATTATTTTTTGCCGTTCTTATAGTAATAAGGAAGTTCAATCAGGGATTCGTTATGAATCGTAAGCGTGTATATCACGACTACTGTTATGCATGGTATTGGTTCTGTGCAAAAATCCTTGAAATTAAGAGCTGCGATTTAGTGCTCGTACCAATCCATATGCAATTCAAGTTGGTAATAAGAGCTACTTTTCAAGAATACCCACTGGATGAAACAGAATATCCGGTTGTTGAGAATGAATCAGACAGTAAAGTATTAGAAACGAATCAAGAGGATCCGACCAGGGAAATCAACCTTGTGTTGGAAGACACGTATGAAATTGAAGCGCGACAGATTCCGAAATCGAAACAAGGATATAGGACAATCAAGATCAGCAGAAACAGTGGCGCAGACAGTTCTCGTCATTTTAGCCAAAAATACATTGAGGCAATAATCAAGTGTATCAGAGACTTAAAGGGGAAAGTGTCAGTAAACGTGTATGCCACAACTAATCCAATGAATACAAAGCATATCGCAAAAAGAGCATTTGGTTTAGGTGAAAGAGGAAATGTTGAGCATCTCTATGTGTTCCAACAGAGTAAGGACGGAAGAAGACGCTTTGAGGAAAAAGGCAAAAAGATTTTCTGAGGATCTATCGGCAGGCATGTGAATATTCCGGATCCTGTTGAGCCATCTGTCCGGCGATAGAGAGCCACCCTTCCGGAGTGAGAGAGCCATCCGCCAGCAGTTTATTCCACGGTGCTCTTGACATGAGCCTCTGTCGCACATGAATGCCCGGCAATGCAGCAGATAGGCGCTTTCAGCCCTATTGCCGAGGCAGAAAGCCTATCATGTGCTACTCATGTAAAGAGCCTTTCGCGGCATAAAGCTGCTGGCTCTATGTCACCGGAACCGTGGCTCCACCGCCGCCGGACATGTGGCGCTGCCGAGCCGTAATATTCAGCATGCAAAGAAGTTTATCTTCAGAAGATTTGCTTGCTATGTTTGCATTAATAGAGGCTCGACGCCTACCGTATTATACATGAGGCTAAACCACCAGTCGGTTGTTCCCATGCCTTCCGGATGCTATGTTTTCCCCAAAGGAATATGAGCGGAATGGACAGGATCCGGAGCATGGTCATATAGAACGGCATATAACGAAGACAGAACGGAAGGAAACATTGTCTATGTCGTATGAGAAAAGCTGCCAGGATGCAGCAGGGGAAAAATTTTTGAGGTAGCGATTTTCCGCTTTTGGAATGAAAGTGCTAAGGACTCGGAGCTCTGGGATCTGTTCCAGAATGCCCGAGTCTTTTTCGCTGACACGGGAATATTTGCAAAAGTTGCACTGCGAGTACAACCTCGTGACGAATGGTGCATTCCACGTCAGTTCCGCCTCCAAGTATACCTTTTTATAATGGTGATAATCCAAGGAGAAGGAGGTGGTACCAATGCAAATTAAATATGATTTGGACAAAGTCGGCATTGGCAGCCGCCTTCAGGAAGAGCGCATTCGAGCAGGGCATACGCAGGAATCACTGGCGGAGGCCATGGGAATCACCGACAAATATATCAGTAAGGTGGAAAACGGGGCTGCGGCTCCATCCCTTTCGTACGTTATGAAGTTTTCCGACATTACCAGGACCGATGTTTGTTATCTGCTGCTGGGGATCAAAGCAAAGACTGATGTTACAGCAGCCAGCATGGTCATGGAAGCAACAGCGCCGTATGGCAAATCGCAAACCAAGTTGTCAAAGAAGGGTCAGAAGATCTGCGATGAGATGATGAAAAAGATCAAAGAGGTACTGGAAGAAAACAATATCTGACGTAAACGAAAGGTCTGCCAACGAACAAGAGTATCTGTTAGCTGGTAGTCTGATCATAGGAAAAGGATGTCCGCAGGACTGCCAGGTTTCAACAGGGTAGCTCTGCGGACTTTTTACATACCCATATATTGACATGAATTAACACATCAGGGAGGGGGTCAGAACATGCTCAGTAAACTATTCTCGAAAAAGCAGAGGACAGAGCCTCAGCTGGAGAAGCTAACCGGAGATTACCGGATGGTTCCTGAAGAGGACATGCGGCGCTATGAGTTTCAGGAGAAACTGTTTCGGACGATCGTGTCGGTTGAAGCAGATGCTCATAACGAAGAAAATCCCATGGCGATTGCTGTCCGTGTCATGAAGGCATGCTGTGATTTTTATGATGCTGACTGGTGCGGCATTCTGATTGCAGACCTGCAGACGCAGGTGTTCATTCCTGAGATCTGGTACGACTCGGAGATTGGACCGATGCAGGATACGCTGTTCAACGATATCGAATTTACGGAAGAATTTGCTACTTGGGCACAGCACCTGATTGAGCAGAAGCCGCTGATCATTCCGGATGTTGAACAGATCCGTGAGAGCAAACCGAAAGAGTATGAGGCATATCAGCGGTTGGAAGCCAGGTCGATCATGGGTGTTCCTTTTGGTCAGCATCCCTTGGGCTTCATGGTCATCCGTAACATGAAGCAGTATACGGACCGGCCGGAACCGCTGCAGCTTGCCTGCTTTGTTGCCATGATGATGTTGGAACAGATCCGGCGCACCAGAATGGAAAAGCTGACAAAGATGCATGATGAGGACGACGGCAGGTTCCGCATCCGCTATAACATCCTCGGACCGCATAATTTTGTAATTGACGGAAAAGAGATCTATGAACAGGATCTGCCGCATCCGAACCGGCGTGCATGGATCATCATGCTTTACATGGTTCTGCATAAGCGTCCGGTGGATCAGCAGAAGCTGATTGCCGACAACTGGCCGGATGAAGAAGTCGATACAGCCAGGAACAATATGCGGTAGGCGATCTTCCGGCTGCACAACGACCTGGCAGCGTATCATGACGTGAAGGTGATCGATACCAGAAGCAGGATGATGGATTTCTCCGGTGAAGTGAATGTGACAACAGATGCGGATGAGATGGAGGATCTTTATAATCGCGCAAAGAATCTGCCGGACGGGGATGACAAGATCATTCTTCTGAAGAAGGCCTTTGAGCTGTATCGCGGCAGACTGTTCATCCAGGGAGAGGATGACATCGGAACCTGGCTCTATGCATATACGACGCATTACAATCAGGTCTACGTCGATTTGACGTCGGCGCTGCTGACGACACTCGGTCATATCAAGGACTATCGCTGCATTATGGATTACGGGCCGAGAGCGCTGGAGATCGAGCCCGGCATTCTCACAGCCTACTACTGGATCATCATAGCGGCAGATGAAACAGGCAACAGTGTGGCACGGGAGAAGTTCCTCCAGAAAGCAGCTGAGGATCTGATCGATGAGGAAAATGAGAAGCTGATGAAGCTGCTGGCTCTGCAGAACCATATGAGCTGATTTCCTCATAAAAGTGCCGAGTAACAGGAAAGTAACAGACTGTGTAACGGCAAAGTAACAGGCAAAAAAGATTATTTTTGGAGTAACAGAATAGTAACGGCCTCTGTAGCAGGCCAAGTAACACCCGCCCGGTAGGGTAGCCAAGGCAAAAACAAAATGCTTTGGAAGCCTTAGAACGGACGGGTGATTTTTTGGAAGAAACATCGCAGCAGGAGGCGGTTGTTTTTGCAGGAAACTGTGAAAGCAGCCGCCTCTTATTTTTATGCAAACAGATCGGCGTTCGATGCCGGTCGCCTCCGGTTTCAGGGATTTGCAGCTGAAACACAAATCTCAAACGAAATCGTAGGAACTGACATGAGAACAACAAAATTCAATATGAAAGACTTTGGCCTGAGACTGCGCAAGCTGAGACAGGCCTGCGGATTAACCCAGGAAGAGTTCTGCGACGTGATCGGGATCAGCGATACCCATTACCGGAAGATCGAAGCCGGTACCAGGACCGGATCGCTGGAGCTGATCGTGGAGATGGCGGAGTACTTCCATGTGAGTCTTGATTATCTGCTGCTGGGAGAGACAGAATCCAACAGCAAGGCGAAGAGGGATATCTTGGCTGTCATCGAGAGCCTTACAAGGATTGCCCGGGAGCTGTAAGCCAACAAAAATGAAGGAGCAGAGAGACCGCATTTATTAATCTCTCTGCTCCAGTTTGTTTTATTTGCCAAAGGTTTATTTCCAGCACCCCTCATTCGGATCCCATTCAGTTACTGTGGTCTTGGTTTGAGTCAGAAGGGGCGTTACAAATGTCTTGATCCGGACCATAGCATCGTTCATTGAGACTGGGATCAGAGCTTTTTTCTTTTTCAGGAATGAGTTCCATCTGGTCTGATGCATCGAATCACCACGAAACTCATCGCTGAAAGCTGCAGTGTCCATTGTAATGGGAGTTTTCCGGTTTGTGAATGTTTCCATGACAGCGTTGTTCAGTTCTTCATAGTCGAAGAGATACTTCTCTGAGAGGACATAAATATCGTAGAAGTCCTTATAACGGCTGTTCAGGAAACCGTTTTTGACAATAGCTTCCAGTTTCTCAGCAATGGAAGATTCCAAAGAGTATGCGTTCACTTTGGGTGCTTCCATATCCAGGATCACGGGGAATTCCATCTCTACGGCATCGGGATAAATCACATCGCCAAATCCGATATCAATCCCGATTGGAATTCTGGTCCGGTCAAGATATGCGACCGCTGAGATATGCAGTCCATGGTACTCTTTGAATTCTGTGATATCTTCAGCTGTAATGGAATCAAGGTCGAAAACAAGAGCATCGTCAGTGTCCAGAGTAAAGATATCGCGGAAGACGGTTTTCATTTCCTCAGCGCTGTTTGAGATACGTCTGGCCAGCAGGTCAACGTCTGTTGTGGCACGCTCGTACTTCCTGTCGAAGATGGCATACAGAAAGATGCCGCCTTTCAGAACAAAATGGCTGGCATACGGAGATACTGAGATCCGGTAAATCGTCCGCTCAAGTCCGTAATAGACGAGAGCTTCCTGGAACGTGCAGCCGGAGCTGACAGCGAAATTCTTCAGTCTTGCCTTTACGGAATCTGCATTCATGAAACAAGCACCTCCAGATAAGTTCTTACAATAGCTTCGCACCGCAGCATTTTGGCATAGGTGTAGAGCCGGTCGATCTGCCGATCCTTCCTCTTCAGGTAGTTGCGCAGCACCTCTGATGTTTCCTCAATGCCGATCTTATTGCGGTAGTAAATGATATCAACGACAGTCTTTTCAATGTCAAAAATACGGAATGAATCGCCGCCTTCCGTGATTTTCGTGATACCGGTATCCATGCGGGAAGGGTCAAAATAGAATATTTTGATCTGTGGCCAGTCAGGAAGAGTACTGACTTTTTTCTTCCGGTCGATCGCAACATCAATCACATCAGGAAGGAAATTGGTAAGCTCATAATATCGGGCGGCACTCATCAGGCAGATCACACCCTCCGGAACATATGCAGCAGCGTTGATAAAATCATTCTCATCACCTTTATAGGAGAGATTCTCATATGTGGTTCTGTTGATGCGGTGCAGCCTACCGTTTTCTTCCAGCTGGCCAATTTTGTAGTAGGAATAGCCCATGTCTTTCAGTTCACTGGTCGTGTAGTATTTCTGATTTGCATCAAGTGCGATCACAGTCATCACCTCCTTGACCGGAGTATACATCATTCTCATAATAATTTCAACTAAATTCGGCAGAAAAAATAATAGCAGAAAATAATTAAAATACCGCAGGTGCAAATCATGATCCGCACCGGTCTTAAAAAGGACGGTGACCGGTCGCTTCAGGCGCTAAAATTCAGCTTTCACTGACCCTAAAATTGGAACCGTAGGAGGGGTTTCCCTCCTACGGCGACATGGATCTTTGAAAACTGAATATCATTCATCAGATACATCCCTGTACGGGCGTGAAAATGTCAGCCGGTTGAAACATACGCAATGACTCCGGAAGGATGAGCGAGAAATATGCCGTTCATATATGCAGGACAGCTACCTGCAAGGCGATGAAACGTACGGGCACAATGGTACTTCTGTCCAGCCACAGCCCCGGGTGGAACCGGGATCACGCAATGGGGGCAGCTGCGGGAGAACCTCGCGGGGGTGAGAGGCCCATGGAGCTGAAAGCATTCAGCCGTCTGATGACTTCCCGGTCACTTGGGTGTCGAGGATAAATAAGTGAAAAGGAAATGAACGTTACGCCGCCGGCCTTATTACGACCGGCGGTGATACATATACAGACATTTCTGTAGAGAGGAATTGCCAATGAAAGAGTTTATCTACCGCAAGGGCGATGTATTCCTTGCGGATCTTGGTATTCCTCATGGCTCAGAGCAGGGCGGCCGCCGTCCGGTCGTGATCATTCAGAACGATGACGGCTGCGTGTATTCTCCAACAGTAACGATGGTGCCGATGACAACGGCGATCAAGAAACCTTTCCAGAAGTCCCACTACATTCTCCGGTATTCGGACTGCATCCGTTACCGATCGATGGTTGAGGCAGAGCAGATCCAGACTATTGACAAGGACCGCATCATTCGGCGGATCGGTCATCTGGATCCAAGGGATATATCCGGAATCGAAGAGGCCATGAGGAATCATTTCGGCTTCGATATCCCGGACTGTATTGAGGCTCCGTAAACATGATGACGAAGGAAAGGAGGGAATGCTCAGATGGAGAAGAATGAGAAACTGCTTCGCTATTCCATGCAGCTGGCTTATCTGCATACGCTGCTCTCTGCAAAGCTGATCACCGAGAGTGAGTATTCCCGGATCAAAAAGAAATTGCAGAAAGATTATAAAGTACCGTCTGACATCCTTGCTGATTTTGAATCGCGTGATGTAAGGTGAGGCAAAGGAGGCGAGGCAGATGGCAAAAGTCGATGTAATCAAGGCTCAGGTATCTGTGACTGACCGCAGAAGACGCAGCAAATCCATAGAACGAAAGCGCGTTGCGGCATACTGCCGGGTCAGCACGGACAGTGAGGATCAGCTGAACAGCTACAGATCGCAGGTTCAGTATTATACAGATAAGATCAGCGAAAACGTGGACTGGATGATGGCCGGAATCTATGCGGATGAAGCGATTACCGGCACCCAGGTGGCAAAGAGAGAAGGCTTCCAGAAAATGATCAATGACTGCATGAGCGGTCAGATTGATATGGTCATCACGAAGTCGATCTCGCGCTTTGCCCGCAATACATTGGACACACTGAAGTATGTCCGGATGCTGAAGGAGAAGGATATCGCCGTCTTCTTCGAAGTTGAGAATATCTCTTCCAACGTCAAGAAGGGACTGGCAATGAAGATGTCCCGTGGCGAGATCGTGGGCTTTGCCGGAGCGCTTGGATATGACTATGATCCGGAGACAAAGACCATCTCAGTGAATGAGGAAGAGGCGAAGGTAGTCCGGTATATCTTCAAACGCTATATCGAAGGAATGGGAGCGCATGTAATCGCCAGGGAGCTGGAGCAGATGGGAGCGCTCACCAATCGCGGCAACAAGAGCTGGTACGATTCAACCGTTCTCGGGATCATCAAGAATGAAAAGTATAAAGGGGATTTGCTGCAGGGAAAGACATTCACAGTCGATCCGATCACAAAACGCAGACTCGGAAACCTGGGAGAGGTTGACCAGTATCTGATGAAGGATCATCATGAGCCGATCATTTCAGAAGAGATGTGGGAGCAGGCGCAGGCGATCCTGAAAAGAAGAACCGTAGTCCATGAGAATTCAAACGTAGATCCGAATTCATACCGGGAACAATACAGCCGGAAATTCGCTTTCAGCTGTATGGTCAAATGCGGCTTCTGCGGAGCATCACTGACACGGCGTTCCTGGCACAGCGGATCCAAGTATCATAAGAATATCTGGCTGTGCATTTCCTCTTCCAAATACGGTAAGAAGAACTGCCCGGAAAGCAAGGGCATTGCTGAGGAAGTCCTGGAAAGTGCATTCGTCGAATCCTACCGGATGATCACGAATGATCATAAGGATGTCCTGGAAGAATTTCTGCAGAGAACAGAAGAGGAGCTGCATTCCGATGCGACGCTGCAGGAGATCGATCGCGTAAAAAAAGAACTGAAGCAGCTTGATCAGAAGATGCAGCGTCTTCTGGATATGCATCTGGAACAGCAGATCGACTTCGGTACCTATGAGGACAAAAAGCTGGAGATCATCAAGGAGCAACAGCTGAAGACAACAGAGCTTAAAAGACTACAGGGTGAAGCTGATATCGAGAAGGATTTACGCAAGAGGTTGGACGCAATGCGCAAGCTCCTTTCCGATGCTCCTATACTCAAGGAATTCGACAGAAATGTTTTTGAAAGCATCGTTGAAAAAGTTATTGTAGGCGGGTATGATGACGAGGGAAATGCAGATCCGTCGATGATCACATTTGTCTATAAGACCGGGTTTGAAGACAAGAAAAAGGGTGACGATTACAAGCCTCCGAGGAGGAATTCCAAGTCTAAAAAATTGTCGTCACAACCTACCGACGACAGCAGCAAATTGTCACAACAAGCTATTGACGTTGCATATAGAAAGTGTGGTACTTTTATCCCGCAAAGCTTCGGACAGTGTTTTGAAGAGATCATCGAATGGATAAAAATATTTATCAGATTGCAGAGCAGATACTCCAATTGCATCAGAAGGCCTATGAGATTTATTTGCCGCTCGTTGAAGATGTGTGCAGCCGAACTGTGTCAGAAGAAGAATTGTCGCATTTGTTGGATGATCTATTGAATTTTGCGTATGTTGAAAAAATATTGAGATTGTATAAAAGGGTATGTAGATATTATTTTGATGTATATCCTAGTTGTATCAGGGATTACATTGAAGCATATTGGGAAATCTGGGAACGTTAAGATATAGTGTTTTATATGAAATGATAAAAAATACAAAACACTATGTGCTCTATATCGGCATTTGGCAATGAAATATAAGAAGAGCAACAAACAATAATAGAAGAGGTTGGGATCGAATGAAGAGTTACGGTGAAATTGTTATCTATCAAACGGAAGATGGATTGACAAACATTGAGGTTAAAATCGAAGATGAAACTGTATGGTTGTCACAGCAACAAATGGCCGATTTATTTCAAACATCTCGTACAAATGTAGTAGAACATATCAAACATATATACGAAGAAGGTGAACTTGATGAGAATTCAACCTGTCGGAATTTCCGACAGGTTCGAAAAGAAGGCAATCGAGACGTTTCAAGGGAAATGCCATTCTATAATCTTGATATGTTAGCGGACTCTTTTTGGATTCAGAAAAAGCGAACATTGAAGCTAAAAAAGTGAACATTGGAGTAGAAAAAACGAACATTGAAGAATATTTTATAAGTTGAGTTTTGAGATCAAAGGAAAGGAGGATGTTGTATGGGATTGATTTCTATGTTACGCATCGATATTGATGCGGGTGTTGAAGTTTATCAGATGACCAAAAATGCGGTTTTGATCGATGTGCGGACCAAGGAAGAATATGACCAGGGACATATTCCCAACAGTATCAATCTTCCTTTATCGAATCTGGATCAGATTTTAAAGGAAGTACCAGATAAAAATACGCCGCTCTTTGTGTATTGTCAAAGCGGCTCAAGAAGCGCAAGAGCTGTAAAATCGATGAAAAAGGCCGGTTATAGCGATGTGACCAACATCGGAGGAATTCTCTATTACCACGGACCAATCGAAAAGTGACATCTTACGACATTTTTACTTGCATTACCTTAGCTTTTCTCCTATCCTTATCTGTGGAAGGAGGGATATGGTATGATTCGGAATTTTCCGCGAGGCGAAGTAATGCCTTTAAAAAATATGCTGATGTATGGGCCTGGTCAGTCATTATCCAAAAATTTTGTAGAAACTGAGAATTTCTCGATGGAGATGTATTCGCTTTGGAAGGATGGCGAATTACAGATCGCAACTCAAGATCGGGATATGTTCATCACTTGTTTAGAGGGAGCTGTGATCGTTTCGGTTTCTGGTAAAGAAGTATACATCGTTCGAGCCGAAGAAAGCTTGCTGTTGCCAGGAAATGAAGTGGTGCGTATCGTCGCTAAAGAGAATTGCAAGTTTGTGATGATCAATACGAAGTAGAAAGTCAGATTCAAAAAATGAAGTCTGGCTTTTTTTGTCTGGTTGACTTACGAACTATTTTTTATGATAATGAAGTCCAGAAAGAGGGGATTCTCTTGAGTCAAATTAAAAAGATCACTTGTTCTGCTTTGTTTTTAGCTATCGGATTTGTGTTGCCTTTCTTTACCGGACAGATTCCTCAAATCGGTAGTATGCTTTTGCCGATGCACATTCCGGTATTCTTATGCGGTCTGATCTGTGGAGGACCTTATGGGCTGGTGATAGGCTTGATCTTGCCTGTTTTACGCAGCATGATCTTTGGAATGCCGCCGATGTTCCCGACTGCTGTCGCAATGGCATTTGAACTTGCCACTTACGGTTTTTTGATTGGGATGGTTTACAGTCATGCCAAATGGCAGTGTATCAAGCAGCTTTATATTGCATTGTTGATCTCCATGGTCGCTGGCCGCCTCGTTTGGGCAGCAGTCACCTGTATTCTAGTCGGACTTTCCAATGTGAATGCTATGATGTTGATCAATGGAGCTCTTGTCAGTGCAGTTCCGGGAATTGTCGTACAGCTGATCTTGATTCCGCTGATCATGGTCACTTTGGATAAAGCAAAAGTGGTTCCATTTAAAAAAAGCTATACCGAAACAAAAGAGTGCATCCAGTAGATGCACCCTTTTTATAAGACTTGCAGATCGTGTAACGACCGGTTGATCAAAAAGATACTGAAGAGATCAAAGATTCCGATCATACTGATGAAGGTTCCAGCCAACATCACGAATCCTTCAAAAGAAGCGATCGGGAAAAAGAGAAGGAACGATCCCATCAAGACCGGTAAAACGATTGCCAATAAAGGCCCCCAAATAGATCCTCCGGCTTTTTTGACTTGGATCGCGGAAGAAATCTTACTGATTCCATTTACGATCATGCCAATACCGGCTACCATAGGCAAACTAGCCAATACCCAGGCGGGATTCAGATAGACTGCCACGGAAACAACACTCAAACTGGCTCCCAATAAAAGATCCGCAATTGAATCGTATCCCTTTTTACGATCCGCGAACCAACGTGCGATCATATAGATTCCGTAAGCAAAACCAAGTAAGGCCAATAAGTTGGCCATCAACAAGCTTGTCATAGCCGGCTCGATCAAAATCAAAGCACCTGCTAATATCAAAGCGACAGACTCCATCAAGGATGGGCCCCAAAAATCAATTCTTCTAAGCATATCATATACCTCTTTTCTAATGCTGGTTTTATAATACAGTTAAATAAGGTCAATTTCTGTGTCTTGAACAACAGAATCAAAAAAAGGTGAAAAAATGGAAACATATACGAAGATCATTCAAAATCATCCTTTGTTTCAAGGGATGGACGGACAAGAAATCGAAACGTTGATGAAACGATTTCGTGCCCATATTCAGTCATTTCAAAAAAAATCAGTATTTTGGGATTCTAATCAAAGAGTGGATGAGATGGGAATCGTATTGGAGGGGAATGTACACATTGAACGAATCGATGAAAATGGAATCACATGTTTGATCGATGTATTATTACCAGGCGATAGTTTAGGAGAGATGTTCTCCATCAGTCAGGCTCCTTTAAATACGACGTTTCGTATTCTTAAAGACGCCAAGATACTTTTCTTCAATGCCCGTCGAGTGATCGAATCACCGGTCAGCGATCCTTTAGAGGTGCGGTTTCTTCAAAACTTAGGAAAGGTATTATCAAAAAAATCATATTCTTTTTCAAAACGCTTGGCAGATACTGTTCATCGAACGACACGGCAACGCCTCCAGGATTATCTTTCGGCACAATATCATATCAAAGGCAATCAGAAATTCACCATTCCTTTGGATCGCCAGGATCTGGCGGATTTTCTATTTGTGGATCGCAGCGCCATGTCTAAAGAATTGAGTAAGATGCAAGAGGAAGGACTGCTGATCTATCATAAACGCGATTTCGAATTCCTCGATAAGATGCCGATTACGGATAAAGAAGAAGAGGATTAAAAAAACAACGAAGTTTTGAACCTCGTTGTTATCCGTTTTGTGCCATTTTTTCGCGATATAAAGCCCGGCGATCTTGTGCTGTCAGACCTTTTTTACGGATTCGGATCGCATCGGGTGTGACTTCTACAAGTTCATCATCATTGATCCACTCTAAGGCTTCTTCCAAAGAGAAGATGCGAGGCGGTGTCAACAACATGGCTTCATCACGCCCGCTGGAACGGATCGCAGTTAATTTTTTATTTTTTAGAGGATTGACATCCATATCAATATTCTTAGCAGATTCTCCAATGATCATTCCTTCATAAACTTCTGTTTGAGGGGAAATGAACAATTGCCCCCGTTCTTGAAGGTTCCATAAGGCATAAGTCATGGCGGTTCCTGTTTCTGTGGAAATCATAGCGCCTTGCATGCGCTGTGCAATCTCACCTTTATAAGGCTCATATCCACAGATGCGGCGAACCAGCGTACCTTCACCATGTGTTTCGTTGATGAATTCATTTCGGAACCCCAACAAGCCGCGAGTCGGAACCTGGTAGGTGATCTTGACATATCCGTTTTCTTCTTCCATGTTTTCCATCACCCCTTTACGCAAGTTCAGTTTATTGATGATGGTACCAGAATACTCTTCCGGAGCAAGACAGATGACTTCTTCTACCGGTTCTACTTTAACGCCGTTTTCATCTTTATGTAAGATGACTTCCGGCTTGCTGATGGCAAGCTCATACCCTTCGCGACGCATGTTTTCGATCAAGATCGAAATATGTAATTCGCCGCGCCCGGATACTTTAAAACAATCGGCACTGTCGGTTGGTTCTACCTTTAAGCCTACATTGACTTCAAGTTCTCGTTCCAAACGTTCCTTGATATTTCGGCTGGTGACATATTTTCCGCTGCGCCCGGCAAACGGACTGGAATTAACATGAAAGTTCATTGACAATGTAGGTTCTTCAATAGGGATATGATCCATCGGCTCCACATGTTCTGGATCACAGATCGTATCTCCGATGCTGATGTCTGGCATTCCGGCTACCACGACGATGTCTCCGCTGTGAGCTTCTTTGACGTTGGTTCGCGAAAGACCTTTATAGACGAAAAGATTTGAGATCGTTTCGCGTTTTTCTAATCCCTCTTGGTTACAGCGAATATAGGAAGCTCCTTGTTTAAGTACACCAGAATAGATTCGACCGATTCCCAAACGCCCGATGTATTCATCATAAGCCAAAGCCGATACTTGCATTCGGCAAGGCTCTTCATCCAAATTTGGATAAACATCACAATGCTTTAAAATCGTATCGAACAAAGGTTCAATATTTGTACTTGGTGTATTGAGGTCATATTGAACAATTCCTTCTCGTGCGATTCCATAGAGGATCGGGAAATCCAATTGTTCGTCGTTGGCATCCAAGTCTAAGAATAATTCATAGACTTCATCTACCACTTCTTCGGCACGCTGATCTTTTTTATCGATCTTATTGATCAAAAGAATAGGCTTTAAACCAATTTCCAGGGCCTTGCTCAAAACAAAACGAGTTTGGGGCATCGGACCTTCGCTGGCATCTACCAATAAGATCACGGTATCGACGGTTCGAATGATTCGTTCGACTTCGCTGGAGAAATCCGCATGTCCTGGAGTATCGACAATATTGATCTTGACCCCGTTATGGATCACAGAGCAGTTTTTCGAGTAGATCGTGATTCCACGCTCTCTCTCTAAGTCGTTTGAGTCCATGATACAGTCTACGACTTCTTCATTATCACGAAAGACATCACTTTGTCTTAAAAAAGCATCCACTAATGTACTTTTGCCGGCATCGACGTGGGCAATGACGGCTATATTCAAGATCTTTTCCTGATCGGCCATAAGTTCCTCACTTTCTTCTAAAAAACAGAACAATTATAATGCAGAGTGGATGAAAAGACAATTGATTATGATATAATCTACGCAGAATAGAGAGGTTTTTATTATGCAGATACGATACTTTCGAGAGTATTCCCATTACTTGGATCGCTTCATGGAGTTTAAGATGTATGGACATGCCGGTAAGATGTGTTTTGTTTTCCCGTGTCAGGACGGACGCTTTTTTGAATGGGAAGACCGCGGCATGTTTGATCTGGTCAGCGACTTGATCGAACAAGGACGAATTCAGTTTTGCACGGTTGATTCCATTGATAAAGAGACATGGAGTTCGCAAGAAGATACGCACCGTCGTATGTGGCTGCAGGAATGCTGGGTACGCTATGTGATGGAAGAACTGGTTCCCAGCGCTTTATGGAAAGCCGGCTTGCCGGAAGATTCTATGTGTATGACCATGGGTGCCAGTATGGGCGGAACGCATGCGGCAAACTTCTTCTTCCGCTTCCCGAATCGATTCGATAAAGTCCTGGGCATCAGCGGTGTCTATGATATGCAGGCATACTTTCACGGAGTTTATGATGATAATTGTTACAACAATGACCCTTGTGCTTATTTGAGCGGAATGGATCCCCATCATTCATTTATTCAAAAATACAATGAGTCGCAGATCATCTTATGCGTAGGGCAGGGTGCCTGGGAAGATGTCTGCAAAGCTTCGCTCCAAAAGCTTTCCGGTATTCTATATGATAAAGGAATCCATGCCTGGATTGACTTTTGGGGATATGATGTCAACCATGACTGGCCCTGGTGGGAAGTCATGCTCCGTTACTTTTTGCCAAAAATGGTTTAATGAGCACCTTCGGGGTGCTTTTTTGTTTGCCATGAAAAAAAGAGCCGTCAGGCTCTTATCCGATTAAAAGAACATCACGGATGCCGGGGACCTCGTCCATTAAAAGAAGTTTGATCCCGGAATGAAAATCTTCCGCTGCCATCATACAGCCGGCGCAGGCTCCACGAAAAGCTACATATACAATCGCATTCTCATCGACTCCCATCAGTTCAATATCGCCGCCATCATGCTGGATGTAAGGACGGATCTTATTGAGACATTCATTGATTTTATCCATATCCGGCATGATAGGTTTATTTTCTTCTGCCATTTCAATCACTTCCTATCCTAGAAATAAAGGTACAAATAAAAGAGGGAATACCAGGCCAATCACAAAACCGCCAAGGACTTCGATGAAACGGTGCCCTAAGACGGACTTGAGCTGCTCCTCATAGATTGGATTGTCTAAAGGGACTTCAATCTCTTTTAAATCACGAATCAGCTGCTGGGTCAATTCGATGTTTTTTCCAGAATAATAACGAACATGACAAGCATCGTACATCACGATAAAGGCAAAGACTGCCGTAACCGCAAAGATCGTCGAGTCAAATCCCTCCTGGATCCCAATTGCCATGGAAAGACCTGTAACTGTACTGGAGTGGGAGCTGGGGAAACCTCCACTGGCTATGACCCAATGCAAGTCCCATTTCCCCGATTTTAGATAATAGAAGATGGTTTTTAATACTTGGGCTATCACATTACATGTCAATGCGACGACCAAGGGAAATAAAGCCTGTGGAAACATAGTATTTCAACTCCTAAACCGTTAGTATTATAGCACAGTTTCTTTTTTTCGTGATATAATGTGCTCGTAAATAACGGAGGTACTGTAACATGATTCAATTAGACTTACAACATGCTCATTTAAAAGAGGATGTGAAGAGTTACCAGGAAAAGGTCAATCAGATCGATGAATCCCTGCGCTTAAAGACATGTAAAGGCAATGATTTTATCGGATGGATGACTTGGGCCAACGACTATGATAAGGAAGAATTTGCCCGCGTTAAAGCTTGTGCCAAAAAAGTGCGTGAAGACAGTGATGTATTTGTCGTATGCGGCATTGGAGGATCTTATTTAGGATCTCGTGCTGCGATTGAAATGATCAACGGACTGTACAGTCAGAAAAAACCGGAAATCATTTTCTTAGGAAATACGTTCTCCAGCAGCTACATCGTTCAAGTGATGGACTATATCAAAGATAAAGATGTTTCTGTCAATGTCATTTCCAAGTCAGGAACAACGACGGAAACTTCGATTGCGTTCCGTCTGTTGAAACAGTTCATGGAAGAGAAGTATGGTTCGGAAGCAAAACATCGAATCTATGCGACAACCGATAAAGCCCGCGGTACCCTGAAAGCTTTAGCGGATAAAGAAGGCTATGAACAGTTTGTGATTCCGGATGATATCGGCGGCCGTTTCTCTGTCATCACACCGGTCGGCTTATTGCCGATTGCGGTCGCAGGAATCGATATTGATGAGATCATGCGCGGATTGCACGATGGCATGGGAGAATATGGAGATGCCGATCTTGAAAAAAATCCGGCTTATCGATATGCTGTTGCCCGTCGGATCCTACAAAATGAAGGTTATAATGTAGAATTGTTTGTCAATTATGAAATGCAGATGCAGATGGTTGCAGAATGGTGGAAACAGCTGTTCGGAGAAAGCGAAGGAAAAGATGGTAAGGGAATCTTGCCAGACAGCGTCTGCAATTCCACAGACCTTCACTCCTTAGGTCAATTTGTACAAGATGGTAAAAAGATCTTGTTTGAGACAAACTTGTATGTTGACAAACCAATGTTGGATATGACTTTCCCAAGCGATGATGAAAACATGGATAATATGAACTATCTGGCAGGAAAATCTTTGGATTGGGTCAATAAAATGGCCGCCAAAGGAACATTGCAGGCACATGTGGATACAGGAAATGTGCCAAACATTATTTTGACGATGCCAGATATGAGCGCTTACAGCTTTGGAAATATGTGTATGTTCTATTTTAAAGCAATCGCCATGACGACATTGATGAATGATTCGAATCCGTTCAATCAGCCAGGTGTAGAGGTTTATAAAAAGAACATGTTCAAGCTTTTAGGAAAAGAATAAGATCTAGGAGGCCAAACCGGCCTCCTTTGTCGTAATCTGAACCGAACGAAAGTCGTGTGAATTTTTGAACAACCCCTTTAAAATCAAATTAAAAACTCGTATAATTATTAAGGTATAGGATACTGAAATAAGGAGGAAACAAAAAACATGCCTAGAGCTAAATTATCTATGGATGGAAATACGGCAGCCGCTCACGTTGCGTATGCGTATACAGAAGTTGCTGCGATTTATCCGATCACTCCATCCAGTCCAATGGCTGATCAAATTGATATCTGGTCTGCCGGGGGACGTAAAAACATTTTTGGAAATCAGGTAGTTGTTAGTGAGTTGGAATCCGAAGCTGGTGCCGCTGGTGCGGTTCACGGATCTCTGGCAGCCGGTGCCCTGACAAACACATTCACTGCTTCACAGGGTCTGCTTCTGATGATTCCAAATATGTATAAGATTGCCGGGGAACAATTGCCTTGCGTATTTGATGTTTCAGCTCGTACTGTTGCATCTCACGCATTGAATATCTTCGGAGATCACAGCGACGTCTATGCTTGTCGTCAAACAGGTTTCGCAATGCTTTGTGAAACGAACCCACAGGAAGTTATGGACCTTTCTCCAGTAGCACACTTGTCAGCTTTGGAAGGAAAAGTTCCATTTATCAACTTCTTTGATGGTTTCCGTACATCTCACGAGATCCAGAAAATCGAGATCTGGGACTATGAAGATCTAAAAGAACTTTGTCCAATGGATAAAGTGGAAGAATTCCGTAATCATGCATTGAACCCAGAACATCCAACGATGCGCGGTTCTCACGAAAATGGAGATATTTTCTTCCAGCATCGTGAAGCATGCAACACTGCTTATGACAATCTGCCGGAAGTTGTTGAAAAATACATGGGCAAGATCAATGAAAAATTAGGAACGAACTATGGATTGTTCAACTACTATGGTGCAGAGGATGCAGAGCGTGTAATTATTGCGATGGGTTCTGTAAATGATGTTTGCGAAGAAGTTATCGATTACTTGATGGCTAAGGGCGAAAAAGTCGGTGTTATCAAAGTTCGTTTGTATCGTCCATGGTCAAGCAAGCACCTTCTGAGCGTATTGCCTAAGACTGTGAAGAAAATTGCAGTGTTAGACCGTACAAAAGAACCAGGTTCTTTAGGTGAACCATTGTATTTGGATGTCGCAACAACATTAAGAGAAGCTGGATTGAACGATATCAAAGTAATCGCCGGCCGTTATGGTTTGGGATCTAAAGATACTCCGCCTTCAAGCATCTTTGCGGTATATGCCGAATTGTTAAAGGATGAGCCAAAAGATCGTTTCACGATCGGTATCGTGGATGACGTGACAAACTTGTCTTTACCAGAAGTGAAACCAGCTCCAATCACAAGTGCTCCTGGAACAATCGAATGTAAATTCTGGGGTCTTGGCGGAGACGGTACAGTTGGTGCCAACAAGAACTCTACAAAGATCATCGGTGACCACACTGATAAATATATCCAGGCTTACTTCCAGTATGACTCTAAAAAAACGGGTGGTATCACAATTTCTCACTTGCGTTTTGGGGACAATCCAATCAAGAGTCCATACTACATCAGCCAGGCTGATTTTGTTGCCTGCCACAACCCTTCTTATGTAGTCAAAGGATATAAGATGGTTCAGGATGTAAAACCTGGCGGTATCTACATGATCAACTGCCAATGGTCAGATGAAGAATTAGACAAACATATGCCGGCAGAAGCAAAAAAATACATCGCTGAAAACAACATTCAACTGTATACGATCAATGCGATCGACAAAGCCATCGAAATTGGTATGGGTAAACGTACCAATACGATCCTGCAGTCAGCATTCTTTAAATTAGCTGATATTATGCCGATTGAAGAAGCTGTGCAGTATATGAAAGAAGCTGCTAAGAAATCTTATTCGAAGAAGGGCGATGCCGTTGTGGAAATGAACTACAAGGCAATCGATGCCGGTGTCGATGCGGTTCACAAAGTCGATGTGCCTGCTTCTTGGGCAAATCCAGAACCAGATGCAGCTCCAAAAGAATTAAACGGTCGTCCTGCTACGGTCAAGATGGTAAAAGATATCATGGAACCGGTAAACTTGATGGATGGAGATGCTCTTCCAGTATCTGCATTCAATGCTCATGTTGACGGTCAATGGGAAACTGGAGCCAGTGCTTATGAAAAACGTGGAACAGCCGTTATGGTTCCTGAATGGGATGCGGATAAATGTATCCAGTGTAACCAGTGTGCTTTCGTCTGCTCACATGCTACGATCCGTCCGTTCCTGTTGAGTGAAGAAGAAGTACAGAATGCTCCAGAAAACATTAAATTAGCAGATACTAAACCAAAAGCCAGCGAATACAAATATACGATGAGCGTTACTCCGCTTGATTGTATGGGATGCGGCGAATGTATTACTGTATGTCCAACAGGGGCTATTGTGATGAAACCGCAAGAATCTCAATTGGCAGAACAGCCAGTATTCGATTACCTGGTTGCCAATGTATCTAAGAAAGATATCGGTTTGAAAGATGAAACTGTCAAAGGTTCTCAGTTCAATCAGCCATTATTGGAATTCTCTGGTTCCTGCGCAGGATGTGCTGAAACATCTTATGCTCGTTTGGTAACACAGCTGTTTGGTGAACAGATGTATATTTCCAACGCTACAGGATGTTCTTCTATCTGGGGTGGACCAGCTGCTACTTGTCCATATACGGTAAATAAAGACTCCAACAAAGGACCAGCTTGGGCAAACTCTTTGTTTGAAGACAATGCAGAACACGGATTCGGTATGGCTTTAGGTCATAAGACTCTTCGTGAACATACGATCTCTAAGGTTGCTGCTATCGTTGAAAACAGCGATAACGCTGCATTGAAAGCGGCTTTTGATCAGTTCATGGAAACAAAAGAAAATACAAAAGCGAATGTAGAACCAACCAAAGCTTTGATTGCTGCTCTAGAAGAATTAGGTACAGAAGAAGCAAAAGAAGTATTGGCTAACAAACAATACTTAGGCAAGAAATCTGTTTGGATCTTCGGTGGAGACGGATGGGCTTACGATATTGGATACGGAGGATTAGACCACGTATTAGCTTCTGGTGAAAACGTAAATGTCTTTGTATTCGATACTGAAATGTACTCTAATACAGGTGGACAGGCTTCAAAAGCCAGCAACATCGGTGAAGTATGTCAGTTTGCTGCTGCCGGTAAAGAAATCAAGAAAAAATCTTTGGCAGAAATCGCTATGACATACGGATATGTTTATGTAGCTCAGATTGCTTTAGGTGCCAACCCGGCACAAGCTGTTAAGTGCATTGCAGAAGCCGAAGCTTATAACGGACCATCTTTGATCATCGGTTATGCACCTTGTGAACTTCATGGTATCGCTAAGGGTGGTATGAACCATTGTCAAGATGAAATGAAGAAAGCCGTTCAAGCCGGATACTGGAACTTATTCAGTTTTGATCCAGCTAAGAAGGCAGAAGGTAAGAATCCATTCACATTGACTTCTAAAGAAGGCGATGGTTCTTATCAGGCATTCTTGAACAACGAGGCACGTTATACGCGTTTGATCAAGCCATTCCCTGAAAGAGCAGAAAAACTGTTCGCTAAATCAGAAGAAGAAGCGAAAGCACGTTACGAGCACTTGAAAAAACTGGTTGAACTTTACAGCTAGTCTGAAAAGGATCGGATCATCCGATCCTTTTTTTTGAATCTTCTATTTTCAACATGAAGAAAATCGAATATTATAAATGAGAGAGATAGATATAGGAGAGAGAACATGCATACAGTTACATTAGTCGCTACCGATCTGGATGGAACTTTTTTAAACAGTCAAAAACAAGTTTCCGATTTAAACCGTGAAGCCATTTCTGCCTTAAAACATAAGGGAATCCTTTTTGGAATTGCTTCTGGAAGACCGGTCGAAACCGTTCATGCGATGCTCAACCAATGGGGAATTCAAGACAGTGTCAGCTTTATTATGGGAATGAACGGGGGTGTGATCTATGACATACGTCGTCGTACGAAAGAAGAGTATCATCTGTTAGACGGAAAAGTTGTATTGGATATCATTCATTTTTACCAGGATATGGATGTGATCTTCCATGTATTGGTAGGCGACATCCGCTATACAAGCAAATCAACACCAGAGACGCGGGCACATGCGAAATTGTTCGGAGAAACTGAGATAGAAATTGATCTGGAGTCCTTTTTACAAGATCGTGCGGTCAACAAATTGATCATCTATAGTGATCCGGCTTACCAACCCAAAGTGATTGAACGGTCTAAATCTTTCCGTCGTTATGATTGCATCGGATTCAGTACCGCAAATAATCTGTTTGAATATTGCGATCCCGTTATTAATAAAGGGTATGGGATTGAAAAACTGTGTAAACATTTTGGCGTCAATTTAGAAAACTGTGTCGCCTTTGGTGATGAGGCAAATGATATCCAGATGTTAGAAAAGGTCGGTATGGGTGTCTGTATGAAAAATGGCTGTGATGCAGCCAAAGCAGTGGCCAATGTTGTCAGTGAATACACCAATGACGAAAGTGCATTAGGTCATTTCTTAAAAGAGCATGTATTGAATGATTAAGAGACTTCGGTCTCTTTTTTACTATAAAAATGTAAAACGATTAAAAGAGTATGATAAAATGAAAATCAAGATTGCAGCGTTGATCTTCTATAAACTGTGTTTTGCGAAATGGTGAGGATTGAAATGAAGTTTTTGTTTGATTGCGATGATACGTTATATGATTTGGAAAGACCCTTTTATCAGGCGGTACAAGATTTGGATCTGCCTTTACACCAGGAGCAGATTCCTTCTTTTTATACATTGTATCGAAAACATGGAGATGCGATCTTCGATCAAGTGCAGTCCAAAAAAATGAGTGTGGATGAATCAGGAATCTATCGGATTTTGAATGCTTGTCAAGATTTTCGGATTCCTCTTGAAAGATGCGAGGCTCTTCGTTTTCAAGAACGTTATCGCTTTTATCAGAATCATATTTCCTTATCCAAGCCTTTACAGGAATGGTTTGCTTCTTCCCGCAGTGAAAAGGCTATTTTGACCAACGGTGAGAAAAATCATCAAATGGAGAAATTACAAGCCTTGAAGATCCCTTCTTATATACCGGATGATCATATTTTTATCAGCGGTGTGATCGGATATCGAAAACCAGATCCCAGAGCTTTTGATGCCGTGCTAGTAAAATGTGGAGGCCCAAGTCTGGATTGGGTCTATATTGGGGATCGATATGATCATGATATCGTTCCGGCTAAACAAAAAGGAATGCGTACGATTCATTTTAATCGTCATCATCGTTTGGAAGGCCCTTTGGCAGATCATATTGTATACCAGGACGAAGAATTGGTTGCGCTGTTATTAAAAATGGAAAGAGGAGAGAGTGTATGAATCGAGACCCATTAAAGGACAAAAAACGAATCGTTATCAAAGTTGGTTCGAGCAGTATTACACATCCCAGCGGGGATCTTTATCTTTCTAAGATCGAGAAATTGGTTCGGATTCTTTGTGATCTCAAAGCGAAAAATAAAGATGTCGTCCTAGTGTCATCCGGAGCGATCGCTGTGGGAAGACGTGCCTTGCATATCGGCAGAAGGCCAGAATCGATTGCGGAAAAACAAGCTTTTGCCGCTGTCGGACAAGCACGCTTAATGATGGTCTATCAAAGATTGTTCAGCGAGTATAACTTTGTTGCTTCTCAGGTGTTGCTGACAAAGAATATCATGACAGAAAAACGATCTCGAGAAAATGCCCGGAATACGTTTGAAGAACTTTTTGCCTTAGAAAGTATTCCTGTCGTCAATGAAAATGATACGATCTCGACTCAAGAATTGGAACAAGTGGAAAGTTTTGGCGATAATGATCAGCTGGCGGCTACGGTAGGAGCTTTGATCCATGCAGATTTGGTGATCTTGTTAAGTGATATTGAAGGACTTTACACAGATGATCCGAAGATCGACCCGAAGGCAAAACTGATCGATCATGTCGATCGAATCGACGAATCACTGCTATCCATGGGAAAAAACAAACCAGGTTCCAATGTCGGAACAGGCGGGATGCAGGCGAAACTGATGGCGGCTCAAATTGCAATGGATGCAGGCTGCGATCTGGTCATTGCGAAATTTGAGGATGCTTCCATCATCGCCAGGATCTTAAAGGGAGAGAACGTCGGAACTTATTTTCAGAGTCAAAATAGGAGGAGTCACCATGAATCTTGAAACTATCGGTCAACAGGCAAGGCAGGCATCGTATGCTCTTGCATCCCTTTCCTCACAAAAGAAAAATGATATTTTGAAAACGGTTGCGCAAAGTTTGAGGGAAAATCAAGATCAAATCTTGAGAGCGAATGATCAGGATATGATAAAAGGCAAACAGAAAGGTCTTAACGAGGGCTTGCTGGATCGTTTGAAATTAGATGGCGATCGTTTGGAAGCCATGGCCGATTCGGTATTGGAAATCGTAGAGTTAGAAGATCCTGTCGGCGAGATCATGGAAGAAAGAATCTTAGCCAACGGTCTAACCATTCAGAAAAAAAGAGTGCCGATCGGGGTGATTGGCATCATCTATGAAGCCCGTCCCAATGTAACGTTAGATGCTTTTTCGATTTGTTTTAAGAGCGGAAATGCCGTGGTCTTAAAAGGCGGCAGCGATGCGCTTTTATCAAATATGGCGATCACAGAATGTATCCAGAAAAGTCTTGAACAATGTGGTATCGATCCTTTTGCGATCCAGCTGATCAAATCAACATCACACGAAGATACGCAGCGGTTTATGAGTATGACAAAATGGATCGATGTGATCATTCCTCGGGGATCTGCGCGCTTGATCCAGTCCGTCATGAACAATGCGAAGGTTCCAGTGATTGAAACTGGAGCAGGGAATTGTCATATCTATATCGATCAGTATGCTGATCTTCGTAAAGCTGTCGAGATTGTCTACAATGCTAAGACACAAAGAATCGGCGTCTGCAATGCAGCTGAATCTTTACTGGTACAACGAGATATCGCACCTCAGATACTGCCGCGGATTCAAAAACGTCTAAATGAAAAAAATGTTTGTCTTCGATTAGATGAAGAAGCGTATGCGATCTTAAAAGATGGTCAAGGAAGAATCGAACATGCGAGTGATCAAGATTGGGGCATGGAGTACCTGGATTATATTTTATCGGTAAAGATCGTATCCGATGTACAAGAAGCCATTGACCATATTAACCGGTATTCAACGCATCATAGCGAGTGTATTGTAACCGAAGACTCTCAAGCTGCGCAGCAGTTCTTGAATCAAATCGATTCTGCTTGTGTTTACTGGAATGCATCCACACGGTTTACGGATGGTGGAGTTTTCGGCCTGGGGGCAGAAATTGGAATCTCGACTGGAAAAATACACGCTCGTGGACCAATGGGATTAAAAGAGATGACGACCTATAAGTATACGATTTACGGAAACGGACAGGTACGTTAGGCTTTTCGCTAGAAAAGCCTTTTTTTGTGGTACACTATAGCTGTTGACTAAAAGGAGATGCCATGATACTGAGTACGATACATGAAATCAAAAATATTCCCAGACTTAAAGAAGCAGGGGCAGATGCACTGATTTTCGGTTTAGATGAGTTATCGATTCGGGCATGTCGAACTTTTTTGTGGGAGCAGCTTCCGGAAATCAAAGCTTGTTGTGAGCGTTATCAAGTGAAACTCTATATCAATGCCTTGCGTTTTTTTATGGAAGATGAAATGGATCTGGTTCGCCGCTTTTTAAAGCTGGCTAAAGAACTTTCCGTTGATGGGATCTATTATGGGGATGAAGGCTTCTATCAGGAAGCAAAAGCCATTGGATTTGAAGATCGTTTGGTGTATCAGCCCGAAACTCTGATTACTAACTCGTCTGATATCGATTTCTACTTAGGTTTAGGAATCCAATCGGTTTCGTTAGCGCATGAATGCACATTGGAAGAAATAGCAGCGATGACTCGAAATCAGAAAAATGTTGAAGTTTTGATTTCCGGATATTTTTCGATCCTTTATTCTCGACGTCCCTTATTGACCAACTATAAAAATCAGATTCATTCTAACCAGATCCAAACGGACAGAATGTATACTTTGATTGAATCGACAAGAACGGCTCGAATGCCGATTTTGGAAGATCGTTTTGGGACGACTATCTATAGTGAAGCGCCTATACAAAGCTTTAAGGAACTGCCGATCCTGAAAGAACATGGATTATCGAGATTTCGTATCGATTCTTTGTTCTTTGATGATGAATGGACGATCCAAGTGCTTCAAGCTTACAAGACAAAAGGCGATCTTCCTGGATCGAATCGCTGGTATTATCAAAAAACGATGACGAAAAAGGAGGATGGCGATGTCTAAGATTGAATTGTTAGCGCCGGCCGGCAATCTGGAAAAAGCAAAAATCGCGATCCTCTACGGGGCGGATGCCGTCTATATCGGAGGAAAGCAGTTCTCTTTGCGTTCTCGCGCCAGCAACTTTTCTTTGAAAGAGATCAAAGAACTTGTTGATTTTGCCAATGAACATCGAGCTCATGTCCATGTAACAGTGAATATGCTTCCGCATGAGGATGATCTGGCCGGACTCAAAGAATATCTTTTGGCTTTAGATGCTGCCGGAGTTCATGCGATCATCGTATGCAGTCCTGCCATTATGAAAATGGCTAAAGCATGTGGCTGTCATTATGAAGTTCATGTTTCAACACAACACTCATCGACCAATTCGAGCAGCCTGGCATTTTGGAAAGAACAAGGAATGGATCGCGTTGTTTTGGCTAGAGAATGCCAGATGGATGAGATCCGTTCGATTTGTAAAAAACAGATATTGCCGGTTGAGGTATTTATCCACGGCGGCATGTGTATCTCTTTCAGCGGCCGTTGTGTCTTAAGCAATCATTTGACATACCGGGATGCCAATCGCGGAGGATGTGCTCAAAGTTGCCGATGGAAATATCATTTGATGGATCAGGATCAAGAACTGAGTGATCCGAATTCTTTATTTTCTATGTCCAGTAAAGATTTGCAGGCCGTTGATCAAATAGAATCTTTTATCAAGATGGGTGTCGCTTCTTTAAAGATTGAAGGCCGCATGAAAAGCGCATACTATCTGGCAACAGTTGTCAGCAGTTATCGTCGCTTGATCGATCAAATCTATGAACAAGGTCATGTCTCTAGCGAAATGCTCAATGCGATCAAAAAAGAGATTGCCAAAGCAGAGAATCGTCCAACCGGGCCAGGGTTTTATCGGGGGATTCCCAATCAGGATGTACAGCTTTATGCGGATCGGGATGAAATTGTAACCCAGGAATATGTGGCGTTTGTATTGGATTATGATGCGGATACGCATGAAGCCACTTTGCAGGTTAAGAATCATTTTAGTCCCCATCAGAATCTGGAGATCTTTGGGCCCCATATCGATCCGACTAGTGTCTATGTCGGCAGCATTTATGATGAAAACGGCTTGGAACTTTCTGTTTGTAAGACACCTATGCAGATCGTAAGAACGCATTGGGATGGACCGATCGAAAAAAATGCGATGATCCGAAAGATTCGAGTTGTTTAAAGAATCCAAGTACGCTAAAATTAAACACTGAAAAGAGGTTTATCATGAAATTAAGTCAGAGTTTTTTCTATACATTGCGTGAAAACGCCAAAGATGAAGACAGTATTTCCGGCAATCTTCTGGTCAGAGCCGGAATGATCAAAAAAACATCGAATGGAATCTATATGATCATGCCGATGGGTAAAAAAGTCTTGGCCAAGATTGAGAATATCGTTCGTGAAGAGATGGATGCGAAGGGTGCTCAGGAACTGCTGATGCCTAGTCTGATCTCGGAAGATGTCTATGTTCAATCGGGGCGCCGGGAAGCCTTTGGTTCGAATATGTTTTCTTTGAAAGACCGTTATTCCAAACCCTATGTGCTGGGTCCAACGCATGAAGAACTGTTTGCGGTTGCGGCAAGCATGAATGGAAAATCTTACAAAGATTATCCCTATAATCTATATCAGATCCAGACTAAATACCGCGATGAAACACGTCCTCGCTATGGCTTGATTCGGGTTCGTGAATTTATAATGAAGGATGCTTATACATTTGATATCGATGAAGCGGGCTTGGATGTGGCATATCAAAAGATGTATGATGCATATTGCCGCATCTTTGATCGCCTTCATTTAGACTATAAGATCGTAAAAGCCGATACAGGGGCTATGGGAGGTCTTTTATCCGAAGAATACCAAGCTTTATCTTCGATTGGAGAAGATATCGTTGTGGGTTGTGAAGGTTGTGATTTTTCCAGTAATTTAGAGATCACGGAAGTAATAGATACCATCCAGGATTCACAAGAACAGGAAAAAGAAATGCAGATCCAAGAAACGCCGAATGCCAGGACGATTGAAGAGGTAGCTGCTTTTTTTGGAAAAGAGCCTTCTGATTTTGTAAAGACTCTTCTGTATTCTGTAGATGGGCAGACAGTTGCCTTTTGTATCCCGGGAGACAGAGAACTCAACGAGACGAAAGCATTGAAACTTTTGGGGGCCAATGAGATAGAACTTGCCAGCTTTGAAGAAGTAGAACGTGTTACTCATGCCAAGGTCGGTTTTGCCGGACCTGTGGGTCTGGATTGCCCGGTTTATCTGGATCGTCAGATTTTACATCGCAAAAATTTTATTGTGGGTGCCAATAAAACGGACCATCATATTGTGAATGTCAATCTGAAAGATTTTACTTATGAAAAAGTGGCTGATTTATGTCAAGTCAAAGAAGGAGATATTTGCCCGGTTTGCGGCCAGAAACTGACATTCTCCCATGGTATCGAGGTGGGAAATCTATTTAAACTCGGAACTAAGTATTCTCAATCGATGGACCTCTTCTACACAGACGCGAAGAATCAGTTACAGCCTGTGTGGATGGGAAGTTATGGCATTGGCTTGGAACGCTGCATGGCAGCGGTTGCGGAACAGCACAATGATGAACACGGGATCATCTGGCCTCGTGAGATCGCACCGTTTTCCTTGGCAATCGTGCCTATTAGCTTGAAAGATCAAGAACAAGTTCAGTTAGCGGATCAGATTTATGAATATTGTGTTCAGAAGCACTATGATGTCTTATATGATGACCGCAATGAACGCCCAGGGGTCAAGTTCAAAGATATGGAATTGATCGGTATCCCTACGCGGATCACTTTGGGAAAAGGTGTCAAAGAAGGGAAAGTCGAAATCGTTGATCGTGCGACAGGAATCAAGGAAGAATGCGCGATCGAGAATCTTTGGAAAAAGATCGATGAAATCTTTGCATAAGTTCGGATTCTGTTCCGAACTTTTTTTGAAAGTACAGCTTTCAAAACGGGGACAAAGTCCTGACTGGAAACGTTTACAAACGTTCTTATGAATTTACTTTTATTTCTACTTAGGTTAAAATAGCTATATTAGGAGGATTTTAGATGGAAAAGAAAATCAGTATCAGCAATACACAGGTGATTTTGAATTACAACAAGGCTTATCCAAAAGATCGTCAGGAGCTTTTGGCCAGTAAGACCTTAAAAGTCTTTTTGCAGTATTTTATTTCCTTACAAAAGGAAAAGAATCAAGACATTTATAGATATTTAACGCAAGATGGAAAATACGATTCCGAAACCGCAACCGAAGAGTTTAGTCATTTCCTTCGTTTGTTATCGGTGTTCCAGCTGGATGAGATCCGCAATGACTATGCGTTAGATGAAAACGGTTTGCTGGACACGATCGAAGAGTTCTACAAGAGCTGGCGCCAGCTGCAGCGTTTTGCGTTTATGTCCAGTGAAACTCGTGATGGTTTTGGTGTCAACACGTTAGTGGCAATGGATTCTTCGCTCAACAATTTATTTTTGAGAACATATCGTTTATTCGAAGAACGCGCAATGCATCGCCGAAACGTAGTATACCGTCAGGTACAGGCAGGAACCAATGCTTGTTTCTCTGTTCATCATCATCGCAATCTTTGGGATCCTCAATATGAAAAATTGATGGATATCCCGGTGATTGATACCGTGATGTTGCGCACACCGATGATCCTGCACCCGAAATCCAGTAAAAGAGAAGGTGTGATCAATGAGATTCACGAAAACCCTATGAATTATTTTGCGGGCGATTCAGAAGACTGGTTCTGCTTCCCATGCCGCGTTGGAAAATTGTTGTGTTTTGTCTACTTTAATTCAAAATATATCGCTTCTGCTTTAAGTATGGCAAACTTGTTTGAATTGGCGACTCGTGAAGAATCTGAAGGAAAACCAGATTTGATCTGTATTTATGGAAACCCGGATGACCGAAACGAGACACAGTTCTATCACGATGAAGCCAATGATATCTGGATCGGATGCATCAGTGATCATCCAAGAGTGGAATATTTTGGTTATTTGAAGAAGATGTGTTTGACTTTGCATAACTTGGCGATGATGAATCGCGGATGGTTGCCGATCCACGGTGCTTTTGTGAACATCACATTACATGATGGCCGTAAAAAAGGCATCATGTTGATGGGTGATTCTGGTGCTGGTAAGTCGGAATCCATTGAAGCCTTGAAAGCGGCTGGAAAAGATTTGATTCGCGATATTGAAGTTGTCTTTGATGATATGGGTACGATTCATATCGAAGATGGTGTTCCTTATGGACAGGGAACGGAGATCGGAGCCTTTATTCGTCTGGATGACTTGGATCCGGGAACGCCTTATCGTGATATGGACCGTTCTGTGATCATGGGGCCGGAAAATCCGAATGCCCGGATGGTTGTGCCAGCCAGTCCATACCGTGTTGTCGTTCACAACCATAAGATCGATCTGTTTGCTTATGCGAACAATTACACCAATGAATTCGGCTTGAAGCAGCTCCCGATCGAAGAAGTCAAAGCAACTTGTAAATTGGGTAAACGTATGGCTTTGGGAACGACCCAGGAAGTGGGAATTTCGACAACTTATTTTGCGAACCCGTTTGGTCCAATGCAGAAACAAGAATTATGTGAACCTTTGATTGATAAGATGTTCCAATGCATGAAAGACAACGGCATCTTTGTCGGGGAAATCTATACTCATTTGGGATTTGATCGTTCCAGCCGTGAAGGATTAGATGTGGCCGCTAAAGAATTATTAGACTTTATTATGAAATAGAGGAGATGATATCATGTTTAATGATTATCAAACAACTTTTTACTCACAAGATACAGTTCGCAAGTCGGTTTTAAACAGCTATGTTTGGATGGCATTGGGTCTGCTCGTTACCGGCGCGGTATCGTTTGGCTTATATGTCACTGGACTGTTCTTTACTTTATTGGCTTCTCCATTTGTGATGTTGGCCTTGATCATTGCGCAGTTCGGCATTGTCATTGCTTTTTCATCCGCGTTAGCTCGTAATACGAGTGCCGGGACGATGAAAATCCTGTTCTTGGCTTATGCTGTCATTTTGGGTATTACGATGACTTCGATCTTCTATTCCTATCCTTTGGGTGTGATTGGAGTGGCTTTCTTTGTATCGGCGCTCTTCTTTGGCTGTCTGGTGATTATGGGAATCACAACCAAAAAAGATATGACGCGTATTGGCATGATCTGTATGGCTGGCTTATTTGCCATGATCATTTCACAGCCGATTCTCTGGCTGCTTGGATTTGGTCCGATGACTAGGATGTTCAGTCTGCTGGGGCTTGTGATCTTTGCCGGATTGACAATCTGGGATGTTCAAAGAATGCATAAGATCATGACATTAGAAGATGGAACGATCGTTTCGCGTGAAAAGTTATCCATTTATTTCGCTTTAGAATTGTATTTGGATTTCATCAATATCTTCTTATACATCCTTCGTTTGGTTGGTTTAGGAAGCAGTCGAGATTAAATACTTGGTCCTTAGAGAAATCTAAGGACTTTTTTTTGAGAATAAAAAATGAAGGAGAATTATCTCCTTCGAATATTTGACATATATGTTTTCAGATTCGCCTCTTTGGTGATCACCGGCTGGATCTTTCCTGTTTTGCTGGTAGCGACTACACACACGCCAGGACCATGACCGCTGGTAAAAGAATCGCTATGAACGATGACACCGATGCTGATGCTGCCCTTCAGATAGTGCGGGCCGTATTCGTTATCGTGATCTTGGATCGCAACAAAATCGCCAAAGCGAAGGTCGTTGATACCATATGTTTCATTAGCTTCTTTATCTTGGGTCATGATATCGTAATCGCCCTCCATCATCGTACTGGATCCCAGACCGGAGCCCATGAGGAAACTTGGAATCATGGTAACGACAGGGAAAGTGATCGCATCGCCTTTTTCTTCGATTGGCAGGGCTTCAAAAAGATCTGGATCGAGGTTCATAATGTAAATCTCCGGATGATCCACCAACTTCATGCCTTGTCCATAGGCCTTGACCAAAATAGTTTCATTTCCGTCCATTTCCTCCAAAATGCTTTTATCGAAGCAGATCATGGTATGATCGATGCCTCCATGAGTTCCGCTGACATAACCGATTTCGCCTTTTTTGGGTCCATTGATGATGCGTGCCTCGTTACCGACACAGGCAAATGTTTCCAATGCGTGATTTTCACCATTGCCGGGGTTGGCCAAAGAGATACCCGGTTCTACATGGTCTCCGGCCAATCCCATACAAGGATCACCGATCGCATGGGAGTATGTGATGCCTCCGGTTCCAATCGGCATTCGTCCTTTTCCGTCAAATCCAACGCGATACCCTTTCATTCGAGGGTGATCTACTTGTCCTTGGACAGCGATTTTGACCAATTTGTCTCTATTGATATTCATGATGGTTCCTCCTTTGTCTGACGATCTCAAAACTGATGGCACTGCATACACTGGCGGTATCGAGGGCATAACGAAATTCGCGGCCATAATCTAAAACCAGATTTTGATCGGCATTTTGTATCAAGGTAGCCTTAAGTCCTCGCAATGCGCCGCCAATTGCCAAACAAAACGATTTTGGGAATGTGTAATCATAAACACTCTTTGCCTGATCACGATGGGCGATCACAAGAGGAATCTGAATGGTTTTCAGATAGGTTACTAATTCTTCTTCGTTTTGGATCCAATAGATGGGAAGTCGTTCAAAAGCACCGGCACTTGCTTTTAGGATGGTAGGTTCAGCCGTTGACCAGTCTCGCTTTTTTAAGATGAGAGCTTCACAGCCGCTTGCATAAAGGGTGCGCGCAATGCTTCCAAGATTATATGGATCTTCGACGCCATCGATCATGCATAGATATCCAGTTAATTTTTGAGCTGGCAGGGGCTTTTGCGGTCGCTGATGAGCTTTGACCAAGATGCCGCCATGACTCTTTGAGTTTGCATAGGCATCTATTTCTTCTCTTGACCAAGTCTGGATCACAATCCCGTTTTTTGATGCCAGGGCTTTGAGATAACCAATATCTCTGGAGCGTTTATCTTTTTGGATGATCAACGTCTCGATTTTCCTTTGTTTGCTTTCCATCAGGGCTTTTGCCGAGATCTGTCCTTCAAAAATCAATTCCATGCTTCTTATTATAAAGCCTTTCACAAATACTTTCCATATGATAGAATCTTTTGTGTTATAAGGTGGAGTCAACAATGCATTTTCAAATTACAGAAGAAATGAAGAAAAAGATCTTTGTGTATGCAGGGTCGTTATCAATTGCCGTTGCCGTTGCAGCACTTTTTTTCTATTTTGACCGTGTGATCGACATTCTTCAGTTTCTGCTTTCGATTGGATTTCCATTCTTGCTGGGAATCTTTTTAGCGTTTCTTTTGCATAAACCAAGTCGCTGGTTTGAAAAGAAGCTTTTTGGATCTTTTAAGTTCAGTTCGAAGAAGAAACGATTATTGTCAATCATCATCTCTTTTATTTTATTTTTGTGTTTAATAGCGCTGTTCTTTGGAACGATCATTCCCAGCCTGATCGATTCAGCCGTACAGTTCTCTGATAATTTTGCGGCTTATTGGGATCGTTTGGTGACTTATGCGATCAGCTTGGGATCCAGCTGGAATATATCTGTTTCCAGCATTGAACAAGCCTTGCAGGAGATCGATGTGTTGAATACGATTACTTCCACGTTGACGAAGTATTTGCCGGAGATCGCCAATTATTCATACAATCTGATTCGTCTGGTCATTAATTTGATTCTTGCGTTTGTCAGTGCGTTTTATATTTTGTTGGATAAAGAAAGTTTGCTGCTGGGCTTGAAAGAATTGAATTATGCTTTATTTGACAAGACAACGGCCAATTTCATCACGGCTTGGACCGAAGATGCTAAGCTTGTCTTTGAAAAATACATCGTTGGAAGCATTATCGATTCTACAATAATCGGCGTCTCTTGTTATATAGGAGTTTCACTGTTGCAGATTCCTTATGCACCTATGATCGGCTTTGTGGTAGGGATTACAAATGTGATTCCTGTCTTTGGCCCATTTATCGGAGCGATTCCAGTGATTGTTTTGCTTTTGCTGATCAATCCGTTCTATGCGCTTGTTTTCGCAATTTTTATCCTGGTTCTGCAGCAGATTGACGGAAATGTTTTAAAACCGATCGTTTTAGGAGACCAGTTGGGAATTTCCGGGTTCTGGATCCTATTTTCGGTTACGATCGGCGGCGGGCTGGCTGGCGTGGTCGGCATGTTCTTGGGAGTCCCTGTTTTCGCTTTGATCTATGCGGGGGTTCGCGATTTTTCAAAAGCTCGGCTGGAAAAGAAAAAAATCAAAGTGACCGAAAAAAAAGGAACGATTTCTTAGAAGATCCAAATTTGGATCTTTTTTTGCATTAGACTGGAAAAAATTTTTTAGAGACGTATAATGAGTAACCAGGTGAAAGAATGAATTTTATATATCATGGAATCGAACATACTTTACAAGATACTTGGATGATGTTTCCTTTTTTGCTTGTCACATATCTGATCTTGGAAGTATTTGAGAGAAAACAAAAGAATACGGATGAAAAAGTCTTTTTCGGTCTTCAGAAATATGGTCCTCTGATTGGTGCAGTCGTAGGTCTGATCCCGCAGTGTGGATTTAGCATCTTGGCTGCCATGTTATTTGTACAAAGAAATATCACAATGGGAACGTTGATCGCAGTTATGATTGCGACCAGCGATGAAGCGATTCCTATTTTGTTGAGTGAACCAAATCTCTATTCAACATTAGGAATGATCCTGATTCTTAAATTTGTGATTGCTGGCGGAGTGGGGATGCTGGTGGATCGTGTTCTTTTTCCTGGTCAGAAGATCATTACTTTTGAGCAGATGGAAGAAGTTGAAGAGGAAGACTGGGAAGAGGAGAGTCCATCCAGCACCTGTCCTTGCTGTTATGTTCAATATCCTATTCCGGTCAGTGCTTTTCTTCGCTCATTGAAGATTTACGGCTTCATATTTGTGACTTCGTTAGTTTTAACTTGGATCTTAGAAGGAATCGGGGAAGAACAGCTTTCCATGATTTTATTATCCAATTCGATTTTTCAGCCCATCTTGGCTTCGTTGTTTGGCTTTATCCCGAATTGTGCCGCAACCGTTGTTTTGACTTCTTTATATGTCGGCGGACAGTTACAGTTTGGATCGTTGTTAGCGGGCTTGATCACTAATGCTGGTTTGGGCCTTGTGGTTTTATTTCGTTATCAGGAGCATAAAAGAAATATCCTATGGGTGATTTTGATTTTATGGATCACGGCGATCATCGCCGGAATGCTTTTTTATGGATGGGGGTGTCTGTAAGTGTTTCACGTATTTTTACACGACTTTCAAGAAAGTCCTGCTTTTTGGAATCCGGTTTTAGAGGTGATGCAAGATAAAACCCGCAGCAGCATCCCTTCTCTTTATTCTTGGTTGGATCCTGAACATGCTTATTATAGAGATATTCTTCAAGGCTTGCTTTTACAGTGTGCTTCCTATGCGGAACCTTTTGATCTTTGTGGACAAGGTTATGGAGCTTTGCTGGCTTTAGATCTGGCAGCTCAAGATCCGGATCGGATTCGGAATTTAGTTTTGATCGAACCCTCGATTCCTGTGTCAAAACGTTTTCAGAAAGTTCAACAAACACTGGCTCACCTTGTTCCTTCGAAGGTGTTTGATCAAATGCCGATCTCGAAAAAGATGTATTTAGATCTGATGGCGTCGCTTCAAGATTTCGAACATCGGATGGATGCAATCAGTGCACCAACATGGATCCTTCTCGGTGAAAATGACAAGATCCATCAACAGGCTGCCCAATGGATCCAAGAATCGATAAAAACTTCAGAGATTCGCTATATACCGGATGCGATTCATGATGTTGTTCGTCAAAACTCTGAAGCGGTGGGTAAATTCTTAAAAGAAATCTATCAAATATAAAAAAACTCGGTTTCCCGAGTTTTCTTTTTGAATGGTGGGGACGGTGGGACTTGAACCCACACGGGATTAACTCCCAACGGATTTTAAGTCCGTTGCGTCTGCCTATTCCGCCACGACCCCATTCTTGGAGGTTCCGACCGGATTCGAACCGGTGCTCACAGAGTTGCAGTCTATTGCCTTACCACTTGGCTACGGAACCAGTGCCTAATCATTATATGAGAATTCAACTTTAAATGCAAGTTTTTTTTCTTGGACTTCCATACCTCTTTTCTGACTAGACTCTTTGGTGATTATTGTATATTTGTACACTTGGTGTATAATTTAAATAAAGAAGGAGATTTTTATGAGCACCAAAGCAATTATCAACCTTTTGTTTGTTTTTCGTGCTGTGGGTTGGTTTTTAATTCTTTATTCCGCTTTTGTATCGATCAAACTGATCCGATATCATCCGATTCGCTATAAACCTTTGTTTTTGATCCTGGTCAATTTAGTTTATTTGGCGCTTTTTATCATTTTCTTCAATTATGATTTTGGCAATCCTCCTCAATCTATTCCTGGCTGGTTTGTGGGGTTGTTTATCTGTGATGTATTGATCGCTGTCGTTGTAACGATTTTGAGGAAAAAATATCCTTATCCAGAAGATGAGGAGTGAAAATATGCTACGTGATTTTTTGATTTGTGCAGTTTGTATCATACTTTATATAGCGGGAACCTGGATCTTTATTGACTTGTATCAGAAACATAAGATCTCTTGGATCTTAAGAGATCTGATTATTTTTGTTCTTGCGTTTTTAATGTTTGGATTCGGATATGAATTCATCCACCGCTGGATGAATTTGTTTCATTGTCTGCTCTATGGTTTGCTTTGGGGCGGTATACATGTTTATTCGCTGCATTCGAATTCGCCCAGGATCCAGCGAATCAAAAAAGTTTTTCAAGATTTTTCTGATTCCTTGTTTCCAAAAGGATATGGAAAGAAAAAGTAAGATCGTGCAAGCGATCTTTTCTTTTTGACCGTATGTTATAATATCTGTATGTCTTATATCGATGTTTATATTGAACATAATTCTTTACAGCTCAATACAACTTTCACATATGTCTGCAAAGAACCAATATCGGTCGGCTGTCGTGTACGAGTTCCTTTTGGAGCTCTTGATTTGATAGGATTTGTGGCCGCAATTGATGTGCAGCCACGTATTTCAACTGTCAAAGAAGTCCTGGAAGTAATAGACAAAGAACCTTTGCTGAATGATGAATTGATGGCGTTGGCTATGACAATTTCCAGACAGTATGTTTGCTCTGTGATCTCTGTCTTGAAGACCATGTTGCCGCCGGCTCTGCGTCCCTCCAGTTCGAAAGCTAAGATTATTTATGAAGACTGGGTTGTCCTCAATGATCCGCAAGTGGATCTGACACCGAAACAAAGAGCGGCCTTAGAAAGCGTGATGGAACAATTGCCGATGAAGGCAAGTGTTTTACGAAAAAGAATCACGCTTGCAAATCCATTGCTTCAAAAAGGTGCTCTGCGTTTGGAACAAAGAGTCAAAACTTCTCAACTCGATCTGGAATCGATTCCTGATACCTCTTTTTCTTTGACATCCGAACAAAAAAACGCAATTGAACAAATCGAAAAGGGGACAAAGTCTGTCTATCTGCTTCATGGTGTAACCGGTTCCGGAAAGACGGAGGTCTTTTTACGGTTGGCAGAAAAAGTGTTGACTCAAGGCAAGCAAGTTTTGTTTTTGGTTCCGGAAATTGGCTTGACGCCAATGATGATCCAACGAGTCAAGGCTCGCTTTCAGACAAAGATTGCGATTTATCATTCTTCTTTGAACGCCCAGGAAAAATATGAACAATATCTTTTGGTCAAGAATCGCGAAGCTTCCATCGTCATCGGAACGAGAAGCAGCGTTTTTATGCCTTTTTGCGACCTGGGACTGATCTTGATGGATGAAGAACACGATGCCTCTTACAAACAAGATTCCATGCCGCGATACCATGCCCGTGATGTGATCTTGGAAAGAGCAGCTTTTCATCATTGTAAGGTGGTGCTTTCTTCAGCTACTCCAAGTCTGGATTCTTATGCGCGCGCCTATAAAGGAGTCTATGCGTTGGTTGAGCTTACTCATCGTATCTATTTGGATATGCCCAGGATCCATCCTTTAGATCTCAAGCAGGAAAAAGTAGAACATGGAATCTCTGCAAGACTGTGGAAGGCAATCGAAGAGGCTCTGTATCGTCATGAACAAGTGATTCTGCTGTTGAATCGCCGAGGGTATTTGCCAGTCGTGAAATGTACCCAGTGCAATGAAACTTTCACTTGTCCTGATTGCGGCATCGCTTTAACGTATCATAAAAAAGAAGATGTTTTGATGTGTCATTGTTGCGGAAGGGTTTTTACTTTTGATCATACTTGTCCGCATTGTCACGGTCATGCATTCTACCATATGGGAATGGGGACAGAAAAACTGGAAGAAACGTTGAAATTGCGTTTTCCTTCTGCCAATATTCTGCGCATGGACGCAGACAGTACTCGTAAGAAAAATTCTCATGCCAAGATTTTGGAAGAGTTTCATGATCAAGGAGATATCTTGGTCGGGACACAGATGGTTGCCAAAGGTCTGGATTTCGAAAGGGTGACTGTCGTGGGGATCTTGCAGGCAGATGCTGCTTTGATGCGTATGGATTATCAAAGTGCCGAGAGGGCTTATGCGATGTTGGAACAAGCCAGCGGTCGATGCGGGCGTCATGAAAAAGAAGGACATGTCTATATTCAGACCTTTGATCCTGATCATTATGTGATCAAAAGTGTTATCGATCATGACTATATTTCTTTTTTTAAAAAAGAGATGTTGTATCGTCATCTGGGAAAATATCCGCCCTATGTCTATTTATGTACGGTGATTTATATGCATAAAGAGGAAACTAAAGCGATGCAGATCGCACAGGATGCGAAAAATCACCTGTCTGATCTGGTCGTTTTGGGGCCTATCTCGATTTCTATGCGACAACAGAAAGCCCGCGTCCGCCTGGTTGTTAAAGGGAAGGATCGGTCTGTATTGAATCAGCGAATCTGGGATTTAGTGCAATACCATCTGTCGAAAAAAACGACAGTGAAGCAAGAAATCAATATGTATCCTTTAGGTTTGGAGGAATAATATGCGAAATTGGATCTATCAGGCACTTTGTGCCATTATTCTTGACCAAGTGTATTCGAATCTGTATCTTCGAGACCATCTCGATTCATGTCCTAAAAAGGATCGGGCTCTGGCTACTCGCATAGTCTATGGTACGATTCAGAACTACGGGTATTTAAATTATGCGATCGACCAATATGCTCAAAAAAAAGTGGATAAAAGAGTCCGTATTTTATTGGCCATGAGTCTTTATCAGCTGTTTTATCTTGATAAGGTACCGGCTTATGCGATCGTGTATGAAGCCAATCAGATCTGTCGTAAAATCAGTCCGAAAAGCCGAGGGTTTGTCAATGCCATGCTTCATCGAATCAAAAAAGATCAGATCCATCTTCCTGATGATCCTTTGGAAAGCCTTTCCATCCAGACTAGTCTTCCTCTGTGGCTGATTCGAATGTGGAATGCTCAATATGGAGAAAAGCGCACCCAGCAAATGGCCTGGGCCTCTTTGAAGATTTTACCGGTCTATGTTCGTAGAAATCCAATCAAGGCTTCTTCTCAAGAATTTGAAGAAGCCGGATGGGAAAAAGTGAATGGAGATCTGTATCGATATCCTAAGAATGATGTAGCGCATCATCCTTTTTATCGGGAGGGAAAAATGAGTGTTCAGGATCTTGGTTCTTATCAGATTGCCTGCTTCGTCGATGCAAAAGCAGGCATGCACGTCCTGGATGCATGTGCGGCTCCAGGGACAAAATCCATGGCTATATTGGAACGTATGAAAGATCAGGGATCTATGACATGTATAGATATTCATCCGCATCGAGTGAAACTGATTCAAAATGAGATCCGGCGTCTGGGAGTGCATCACGCGAAAGCTTTTGTTTGCGATGCTTCCGAGATTGATGATCTGGGAGTCTATGATCGCATCTTGTGTGATGTGCCTTGCAGCGGATATGGAGTTTTGGCACGAAAGCCAGATATACGCCTTCGTTTAAAATCCACTGATATGGATACCTTGATTCCTTTACAAAAAAAGATCTTGGAATCTTGCGCTGCTCATGTCAAAAAAAAAGGCCAGATCGTCTATTCAACTTGTACGATCAATAAAAAAGAGAATGAAAAACAGATTGAAGCGTTTTTACAGGCACACCCGAATTTTTCTCTGATGGAAGAAAAGATTTTATTTCCGAACGATCAGGCTGATGGATTCTATATGGCAAAACTTGAGAAAGAATCTTGAGGTTGTTATAATTTTTCTTGTGAATTGAGAGGGATACTATGCAAAGTCTATATGATTATGATTACGAACAGATCCAGTGCCTGGCTGAGAGTTACGGATGGAAGAAATTTCGCGGTCATCAGATCTTTCAGTGGCTTTATCGAAACCGAGTTGATTCGGTGGATGAGATGACAAACCTCAGCAAAGAAACGCGAGAGATCTTAAAACGGGACTTTATGATCTCTCCTTTAAAAATGATCCGCAAGCAAGTCGCTCATGACGGCACGACCAAATTTTTGTTTGCGTTAGAAGATGGTGCTTTGGTTGAAAGTGTTTTGATGTTGTTTGATTATGGAAAGAGTATCTGTGTAACGACTCAGGTGGGCTGTAATATGGGCTGTGCTTTTTGTGCCAGCGGTCTTACAAAGAAAAAAAGAAATCTGACAAGCGGTGAAATGGTGGCCCAGTTTATGGCAGTTCAAAAAGAGCTGGATAAGAGCGGTGACCGCTTGAGCCATGTTGTAGTGATGGGGACAGGAGAGCCTTTTGACAACTATGACAATGTCATGAATTTTTTATCTACTATCAATCATGACCGCGGCTTAGGGATTGGTTCTCGACATATTACTATTTCAACTTGCGGGATTGCCGATCGAATCATCGATTTTGCCTATGAGCATACACAATACAATCTTGCGATCAGTCTGCATGCTCCTAATGACCAGCTGCGTTCTTCTTTGATGCCGATCAATAAAGCGTATCCTTTAGAGACGCTGATGCATGCTCTAGATATATATTGTCAGGAAAACAACCGTCGTTTAACATTTGAATATATTCTGTTAAAAGGGGTCAATGACCGCCCGGAACATGCTGCTCAGCTGGCTCGTCTTTTAAAGGGTTATAATGCTTATGTCAATTTGATTCCGTACAATGCTGTGGATGAAAAAGGATTTCAAGGAGTCAATCATGAAGAAGCGATGGTCTTCTATGATCAATTGATGAAAAAAAGGATCCGCTGTACGATTCGCAAGGAGCACGGAAATGACATTGATGCCGCTTGCGGGCAATTGCGTATCAAAGAATTGAAAAGAGGGTACGAGGAATGAAGATCTATGCGAATACCGATGTTGGACTGACTCGTAAAATCAACGAGGATGATTTTTTAGTTCTGCAAAATGAAAACGATGATCTGTTGGCAATTGTTTGTGATGGCATCGGAGGAGCGGCTGCCGGCGAGGTGGCCAGTGCGATAGCCGTTAACACTTTTCGAAACGCATTTTTGAATGTTGAGTCCTTTGAAAACGATGGCCAAGCTTTGTCTTGGATCCGTGAGACCATGGATAAGGCGAATGACAGAATCTACCAGCAAAGTATGCTGAGCCGTCGGGAACGCGGTATGGGAACAACGTGTGTAGGTGTCTTGATCACACATCAGCACAGTTATATCTTCAATGTAGGGGATTCTCGTTTATATGCTCAGTATTCGGATGGCTTGATCCAGATGACAGAAGATCACAGTGTGATCGCTCAATTGATCAAAGAAGGAAAGATCACGGCCGAAGAAGCAAAACATCATGCGCAAAAAAACACATTGACTAATGCGTTGGGGGTATGGCACGTCTATCGTGTTGACACCAATAAAATTGATGAGGATTATAAACGTCTTTTGATCTGCAGCGATGGTTTGCATGGTTATGTCGAATACGAAAAGATCTGCGAGGTTCTTTCGCAAAAGTGCACTTTAGAACAAAAAGGAGATCGTTTGCTGAGCCTTAGTTTACAAGCGGGCGGCTATGATAATTGTACGATCATTTTATTAGAAAAAGAGGGCATGTAGTATGGCAATGATCAAAGAAATTGCCAATCGGTATCAGATCTTGTCTTTGATAGGGCAAGGGGGAATGGCCGATGTCTATCGTGCCAAAGATAAGATCTTGGATCGAGTTGTGGCTATCAAGGTGCTGCGTTCCAAACTGTCTGAGGATCCGATGGTCCTGGTTCGCTTTCAACGGGAAGCCAGCGCTGCCAGCCGTCTTTCTCATCCCAATGTCGTCGATATCTACGATGTTGGAGAATATGAAGGAATGCACTACATTGTCATGGAATATATCCGAGGCCGAACTTTAAAACAACTGATCATGCAGCGGGGAGCTTTGAACTTTAAGGAAGCTTTGGACATTATGAAACAACTGGTCTCAGCGGTTGTTGCCGCTCACCAGAAAAATATCATTCACCGTGATATCAAGCCGCAAAATGTTCTGATCAAAGACGACGGAACGATTAAAATCACGGATTTTGGAATTGCTGTGGCTAGCGATTCGGTCCAGTTGACGCTGAATAATGCAGTCATGGGTTCGGCACACTATCTCGCTCCGGAGACCGCACAAGGGAAAGAACCCACTGAACAGGTGGATATCTATTCTTTAGGAATCGTCTTTTATGAATTGTTAACGGGTACGGTTCCTTTCAAAGGACAGACACCAACGGAGATCGCGATTCAGCATCTTCGGGTTTCCATGCCCTATGTGAGGGACTTTAACCCAGGCATTCCGCAATCTGTTGAAAACATTATTTTGAAGGCTACCGCAAAGGACCCAGAAGAGCGTTATGCACATGCCTCGGATATGCTTTATGATATTGAACACTGTCGGGATCGGGATCAAAGAGGAATTGAAAGACTTAAGTTAAAGAATCCTTCCGTTCAAGATGCGAAAACAAATCAGTCAAAATCGAAAGCGGGTAAAGAAGAAAAAGAGAAAAAGCATTCTTCTAAAATGTTTGGTGCTTTGGTCGGTATCTGTGTTGCGCTGATTGTTTGTTTAAGTTCTTTCTTTGTCTTATCTTTAAGTGGAGTGATCTCTTTGAGTGGTTTATTTGGACAGTATACGATTCCTGATGTGATTGAGATGAGCGAGGATCAGGCCAAAGAAACACTGGTAGAGGCAGGTTTTACGGAAGATCAGATCTCGATTGAAAAAAAGGCCGATGATTCGGTCGAAGTCGATCATGTGATATCTGTCAGTCCAAAGGAAGGGACAAAAGCGGGTCAGGATGATTCGATCGTTTTGACAATCTGTAAAGGACCAACATACTTGATCCAGGACTATACAGGTCAATATCTTTCGGATATCCAGGCTCAGTTTGAAGAAGAAGGCCTTCATATTCAAATCAATGTGGAGGAACAGGCGATGCCAAATACCAATCCAGGCTATATTCTTGAACAAAAAGGGTTATCGGTCGGTGATCGGATCGATCCGGACCAAGAGGTGGAAATCACTTTTGTGGTGGCTGCCTATCCTTCGATAGAGATCTCGGCCGATTGGATCGGTCAAACGTACGAGCAAGTCTATGAAGAACTCAATGCGATGGGAATCGCAGTAGCGCGTTCGGGATCGGGTTCAACAATCGTTGATGTATCGCCATCAGTAGGAACTACATATATACAGGAAGGATCAGACAGCTATATTACGCTGTATACGGAATAAATGGAAAAGGGAAGAATCATTAAAATTATATCCAATCAATATACGATTCAGTTAGAACACCGGACTGCGATCGCCCGGCCGCGTGGAAAACTGCGCTTGGATAAAGCGCCGTTGGTCGGAGATTTTGTCTTGGTTGAAAAGATTGAAGAAGCTTATCGTATTCATTCTATCGAACCTAGAAAGAATCGTTTGCTTCGACCGGCGATTGCCAATGTGGATCAAGCATTGATCGTTACCAGTTTGAAAGATCCTGATTTTTCAGTTCATCTTCTCAACCGCTTGATCATTTTAGTATCTTTGGCTCATGTTGAGCCGATTATCGTGATCACAAAACAAGATCTGATCGAGGATATTCATACGATTCAGAAAGATTTAGAATGGTATCAAAATGCCGGTTATACGGTGCTGATGACTTGGCCTGGAAGCGATGATCAAAAACTATGCCAGGCGATCAACGGAAAGGTCAGTGTTTTATGCGGGCAAAGCGGGGCAGGGAAGAGCTCATTGTTGAACCGCTTGGATCCTTCGTTTCAGCTGCAGACGCAAGAGATCTCGAAAGCTTTGGGACGAGGGCGCCACACTACCCGTTTTTGCGAGCTTCACCGTGTAGCTGACGGTCTGGTAGCGGATACTCCTGGTTTTTCCAGCTTAGATTTTTCACGAATGGATCTTGCACATTTGGATGAGTGCATCAAGGATTTTGCTCCTTATCTTCACCAGTGCCGGTTTAAAGATTGCCGGCATATTCATGAACCAGATTGTGCGATTTTGAGTGCTTTAAAACAAGGAAAGATCAATCCGTCGATGTATGAAGATTATAAACAAATCGTGAAAGGAGAATCCAAATGAATGAAAGAATTATTGCTCCTTCCATATTGTCTTTAGATTATTCAGATACTAAAGCGCAATTAGAGGCTTTAAATCAAAGTCAGGCACAATGGCTGCATTTTGATGTGATGGATGGACATTTCGTACCCAATATAACGTTTGGACCGGATATATTGAAAGGATTTAAAAAGATCTCTCATCAATTGATGGATGTTCATTTAATGGTGAGTGATCCGGAAATGTATGCGCCGATCTTTATCGATGCGGGTGCTCAGTGTGTGACTTTCCATACAGAAGCATTGGATAATGATCTGAATCGTATCCAGACGCTTTTGGAACAGATTCGTTCTAAAGGATGTCTTTGCGGTTTTGTAGTCAAACCGAATACGCCGATTGAACTTTTTGAAACGCTTTTAGACAAAGTGGACCTGGTGTTGATCATGAGTGTGGAGCCTGGCTTTGGGGGACAGTCTTTCATGGAAGAGATGCTGGATAAAGTACGATGGCTAGATCAGATACGCAATGAAAAACAATTATCTTATCGGATTGAAATCGATGGCGGCATCAATGGAGAAACATTCCGAAAAGCGGTTGATGCGGGTTGTGATACATTGGTTGCGGGCAGTTATGTCTTTAAAGGGGATATCCCGGAAAAAGTAGAAAGTCTTTTACGATGAGGCCGGCAGTTTTAGTAACACCCATGGCGCAAAAAATCCCCAAAATTGAAAATGCCGAATACATTGGGATCGATGCAGGCTGCTTGCGGATCTTGGAAGCAGGATTGGATCTGGCTTATGGAGTCGGCGATTTTGATTCCATAGATTCTAAAGAACTTGAATATTTGAATAAGCATTCGCATTTAGAGATTCATCCTGTTAAAAAAGATGAGACAGATAGTGAACTTGCTTTAGCCTTCGCTGCTCAGCTGGGATTTTCACCTTTGTTCTTAGTGGGGGCTTTAGGTGGCCGAATCGATCATAGTTTGGCTAATATTCGACTTTTGATGTACCGGTATGATGATTTGATCCTATGGGAAGAAGACCAGCGTGTTTTTGTGCTCTTGGAAGGAAAACATGTATTATCCCGGGAATTTAAACATGTTTCTTTTTTAGCTGTTAAAGACAGTGTATTGAGTCTTGAAGGATTTTTGTATCCTTTAACGCATGCTGTTTTGCGAGTGCAGGATATTTATACGACCTCCAATACGATTCAACAGGAACAAGGGATCGTTACGGTAGAGAAAGGAAAACTTTTGTGTATAATGACAAACCGCAAGTGAATTGGGATGAGTTGATCCTGGATATGCTTTTGGGTCTTTTTATGGCCATTCTTGGATTTTTGATGCTTTTTGTACCGCAATGGATCTATACAGTTTTTGTGGATTTGATCTTAGTTGTGATCGCATCTCAATCGTTGCTTTTGGGGGTTCGTTTTTTTCGAAAGAAGCAGAAGATCGATCTGATCATGGCTTTGATAACGTTTCTATTCTTCTGTGTTTTATTCAATCATCAAAGCTTTCCTCAGATACTGTTTCAGATCGTTTTCGGAATCTATTGTCTAGTCAGTGCTTTAGCCACCCTGATTCAGCTTTTGATCAATATTTTTAACCAAGTCAAAGGAAAAATTTTTTTGTTGATTTGTACTTTTTTTTATATGGGAATCGGGATCTTTTTGATCTTATCGCATGAAGAGCTGAAGGTTTTGATTCGCGCTTTTGGAATCTACCTGATTCTTTTAGGATTTAGGACTCTTTCCGATGCCAGCCAATGCGTGAACCCCCTGACAAAAGTCAAATGGAAGCGCAAGGTCCGATTGACGTTTCCGGCATTGCTTTGTGCCTTTTTTCCGGATTGGGCTTTGAATGCGGTCAATTCGGTCTTGGAGTCTGGAGAGCCGATCGAGTGGGAGCAAAAAGAGGGAAGAGTCTCAACCGACCTTCGTGTTTTTGTTCATATAGGTCCTTATGGATTACAAAAAGTAGGACATATCTGTTTTGCTTATCGTGGGATCGTTTATAGCTATGGAAATTATGATCAGGCTTCTTTCCGATTTAACCAGACGTTAGGCGATGGTGTTTTATTTAAAGCGCCTGTACAAGATTATATTCCTAACGCAATGGAAGTTGAAAATAATACGATTTTTGAATATGGAATCGCATTATCAAAATCGCAAAAAGCGGTATTGGAAGCAGAATTGAAATCGCTGCAATCCAATCTGGTGCGGTGGTATTGTCTTTTGGAGCAGGAAAGAGGATATCGTCATCCCCTGGACTATCAAGAAGATTACCCGTCTCGACTGCATGCGAAAACAGGGGCCAAGCTTTATAAATTCAAATCTGGAAAATTTAAATCGTACTGGGCATTGGGTGATAATTGTGCTGTTTTTACGGATCGTATGTTGGGATGTCTGGGGGCGGATATCTTAAGTATGCGTGGAATTATTTCTCCGGGAACTTATTTGGACTGGCTTCAAAAGGAATTTTTGAAAAGAAACAGTCCGGTCGTCTCCCGAACCTTGCATGCACGATCTTAAACAAAAAACGACTTCTTTAGAAGCCGTCTTTTTGTTTGTATTGTCCTTTCGCTATTAGATAGCGCCTTGTTTTTTTAATGTTCTTAATGCACGCGCACTCACACGAACTGTCTGAGGTTTTCCGTCGATTTCGATGCGAACCTTCTGCAGGTTGACATTCCATTTACGACGAGTTGCACGCATAGAGTGAGAACGTTTATTTCCAGTTAAAGGACCTCTACCGGATACTGCACATACTTTTGACATGTCGTTGTCCTCCTTCTTCCTTTCCATTTGCGAAATTGCTTATTTATGATAACATTCCCAACACCCTTTTTCAAGAGGAAATTTCATTGTTTTTGAAAGGAAGAGCATGCTATAATGAACTGCAGAATGGAGAGATCACGATGGATTTTTCTGAGGTTTTGATTTATATCTTTGGTTTTCTTGGCGCATTGATCATCATGTTGATCGTGATGCCAGGTTTTATTCGTTATTTGCATAAGATCAAATTTGGTCAAACAGAAAGAGAAGAGGGTTTACAGAGTCATAAAGTAAAAAACGGGACTCCTACTATGGGGGGGATCGCTTTTATCCTTGTGCCGGTTCTTCTATATGGGGTAGCAAGCTGTTTTTCGATCGTATCCTTTGATATGGATATGTTGATCATTTTACTGGCTTTTGTCGGATATGGATTGATAGGCTTTATCGATGACTATATCATTGTCGTCAAAAAAGATAATACCGGGCTTAAACCCAGTATGAAGTTTTTGATGCAGAGCGTCTTGGCAATCGTATTTTATCTGATGTATGTATCGCATCATGAAACGACTTTATGGATCCCTTTGCTGAATGTGTCTTTTGATATAGGTCTTTTGTATTTCTTTTTGATCTTTTTTATGTTTACAGCTGAAACGAATGCAGTCAATCTGACCGATGGTTTGGATGGTTTATGTGCCGGACAAATGATCATCGCTTTGATCCCTTTTGGAATTTTTTCGTGGCTTGCCGGTTACCATAATCTGGTATTCTTCTTGGTTCTTGTCATCGGTGCTTTGTTTGGGTATTTGTATTTTAACAAACATCCTGCAAAGATTTTTATGGGCGATACTGGTTCTTTGGCCTTGGGCGGATTATTGGCCGGTGTTGCGATGATTTTAAAACAAGAGATCTTATTGATTTTGATTGGCTTTGTATTTGTCATGGAAGTTTTAAGTGTCGTGATTCAGGTAACCTATTATAAGCGTACCAAAAAACGTATTTTCAAGATGGCGCCGCTGCATCATCATTTTGAATTATCCGGGTGGAGTGAGACGCAAGTCGTACATCGGTTCTGGCTTGCCGGCGTTGTGTTTGCCTTGATTGGACTATGGATGGGAGTGCATTGATCGTGGAGAATGTTTTAGTGATCGGAGCGGCTCGCTCGGGCGTAGCTGTCAGCCGTCTTTTGGTGAAGATGGGTTATCATGTCTTATTGACGGATCAAAAGGAGATCCTGCAGAAAAATGAATTAGAATCATTGGGAATCGAAGTGTATGAAAAAGGGCATCCCGATTCATTAAAGGAAAGACAATATGCTTTTTTGGTCAAGAATCCGGGAATTCCTTATACGGCTCCTTTTGTCGCTTATTTTGTTGAGAAAAAGATCCCGATCTATACGGAGATCGAGATCGCGTTTCGAGCTCGAAAAGATTTTTCTTATGCTGCAGTGACGGGAACCGACGGCAAGACGACCGTGACGACTTTGCTTTATGAAATGCTCAAAAGTGAAAAACCGGCTCTAGTGGCCGGAAATATTGGAACTCCGTTAAGTGAATGTGCTTTAACGGCAGAGAATCAAGAATATGCAGTAGCCTTAGAGCTCAGCAATTTTCAACTTTTGGGAATTGATACTTTTGCACCTACGGTATCTACGGTTACAAATTTGGCACCGGATCATTTGGATTATATGGATTCTTTGGAATCTTATTATTCTTCCAAAATGAAGATTTATGAGCACTGTGATCCGCAAGCTTGGTTTATTCGAAATGTGGATGATGAAAATATCGTTCACTTTGCTCAAAACATTCCTTGTAAGGTGATTGATTTTTCCTTGTTGCGCAAAGATGTAGATTTGTATAAAGATGATACCTATGCTTATCTGCATGATCAGATCTTGTTTAAACTTTCTGATTTAAAGATTGTTGGCGATTTCAATGTAGGCAATGCGATGATGGCTGCCTGCATGGCGTATCGCATGGGGATCTCTTTAGAGTCTATTTCGCGTGTGATCGCATCTTTTCATGGCGTAGAACATCGTATCGAATATGTCGGCACGGTTCGCGGGGTTCGCATCTACAACGATTCGAAAGCGACAAACACGCATGCGGCGTGTGCGGCTTTGAGCGCTTTTGATCAAAATGTGATCTTATTGTGCGGGGGAAAAGATAAACATATTTCTTTTGATGATCTTAAACAGTTTGATTCAAAGATCAAGCACTGTTTCTCATTTGGACAGACTCAGGATGCGTTCCAATCCATCTTTACCCATCAAACCTCATGCCAGACTATGGAGAATGCATTGAAAAAGGCATTTGATTGTGCAAGACCAGGCGATGTAATCTTATTGAGCCCGGCTTGTTCAAGCTTTGATCAGTTTAAAAACTTTGAAGTAAGAGGTGAGATTTTCAAGGATCTTGTCGCACAATTGGGAGGAGAAGCAATATGAGTTTTTTGTTCGATTTATTGAAATCGATCCTGTTTGGTATCGTTCAGGGGATCACGGAATGGCTGCCGATTAGTTCTACAGGACATTTGATTTTATTAGACAGCATTATTCCTCTGGAGCCGGATGCCTTTTTTGAGGTGTTTAAGGTCGTGATCCAGTTTGGCAGTATTCTTGCGGTGCTGGTTCTGTATTATCATCGTTTAAATCCCTGGAGCAAGAAAAAATCGCCAGCGAAAAGAAAGGAAACTTTTGATCTTTGGAAGAAAGTGATCATTGGTGTGATTCCTGCCGGTGTTTTAGGTCTTTTGTTTGACAACATCATTGAAGATTACTTGAGTGCTTATTTTATTATCGCCATCGCTTTGATTGCGTATGGTGTGATTTATATCATCGTCGAAAAGCATCCCAAAAAACCTAAAATCGTCAATTTGGATCAATTGGATTATAAAACAAGCTTCCAGATTGGCTGCTTTCAATGTTTGGCGTTGATTCCAGGTACTTCGCGTTCTGGTTCTACGATTTTGGGCGGTCTTTATTCCGGGTGTTCCAGGACGGTGGCCAGCGAATTTTCGTTCTTTATCGCAATTCCGGTTATGCTGGGGGCCAGCGGTTTAAAAGTAGTAAAATATTTTATGGAGTCGGGGTTCTTCTCTTTTGGGCAGTTGATTATTCTGCTGCTTGGAACCTTTATCAGTTTTGTCGTATCTCTATTCGCGATTCGTGGTTTGCTGAGTTATGTTAAGAAACATGATTTTACTATTTTTGGATGGTACCGTATCGTATTAGGAATCTTGGTTCTTTTATTCTTTTATATATTATAGAAAAAGAGTTGTGCAGATTTTATTTCTACACAACTCTTTTTAGATGTTAAAGCCTATTTTTCGATAAACTTTTTGAATCTTTTTATCGGCGATTCGACTGGCTTTTTGGGCTCCTTGAGCCAAGACTTCATCGACGATCTTTTTGTCGAGGACGTTTTTGTATCGAGCCTGCAGATCGCTCAGGAAGTCAAAGACGGTTTGCCCAATCTCTTGTTTGAGTTCTCCATAACCCTTTCCTTGGTATCGTGAAACGATAGAGTCAATGGGTTCTTTCGATAAAACAGACTGGATCGTCAACAAGTTTGCCAATCCTGGCTGATTTTCAGGATCATACTGAATGATGCCCAGCGAATCTGTTACGGCCGATAAGATCTTTTTGCGGGCCAGATTGGGATCGTCCAAAAGATCGATCGTGCCCTTTGGATTGGTTTCTGATTTTGACATTTTTTTGGTCGGATCTTGTAAAGAATAAATCTTTTGACCGACAGTTGTCATTTTTGGTTCCGGAATCGTGAAAGTATCCGAATAGCGGTTGTTGAAACGTTCGGCAAGATTTCGCGCCAGTTCTACATGCTGTTTTTGATCGATGCCTACAGGGACATATTTCGGATCGTACAATAAAATATCGGCTGCCATCAGGCATGGGTAGGTAAACAGCCCGGCGGTAATGCCTGTTTCCTGTTTTGCGACTTTGTCTTTATACTGAGTCATGCGTTGGAGTTCACCCATATAACTCATACATGTCATGACCCATCCTAACTTCGCGTGGGCGGCGACATCGCTTTGCAGAAAAATCGTGACTTTGTTTGGGTCCAAGCCGCTGGCCAGATATAGAGCGATCAGATCTTTTGTGTTCTTTCTAAGCTCTTTTGCTTCAATAGGAATCGTGATTGCGTGTTGATTGGCAATAAAGATATAGAGTTCATATTCATCTTGAAACTGAACGAACTGAGATATAGCTCCGATATAATTTCCAAGGGTCAAGCGACCGGTGGGCTTGATCCCGCTTAACATTCTTTCCATAAACAACCCTCCAGAGTACGGCTTTTATTTTACATCAATTATCTGGGAAAACCAATGGTATTTTCAAAGCATAATGTTATAATAGGAATACGGAAATGGAGGGATGGCTATGGTGATCATCTATACCTCACCTGGTTGTGCCAGCTGCCGCAAAGCAAAACAATGGCTGAAAGACAACCAAATTGAATTTGTCGAAAAAAATATCTTTACGACCTTATTGGATGAAGAAGAGATCAAATATATTCTTTCACGATGCGAAAACGGAACAGAAGATATTATTTCTGTACGCTCGAAAGCTTTTCAATCATTAAAAGAGGATATTAATGATCTGAGCATGAATGAGCTGGTTGCTTTGATTCAAAACAACCCATCCATCTTAAAACGCCCGATCATGTTGTCAAAGAGGAGCATTGTTGTTGGTTATGATGACGATGAGATCACAGCTATGATGCCTGCGAAGTTGCGTCCGATTGTTGAGAGTTCTTGTAATCCATCTTGCCCGAACTATGCGGTTTGCGGAAGCGTTCGTCTTCCTGAATCAGAAATGACGGCTTAAACGACCTCGGTGTCGTTTTTTTTATGTCTTTTCTATGCCTATGAAAGAAAAAGTGCTATAATATTGGAGGTTGAAAACGTTTACATTACAGACGTAAAAAGAAGGAGGATTTAAATGACGAAAAAATATGTGTACCTTTTTCAAGAAGGTGACGCAAATATGCGTGAACTCCTAGGCGGTAAGGGTGCCAACCTTGCGGAAATGAGCAAGTTAGGGATGCCTGTGCCAAATGGGTTTACCATCACAACGGAAGCATGTAATCAATATTATGAGGATGGCGAAAAGATCAACGATGAGATCCAGGCCGAAATCATGGAATATTTAGGAAAATTAGAAGCTGAGACCGGAAAGCGTTTTGGTGATGCTCAAAACCCGTTATTAGTTTCTGTGCGTTCGGGAGCACGTGCAAGCATGCCGGGCATGATGGATACGATCTTGAATCTAGGCATCAACGATGTCGTTGCCCAAACTATTGCCCAAAAGAGCGGCAATCCTCGTTTTGCCTATGACTCTTATCGTCGTTTTATCCAGATGTTTGCTGACGTAGTCAAGGGATTAAGCAAGAAGCGTTTTGAAGAGATCATTGACGAAATCAAGGCTGAACGCGGGATCAAAGACGATTTGGAATTAACGGCAGATGATATGAAGACGTTGGTAGAACGTTTCAAAGAATTCTATCAGTCTGAACTTCATGAAAGCTTCCCAACGGATCCAAAGACGCAAATGATGGAAGCTATTGAAGCGGTATTTAAATCATGGAATAATGAGCGTGCAATCTACTATCGTCGTATGAATGATATCCCTAGCGATTGGGGAACTGCCGTCAATGTACAGATGATGGTATTTGGAAACATGGGTGAAGATTGCGGTACAGGGGTTGCCTTTACTCGTAACCCGGCTACGGGAGAGAATAAACTGTATGGTGAATTCTTGATGAACGCCCAAGGTGAAGATGTTGTTGCCGGGGTTCGTACTCCTCAAAAGATCGATCAATTGAAAGAAATCAGTCCTACGGCTTATGACCAATTCGTTGATATTTGCTCAAAGCTGGAACATCACTACAAAAATATGCAAGATATGGAATTTACTATTGAAGGTGGTAAATTATTCATGTTGCAGACACGTAACGGAAAACGTACTGCTCAGGCTGCGCTGAAAGTTGCATGCGATATGGTTGATGAAGGTCTGGTCACAGAAGAAGAAGCGTTGATGATGGTAGAGCCTCAACAATTGGACGCTTTGCTTCATCCTATGTTTGATCCTGAGGCTCTTAAAGCTGCAACGCCTATCACATCTGCATTGCCGGCAAGTCCAGGAGCCGGGTCCGGACAGATCGTATTCTCGGCAGATGAAGCAAAAGAAGAAGCAGAGGGCGGAAAGAAAGTTATCCTTGTCCGTTTGGAAACAAGTCCGGAAGACATCGAAGGTATGGCCGTATCTGAAGGAATCTTGACGGTTCGCGGTGGCATGACTAGCCATGCAGCTGTTGTTGCCCGCGGTATGGGAGCATGCTGTGTCAGTGGTGCCGGCGATATCGAGATGCATGAAGAAGAAGGATATTTCACTGTTGGCGGAAAAGATTATCATAGAGGAGATTGGATCTCTATCGATGGTTCTACGGGAAATGTTTATGGTGAAGCAATCAAAACCGTACCGGCGGAGATCAGCGGTAATTTTGAACGCTTTATGGGATGGGCCGATAAAGCTCGTACATTAAAGATTCGTACGAATGCCGATACGCCTCGCGATGCTGCGCAAGCCGTGAAGTTCGGTGCGGAAGGAATCGGTTTGGTTCGTACGGAACATATGTTCTTTGATGGGGACAAGATCAAAGCGATCCGCGAAATGATCGTTGCCAAAGATGAAGAGCAGATGGAAGCTGCTTTGAATAAACTGGAACCGATGCAACAAAAAGACTTTGAAGGAATCTATGAGGCTATGGAAGGCCGTCCAGTAACCATTCGTTACTTGGATCCGCCTTTGCATGAATTTGTTCCAACAGATCCAGAAGATATCAAGGATCTGGCTTGCGAGATGAATATCCCAGTGGCGAATCTGGAACAAGTTATCGCATCTTTGCACGAAGTCAACCCGATGATGGGACACCGCGGCAGCCGTTTGGATGTTTCCAACCCTGGCATTGGTCGTATGCAGACTGCAGCGATTATTAAAGCCGCTTTGAAGGTGAATAAAGAACATCCGGACTGGAATATCGAGCCGGAGATCATGTTGCCTCTGATTGGTGATATCAAAGAACTAAAATATGTTAAGAAGATCGTGACTGAAACAGCGGATAAGATTTTAGCCGAAGCTGGTGTAGAGATGAAGTATCATGTCGGTACGATGATTGAAGTGCCGCGTGCTGCATTGCTGGCGGATGAAATTGCTGAAGAAGCCGAATTCTTCTCTTTTGGAACCAATGACTTAACCCAGTTGACATTTGGTTTCTCTCGCGACGATGCGGGTAAATTCTTGCCAGAATACTACGATGCCAAAATTTATGAAAACGATCCTTTTGCTCGCTTAGATCAAAAAGGTGTTGGTAAATTAGTTGCATTAGCGGCAGAATTAGGACGCAAAACTCGTCCGAATATCAAGTTAGGTATTTGTGGAGAACATGGAGGGGATCCATCCAGTATAGAATTTGTGAACAAGCTAGGCTTAAATTATGTTTCTTGTTCACCATTCCGTGTACCGATCGCTCGTTTAGCTGCTGCTCAAGCTGCCATTAAACAAAAATAAGGATTAGGAGATGCCAGTCATCTCCTTTTTAGGTAGACTATTATGAAAGAAATCGAAAAAATGAGACAAGGGAAACTGTACAATCCTTTTTTACTGGAGGAGGATTCGTGGATGCAGATCCGGAAAGCTTTAAAAGATTTTAATCAGAGCGATTATTGGATCGACCGCAAGCCGTTAGACTCTTTACGAAGTTTTTTTCACCAATCTTATCCGGATCTCTCATTGATTCCGCCGTTTTATTGTGATCATGGGAAGAATATATCGATAGGAAGGCATTTTCAGGGCAATACGGGGATCGTGATCTTGGATGAAGCGCAGGTAACGATTGGAAATGATGTTTTTATGGGACCTAATGTTTCTCTTTATACACCGATCCATCCTTTATCGGCATCCATTCGTAACAAGGATCTGGAAATGGCACGTCCGATCGTGATTGAAGATTCAGTATGGATTGCGGGAAATGTTATCATCAATGCAGGTGTTACGATCAAAAAGGGAAGTGTGATCGGATCTGGAAGTGTGGTAACACACGATATTCCGGAAGGCGTGTTTGCGGCAGGGAATCCATGTCGGGTGATTCGTAAGATCGATGAAAAAGAAAACGACATTTGGCAACGGCTTTACAAGGAGTATCTTTGTGGATAATATTTTATTTGTGAATGCCTGCATTTCCAAAGACTCTCGAACTCTTAGGCTCGCCAGACATCTGTTGGAACATATTGAAGGACCCGTGATGGAGCTGGATCTTCAAAAAGAAGAAATGATTTCTCTGGATTCAAGACAATTAGAACAACGAGAACACGGAATATATCAAACATCTTACGCAAAGCTTTTATCATCGGCAGAGATTATCGTAATTGCAGCTCCTTTTTACGATCTGTCGTTTCCTTCGCTTTTGAAAACATTTATTGAGATGTGCTGTGTACAGGGAATTGCGTTTTATTATGATGAAACGGGACAATGTCACAGCTTATGTCGCGCTAAAAAAATGTTTTATGTAAGCACAGCGGGAGGTAGTTTTGATCCGCGTTTTGGCTTTGATTATATTAAAGAGGTTTTTTCAATGTTTTTTGGCGTCAAGGATTCGACCTTATTTATGGCTGAAAATTTAGATCTTTTTGATCAGGATCCAGAAGCCATCCTTCATCAGGCTGAAGTAGAAATGGATGCATATTTTGAATAAAAAAATTCTTTTGATCAGCGACAGTCATCGCTTTTTAGATCATCTGCCGCGATTAGTTAAAAAATATCGAAAATCTGTTGATCTGATGATCCATTGTGGTGATTCCGCTTTGCCAAAAAACGATCCTGTTATGTCTTTGTTTGATATAGCGGTTCGTGGAAATCACGATGAAGAGGCTTATCCTTCCTATGTTAAATATGAACATATTTTGGTTACCCATGGACATTTGTACAATGTCTATGATGGTTATGATGAATTGATCAGGCTTTGTCAAAAAGAAAGATGTTCTCTGTGCTTTCATGGACATACTCATGTTCCTACGATCAAAACGATTCAAGGAATCACGTTTATTAATCCTGGCAGCACCATGGTCAATCGAGGGTCTTATGATTATGGAACGTATGCGATCGTACACTTATTCAATGATATTCAGACAACTTTTTATCGAAGTGATACGGATGCGATCTGCTCGGATGCGATCTTGTTGGAGGGCCTGCGTCAACTGGAACTGTTTAAGCGATGGAGAAAAAAATAACAGAAAGAATGTGACAAGATGAAAAAGATGCCAAAAACAAATGCGATGCGCCAGCTGGACTCGCAAAAAATAGATTACTGTGTTCATGAATATCCTCACCATGGTCAGGAGGCAGTCGATGGCAATGAGGTTGCTCAATTGTTGGGAATCGATCCTGCTTGTGTTTTTAAAACGTTAGTTACCAGAAGTCACACTCATGAGATTTTGGTCTATATGATTCCTGTAAATACCAAGTTGGATTTAAAAAAATGTGCGAAAGCAGCTCAAGTCAAAAATACGGAAATGGTTCCAGTCAAGGAAATCCAATCCTTGACAGGGTATATACGAGGCGGCTGTTCTCCTTTGGGTATGAAGAAAAAATATCGCACTTTCATCGATCAAAGTGCTCTTAAACAAAATCATATCGTTTTTAGCGGCGGTAAGATCGGGATACAGATAGAAATGGATCCCCGGGCACTGATCGATGTTTTTCATGTCGCTCCATTTGACCTGGTTTTTGATTGATGTTTCTATTCTGTACCGAAAACAAAGAGAGGTAGAGGTGCATTAACTGAAATGTAATCAATGTGATTTTTCTATAAATCGGAATTTGGAGGAGCATAAATGAAACAAACAACAAAGAATGCGGGGACAGGCGTGGCATTAGGAATGTGTTTTGGTGTAGCTGTCGGCTCTGCTATTGAAAGCTTAGGAATACCTATGGGGCTTTGTCTTGGAATGCTGATTGGTCTTATCATTGGAGCAAATAAGGATGAAATTGTTAATAAACAAGTCGCAGAAAAAGGATATAAAATAAAAGCGATAGAAAAAAAAGAGGGATCCAATGAATATGGTATTACACTTGTAGATAATCAAGGTAGTGAACGAACGGTTTCAATATGTTCAGGAACGATGGAAACAGAATTGTTTAAAGTGGGAGATATTGTGTTTATCGATGAGGACGGAGACATAGAACAAGCCTTTGATGAAGACCAGAGATAAGCTAGATCAGGTATTTGGCACTATATCTAAAAAAAGAAACAATCTCTGTTCGTTTTTATATGATGCAAGTTTTAAAACTCTATTTGGCGATGAACAGCTAATTATTCGATAAACAATGGATTTTGTAATGTATGTGAAAAGCGAGTCTTCTTTATTTTAGTATTGAAAAGTTCCTACGGGAACTTTTTTTCTAGTGATAAGCATGATATAATTCAATTGTTAGACATATGTAAAAGCTTATACGTGTGTAAAGGGAAAAGATATGAAATATGATCATACAAAAAAAACAAACCGGTTTGCAGCCAGAACGTTAAAAGATTTTTCAACCACGATGTTTTCTTTATTAGAAGACAAACCGTTTGAATCGATTACAGTTCTTCAGATTTGCCAAATCGCAAATTATCCTCGCGCTACTTTTTATAATTATTTTGAAGATAAACATGATCTCTTAGAGTATTGTTGGAGTTTGATCAAAGACCGGATCCGGTTGGAAGAAGCACTGGATATCTGTCATCCTCATGAAACTTTTGAACTCTTTGGAAGGTTATACGATTGTTTTAAAGAACACGAAAAGCTCTTGACGAGGATCATGGCTCATAATCCGATCGAAGGAGAACTTTTTGCCAGCTTCACGCGCTACTTGAGCGTTAATGTTTTACGGATAGTGGAATCACTGAATATTCAAAGCGAGACCATCCCTTTACCTCTGGCTGTTTCTTTTTACTCAAATACGATCATGTTGGTATTGGAATATTGTTTTTTGGAAAAAAAGAGGATCTCAAAAGAGCAGGCTATGATCTATCTTCGTTATCTTTTGATTAAGGAGAGCACAAAAAAAGGAGGACCCGTTTAATGTGGACAAATCAGAGTGTGTTTTATCAAATATATCCTTTAGGAGCATTTGGTTGCCCTTTTGAAAACGATGGACAACAAAACCACAGACTGTTGACGATGAATAATTATCTAGAAGATCTTAAGCGGTTGGAAATCGATTGCATCTTGTTTAATCCATTATTTCAAAGTCACACTCACGGCTACGATACCATGGATTATAAACAGGTGGATGTTCGTTTGGGGACTAATGAAGATCTTGCTTTGGTGATCGATAAACTTCATCAAAATGGGATCAAAGTTATTTTTGATGCGGTATTCAATCATGTCGGACGCGGATTTTTTGCGTTTCAGGATGTGATCGAACATCGTGAAAATTCGATTTATAAAGATTGGTTTTCTATTAATTTTTGGGATAACAACAACTATGATGATCATTTTAGTTACCAAAATTGGGAAGGGAACAATAATTTAGTGAAGTTAAATCTCCAAAATAGGGAGGTTGTCGATTATTTGTTGAGTGTTGTCGATTTTTGGAAAGACCAGTTTCATATCGATGGTTTGCGTTTGGATGTGGCATATTGTTTAGATCGGGAATTTTTGAAGTCTTTGCGAAGTCATTGTAAGACAAAAGATCCGGAATTCTTCTTATTGGGAGAAACTTTGCATGGTGACTATAACCAATGGGTCAATGATGAGATGTTAGATTCCTGTACCAATTATGAGTGTTATAAGGGGCTGTATTCCAGCTTTAACTCTTTAAATCTTTTTGAGATCTTGCATTCTTTCCATCGCCAGTTCGGCAAAGAGCCATGGTGTCTGTATCGAGGAAAGCAACTCTTTTCTTTTGTAGATAACCATGATGTGGAACGTATTGCTTCTCGTCTTCAGGATCCAAAACATCTCCCTTTGATTTATACGATGTTGATGACAATGCCGGGGATTCCGTGTATCTACTATGGCAGCGAATGGGGAATCGAAGGAAAAAAGAACTGGAACGATACGGAACTTCGGCCAGCAATCGATCATCTGTTGTGGAATCCTTTGACGGATCATATCCATAAATTGATCCAGATCAAACATCAGCATTCTGCCTTATGGTCTTGTGACTATCAACAGATAGCCTTAACTAACAAGCAATGCATTTATCAGATGAAAAGTAAAGAAGAGACACTATGGATCTGTATCAATCTCGATCATGAAATGTTTGCTTTTGATGTGAGTCTATGTCAAGAGGTGAAAGATTTGTTGACAGGGACATCCCTTTCAATCGATCATTCGATACAGATGGAACCAGTTTCTTCCATGATTTTACAATTGTAAAAAAAAACCGATTAAAGGTGCCTCCCGATAAGAAAACATCGTGGGGCAAGAGAGAAACGGTATAGCTTCGGCTATGCCGTTTTTCTCATTCTTGCCTTGATGAAGTGACTTTGGATACTTCCAGGGCCCCAATGCCCTTATAGTAGATGTCAATTTCCTGGGTACGGTTCTTGCCCTTCGAATCGCTGGCAGCATGGACAACAATCTTCTCGATAAACTCATGCAAGATACACGGAGTCAATTCGGGAATTTCCGTATACCGTTCGACAACGGAGAGAAACCTTTCCACATTGGCGCTTTTGCGTTCCTCCGCCTCGATTTCACCACGAAGGGTAGCCGCTACCTCTTGAAGCTGATGCTGCTCTTGCTCGTAGCCGACGGAGAGCTTTTGAAAACGCTCGTCAGAAAGTTTTCCAGAAATGGTATCTTCATAAAGACGCTTGAAGATGGTATCCAGTTCTGCGATCCGCTTTTCGGCATAGACCAATGTTTTCTGCCGTTTTGCCAAACCTCGGTTACGCTGGCGCATATCCGCATCCATGACCATCTTCACAAAATCGTCTTTGCGCTGTGATGCGAAGGAAACAATCTCGCGCAGATTTTGCAGAACTAATTCTTCCAGGATAACAGTTCGGATAGAATGTGTCTGCCCACATACATCACGGCTTTTCCGATAGCCGGAACACAGGTAATATTCCTGATCGCGCCGGAAATTGGTTGCCCTGCATTGGTACATGATGGAGCCGCAATCGGCACAGAACATCATGCCGGAGAACATTCCCATTTCTCCCATCTTTGTAGGGCGGCGCCGCGATTGCCTTGCGAGCCTTGCTGCATCGGCAATCGCCTCCGTCCAGATGGCTTCGTGGGTATTCTCAAAAATCTTCCATTCGCTTTCAGGATTGTGCAAGGTCTTTTTACTCTTGTAGGATTTTTTACGGGTTTTGAAATTAACTGTGTGCCCCAGGTATTCACGCCAGCGGTCCATGATGTCGGCAATCGTAGAAGAATCCCAAGCGTAAGGAGAACCTTTCTTTGTGACATTGGTTGTTCTGCCCTTGCTCGCATAGTAAGCAGCCGGAGTAAGAATTTTTCTTTCCGTCAGTTTTCTTGCAATCTGCGAGGGTCCCAAACCATCCATGATATAGAGACCAATTTCATAAACTACCTGGGCGGCTTCTTCATCCTTCACCCATTGCTTTTTGTCATCAGACGATTTCATGTATCCATACGGAGGCAAAACAGTCAAATGTTCTCCTGCATTGCCTTTCACTTTCATAACGGCACGGATTTTTTTGCTGGTGTCTTTGGCGTACCATTCATTGATGATATTGCGGAAGGGCGTAAACTCGTTGTCACCCTGAGTGCTGTCCACACCATCATTCACCGCAATAAAGTGAATATCATGTTCGGGAAACATGATTTCCGTATATATGCCGACTTGCAGATAATCACGTCCGAAACGTGACATATCCTTGATGATGACCCTCTTGACAAGGCCAGCCTCAATGTCTGCAATCATCTGCTGAAAGCCTGGGCGGTTGAAGGTCGTACCTGAGATGCCATCATCAACATAGAATTTGAAATTGCTGTATCCATGCTCACGGGCATATTTTTCCAGGATTTTTTTCTGGTTTACAATGCTATTGCTGTCACCCTGCAATTCATCATCACGGGATAAGCGACAATACAAAGCTGTAAGTTCTTCGGAGCTCATAGCCGTGTAAGGGAATTGAAGCGCGGCAGCGGTGTTTGACTGATAATACATAAATACCTCCTATCCGGCAGTCAAACACGATATTGAAGTCCAACTTCATTATACCGCGCTTTCTTTTCCCTGTCTGCCTGTTAGGAGGTTTTCAAGTCACAGTTTGTTTCTGAATATCGGCTTTTATCAGGTTCTCCAGTTTGGAGGCTATCGTCTGATTTCCCGTTTGAGGGAAAAAGGAATTGACGATAAAGGTCGTGTTGCCGATCTTCTTTTTGCTCCGCATAGGCGGGGCATATTTATTTTCAGATTGATTTTTCTGCATGATAAAGCCCCTTTCATGCCATTTCATTAAAGCTATAAAAGAGGCAGAAAACGGATGGCTGCTGGCCGCAGCTCCACGGGAATCTCACCCCGGCCCATGCTGATGGGTGTGCCGCGCAATGCTTTGAGGGCGTTCAACGCGGGAGTCTCATTATCCTGCCTGCGCGTCCTCGCCCACAGGCTGCCACACCTGTTTTGCGGCCTGATGTTTGTCGCTCTCCTGTTTGGTAGGGGTCCCGTCCTGCGGACTTGCAACAGGGTCATGGCGCACCGGCCGACCGGCTCAACGCAGACAGATCGTATCCGTCTGCCTTATACTGCGCCGGAGGCCTCCCGCCGGGCTTTCTTTGTCAAAGAACAATAGGCTTTGTCGGCCTGCAAAAGCACATCAACAGCGGATATGCTTTTGCGGAACGACAAATAGCCCATAACGGGAAGCGTGGAAAGGGGACACGCTCCCCGCATGGGCTAAAAGATTATCCTACATGAAAAGCAAGGGTGCGGGTAATAAGGCGCACTTGCAGCCTGTTACGCATTTCCTCGTCCACATAGGAATAGGTATTGCCCGCGTCGTCTTTCAGCGTGCGGGTACAAAGTTTCGCTATGTAACCCTCGTAGTGCTTCAAGATCGCGCACATGGCGGTTGTGTCGCCGTTTGCCGCTGCGGAAATGACAGGGAACGGCAACAGATTTTCAGACTTCCTAACGGTATTCATCATCTGCTTTTCCCTCCAAATACTGTTTGATTTTCGCAAGCGCGGATTTCCTGTGCCGGAAAACCGTCGTGCGTACAACATTCAGCAGTTCGCCAATTTCCGCGTCGCTCATATCCAAGAAGTAGGACAAAAGGATAATGTCGCGTTTCCTTTCGGGCAAAGCGTTAAGGGCTTCGGCAAGCAGTTCATTTTTGACGAGTACATCAAAGCCGGACACTTGAAAACGGAAATAATCGCTTTCGTATTCGTCCGTTGTGAAAAGCTGCGCGAGTTCGCTTTCGCTCAAATCCGAAAAAGTAACTTCGCGTGCTGCGCGTTTCGCAAGAGTGCGACGGTGGCTTTTCGCTTCGCCGACCAAAGTTTTCTTTGCTAATGCGTCGTACTGATGTTGTATTCTTTCCTTGTCGGAAGAAGATAGCTCCATAGAGTTCACCTCCTTCCCGCGTGGAGTAGAGGACGGGAGTTAAGGGCTTGTCCTCTCTGCCCCTTTCGCTCCGTACCCGTTCGGGAGATGGCTCTTGAGTGCGCTTTTCAGAAAAAAGTTGAAAAAAGCAAAATGCGCCCGTCCGCAAGACGCGGACGGGCGCAAAGGAAATGTAAGCAGTAGCTAAATGTATTGACAGTTCACATTCATAGCCGGAATATCCCGCTTGCGGAGCATAGCTTTTTTTGACCGCAAAGCATTAGGCGGGTTACAGTAAATAAAAATGGACACGGCGATACCTCCCCGATACCGCCGTATCCTTAAAAAAGGGCGACTTTAATACACTACCCGCAATCCATTCTATAATAGGGAACAGCGGCTTTTGCGCAATATTAAATAAAAAAGCCGATAACACATAGGTTTTTTGACCTAATGCGTTATCGGCTCTGCGTCTATGCGTCTGGCACTTTTAATCATTTTTTTTTGAATTTATTATATGTGTTAGCTAACTGTCCACAAGCCGCGTTAATCTCTCTGCCATGAGAAACTCTCATAGTAACTTCAAGTCCTGCTTGCTCTAATTGATGTTTGAATGCAACTATTTCCCGTTTCTGTGGTGCTTTAATTCTTGAATTGCTTGTTGGGTTGTATTGTAACACGTTAATCATAACTTTTTTGCCCCGAAACCATTTTGCAAGTTGTCTTACATCTGAGGGCCGGTCATTTATACCCGGTAAAAGCAAATACGCAAAGACAATTTTGCGATTATGCCTTTCAGAATAGGATAAGGCTTGCTTAACAACATCTTCAATAGCATATATGCGCATGTGAGGAATAATACGATTTCTTGCAGATTGTGTTGCTGCGTGTAAAGATATTGTCAACTGAATTTTAAGATGTTCCTCGCGCAATTTTTTTAATTGATCGACCGGACCAACTGTTGATATGGTAATGCCGTCGGTTGGAAAGTTGAGCCCATATCTATCTCGGAGAATATGGATTGCTTTTATCAAGTTGTCATAATTGAATAAAGGCTCTCCCATACCCATAAAAACGATACGGTTTACTTTTCGACGCAACAATATAATCTGTTGTACGATTTCTGACGATGTTAGATTACGAACAAAGCCATTTCGCCCGGACTCACAAAAAATACAACCAACAGGACAACCGACTTGTGTGCTCACGCAAACAGTTCCACCATCTCGCCGCTTGATAAAAACCGTTTCAATGTATTTGTTGTCTTTCAGTTCGTAAACATACTTTTCAGTATCACTGCTTTTGCAAATATTTTTTACCAACATTGATAGATTTTTTTTGCGTGGTAATTGCTTATATAATTCTTCATATAAGGCTTTTGCTTCATTCTCGCCAATAACTTCCGACATTTCTTTGTAAGTAAATCCGTATGGATCATTCCGTACTTCCGCAGGCGTATATTTAGGTAAACGTTTCATTTTTATATCCTTTCTTCTAAATAATAAAAGTTTGTTTTTCTGTATTTTTGATTACAATCTCTAATTTTTCTACATCAATGATATGCGTCAATTTGCATTTAGGGCAGAAAAGAGGAAAATCTTTTAATACAGTATTATGAAATACTTGAACTCTCGTCTTTCCGTTACAAATCGGACATTTTATCCAATATTTTTTAAGCATTATATTTCACTCGTCCTTTTTACACAAAAAAATGCAGGTCAATCCTCAACATGAGCATTGACCTGCATTTATAATGCACAGAGCAGTACAACAAAACTAAGGCATAGCTTGCACTATGTCTATACTATATCTATACGTCGTTAGTTTTTTGTATAGCATCCGCAAAATAAGCATGACAAAAAAGCCCATGTTGAAAATGGGAAAATCCTTTTTTTCAATGCTTATCTAATACGCATGCTATGCAACATAAACGCCGCCTCCTTTTACATAAATTTTATTTTATCAGAAAATCAGTCTACTGTCAATACACAACAGGAAGTATTTAACCTAATGATATGAATTGTGTGGACATATCCAAAAAGAAAGGTGAACTGTAAAATGTAACAGGGTGAATGAAAATGGCAAAAAGACCCGTACCATTGTACGACTTTAAGGCTTTCGGGGCAGCTATAAAAGCCGCGAGAAATGAATACGGCGAGAGCCGCAAAAAGGTAAGCGACGAGTTATATATTTCCCCGCGCTACCTTGCGAATATCGAGAACAAGGGACAACAGCCGAGTTTACAGGTATTCTATGACCTTGTAACCCGGTATCATATTTCGGTAGATCAATTTTTCTTCCCGAACAGCAATGCGGAGAAATCCACCGGGCGGCGGCAGCTTGACGCGCTGCTGGACGGTATGAGCGATAAGGGCATACGGATTGTAACCGCAACGGCAAAGGAAATAGCGGAAGTAGAAAAGGCGGAGGACTAACCTCTCTCATAAGGGAAGTGCAGGATTGCAGCGCATGGCGACTGCAATCTTTTTTTACGTTCAAAATCAAGATAGCACGCAACAAATATCGCCTTTCGGTAGGGGTATGGAGTAGATAGCAAGCACAGCAAGCGAGTACCCGCTTGCGATTTTTGGCTTTAGGGAACCCTCCCCCTAAACCCGAAAAATGCTTGTTGGGAACATCCCAAACCCTGATACGAAAAGAGGCGAGATACCACGATGGCAAACCGAAAACGAAATATCCAGGTGAAGTTCTATGTGACCGCCGAGGAAAAGGAACTGATGGAACAGAAGATGGCCCAGCTCCAGACAAAGCGGATCGGCGCCTACCTGCGGAAGATGGCGATCGACGGATATATCATCCAGGTGGACACCAGGGACATTAAGGAGATGAACAAACTTCTGTCCGCCATTGGCCGGAACATCAATCAGATTGCCAAGCGAGTCAACGCCGGAGGCCCCACCTATCAGGCCGACATGGAGGAAATCCGGGAAAGGCTGGATCAGATATGGCAGTTACAAAGACGCATCCTATTAAGTCAACGCTGAAAGCTGCGATTGACTATATCTGCAATCCTGACAAGACGGACGGGAAGATGTTGGTGTCCTCCTTCGGCTGCGCCGCCGAGACCGCCGACATTGAATTTGAATGGACACGCCGCCATGCCATTGACAAAGGTACGCACCTGGGCCGCCACCTGATCCAAGCCTTTGAACCTGGGGAGGTCACGCCAGAGGAAGCCCACCGGATCGGCATGGAACTGGCACGGGAAGTCCTGGGCGACAAATATGAATTTGTCCTCACCACTCACATTGACAAGGATCACGTCCATAATCACCTGATTTTCAATGCGGTCAGCTTCACCGACCACAAGCACTACCATTCCAACAAGCGCAGCTATCACGAGATACGCCGGGCCAGCGACCGGCTGTGCAAAGAACACGGCTTGTCCGTCATCGTCCCTGGTCGGGATAAGGGCAAGAGCTACATTGAGCATCAGGCCGCACAGAACGGCACCAGCTACAAGGCAAAGCTGAAAGCCGCCATCGACCGGCTGATTCCCGTATCCTCCAGCCTGGAAGATTTGCTTGCCCGGTTGCAGCGGGAAGGGTACGAAATCAAGCGGGGAAAATATATCTCCGCCAGGGCGCCGGACCAGGAGAGGTTCACCCGGCTCAAAACCCTGGGCGCCGATTACACGGAAGAAGCCGTTGTCTCCCGCATTGCCGGGGACGACTATCCGGCGGAGGTGGTCAAATCCCGCTTCCTGAAGCTGAACAGTTCCCACATCGAGTATGTGCTGGACCGGATGCGGGACAACACCACCTATGTCCGCAACATCAAGAAATATCTGCTGGCTGCCCTGTATAACGCCCCGGCCACCATTGACAGCTACTATGCGTCCCTGGTGAACCACGCTCCAGTCGGCAAGCTGGGTCTCCAGATCGCCCACCACGCCGGAGATGTCGATGCCCGCGTCCGAGATAATGACCCCCGCCGACTGACTGACCACATTCTGCGCCACATCGAACACCGCCATGACGATGTTCCAGGTGTTCGTGACGATCAGCACCGCGCAGAAGGTTTTGAAAATCCACTTGAAGAAAATCCAGGTGTCGAAGTCGTGGAGGTTGTTCTTCTCGATAATAAGCTGAATCAGCTCATAGCACATGACAAAGGTGAGAATAATGCCCGCGATGGGGACGATCACCGTCTCCGAGAGGTTGCGGATCATGTTGAAGATGCTGCTGTTCCAGGCGGCGGGCGTCATGCCGACCTCCCCGGCGATCTCGCCCACCTTTGTGTTCAGGGTATCAAACATCCCGGTCAGGTTTGAAATGATACCGTCAATGAGCAGTTCCTTGAACCACTCCTGGATCATATCCAATATCAAGGGAGATCACCTCCTTTGCGGGGGCTCCCGCTATCAAGCGAAAGCCCCCGCCGGTTTTGGAGAAACATTAGGTGGTGGACAGCAGACCGGACAGCAGAGGGATCAGGGTGATGCCGATGAGGGCAACGCCGCCGCCCGCCATGAGCTGCTTGATGCCCTGGCTTTTTGCTTATGTGCGATAAAGAAGTAATAGAAGTGTAAAAAATTTTGCCGTTCCTATCCGGCACTTGGCCATTGTGTCGGATAGGTCGGGCGTTAGGCTTCGGGCAAGTCAATCTTGCCGACAAAGCTGTAATAAATCTCAATATCCTGCCTGCGGGTGCCGTTCTCGTCATAACTGCACTCATGCACGACGATTTTCTCAATCATTTCCCGCAAGAGGGTGGGGGTAAGTTCCTCAAAGGCAAGGTGCTTTCGGACGATACCCATAAACTTTTCCGCGTTGACGGTGGCGGCCTGCGACTTGTCCAGTTCCTCCTGCAAAGCGGCGGCGCGGTCTTTCAGTTCCCGCTGTTCCTGCTCATAGTCTGCCGACAGTTCCATGAAACGCTCGTCGCTGATTTTGCCGTTCACATTGTCCTCATACAGCCGCTTGATAATGCGGCTCACTTCGGAAATGCGCTCCTGTGCCTGTTCAAGCTGCTTCGTGGCTGCGGCGGTCTTTCTCTTGCCGCCGATCTCGTTCTGCTGGATAAGCAGCTTCACAAAGCGGCTCTCATGCTTGGCGGCGTATTCGGTCACTTGCCGGAGATTGGAGAGGACACCGGCGGTCAACAGGTCGGTGCGGATAAAGTGCGCCGTACAGTCGCGGGTGCGCTTCTTGTAGCTGCCGCAGATGTAACAGTCCTGCTTGCGGTTCTTGTTCTGATACCGCTGCTGGTACATCACATGGCCGCAGTCGGCGCAGAACAGCATACCGGAGAACAGCCCCACTTCATCATAGCGGTTCGGGCGTTTGCGCTGCTTGCGTAATTCCTGCACGCGCTCCCATGTTTCCCGGTCTATGATAGGTTCATGGTGGTTCTCAAAAATGGCCTGCTTCTCCACGGGGTTTTCTACACTGTGCTTGACCTTGTAAGAGGGCTTCTCCGTCTTGAAGTTTACCAGACAGCCGGTGTACTCCCGGTTTTCGAGGATATGAACAACGGTGTTCGTCGCCCATTTGCACTCATAGCCGGGGTGGTAGCGGCGGGTGCTGCCCGTCCTGCGGTATTCCAGCGTTCCCGGCGTGGGGATTTGCTGCTCCGACAGCATACGGGCAATCTTGGTCGGGCCATTCCCGGCAAGGCAAAGCTGGTATATCTGCTGGACAACCGGCGCGGTTTCCTCGTCAACGAGATAGTTCTCGTCCTCGTCCATGAGATAGCCATAGACCGGCTTGCTGGTAACGGGCTTGCCGCTCATGCCTTTTGCTCGTTTTACTGCTTTGATTTTCTTGCTCGTATCTCTCACCAGCCATTCGTTGAACAGATTTCGCAGAGGGGTAAAATCGTTGTCCATGCCGCCGTTTGCGCTGTCCACATTGTCGTTGACAGCGATAAAACGCACTCCCTTTTGAGGGAACAGCATTTCCGTGTAAAACCCTACCTGCAAGTAGTTTCGCCCTAACCGGCTCATGTCCTTGACGATGACCGTACCCACTTTCCCGGCTTCAATGTCTGCAAGCATGGCTTGAAAACCGGGGCGCTGGAAGTTCGCGCCGGAAAAGCCGTCGTCGGTGTACCAGCGCAGGTTGGTAAAGCCATTCTGTTTTGCAAAGGCTTCGAGTATCCTTTTTTGGTTCGATATGGAATTACTCTCACCTTGCAATTCGTCCTCATGGGACAATCTCGGATAAAGGGCGGTAATGAGGTTTTGGGTGGCTTGTCTTAACATAAAATCCTCCGTTTCCGACAGCCAGCCCCACTATTCCGTAGCTTTATTGTACCACGGAATAGCGGGGGCTGTATAGCGGCAAAAGTGTCAAATCTGCTTCTTTATGGTTTGTCAAATTGCCGGTTTTTGTGTAGCAGCGGCTTCCGCTTCCAGTACCCGCGCCATTTTGTCGGCGGCGGTGGTGGTAGTGTCTTTCTTGAAATAGCCGGACACGACAAGGACGGAATTGCCCATGCGGATTTCCGTCACGCAGTCGGGGCGGCGGGCGGTGCGGGTGTCGTGCTGCTTGTTATCTGTCATAGGCAATACTCCTTTCAGTCGGTAATCAGTTTCTTCATGCTCTCCATTTTCCGCTGCGCGGCTTCCTGCCGGAAGTTGTCGCCGGTAAAGCGTACCGGGACGCACATGGAAAGCAGGCGGTCATAAATCCGGGAATGGGCGGTGTCCTCCGGGTTGTGCAGGTCGTCCAGCGTGAGGTTGGTCGTGACGATCAGCGGCTTGCCGCTGCGGTAACGGCTGTCAATCACATTGAAAACCTGTTCCAGCCCGTACTCGGTGCCGCGCTCCATGCCGAAGTCGTCAATGATAAGCAGCGGATAGCGGCAAAGGCGGGAAATGTACTCGTTGCGGTTCTCAAAGCTGGCGGCAAGGTCGTTGAGGATAAGGGCAAAATTCGTCATGTGGACGGGGATTTCTTTCTCCATAAGGGCGTTTGCGATACAGCCCGCAAGGTAGCTTTTCCCGGTTCCCACGCCGCCCCAGAACAGGCAGCCGATATTGTCGGTTCGCATATCCTCCCAGTGTTCCACATACCGGCGGGCAATCCCTGTCTGCGGGTTCCTGCCGTTGTCGTTCTCAAAAGTCCAGTCCCGCATGGTGGGGTCGGTAAAGCCCCGGCGTTTCAGTTCCTCTACGGTGTCAAGGTGCCTGCGCCGCTTCTCGGCGGTCTCCCGTTCCTCGCGGGCGGCTCTCTGGCAGTCGCACTCTGCCGGGTGGCGGTCGCGCCCAAAGATAGCGGCCTTGTCCGGCGCAAAATAGGCTTCTTTCGGCTTGCGGCACTTGCCGCAGTAGAGTAAACCGTCCTCGCCAGTGTAGTCCTCCGGCTCCGGGGTGGCAGCCGTCATATTCTCCAAAACAGCGTTGATTTCGTTCTTCATAAACTCTCGCCCTCCTTGCATGAGTAGTCAGGGATGCCCTTTTTCGGGGCGCCCTTTTTGTCGTTCCCCGCCCATATCCGAAGGGCGGCGGCATAGTTCTGGTAGCTTTTCCCGCTGGCGGCAAGGTAGCGGCTCATTTCCTCGATGAACCGTTCCAGCCTGTCGGGGTACTCTGCCTGCAACTCGTCGTATTCGGTCTGTGACAGAAAAATATTCTGGTATCGGCCATAGGGCGCGGGCGGCTCCCCACTCACTCCCTTTGTTTGGTTCTCTGTAAGGTTGTTTATAGTAGTTTGGTTAGGGGACGGTTTTCCGACCATCATAAGGTCGGTTTTCTGACCATCAGTTGGTCGGTTTTCCGGCTCTATGAGGGTCGGTTTTCCGGCCATCAGTTGGTCGGAAAACTGTACCTGTGGCACACGCGGCACTTTCACATACAGTCGGTTCGGTGCGGAGAAGCCGCCCCGTTCCCGTTCCAGCAGCCCCGCCGTGTCCAGTTCATTCAGCGCCCCCTTTATGGTGGTGCTGCCTTTATCCAGTATTTCGGCTATCTCCGCGATGGGATAGATAATATAAATCCTGCCCTCGCCGTCCTGCCACTTGTTCTTCTGGGAGAGGGTGGAGCGGTCTAACAGCAGCGCATAGAGCAGCTTGGCGGTCTGGGAAATCTCCATTTTCAGCAGGAAACGGGGATAGGGCAGATAGGCGGGCAGCTTCGTGTCTGCCATGATATAATCAGCGATAGGATCACCTCCCTGTGTTCGGGTTGATTTTGGCGGTTTGTACGCATTTAGGACGGCGTTTCCGGGGGAAAAGGATAAATGTATCGCGTACCCTTTGACACCCACGAAAAAAGCCTTGATTTATGCGGGTTTGAAAGGCTCTAAAGCGTGACATTTCTGCCTTTGTTTCCGCTTTCGCTCGGCGGCTTTGATTTTCTTCATGCGTCCGGCGCAGCCGGGGCAGTATTTTCCCCGGTTGGATTTGGGGACAAAGGCCGCGCCGCAGACGGCGCACCGTTTCCGGCTCCCCCGGTACAAGAGGGCTGCGGCCAGCTCCCCGTCAAGGGGCAGGACAGCCACACGGAACCAGCGGCACATGAGGGAAAAGGAAATGCTCTGGACGCATACGCAAGGCTCCCCGTCGTCCAACAGCAGGCAGTTCCCCTCGTCGTAGTTACAGCACTCATGCACCAGCCGCCGCGCCCGCCGGTGCTGGCGGTAGTCCATTCTCGGCAGCTTATCGCTCATGGCTCTGCTCCTTTCTGCGGTGCGGCTCGCTCCGGCGCAAAATCTGGTCGATGTTCCGCTTGACGGTCTGCAACTCCGTGTACCGCTGCTTCTGTTCGTGGTAGGTGTTATACAGGCTGGATTTCTTGGAAACAAGCTGCTCGATCTCGTCCTGCAACGCTTTCCGGGCGGGCAGCTTGGTAATGCCATGCTCCCGGAAATACCGGGCGGCTGCGTCGGCTATGATAAAATCGCTCTCATGTGCCTGCCGGTATGCGGCGCGGGCTTTCTCGGATTTCTGCGCTTTCAGCCCGTCGCGGGCGGGCTTGGTCTTGGCGTAGGCAAGTACCTGCCGCTGCAACTCCTTTTTCCCTTGCAGCTTCGTTTCCAGTGCTTTCAGCTTGCCGCTGGTCTGGCGCATTTCCTGATAGGCGGTATCAACGGCGGCTTCCAACTGCTCCGGGGAAGTGAAGCCGTATTCCTGATACACATTCAGCGTCGCGGCCATTTGTTTGAGGTTGTGCATGGTCGCCCAGCGTTCATAGCCCCGGCCTTTGCCCTCGGCTTTCTTCTGCTCAATGTCCACAAGCCGCTGCACACCGTCCTGTTTCGGGGCGGTTTGAGGGGCTTTTGTGGGCTGTATGCCGGTTTTCCCACGCCGGGGGTATTCGAGTATGGCCGCGGCCTTTTCTGTGGCTCTGGCGGCGTTCTGCTCCAAAACGGCAAGGACAGCGGCGCGGTCAAAGTCGTCACCCAGCTTCCGGGCGGTAATGGGCTTTGTCCTGTCCGGCGTAAGGTAGGAAAGCCGCCCCCGGCTCTCCTTGACGGCCACGCCCTCCCGCAGCAGCAGAGAGGAAAAGTCCTCGAATGAGGCCGCTGTAGACAGCGCGGCGCGTATGGTCTGCCGCAGCTTCTCCTTGTTCGTTTCAAACTTGGTCTGCCGGGGCGTGATACCGCCTGCAATCATGGGGGCGTTCTGCCTGTCCAGTGCGGCCTGTCCCTTTTTCTGCGCCCAATACTCCCGGTCTGTGACGCGGTTCTTGCTGCCGTTCAAGAGGTCGATTTGGTAAAGCCCCTCCCGGTGGCACATCTCCATGACTTCGGACTTGAAGTAGCGCAAGGCCGCGTCGGTACAGCGGTGCTTGCAACCGGCTTTCGTGTCGGCTGGCCTGTCCATGTAGGGCAGGAACGGCACTTCCTCAATCCGCAGGCTGTTAATGACGATATGCACATGGATATTTCCGCTGTGGTTATGCCCGTCCGGGTGGGTGCATACAAGGGCTTGGTGGCCGGGGAAATGCTCGGCGCAAAACTTCTCGCCCAACTCCTGCGCCCGGTCTACGGTCAAGCCGTTGTCCGGGCCGTCCCGTGGGTCAAAGCTGATGATATAGTGGTGGCTTTTCACATCTTCCCGCCGCTGGTTCTTCTCATAGCGGAGATTTGCTCGCATACAGGCAACGGCAAAATCCTCCCCGCCGCAGTTCAGCGTGGACAGCCGGTAGTCCTCGCGGGGGATAAGCCTGCCGGTTTCATCAAGGACGGGTTTCATGGTAAACTCGTCATGCTCAAAAAGCAGGTATTGCTCGGCGGCTCCGTAGTCGGCGTTTTTAGAGTTGATATGCTTGAGTGTTGCCAACTGCGTCACCTACTTTCTTGAGGACTTCATACTTGAGGGCGGCAAGGTCGGCTATGGCGGCGCGTACCTCACCGGACAGCGCATTGTAGGGCGCGCCGTACTCATTCAGATACCGGGCTATCTGGTTGAGGTTGCCGCCGATCCTGCCGTACTCGGCTGTGAGTTTCCCGACAGCGGAAAGCAGCTCGTCATTGACCGCTGACACATGGATAACGGGGCGTATGGCGGTGCGCCGTATCGCCTGCCGGAGAAATTCGGACTGGCTGATACCATAGGGCGCAAGCCGCGCTGTGAAGTCGGCATACTCATCTTCGGACAGCCGGGTTTTCACAACGCGGCTGCGGTGGGGCGTGTTGTATTTCTTTCGCATGGTGTGACCTCCTTTCTCGCCCGTAAGGGCGCATGAGCAGGGTTTGGGGAAGGCACTCCCCAACAAGTTTCCCGCGAGGGGCAAAACTGCAGAATTGCGGATTTTGGCACCGTGGTAGAAACTTGCTCTTAGTAAGCCGCAGACTGCCCCTGTCCGGGCTTTTCCGTACATAGAGCGAACGGGGCGGGGCTTTCAGCCCGCTGTGCGCGGTCTTTTTTTTCTTTCGCCAAAGATACATTCAAAAGGCCGCCAGCTACCCGCTGTCCGGGGATTTTTCAAATTTTCTTTTGCCTTAGTAATCCGGGAAACAGGATTTTGGCAACCTACGGGGCAGAGAATTTTTCCTTTCACTCCCTACAACACTGCGTTTTGAAATTTGCCAAACGGAGCAGGCAGCTTTTTCTGGCTTCACCTACCTACTACGGGTGACTTTGCGATTTTGCCAAATGGACAACAAAAAAAGCAGCAAATCTTTTTCAGACTTACTGCTTTCACTGGCCGCTGGTGGGCGGCTGGTATTCAGTTTTGGGGCTTATCGGTCAAAGCGAAACTTGAATAGTGCGGAGATTAGCTGCTGCTTCACATATTCCTCAACCTCGGCGTTAACCTGACCGTGTACTTTGGAAAAGTAGCGGATATATCCGGCATAGTGGGAAAGGACGGTGTCGATTGCGTCCGGGTCGCCCTCATGGGCTTTGACGATTGTTTCATAGGGGAGAAGTTTACTCATGGTCTTTTCCCTCCATGAGCCGCCGTAGCCGCTGCAAGGCAAGCTGGATATGCCGCCCCGCTGTGCTGCGTGTCCGGCCAATATGTACGCCGATCACTCGCTGCGGCTGGCGCAGGAAATAGTAACGGAAAATCTCTTCCTGTGTCTGCTCCGGCAAGAGGGCAAGGGCGGCGGCAAGTTCCGCATGGTACAGAACGGCGGTCTGGCCGCAGGCGGTAAAAAGATATTCTTCAAGCTGCTCCGGTTCGGCAAGCTGGACAAACTTCTCATTCATCAGATAGTCAAGAGAAACTTCCCGTTCCCACCTCCGGCGCAGCTTTAAGATTATATCTATGGCTGCGTGACGAATGACAATCTTGCAAAAGGCATTGAATGTGTACTGGATATGCACTTTGTAGGCTTCATCTTCGGTCATGGAAATTCCTGTTTTTTGGCGAGCAATTTTCCCCATTTTCATCGTTATGATTCCCTATAATCAGCACTGTATATTCATGCAGTTTTACAGAATATCAATACATTACCGTAAAATCAAGGACGCATTCGCGCCGCTATCGCGGTTGAAATCCTTGATTTTACGGTAATGCATCGATAATGGTAATCAAGGCATGAATGAGTAATTATAATTATCTGACAATGATAATTTTAAGGAGGTGCCGCGCCAATTATGGGGAATTGACCTCGCTCATAAACAAATTCCCCCTCTCTGAATAATAGTGCGGGGCGGCAGCACTCCTTGCTGTCGCCCCTTGATTGCCTATCTGCAAAGGCGGGCGGGGCTGTCAACGGCGGCGCATATGCGCCGTTCATCTTGACTGTTGACTGGCTCGGCTGGCTTTGCCATTTGAGTGTAATTGCTTATTCTTTTTTTATTTGCAGACTTTTGAGGTAGAACGCCTGCTCCTCCCTTTTCTCTGGCTCACTCTCAAAAGGGTTATGCTGTCTAATTCATTCGTTGTCTTACTATTTCATACATCATTATAGATGCAGCACAACTGACATTGAAAGAACTGGCATAGGAATCTTCAGCCATAGGAATCGTACATAAAACATCACAATATTCCTTAAATGCCTTATTTAATCCCATGGTTTCATTTCCCATCATTAACATAACCGGGGTTTTCAAGTCCTCATGATAGATAGGCTTTTCGTGGTGGGCTGTTGTGCCTATGATCTTAAAGCCAGGGTATTTTATTCTAAGGCTTTCAACGAATTTATATAAATCCTCATTGTGAATGATTCGAATCACCGGAAGATTGAAAAAAGAACCCATCGCCGAAACAATTACATCAGGCTCATACAAATCAACCGCATGTCCAGTAATTATCAACATATCTACTCCCAACGCATCACATGAACGTATCATCGTACCTAAATTTCCTTTATTAGAGGGCCTGTCAAATAACACAATAAATGGATTGGAAGATAACGCAACATTTTCTAACCTGTCTTCCCTCATTTCAATAATAGCCAATAATTCAGAAGTTTCTTCTTTTCCACTTAATTCCTTTAGCAACTGTGCCGTAAGAGTATAATTGACTTCTGTTTTTACTGTTTCTATCATATGTTTTGCCCAGCCTGACAGATTATTCTTGTCATAAATAAAAGAAATAATCTTCCAGTTATTTTTAACCGCTTCATTTAAACTTCTTACGCCTTCAACAATAAATTGATTATATTTATATCTTTTATTTCGATTATGCTTCAATACTTCAAATCTCTGGTAATCATTATTTTTATTTAATATAGAAACAACTTTCATTTCAATACCTGCCTCATCATACTTTGGTTTTCGAATTTTTCACCCATTGTAAGCCCATTTTTGAAAAAATAAGGGAAAATGATTTCCCGGTTTTTCTGTGGCAGGGATAACAGGACGGCGGCAAGTTTTCCATTGGTGAGGATAACTGCCTGACCGCATATCGTTATAGGGTGTTCTTCATGGGGTGCTTCAAAATATTCGTCTGTTGTGCCTAAAGGGTAAAACTTTTCTTCTGTGAGGTATTCAAGGGATATTTCTTTTTGCCGCCGTCTGCTCCTGTCACGCCATGCGTTGATAGCCGCATAGTGTATGACGGTCTTGCAAAGCCATTGAACGTGTACATGATGTGTTCTTTGTATGCTTCTGTGCAAGGCATAGATGATTCCCCCTTTCTCCCACATAGGGCGTTGTATGGTTGACGGGTTTCATTTATAATATCAGAGGGCGGCAGCACCCCTTGCTGTCGCCCCTTGATTGCCTACCAGCAAAGGCGGGCGGGGCTGTCAACAGCGGCGCATATGCGCCGTTTATCTTGACTGCCCGCTGGCTCGGCTGGCTTTCCTATTTGAGTGTAATTGCTTATTCTTTTTTTGTTACTGGAATCCAAATTTCACTGTATGCGTAGTTGGGCTTTTTGTCGTCCATTTTTGTAAAAGAGAAAGAAAACGGCTCTGCCAGTTCATAATCTGCCGTCATAAACCATTCGGAGTAGATTCTTGCCATTGTATCCTGCAAAGTAAACGGGAAGATTCCTTCATTTGGAAAAACTGCCCACGTATGAGCTTTAACAGGAAATGTGTCCAGATTACTGCTAATGTCATTTTTAGTTGTTAAAACTCCAATTAAATGCGTTAATTCACCAGCTTCTTCAAGAAAGTTCGTATCTGATTCATAGGAAACATTTACAGTTTCATATGGCTCAATGTTTTGCAACCGGTGCATTTCTTCTTTCTGTTCCTGTGTTATGCTTTGTGCCAGTTCCAAAATAGCGTTGTTTACTCCCTCATATTGTAACGGCACTCGTTTACTTACACCTGCAAACGTAAAAGCAGGTTTTTCAACAATTTTATATTCCATTAAAGTTCCTCCCTTCATAGTTACAACAAATTGTAACTTTTGGCATGATTTACATTGTTTCAACTTTGCGACTTGTGACGGTAAGATACCGCTCCATTTTTTAAAGGCACGTGTAAATCCGTCTACGGATTGATACCCATATTGATAAGCGACATCTGTTACCTGCGCCCCCTGCAACAATTCTTTGTTAGCTTCTGAAAGTCGTCTGTTTTTTACATACTCATTCAGCGTCATATTGGTAAGCGCAAAAAATATTTTTCTAAAATGATAATCTGAAACATTTATATGCTCAGAAATCTTCTCAAGTAAAAACTCGTCCTCCAGGTGCGCTTCAATATAGTCCATCGCGTCATTCAATTTCTTTAACACATTGCCCCTCCTTCCGAATAAGAATATCACAATTTAGAAAGATATGTTCGACATTAGCATACAAAATTAGTCGGGTTATAAATAAAGGCCGTTTGCTCAATATAAGTTTACACAAAACCGACTTGAAAACAAAACTAACATAGACTCTCCTTATATTCAAAGATTTTTATCCGTGATAACGCACAAAATATTACGTTATTTTCTGAAACATATGCCGAACCTTATCTAAACGGCTGTTAGGACGGCGTGGCTGCAATACAGGCTCCCCGGAAATTTCTTGGTACCCTTTTAATTCGGTAAGGCAGACGCTTCTCCCATTTGTATAAAAATTTAAATCATTCCTATATTCGCCGATGCAGCGGGCGGGGATTTCTCCCGTAAAAATAACTTCATCATTTTTAAGCAAGGTTGATTCAATCACTGCACAATACTTCGGTGCGTCATTATAAGCCCGTGAAATATATTCCTGCGGTGCAAAAAGGGTAAAGGAAAGGTATGGTTCCAATAATTGTGTTCCTGCTCTTTTCAATGCCTGTTCTAACACGATAGGAGCAAGGGAACGAAAATCTGCGGGGGTACTAACTGGACTGTAATAAACTCCATAGTCAAAACAAATTTCACAATCTGTCACTTCCCAACCGTATAAGCCTTGCTCCATTCCATAACGCACCCCTTCCATAACGGCATTTTGAAAACTTTGGTTTAAATAGCCGAGAGATACTTTGCTTTTAAACCGGGTTCCACTTCCGGCAGGAAGTGGCGTTACAGTTAAGCCAATGGATGCCCAAAACGGATTCGGCGGCACTTCAATATGAATCGTGTAACTGGCTGTTTTTAATGGCCTTTCCAGATAAATGACCGTAGGTTCTTTCACATTTATGTTCACATGGTATCGCTCTACTAACAGAGAGCATACAACCTCTAACTGGACTTTTCCTAAAAAAGAAATGATGATTTCATGCGTTATCGTATCCACATAGTAATGCAACAGCGGATCTGTATCTGCAATTTCCGTCAGGGCATTCAGCAGGAGGTCTCTTTGTTCCTGATTTTGCGGCTCCACCGTCGTCCGAAGCAAAGGAATCGGATTTTTTTCCCATGCCTTGCGCGGCAAAAGTTCTACATTTCCGAGAGTATCATTCAGCTTCAGAGTGTCATTGGTCAAAATAACAATTTCTCCGCAACAGGCTGTGTCCGCCGGTATAATCTCTCCGTTTGACGGAATCCTCATTTCTGTGATTTTTAGTTTTTGATTTTGGGGCAGGAGAATCGTATCCCGTAAATGAAGTGTCCCGCTGTATAACCGCAAATAAACGAGCCGCTTTTTCTGGTCTGTGTACTCGATTTTAAAAACGCTTCCGCATAGCTCGGATTGATCGTTGTCCGCACCAGAAGTAAATGTTTCTGCAATCACTTCAATCAGCTTTTCAGTTCCGATATTGTTCTTTGCACTCCCATGATAAATAGGAAACAGGGAACCGTTTTGCATTCTTCTGCATTTCTCCCTCTGTAAATCTTGTATTTTCAAAGGTTCCCCCGCAATATATTTTTCCAAAAGTTCATCATTTCCAGCAATAATAGAATCCCATTTTTCTATATCCTCAATGTCTGTCAGAGACACTTCCGGAGTGAGCGAAACATCTTGCATAACCATGACATCATCAGAAAGTTTTTCTCTGATATTTTGATAAACGCTCTGTAAGTCAATGCCCTCCTGGTCTATCTTATTTACAAAAATAATCGTTGGGATTTTCATTTTCTGGAGCGCATGGAACAGTACCCGTGTTTGTGCCTGCACGCCGTCCTTTGCGGAAACTACTAAAATTGCTCCGTCAAGAACAGCAAGTGAGCGATATACTTCCGCCAAAAAGTCCATATGGCCGGGGGTATCGACAATATTGATCTTATAATTCTTCCAGCCGAAAGAAGTGACGGCCGTTTGAATGGTAATCCCACGCTGGCGTTCCAACAGCATGGTGTCTGTCCGCGTTGTTCCCTTATCTACACTCCCTAATTCCGGAACGGCTCCGCTGGTATAGAGCAGGCTTTCTGTCAAAGTCGTTTTTCCTGCGTCTACATGAGCAAGAATGCCGATATTGATTATTTTCATGTGTTTGTCCTCCATTCAGCCCCCAAAGGGCATAAAAATCCCCAGCAGCAAAATACTTTTACCGCTGGGGATATAGCGAATAGACATACACATACATACAACGCACTGCAAGCAGCGGTCGCTCTTTTGATATGTCAAATATATAAGGCAAAAGTATTCTTAAAAAGGGTACAAAAAACTAAGCCCCTTGCAAGGGACGGTTACAATTCTTTGTTCCCACTATTTGATTATAGTTAATTAAGAATACCTTGCCGCATATTTTTAACTCCTTACTTGGAATAGAAATATTATAGCATATCGGCATTGAAAAAGAAAGTCCTGAAACAAAATTTACGGAATAGTAGGCTGCTGTCTATCAATCTCTTGTGTGTTTCTTTATGACACATGAGCATTGGAGGCAGGGTTGTCCTGGCCGTAACCTTCCAGAAGGTTGATGCCGCCCCACACGCACAGGCCGCCGCCCAGGGCGATGACCAGAGTCTGCAAAACGTCGATAGCGTTAGTAAAAAAGCTCATATTCACATTTCCTTTCGTTCAGTTGAATTGTTGGGTTGAAGGTCGGTGGCTTTCAATTCGTACAGATCGAAAGGCTCGTCCGGCTTCACAATGGCCGGTCTGCGTTTCATGTACCGTTCAATGTCAAAGGTGTTTTTCTTGTCGGCGTCGGCAAGGTACTTGTAGCGGGGATGGCGGGTTATATCAAACTTGTCGCTGAAAAACGGCCGCACCCCTCGAAGCTGCAAAATACACTTGCCGCCGTCCATCACCGCTATCTCGTCCTGGGTCATCAGCTCCTTTCCTAATTTCTGATAGTTGAGGCCGTGGGAAACCTGGCTGCCCCGGTTCTCGGATTGATTGAAGCTGTCGATGGTCTCCTTGCCCAGCAGCTCCGAGATTTCTTTCAGGGTGGATTTCTCCTTGCCTCCCAAAAACAAGGTGGTGTCGCAGTTGCCCACAATGGTGTCTGCGGCGTCCTTGTAGATGGTCTTTAACTGACTTTGGGACTGCAAAATAATAGAAGCCGAGATTTCCCGGCTCCGGATGGTGGCGACCAGCTTGTCGAAGTTGGGTATCTGCCCGATATTGGCGAACTCGTCCAGGAGGCACCGCACATGGACGGGCAGCCTGCCGCCGTACACGTCGTCCGCCTTGTCGCAAAGGAGATTGAATAACTGGCTTTGCAGCATAGCGATAACGAAGTTGAAGGTGGTATCCGTGTCGCTCATAATGAGGAACAACGCCGTTTTCCGGTCGCCCAGGGTGTCCAGCTCCAGTTCGTCGTCCGACATGATCTCCCGCAGCTCCGCAATATCGAAGGGGGCAAGGCGGGCGCCGCAGCTAATCAGGATGGATTTCAAGGTCTTGCCGGCAGCCAATTTGAATTTGCGGTACTGCTTCACAGCGAAGTGGTCCGGGTGCTCCTTCTCCAGCTTGGCGAACAGAATATCCACGGGCGACTGAAATTCCTCGTCGTCCTCTCTGGCCTCCGATGCGTTGATGAGCTCCAGCAGCGTGAGGAAGTTCTTTTCTTCCGGCTCCGCCTCGTACCAGATGTACCCGATCAGGGCGCAGTACAAAAGCCGCTCGGCCTTCACCCAAAAATCTTCCGAGGATTTTTCTCCGTCGCCTTTGGTGTTGGCAATGATGACATTGACCAATTTGAGGATGTCTTTCTCCGACCGAATATAGGCGAAGGGGTTGTATTTCATGCTCTTTTTGAAGTTGATGGTGTTGAGGACTTTAATGCGGTACGGCTCATAGATGACCTTCCCGCGGGCGTCCCGCAGGGGTTTTCCGTTCTCGTCCAGCTTGGGGGCGCCCCGCCGCAGCATGGTCCCCACCTCGGACAAAAGCTGTCCTTTCGGGTTTTGTCAATAAGGAACAAGAAAAAAGTATCTTGCTTTTAAGCGGTTTCATCGCCGCTGTCGTTCTTGATAAGGCGCACAACCTTGTCCGTAAAGGTTTCCCGGCTGGTTTCGCTGAAATGGATATGAATGTCAAAGGTCGTGCCGCCGATGTTCTTCACAAGGTCGGGTTTGGCGGTCAGAGGGGAAGCGGCTGCGGGGGCGCTGGTCTTGCTGGTTTCATTGTTCATAGGCTGCTCCTTTCTATGAGAAAAGCCCCATGCGGCAGCACATGGGGCGGTGGTTGAGGGTTGAAGTGGCGAAGTGGCAAAGTGGCAAGGTATCTGGGTTTTGCCACTTGGATTTTGCCACTTCATTTTTTGAGGGCGTGATACCATGCCGCGCCGATACGCTTTGAGGTAATGCGCCCGTCAAGGTTTTTCTTTGCCGCCCGGACGGTACGGGCAGAAATCCCGGCTTCGGCTGCGGCCTTATCAATGTCCTCGCTGGCAAGTTCTTTCCCGTCTGCGAGTAAGTCAAGTATCAGTTTCTCGGCTTGCTCGGTCTTGGTGGCGGTGTTCCCGCCCGCGCCGGATAGCAGCTCGTCGGCGGTTATGTCGTATTCGCCTATCCATGAAAAGCCTGTTTCCGGGTCAAGGCAAAAAGCAACGGGCTTGCCCTCCGGCGCAAGGGAAGATTTGTCATGGACGATAACGCGCACATTTGGCTCCCGCTTCACGCGCCCGATCAGCAGGACGCTCCTTGCTGCGGCGCGGAAGTCAATAGAACCTAAGCCCCGGTATGCGCTCTGTCCTCCGGCGGCTTTGTTCAAGTGTCCGATAAGGATAACGGCGCACCCGGTACGCTCGGCAACATCGGCAAGGTGGCGGAACATGGGGCGCACTTCGTTTGCCCTGTTCATGTCGGTCTTTTCGCCCATGTACGCCTGTATGGGGTCAAGGATAATCAACCGCGCCCCGTTCTGCGTGATTGCCTTTTCTATGCGCTCGTCGGAGAGGGTAAGCTCCCGTTTGGCTTCATCAATCACAAGCACGCGGTCAAGGTCGGCTTCGGCTTCTATCAAGCGGGGCTTGACGGTATCGCCCAGCCCGTCCTCGGCGGTCTGGTAAATCACTTGGAATGGCGGCAAGGGCTTCATTCCCGGCAGCGTTCCCCCGGTGGTGCAGGCGGCGGCAAGGCGTAGGGCAAAGGTGGTCTTGCCCTCGCCGGGGTTGCCTTGCACAATGGTTACTTTCCCAAAAGGGATATACGGCTCCCATAGCCATTCAACGGTCTGTGTGTCAACCTCGCTCATGCGGATAATCTCGACGGTTTCTTCCTGCGGCGGTTCTTTCAATCCGTAAACCGCTTCCCGGATATACTTCCCGTCTGTGATTTCTGCCCGGTGCTGCAATACCTCGTTCCAGTCCTTGTAAAGCGGCACAAGGCGGTGGACGGTCAAGCCCTCCGGCACAAGCTCCGCAAGGCGGCTGCAAGCGTCGTTTCCGGCTTGGTCGCTGTCAAGGCAGAGGTAAACGGTCTTGATGTTCGGGCGGTCAGAGAGGAAACGCAACAGGGCTTTTTCTCCCACGCCGCCCAATGACAAATAGCTCTGCTTCTGCCACGCCTTTTTGAACAGGCAGAGGAAAGAGAGCAGGTCAACGGGGGCTTCAAAGACAAAAAGCCTGTCACCCTCGCCTCGGTAGCAGAAATTAAAGGCTTTGTCGCTGCCTTTCACATCAAGCCGGAAGTTTCCCGCCGTTCCCTTGCTGTGGGCGTAGCGCGGTATTCCGTCCTCGTCCCTCCCCACAAATACGGCGTTGTGGTGGGCTGCGTCCTCGTAAATATCGCCGCGAGCAAAGAAAAAGCCCGTCACATCTTCATCAATGCGGCGGGCTGCTGTGAGGTAGTTCCTCGCTGTTTGGTTGTCGCTGTTTGGGGGCGGTAGCCGGAAATCGGAAAGGGACGCGGGGCAAGGTCTGTCCGGCGGCGGTGCGGCTCCCTTTTCTCCTGTGAGAAGTTCCACGGCTTCGGTGAAGCTCTTTCCGAAAAACTCCATGACAAAATCAACGGGGCCGCCGCCCTTGCTCTGGCTGTGCCTGTACCACTTGTTTCCCCGGACGGTCAGGCTGTCGTGCCGTTTCCAGCGGTATTCATTCCCGGCGCGGGTAAGCTGCTCGCCCTGTGATTGCAGGAAAGAAACAAGGTCGGCTTGGTTCGCCCGGTCTATCTGTTCTTGGGTGTAGTACAAAAATCTCAACTCCTTTCATCGTTCTAAGTCATGCCGCTTGGCGCGGGTCTGCTCTGGCTGGTCGGCTTTCAGCGCAATATCAACGCACTTGCGGATATTGTGCAGCTCGGCAACCTCGGCGCGGGTTTCTTTCAGCTTGGTATATTCCGCTGTCCTCTGTCCGCTGAGGGTGGCATACTCTTTTTCCCATTCAGAAATAGGCAAGGGGGGCTTTGTCCCTTTCGGCAGATTTGCATGGAGATAGCGGCTCGCTGCGTTCCATAGGGTAAGCTCGGCGCGGTGGGTTTCCTCGTACTTGTCGCGCTTGTTCGTCCAGCCATTTTTCAGCTTTTTCAGTTCGTCGTGAATGGGCTTGTACTCGGTGTAGTTCCTCCCGTACTCAATCAGCTTTTGCAATTCTTTCATGCGCTTCTCGGCGGTTTTCATGCCCTCCCGGATAGCGTCGGCTTGGTCGCTGACAGAGGAAAGGGCAGCGTCCAGCTCCGCAAGGGTGGAAATGCCGCGCTCCGCAAGGAAATTGACTGCCTGTGATACGGTTTTCAGTTCATCGGCTGCGTGCTGCCTTTGCCAATACTGCGAATACTTCCGGCTCTTTTCCCTCTGAACGCTCATATACTTTATCAGCAGATTTGCAAGGCCGGGGGATTGCGGGGGCTGCTCCGGGGCGGTTTCCCGCGCCTTGAACAGCTCGCCAATCCATTCTTTGAGCTTTCCAATCTGCGCCCGGATTTCCCGGATAAGGCGGTTTGCCTTTTGGATATTCCGGTTCAGCTCGCCTTTCTCGGTGGCTATGCCTTTCTTCTCCATTTGACAAGCCGCTACGCCCATGTGGACGGTAGGCAGCTCGTCAATGCCGCGCTCGGCGTTGCTGCGGTGGTCGATACGCTCCGGGCTTCCGGCGCGTTCAAGGTAGGCGTTTGAAATATCCGCCCATGCCTTGCGCCATAAAAGCGCGTTGCCCTTGTCGTTCCAGCCTGTGAGGTCAACTTTGTGCGTCTTGTATCTGCCGCTTGGCAAGCGAATACGCTCGCCGTTTTCGTCAAGGTCATATTCCTTTTTGGACTTCGCCGCCCATGCGCCGCGCTCGTCAAGGGGGCGCATGGTAAGCATGATATGACAATGGGGGTTGCCGCTGCCGGTGTCGTGAATGGCAAAATCAACGCACATTCCTCTGGAAACAAATTGAGAGGAACAGTATTCCCGGACGAGCCGGATCTGTTCCTCTCTGGATAATTCTATGGGGAGTGCTGCGTCAATCTCTCTGGCAAGCTGGGCGTTCCCGGCTTTCTCGTAAAGTTCCACGCTGTTCCATAGGGCAGCGCGGTCAGAGAAAGAGGGCGGGGCATGGGGCGGCAGTAGGATTTCCGTATGGACAACGCCGCGCTTGCGGGTGTAGTCATGGGTCATTCCGTCCCACTCGTTTGTGATTTTCTCGCCGCTTCGATAGGCGGCTGCGGCAACGGCTGACTTGCCTTTTCCTCGGCTCACAATGCCGATGTTACAATGGTAAATGGCTATGGGTATCACCTCCCGGATAGGATAATAAAACCCGCAAAAATAGTACAGACGCCGGGGCGGGTGTACTGTTTTTGTGGGTGTGCAGGGATAGCCGCGAAGCGGCGCAAGGGGTGCAGCCCCTTGTTGCGGCAAAGCCGCCATATCGGAGCGCGGGGAAAGTTCCCTGTGCGGAGATAAAGCCCTCGGCAGAGCGCACACGCCCGCAAGGGTGTATAAGTGCGCCCTTTGTTCCAAAGGGATTATTCCGCGTTCCCGTCCCCGGCTCGTTTTTTCAAAAACTCCTGTGCTGGCTCGCTCGTCAAGGCAAGCCGGAGAAAGGCGGCGGCTTCTTCGTCGGTCATGGTCTTTGCTTCTGGCACAATGCTCTCAAAGACCGCACCCCGGACGATCAGCCGATGGCTGCGCGTCCTGCGTTCCTCTTGGGATAACTTTTGCCGCAACACCTTTTCCCGATTTTCAAGCTGCCGGATTTTCTTCTTCCCGTCCTCAATCTCGGCTTGCAATTCCTCGCGTTTTTTTCTCTCGGTTTCGTCATGGGTGGTCACTCCTTTCTACCTGTCGGCACAGAAAAAGGACAGTCGATTTCCTCGGCTGTCCTTTTGATTAGGGTGTTTGGTTTACTCCGTTCTGCTCAATAAATGGGAATATTAAATATCAATACGCCCTTTAATACATTCCTATTAAAACATCAGCTTCGATTGTCAAATGTGTGAGAGTACGCCAATCAACGCAATCTTTTTCAACGCAAAAGAGAAGCGGCGTCATTTCAATAAACGACATTCTTTGTTCTGATGACAACTGTACGGTGGCTGAAACCGTTTCTCTTGAAATGGTTTTAAGATATTTCTCAAAATATTCAACGACAGACTCATTTGAATAATCTGGATTTTTCAAGTGTGCTTGCACTTTAGTCCTGATTTCCCTCAAATGATTTTTCGTAGGAATTACTTTCACAACATATCCGTTAGGAGATAGCAATCGCTGAAATTCTTTGTAGTGTGCAGGCGAAAATATGTCTAAAATACAATCCATACTTCCGTCTTTCAAAGGGATTTTTGATAAGTCAGTAACAAACCACTTCACTGCTTTGCGCTTGTCTTTTTTTGATGCAATCTGTATTGCCTCCCTTGACAAGTCAAAGGCAAAGATGTTTCGTTCTGTTCTTTGCTGTATCTGCCTTGCATAGAAACCCTCGCCGCAACCAACATCTAAAATGTTTCTTATAGATGGCGTATCAGAAATAAACTGTATGATTTTCTCCAACACAACATCATACATGCCATACTCCAAAATTTGGTGCCGGTTGTCAAAAGACCGCTTGCTGTAGTTGGTTTTGGGCGATGATTTTAACAACAAATTTACATACCCATATCTTGAAATATCAAAGCAATGTCCATGTCTACAAATTAGGCTATTGCCTTGTATATCCATTGATTTTGTGCAAATTGGGCATTGAAAATAAACCTTGCTGTCTGCAAAGCGTGATAAATTATTATTCATTTGTTTTTCCTCCGTAATTACATCTCTGCTTCAATAAGCGAGTTATGCAATACGGATAACCGCAACATAACTCGCGGTTTTATCTTAATCTCATAAATGTAACCATTGTGTTGTCCTCTAATCAATTCCGCAGTATTACTCTGCTTTTAGAAAAAGTATAGCACAAAACTATGAACATTTCAACTCTATTTCAGCCTGTCGGCGACGTTGCTCTCTCTGGCATACCGCCGCGCCGCTTCCCGCCGTTCCTCGCTGTATGGGGCGGTCAGACGGAAAGAGAAGCGGCCTTTCTCAATGTCAAACTCCATGCAGCCCGTTTCCGGGTCTGCGTCGGTCTGGCGGCACACATCGGGGTGCTGCTCGGCATAGGCGGCAAGCCGCTTCTTCAAGTCGGTGTTGTGGGTACGGATATGGATCAACGGGTCTTTCTCATCAAACCAGATGTCTGTGACCTTTTTTTGCTTGGGAAGCCCTGTTCGCATAAACTCTCCTTTCTGCGCCCTCGTTTGGAGAGAGGGGCATTTTTGAGGGAATTTTCCCGGCTCTTGACTTGGGGAAAATGGGGATTTTCAAATAGAAACCGCCCCGGCGAACCATTCTTCGTCCGGGCGGTTCCTATCGCGTGATTTTCGTTTTTTCCGGCTCTTGACCGTCCTGCAAGCTGTCGGCAAGTATCACTTTGAGCAGCTTGTCGCGGAATGTTTCTGTGCCGCTGTGGTTGAAAAACAACTCCGCAACGATGGTCTGTCCGTCCCTCTGTGTCGTGATAACACTGTCGGGGGATTGAGGTGTCCCGTTCTGTTCTGCCATAGGCGGCTCCTTTCTCTGGGTGCAAAAGAGGGATTTCCCGTAGCCCGGAAAATCCCTCTTGGTTGTCAGTATTCGGTTTTACTGTGCGGGTGCTGCGGCGGCTTCCTGTGCCTTTTTCTTTGCCCGGTATTCCCGTGCTTTCATGCGGTCATACTCCCGTCGCTTTTCAAGGTTACGCGCCCGGTACTCCCTTGAATACTGCCGGTGGTAGGCGCGGCTCTTTTCCTTTTGGGCTTCCTCGATTTTCTCCCGCATTTGCCGGATTTCCTGCTCCGTTGGCTCTGTAAGCTGTGTCACTTCGTTCTCAAATTTGCCGATATAGTTGAAATATATCCCGATGTGCTGAATGGCTTGTTTTGCCCTTTTCTTGTCGCGCTCATGCACTTCAATCCGGCTGATAAACTCGTTGAGAATGGCGGGGGTCAGGTCGGTAAAGGCAGCGTAGCGTTCCGTCAGCTTCAAAAACTTCTGCGCCCGTCCGCCCGCGTTCTCAAAAGCGGATAGCTGCTCTTGCAGCTCGGCAAGCTCCGCTTTCAGCGCATAGTATTCTTCTGAATACTTCTGCGACATTTGCTCATAGCGGTCTTGCGGGATCGTGCCGAGGGCGTTGTCCTCATAGAGCTTGTTCAGCACCTTGTCAATCTGTTCAAGGCGCGTCGTGATTTGCGGGATACGCTTCTGCTGTTTCTTGGTCTTGTCGGTCTGCTGCATGGCAAGGTTCTTTTTCACTAAGGCTTCAAATTCCGCCCAGTTGCTGATAGAATAGTCCTCGATTTTCTTCAGCACTTCCGCGATGGTCTGCATGAGCAAATCCGCGTCAATGATGTGCGGGGAATGGCACTTGGGGTTTTTGGCTTTCCCCTTGTGGTACTCGCTGCAATAGGCAACGTGCCGCTTGCCGCCGTTTCTGTAATCTATGCGGATGTACATTTTTGCGCCGCAATCCTTACAGAAAAGCAAGCCCGACAAAGGGTGGATTTCCCCGTCCCCGTTGGGGCGTCTGACGGGCGCGTTTTCCAAAATCCGCTGTGCGGTTTCAAAGTCGGCGCGGTCAATAATCGGCTCATGCACATTTTCGGTTATCTGCCATTGGCTCCGGTCTACATAGTGGTTCCGCTTGTCCCGGAAATGCTTTGTAGTCTTGAAGTTGACTACATCGCCGCAATACTCCTGCCGCGTAAGGATATGGGTCAAGGTGGCTTTGTTCCACTTGTAGCGGTTATCCTCATTGAGCGCCTTGTTTTTACACGTTCCCCATCCCCGGTCTTTCATGTAGAAAGTGGGGGTAGGGATTTGCTCGTTTTTCAGATATACGGCGATTTGGTTGCGGTTCTTCCCGCCGATAAACAAACGGAAAATAAGGCGCACAACCTCGGCGGCTTCCTCGTCGATTATCCAAAAATCCTTGTTGTCCGGGTCTTTGACATAGCCGTAGGGGGCTTCGGTGGCAATCGGCTTTCCGCTCATGCCTTTGGTCTTAATGCCCGTTTTCACTTTCTTGCTGATGTCCTTTGCGTACCACTCCGACATGATGTTGATAAAGGGCGCAAACTCCAATGTGTCGGGCTTCTCGCTGTCAATGCCGTTGTTGACCGCGATAAAACGCACGTTGTTCCGTCTGAATATCTCCATAGCGTTGCCGACTTGGAGATAGTCGCGCCCCCAGCGGGTAAGGTCTTTCATAATGCAAACGCCGATTTTCCCGTTTTCAACGTCCTCCATCATGCGGGAGTAGGCAGAACGGTCAAAAAATCTGCCGCTTTCATCGTCGTCGATGTAGTGCCGGATATTCGTCAGCCGCTGCCCTCTGGCGTAGTTCTCCAAAAAGATTTTCTGGTTCTGTATGCTGTTGCTCTCGCCGCCGTCCCTGTCCTCGTCCCCTACGGAAAGACGGGAGTAAAGGGCTGTGATTTTGTTGTAATCATTCATGTGCATATCCTCCTGTGCGTCCATGTAGAGTTCCTTTACACTTAAGATTATGCACTCCATCGTGCGCTGCCGTACTCAATGCCCTTGCGATATTTCTTTGTATTCTTGCTCTTGGCATACACCGCCAGCCGAACAATGACCGCCCCGGCGATGCCCGCCAGCAGGTCCAGCGGATGCAGACTTGGCAGCCCAGAAGAAAACGCCTCCGTAAAGCCCTGGCTCAAATGCAGGAACTTTTCAGAGGCGTCAAGGCCGGGCGCAAGGCGCACCGCCTGGCAGAGCTTGTCAAAGAGATACACGAACAGCAGATACGGGAGGTTGGGGATCAGCTTTTTCTTCCAGTCAACCGTCATAATTCCACACCCCGGTCTTTGGTCTTGACCTTCTCCCGCTGGCGGTGCTGGGCTTTGGACTGCTGTTTCGCCTGCTCCAGCTCCTTGCGGATGGAGGGCTTTTTCTCTTTCTCCAGGTTCTTTGCGGAGAACTCCCGAAAGGCTGCCGTGATAACGTCGGCATCCCGGCCCTTGAAGAACACCAGGTAGCGGGGTATATCGCCGCTGGTGTCCTTTTTCAGCGCGAAGTCAATGCCGTACTTCTTGGCGGTGACGGAAAAGGCCCGGATGTTCTGGTCGGTGATCTCGATGTTTGAAACGCCGGTGTTGTGCTTCATAAGCTGCCGGAGGGTCTGCTTGCCGTGGTGCAGCTTGGTCTTGTGGCCGGTCACGCCCTTCTGCATCTCGTCCAGCACTTTTTTCATGGCCTGTTGCAGCATCCCGGCGGAGAGCTTGGTGGCCTCCACACAGAGAGTAACGGTGCGCTGGGTGACTTCTTCCTGCACGAGTGATTACCTCCTTTCTCCGCTGCCGTACAGGTCGTGGTTCACCAGGGACGCATAGTAGCTGTCAATGGTGGCCGGGGCGTTATACAGGGCAGCCAGCAGATATTTCTTGATGTTGCGGACATAGGTGGTGTTGTCCCGCATCCGGTCCAGCACATACTCGATGTGGGAACTGTTCAGCTTCAGGAAGCGGGATTTGACCACCTCCGCCGGATAGTCGTCCCCGGCAATGCGGATTGTTTCCCTGCGGGAACAGACGGTATCCACCATGAGCTCCACCAACTCATTCAGCATATCCCGATCCAGCCGGTCATCCCGGCATAGATAGTCATACTCGATATTCTCTAAAATCAGTTCCCGATAGTTCTCTCGCTCTCGCATCCAGTCCCGTCCGGTCCGGCTGACCCCCGTGGGGGTTTGGGGGCTTGATTGGATAGGATTTGATTCTTCCGTACTTGATGAATCAGTATTTGATATTTGTTTACTTGATCCTTTAGTATTTAATTGTGCGGGGTTTTCCTGTTCAGGTTTTCCCAAGACAGGAGAATCCAAGACTGGTTTTACCTGAACTGGATTTTCCCGTTCAGGTTTTCCCGGTTTAGGTTCCGGCGGTCTGGGCTGCTCCAAAATCGTGTACTCGATGCTGCCGAGCCGCCCGTTGGCGTTACGGACTCTTTCACGGATAATGTATCCCGCATCCTCCAGCTCCCGGACCGTAGCACAAATGCTGTCCACTCCATCCCGGCATATTCGGGCAAGGCCTTTGGTGGTGTAGTCCCAATCCTCCGGCAAGGACAGCATGAGGGACAGCAGCCCCTTCGCTTTCAGCGACAGCGCCGTGTTCCGCAGATGATGGTTTGCCATCACCGTGTAGTCACGGGTTTTCTCAATGCGAAATACCGCCATAATCTCACCTCCCTCCGGCGGTCTGGAAAAGTGTTCGTTTTCGGAAAAAATTCAATTCTGTGCCCATTTACTTTTCCATGTGGGAAAACCTATGGACACTTGATTTGCATTTCCTACATGAAGAAATACCTTCGATTTCTCACCCCTTTCAATACAGTTTTCCGTGTACTTGATGGAAAGTAAAAAACGCCATAGGATTTCCTATGGCGTTTGGGACAGGAAAAGGGTGCTGATATTTCACATCAGCACCCTTTATCCTGCCAGTATTAAAATTTTTGACTTCACATCGTGTTCCTTGCCTCTGAAAACATTGATTTTACTGGACTATCTCATGTTTTCTTATTAGGAGGCGGGGAATCGGGTTTCTTTTTTATTGGGTAGAGCGGAAGAGCATATCATTGTAGTCTGGCAATGGCCAGAAATCTTTAGGAATATTCTTTTCGATCGTATCTGTCAATGAACGGATTGCTTCCATTAAAGGCAAGATCTTATCAGCAGCAAAAACAGCTTTCTCTTTTTCGTTTTCCGGATTGCTCTCTAAGAGTTCTTCCAGATTTTCTAAATGTTTGGATACAAGTTCTAATGGATCGTTGATGTTGAATAAGATCTGTTCTTCTAACGGAGAATCGATACCGCTTGTTTTCTTTGTTTGGATGATCGTCGCCAATTTGGCTTCGTATTCAAAGACTGCCGGGAGAATCTGTTTTCTCAACATATAAGCCATTGTCTTGGCTTCAATCACGATGACTTGATAATAGTTTTCTAACAGGATATTCTCGCGAGCATGCAGTTCACTGGCTGAATACACTTTATGTTTTTCAAACAGAGCCAAGTTTTTCGGGTCCGTATAATGAGGAAGTGCATCAGCCGTTGTTTTGAGCTCCATCAAGCCTCGTTTTTGTGCTTCTAAACGCCATTCTTCGCTATATCCGTTACCAGAGAAGATGATGCGTTTATGATCTTTAAGCGTACGACGAATCAAATCGATGATTTTTTTTGTCAGGTCTTCAGCTGCATAGTTTTCTAGCTCATCCGCAAACTGTGTCAATTCTTCGGCAACGATCGTGTTTAAAATCGTGTTGGGACAAGAGATGTTTAATGCAGATCCTAACATACGAAATTCAAATTTGTTTCCAGTAAACGCAAACGGACTTGTCCGGTTTCGATCGGTTGAGTCTTTGGCAATCGTCGGTAAAGCGCTGACTCCCAACTCTAATTTTTTGTTGGCGCTGTCAATATATTCTTTTTCTTCTTCGATGGCTTCTAAGATTGCGGTTAATTCTTCTCCTAGATAGATCGAGATGATTGCCGGCGGTGCTTCGTTGGCCCCTAAACGATGATCGTTTCCGGCAGATGCAACAGAAATACGCAATAGATCTTGGTAATCATCCACACCTTTGATAATGGCAGCCAAGATGGTCAAAAAACGGATATTATCTTTTGGATTATCGCCTGGTTCTAAAAGATTTTCACCTTGATCGGTCGTGAAGGACCAGTTGTTGTGTTTCCCGGATCCGTTGATGCCTTCGAACGGTTTTTCATGTAGCAGACAAACAAATCCATGATGCGCAGCTACACGTTTCAGGACATCCATCGTGATTTGGTTCTGGTCATTGGCAATGTTGGCGCTGGAGAAAACGGGAGCCAGCTCAAACTGGCAAGGAGCAACTTCTTTATGTTCTGTTTTGGCATAAACCCCCAATTTCCACAGTTCTTCATCGACCTCTTCCATATATGCTTTGACGCGTTCGTCGATGTTTCCAAAATAATGATCATCCAGTTCTTGCCCTTTCACCGGCGGAGCCCCGAACAAAGTTCGGCCGGTTGCCAGAAGATCAATCCGGTCTTTGAACATTTTCTCATCGATCAAAAAATATTCTTGTTCCGGGCCAACCGTGATTGTGATCTTCTGCACATCATAACCCATTATGTTTAAAAGACGAACAGCGGCTTTGTCCAATGCATCGATACTGCGCAATAATGGTGTTTTTTTATCTAAAGCTGAGCCGTCATAGCTACAAAACAGCGTTGGTATATAAAGTGTCTTTTCTTTGACAAAAGCGAAACTGGTCGGATCCCAAGCCGTATAGCCACGGGCTTCGAATGTTGCTCTCAAACCACCGCTTGGGAAACTAGAGGCATCGGGTTCACCTTTGATCAACTCTTTTCCTCTAAAATCACTGATCACGGCATTCGGCCCAGTGGGGTTGATGAAGGCATCGTGTTTTTCAGCCGTGATGCCTGTCATAGGCTGAAACCAATGGGTATAGTGAGTAGCCCCTTTATCCATGGCCCAATCCTTCATAGCATTTGCGACGGTATCGGCAATCTCCTTTGGCAGCTCTTTACCATGTTCCATAACGGCGATCATCTGCTTATAGATCGCATGCGGGAGATATCGCTGCATGGCGGCAGGACCAAATACATCACATCCAAAATATTCGTCTACAATTTTCATATGTTGCTTCCTCCATTACGGATATTCTATCAATATTTCAAATGGATTGAAACAAAAAATCCATCCTTTGTGATTTCACGGATCTGTTTTGTATAAGTAATCTGTCGATTCTGTATAGTTCTTGTTTGATTCGATTGGAAATGGTTTTCTTGAGTTCAGTCTCGAATTGACGTAGAATAAAAACAAGTAGGTGAACGCATGAATAAAAACACACGCGACTGGGAGGCAATGATCAAGCATTTGATCTTGTTTACAGCTGTCCTTGTTTTGATTATTTTTAATTTTAATGTGATATTAGCTTTTTTAGGGAAGGTTCTTGCGATATGCAATCCTTTCATATTTGGAGCCGGGCTGGCCTTTATCTTTAATATTGTAGCTAACGCTATTATTAAATACGGGGGTAAATGGCTTCATTTTAAAGAATCAACAGGTACGCGCGCTATTGCGAATATCTTGGCTATTGTATTTGTCTTCTCCATCATCTTCGGATTCATCTTTTTATTGAGTCCGCAGCTGTTGTCATCTCTACAAAGTATAGTGGAACAAGCACCAGGGGCTATCGATCAGTTTTATAAGTGGCTTTTAGAAACCACCGAAACCTTTCCTTCCATTCACGAACCTTTGGTGAATATGCGATCTTCTTTTACAGATCTTTCCAATCTATCTTCGATGGTGCCGGATGTTTTGAGCTGGATCTTTTCGGGAGGAGCCAACAGTTTATTTGATTCGATCTATTCGGCTTTAACGACAACGATCTCTGTCGTTGCGACATCCTGTATTGCCGTGATGTTTTCTTTTATCTTATTGTTCAACAAGAAAACTTTTGTCCGTCAGCTCAAAGCCTTGTTGAAGGCATATCTTTCTACGCCTCAGTATAAGAAGACGATGCACGTTTGTCATATCATCAAGAAGACTTTTACCAGCTATATTGCCGGGACAAGCTGTGAATGCTTGATTTTAGGATCTTTAGTTTTCCTTGGGTGTACGATCTTCAAAATTCCTTATGCGGTTTTAACGGGTTTGATTGTCGCGATCGGCGCTTTTGTGCCGATGTTCGGGGCATTGGTCAGCGCTATCTTGGCGGCCTTGTTCATATCGGTAGAAGATCCCATGAGCGCTGTCTACTTTATAATAATGTTTATCTGCATACAGCAGATAGAAGGTAATTTTATTTATCCAAATGTCGTCGGACGAAGCGTAGGCTTGCCGCCTATGTATGTGATCGTAGCGGTTACTTTAGGAGGTTCTTTGGCGGGAATCATTGGAATGATCGTTTTTATTCCGGTTTGTTCTTGTATCTATCAATTGATCCGCGAAGATGTCTGGAAGCGAAACCGCAAAAAGGAAAACCAAGTACAAGACGTTTAGGGTGTGCCTAGACGTTTTTTTTCAGAGTGTTTTAGAGTACAATGGAACATGTCAGGGGGAATCGAATTGAATCGAACCGCATTAACGATTCGCATGTTGATGATCTTAAAGGCACGAGCGATTCAGGAACCGATTTCAACAGAGAAGCTAGCGGCTCTTCTTGAGACGAATCCTCGCAACATCCGTGAATATCGTAAAGAATTAGAAACAGCTGGATTTACAATCGAGCATAAAAAAGGACCTTACGGCGGATATTTATTGGAGAAGAGCGCTTTGTTTCCTGTTCCTAAATTGACTCGTTATGAAACATTGGCATTAAAAGAAGCATCTGCTTTTATTCATCAACATAAAGAGTTTACGCACTATGAGGATTTTCATCGAGCCATGGATAAGATCCTGGGCCAAGTTTGTGAACCGGATAATCGGGGGATAACTTATATTGAGAGTCCCTTTACTTCTTTTGACCAACAAGTCGAACAATGGATCGATCAGGTGCGGGAAGCCATTCAGCTTCGCCTGTGTATTCAGATCCAATATCAAGGTTCTAAGGATCCCAAACCGCAAAAGATCTTAGTTGATCCTTATGATATCGTACATTATCGAAAAGCGTATTATCTGATCGGCTTTTCCCATAGCCGAAAAGATTATCGAATCTATCGTTTTAGTTCGCAGCGCCTTTTTGATCTGCAGATCACATCTCAATCATTTCTTTGGGATACATCTTATCAGCTGCATCAGGTCATTTCACGCTTTGGCTTGATTCGTTCCGATGTTCAAAAAGTGATTGTATGGGTCGATCCTGCCATTCAATCTCGTTTTGAAGAATTTGGCAGCTGGGGTCATGAAGTAACGAAGATTGACGAGCAAAAATATGGTTTTTTATGTTTTGACCGATATGAACTATATCGGCAGATCTTTTCGTTTGACGGTTTGGTCAAGATCTTGGAACCGCAAGATTTTGTCAAGGAGTTTCAAGGAAAGATCAATCAATGGAAAGAATTTGGTGAATAAAAAAATGATGACACATGTCTCCGATTTATTACATATGCAACGGTGCCCTAAACTGGCATGGAATTACTATCATAAAAAGCAAACCCCGCTTCATTACTTTCATATGATCGAGCCCTATTCCAGCCTCTGGAAACGCTATTTGAAGATTGAAGAAGCTCCCCATGGAGAAGTGGGTGATACCAATGAGGCGACTCTTCAGAAAATGAAAGGGGCCCCTGTTTATTTGCATGCACGGTTTTCCTATCGGGAATGTCGTACACAGATCCCTATCCTGATCAAGAAGCCAAATGGATATCATGCCATATATCCGTATTTGAATAGTACGGTACATGAGAGTGAAGCACTGCGTTTTAAACTCAATCAAATGATCGCAAAACAGTGTGGAATCAACATTGTTTCTCATGAAGTCATCCTTATACAAAAGGATTATGTTCGCCAAGAATCATTAGATCTGGATTCGTTGTTTTTTCGAAGCGATTGTTTTTTTAATCGCCGCAATCATCCTTCCAAACCGATTCAGGAAGTGCTTGATGCGCTGAATCCGGATCTGGAAACCATGATTCAAGATGCGAATGTCCTTTTTGAACAAGAAGCGATAACGATGCAGCGAAATAAACAATGCACTGCTGGGCGGCGATGTACATTTTACGAAGATTGTTTTGATGATAGCTTGCTTCCGGACGATTCTTCCTTGTTCTTGACAACTTCTCAGTATAAATTGGAAGTATTTCAAAAGGGAATTGAGCACATACAAGATATGGATCTTTCCATGATCGAAGGTTCAAGACTGCAATATGCTCAAGTTATGGCAAGCCGATATGGTTCGTTTATGGATCGATGTGCTTTACAGACGTGGTTTCAACAGATTCAATATCCGATCAGTTATCTTGATTTTGAATGGGACACTTTTGGGATTCCGCCTTATCCGGGGATGAAACCCTTTGATGTTTTATGTTTTCAATATAGTCTGCATATTGAGGATCGTGATCAAATGCTGGATCATCGCGATTTTTTTGGAGTACAAGATTGTCGGGAAGCCTTCATTCGGTCGCTGATCGATAATTTACCAAAGTCTGGTTCGATCTTGGTCTATAATATGGAAGGGGCAGAAAAACTGCGCCTGCTTCAGTTAGCACAACAATTTCCGCAATACCAGAAAGCTTTAGTTTCTATTTGTGATCGGATGGTCGATCTTTCGAAACCGTTTGAAACGGGCGTCTATTATGAGAATCGTATGCGAGGTCATTATTCCTTGAAGAATATCTTACCTCTTTTTACCGATGAGGTATCTTATCAGCAGCTCGCGATTCATAATGGAATCAATGCGGTCATGGCTTATCGGACATTTGATCTTGCCGACAAGAGTGAACAAAGAAAGATTTCTCAAGACATTCGAAATTATTGCCGTATGGATACCTATGCGGAATATATCGTGTATCATGGTTTGTTAAAGAAACTCAAGGAGGAATAGCGATGCCAAATATCATCACCCACACACTTTTTGCGGACGAATTTCTACAAGAGGCTTCTCCTTCATTGAAGGAGTGGCTAGATCCTCGCAAACAACTGGTTGAAATTGGTTCCAATGGACCGGATTTCTTGTTTTTTCATGGCTTGTCGCCTTCGCGTCTTCTTCAAAAAAGCGAATTAGGACGTTTGGGAAATACGGTTCATGCGACAAAAACATCTGAGTTTTATCAAAAAGCATTGGAGTGCATTCAAAAAGAAAAGGATCAAACGATCCAAACGGATATGAAAGCTTATGTTCTTGGTCATCTGCTGCATTGGTGTTTGGATTCCACGGCTCATCCATATGTTTATTATCGGACGGGACATGGACAATCCATCAACAGCTGGTGGCATCATCGCTTTGAATCGCTGATCGATGCCATTCTTTTAAAAGTCAAACGGGAACAAACGATTCAAGAGTATCGGGCATATACTATTACTATGGCTACGTTAGAACAGGTTCGAGCTATCGCGCGAGTTTATGTTCCTATCGCAAAGGATGTCTATGACGTGAAGATTCGTCCTTATCAAATCAAAGAAAGCTTGGAAGACTGGACCTTTGTGGAAAAGCTCTTTTACGATGCATCCGGCAAAAAATTTGAAACCAGTTTTCGGATAGAAAGATTGTTTGGCTTAGAAAGTATGATCTCTGGTTTTTTTGTTCCTAATACACCAGAAGATCCTTTTGATACGATGAATCTGCTGCATAATGAATGGATTCATCCTTGTGATGATTCGATACGAAGCACAGAAAGCTTTTTTGATCTTTATGAAAAAGCCATGGACAAGGCTTTTCATGTCATTGGTTTATTCTTAGATGCTGTAGAGCATCCAGAAAGAGAAGAGGATTTTTTATCTTATATCGTAAATAAAGACTATAACACGGGATTGGATGAGAATCGAAAGATGCGTTTCTTTGATCCGGTCTTTGAATAATGAAAATTTTTTCAGTAACTAAATGTGAAAATAAATATTGATTATGTTATAATTTAGCGCGGGTGAGGAAGACGATGTATAAAATTGAGAAAAAAGAAAACTTGAATCCGACAGTGACCCGAATGGTCGTTCAAGCGCCGTTTGTGGCCAAACGGGCGAAGGCCGGACAGTTTATTATTTTACGTGTACGTGAACAAGGAGAAAGGATCCCTTTGACGATTGCCGACAGCGATCCTGAAAAAGGAACGGTCACGATCATCTTTCAGGTGGTCGGACAGACGACGATGTTGTTGAATGAAATGAAAGAAGGAGATCTTCTCCAGGATTTTGTGGGTCCGCTGGGCAAACCCAGTGCGATCGACGGCAATAAGAAAGTTTGTGTGATCGGCGGCGGCGTCGGCTGTGCGATCGCCTATCCCACCGCAAAGGCTTTCCATGAGGCCGGAGCGGATGTCACGACGATCGTTGGTTTTCGAAACAAGGATCTCGTGATCCTGGAAAAGGAATTCACCGATGTCAGCGATGCTTATTATCTGATGAGCGATGACGGCTCCGTCGGTGAAAAGGGACTGGTCACGAACAAATTGGAAGACCTGATCCTAAACGGCGAGAAATTTGATGAAGTGATCGCGATCGGACCGGTCATCATGATGAAGTTCGTCTCTTTGACGACGAAAAAATATGAGATCCCGACCACGGTCTCGATGAATCCCATCATGATCGACGGGACCGGCATGTGTGGCGGATGCCGCCTGAAAGTCGGAAACGAGATCAAGTTTGCCTGTGTGGATGGACCGGACTTTGATGGACATCTGGTGGATTTTGATGAAGCCATGTCTAGGAATATGGCCTATAAAGATTTTGAGACACATAAACGAGAAGAGACGTGCAATCTTCTGACGAAGGAGGTGCAGTAAGATGCCGAATATGAGCCCGAAGAAAATGCCGATGCCGGTGCAGGATCCTCAGGTGCGGATCACGAATTTTGAGGAAGTGGCCCTGGGCTATACGCGGGAGATGGCGATCGAAGAGGCCGACCGGTGTCTGCACTGCAAGCACCAGCCCTGTGTCAGCGGTTGTCCGGTCAATGTGCGCATCCCGGATTTCATAGAAAAAGTCAAGACGGGAGAATTCGAAGAAGCTTACCGGATCATCTCTTTGACAAGCACACTGCCGGCGATCTGCGGGCGTGTCTGTCCACAGGAGAGCCAGTGTGAGAAAGAATGTGTTCGCGGGATCAAAACAGAACCGGTTGCGATCGGGCGTCTGGAACGGTTCGTGGCGGATTATCATCGGGAACATAACGATGCTCCCTTTGAAAAGCCGGCAGGCAACGGTCATAAAGTGGCCGTCGTAGGAGCCGGGCCGGCCGGATTGACCTGTGCCAGCGATCTGGCGAAGGCCGGATATGAGGTCACGATCTTCGAAGCGCTGCATGTAGCGGGAGGGGTCTTGATGTACGGGATCCCGGAATTCCGTTTGCCCAAAGAGATCGTTCAAAAAGAGATCGGTCATTTAAAAGAGATGGGAGTCAAGATCGTAACGAATTTTGTCGTGGGACGAAGCGATTCCATCGATTCCATCATGGAACAGGGCTATGAAGCGGTGTTTATCGGTTCGGGGGCCGGTTTGCCGAACTTTATGGGTCTGCCGGGAGAAAACTGTAAAGGGGTCTATTCAGCCAACGAGTTTTTGACACGGATCAATTTGATGAAGGCATATAGAGAAGAGAGCGATACACCGGTCCAACATCCCAAAAGATGCGTGGTTGTCGGCGGCGGTAACGTGGCCATGGATGCCGCACGATGTGCCAGACGACTGGGGGCAGAGGTCCATATCGTGTATCGCCGGAGCATGGAAGAACTTCCGGCACGAAAAGAAGAGGTCGAGCATGCACAGGAAGAAGGGATCGTTTTCGATCTGTTATGCAATCCGGTGAAGGTGATAGGAAACGAAGAAGGATGGTGTACGCAGATCGAATGCATCCGAATGGAACTGGGAGAACCGGATGCCAGCGGAAGAAGACGTCCGGTACCGATCGAGGGATCGAATTTTACGATCGATATCGACTGTATGATCATGGCGATCGGGACCAGTCCGAATCCTCTGATCCGACATACGACGGAAGGTTTGGAGGTCAACCGGAAAGGATGTTTTATCTGCGATGAAGAAGGAATGACATCACGAGAGAATATCTATGCCGGCGGGGATGCCGTGAGCGGAGCGGCCACTGTCATCAATGCGATGGGGGCCGGAAAAAAGGCGGCGGCTGCCATTGATCGCAAACTTCGTTAATTCTGAAAATTTTACATTTTTGAAAAATTTACAAATGAAAGGGTTTACATTCAGCTCTTTCAGGTGTATATTGAAAACGGATAAAGTTGAAACCGGGCTCAGTTTCAACAACTCACATACTTACATCCTTCCTTATTGTGTGTGAGGAGTATTTATTCATATCGATTCCTTTCGATACTTGATAGAAAGCACTCTTGGGAGTGCTTTTTATCATTTTGGAACTATATGTATGAGATAGACAGGATAAAGGACAAAACAGAAACTTGAGTATTTTGTCTGATAATGAGTTTTTAGATGCAGTTCTTATTATTTTCAGCAGACAAGATCTTGACTTATGGTTGAAGAGTGTCAGGACCATCCGTTTTTTAGTTGATGCTTATAGGATGGTTCTTGACATTGTCGATATTTATCTTAGAATGATTAAGGAAAATAAAGGAGAGATATTATGATCAGCTCAAATGATTTAAAACCAGGACAAACAATTAACGTGGATGGTGATATTTATACTGTTTTAGATATTTCACAGAATAAAACAGCACGCAGTGCGATGGTGGTCAAAGCTAAGGTTCGCAATCTTCGTACGGGAAGCAACGTGGAACTTTCTTGGGGCGGAGGAGAAAAGGTTGAACCTGCTAATATTGAAAAAAGAGAAATGCAGTATCTGTACGACACAGAAGATTCTTTGGTGTTTATGGATAATGAAACATTTGAACAAGTAGAGATCCCTTCGGATCGTCTGGAATGGGAAAAGAAATTCTTAAAAGCCAATGATAATGTTTCTATTTCTTCTTATGAAGGAGAGATTTTAGGGGTTATTCTTCCCGATAAAGCGGTTTTGAAAGTGGTAGAATGCGAAGCGGCTGTTAAAGGGGATACGGCGACCAGCGCCAGCAAGAATGCGATTCTAGAAACAGGCTTGGAAGTGAAAGTTCCTTTATTCATCAACCAGGATGAAATGATCGTGGTAAATACTAACGATGGAAAATATTCTGGACGTGCAAAATAGAAGTCGATCGACTTCTTTTTTTTGTCTTTTTTTTGTTGTATAATAAGTATCGTCTATTTCTGTCGATTTTTGATGGTTAAAAGAAAGAAAAAGGAGAAGAGAAATGAATACTCACGATTTTAATGAAGTTGTCAATCATATGAAGACTTCCGGTTTTGTTTATCAAGGATCGGAGATTTACGGAGGCTTGGCCAATACATGGGATTTTGGACCACTGGGTGTCGAATTAAAACAGAATATCAAAAACGCATGGTGGAAACGCTTTATTCAAGAAGATCCGAATAATGTAGGTATTCAAAGCGCGATATTAATGAATCCGAATGTTTGGGTTGCCAGCGGTCATGTTGGGGGCTTTAGCGATCCATTGATGGATTGTAAAGAATGTAAGTCGCGTTTTCGTGCTGATCAGCTGATTGAAGATGCGACCCATCATGAAGTGAGCCCTAATGGATGGACCAATGAAGAAATGGAAGAATTCATTTCAAAACATGAGATCGCTTGTCCTAAATGTGGAGCGAAGAATTTCACTCCCATCCGTCAGTTTAATTTGATGTTTAAGACTTTTCAAGGTGTGTTAGAAGATGCGAAAAGCACCATCTATCTTCGCCCTGAAACAGCACAAGGTATCTTTGTTAATTTTAAGAACGTACAAAGAACGATGCGAAAAAAACTTCCTTTCGGCATTGGCCAAGTAGGAAAGAGTTTTCGCAATGAAATCACACCGGGAAACTTTATTTTCCGTACGCGTGAGTTTGAGCAAATGGAATTAGAATTTTTCTGTAAGCCGGGAACGGATTTAGAATGGTTTGATTTTTACTGTAAAGCCTGTGTACAGTTCTTGAAAGATCTAGGTCTTTCTGAAGACAATATCCGTTTACGTGAACATGCCAAAGAAGAGTTGGCTCATTATTCCAATGGGACGAGTGATATCGAATACAATTTTGCGGATCCTATCGGATGGGGTGAACTTTGGGGAATTGCCGACCGTACGGATTTTGACTTAAAAGCGCATCAGACAACCAGCAAACAATCTTTGGAATATTTTGATCCTGAAACGAACGAGAAATATATCCCTTATGTTATTGAACCAAGTGTGGGTGTCGAACGTTTATTGCTTGCGTTAATGTGTGAGGCTTATTCAGTCGAGGAATTGGAAAGAGATTCTCGTGTAGTTCTAAAGCTGCATCCTGCTTTGGCTCCGTACAAAGTAGCGGTACTGCCTTTATCGAAAAAGCTTTCCGATCAAGCTATGAATGTGTTTGAAGACTTGTCAAAATCTTTTGCTTGTACTTTTGATGAGAATCAAAATATCGGTAAGCGTTATCGACGTCAGGATGCGATCGGAACACCTTATTGTGTAACCATCGATTTTGATACAGAACAAGATGGTTGTGTTACAGTACGTGATCGCGATTCTATGGAACAGGAACGTATTGCGATTTCTGATCTTAAACAATATATTGAAGACAAAATTCAGTTTTAGTAGGTGGTAATTTGAGTTGGATCCGTGAAGAAGATATGCGGGCGATTCGCCAACAAGCGGATATCGTGGATGTGATGAGTCATTATCTTTCTTTGAACAAAAAAGGAAAAAATTATGTGGCGGTCTGTCCTTTTCATGATGATCATGACCCCTCTTTATCTATTTCTACCGATAAGCAGATCTTTAAGTGTTTTGTTTGTGGTACCGGCGGAGATGTTTTTGGATTCGTCCAGAAAATAGAGAATATTTCTTTTCCAGAAGCGGTCGTCAAGGTGGCGGAAATGATTGGCTATCCTCTTCATGTGGATCTTTCAATCGAACAAAAGGTCCCGGAAGAGCAACCGTATTTTGATGTATTAGAATCGTATATTCGCTTTTGTGCTTATGAACTGCAAAGCGAAGAGGGTCTGGTCTGTCAGGAATACCTTCAAAAAAGACAGATCAACGAAGATATTCGCAATCGGTTTCAGATAGGATATGCACCTGCTTCAGAGAGATCTTTAAATTTCTTTCGTGCGAAACGATATTCAGAAGATTATCTGAAAGACACCGGGCTGATCCAGGAGGGAATGTATGGAATCACGGCTTCTTTTCATGACCGGTTGATGATCCCAATTCATGATGACCAAGGACATCCGGTTGGATTTACGGCTCGCCGCCTTCTCGAAGAAGAAGCGAGTCCTAAATATATCAATACTTCTTCGACCAGGATTTATGAAAAAGGCAATTTGATCTTTAATTACCATCGGGCAAAAAATTTTGCGCGAAAAAACAACCGTGTTATTTTAGTCGAAGGGGCTATGGATGTCCTCGCTTTTGAAAAAGCGGATATCCATGAAAGCATTGCCTGTTTAGGAACGGCATGTACCAAGGCACAGCTGTTATTGATCAAGGCTTTGCGGGTGCCGGTCATAGTTTGTTATGATGGTGATCGGGCCGGGCAGGAAGCCACCTATAAGTTTTCTAAACTAGCGCTGGAATATAACTTGGATATTCAAATCGTAAAAGCATTCTCGAATCAGGATCCGGATGAGATTTTCATGGCCAGCGGCCAAAGAGGGTTACTGGATATGATTCGTAAAACGCAGTCATTGGCTGAGTTTTATCTGGACTATCTTTCGAGACTTTATGATCTGGATAACTATGAAGATAAGAAACGATTTGCATCCGAGATGCAGAATTGTATTCAAAAAACATGTAATGAATTTGAAAGAAACACATATTTTACCAAGATCCGGGCGATGACGGGTTTTGATTTGGATATCAAACAAGACGCTCCCAAAGCGGGTCCAAAAAAACGAATTCAGACTGCGGCAATCTATGTCGAACAGCCTAAGCAGGGACGTTCGCAGGCGGAAAGAGCTTGCTTGAATATGATCTTATTGAGCAAGGACGCAGCTATGCGTTTCAAAGAAGAAATCGGCTTCTTTAAAGAAGATCTATGCAATCGGTTATCGTATTATTGTTACGATCTATATCGTAAAAAGAATCGCTTTGATTTTGATGAATTGATTGCCATGATCGATGAAGAAGATCTGCAAAATTTCTTGATTTCGATAAGGCAAGATCCTTATCGGATGAAACATTTTGATGAGCGTTTCTTTACAGATAGTATGGATAAGATCAAAGAATGCACTTTGCAGGATCAAATCGACCAGCTCAATCGCCAGATTTTAGAGACCCCGGAGGGGCAGACGAAAATCGATTTGGCTATGAAGAAAAAAGAATTGATTATTCAAAAAAACAATCTTCGTCGAAAGGATGGATAGCATGACAGATTCACAAGCAAAAAATACATTAAAAAAATTTAAGACATTGGAAGATGCTCAGAATTATCTTTTGTCGCAGAAAGATTCTGGATTGGGCATCTCTCAGAACCAATTTTTAGATTCGATTACGGATCTGGGGTTGGACGATGATCAAGTAGATGAATTGTTTTCCTGGTGCGATGATAACGATATCGCATTTCAAGATGAAGACCTTGAAGATGATTTTGATTTAGAGTCTACGGATGATGATGACCTGGACTCTGATATCGATGAAACCGGTGATGAAGAAAGTTCCATTGAGGATGAGATCAGCCATTTGGAGCAGTCTTTTGCGAATTCATCTCATGCCAAGATCAACGATCCGGTAAAGATGTACTTAAAAGAAATAGGACAGATCCCTCTTTTGGACCCGAAAGAAGAGCCGATCATTGCCAAACGCATCCAGGAGGGGGATGAAGAAGCAAAACAACAGCTGATCTCCAGCAACCTTCGTCTGGTTGTCTCGATTGCCAAGAAATATGTAGGGCGCGGAATGTTGTTTTTAGATTTGATCCAGGAAGGTAACTGCGGTTTGATCAAGGCTGTTGAGAAATTTGATTACACTAAGGGTTTTAAATTTTCGACCTATGCCACTTGGTGGATTCGTCAGTCGATTACTCGAGCCATTGCTGATCAGGCGCGGACGATTCGAATTCCTGTTCATATGGTAGAAACGATCAATAAGTTGACCCGAATCCAACGCCAGCTGGTTCAGGATCTTGGCCGTGATCCGCTTCCGGAAGAAATTGCGGAAAAAATGGAGAACGTATCCGCAGATAAAGTTCGCGAGATTCAAAAAATCGCATTGGATCCAGTAAGTTTGGAAACCCCTATCGGAGAAGAAGATGATTCTCATCTAGGCGACTTCATAGAAGATAAAGAAACGCTTTCGCCGGATGATTACACAAATAACCAGCTTTTAAAAGATGAAATCAATAACGTACTGCAAGGATTGACCGAAAGGGAGGAAAAAGTTCTTCGTCTTCGGTTTGGTTTAATGGATGGCCGTACCCGGACTTTGGAAGAAGTGGGAAAAGAATTCAATGTGACGCGAGAAAGAATTCGTCAGATCGAGGCTAAGGCTTTGCGCAAATTGAAACATCCGAATCGTTCCAAACGATTGAAGGACTTTGTGAAATCATAGTGAGTGTCTCAAAAAGATTGGAAACGATCGTTTCTTTTGTACAGGGAAGAGTGCTGGCAGATATCGGATGTGATCATGCTTATGTGGTGGTTCAAAGTCTTCTAGAAAACCGTGTTCAAAAAGCTTATGCCTGCGACGTGTCTCAAGGGCCGTTACAACGGGCAAGAGCTAATATTGAAATATCTGGTTGTTCAGATAAAGTTCAATGTCTTTTGATGAATGGCTTGGATCAGCTTCCTTTTGATGTGGATGTAATCGTGATTGCTGGCATGGGCGGCCTATTGATCAGAGAGATCTTGATCCAAGGCCTTCACAACATACATCCGGGTACTCACTTGGTTCTTTCTCCGCATAAGGATGGAAAAGCTTTAAGGGAGTATTTGAGCCAAAATGGTTTTGTGATCCTTCAGGAAAAGATCGTTGAAGATGGACATTTTTATCCGGTCCTCAATGTTCTCTATGATGGTATCTCCAAACAAGATCTGAGCTTACAGGAAAGGGATTTTGGAGTACGTGTGATCGTCGATTCTGATTATCGGAATTACTTGCATCACGAAAAAGGAAAGTGGCAAAAGATTTTAAATCGTTTACCCGATTCGCAAAAAGAAGATGTACTTGAAAAAATCAAGAACATCGAAAAAATGATCAATGATCTTTAAAAAGACTGGAGTTCCAGTCTTTTTTCAAATCTATAGGATATGTTTGATGTCAATGGGCTCGACTTCGACTGAGTTTGAAGAAACAAATCGACAAATTTGATCGGTTAAATAAGTCGGCGTACTGGCACCGCTGGTGATCGCAAGATGTTGACAAGAGCGAATTTTCTCTTGATCGATTTCAGTCACATCGGCGACGCAAGCCACATATGGAATGTTTGCCTTTTTTCCGATTGCAGCCAATTTTTGAGTATTATTGCTGGTGGGGTCCCCTACAACGATCAGCCCATCGACATTTTGATTTTTTAAATCAAGAATCGCTTGTTGCCGTACACGTGTAGCGTTACAGATTTCATCATGGATCACGGCATGAGGGTATCGGTCTTTGATTGCTTGAAAGATCGACTCCAATTCTAAGATCGACATTGTAGTTTGGTTCGTTACGAAGATCTCTCCTTCGATATGAGAAGGAATATCTTGTTCAGATTCGATCAGAATGACATGATCGCTGCTGGAATAAATGGCTTCCGCTTCGGGATGTCCTTTTTTACCCACATAGAATACCCAAGCGTTTTGTATTAAATGATCTCGAACGATTTTTTGAGTCTGCGAAACAAAAGGACATGTCGCATCCACAATTTGTAATCCTTTTTGCTTTGCTTTTTTATAGACTTGCGGGCTGACGCCATGGGCAGTAAAGATGACGATTCCTTCCTGGAGTTCATCCAGAAGCTGCAGACGGGATCGATTGGGATCCTCGATCGTTTTTAAATCATATAAGGCTAACGCTTTTTTGACATAAGAGTTATGAACGAGGTTCCCTAAAATCGTGATCGGTGTATCCGGATTATCAATACGAGATTTTTTTGCTAAAGCAATTGCCTGCAGAACACCGCCACAGTATCCTTGGGGTTGTACACGGGTAATTTTTCTTTTCATGCACATATTATATCGATGTCTATTTGTTTTGAAAACTGAATTATGTTATTATTGACTGGCTTTAGAGGGGTGATGACAATGACGCAAAAGAATATTGTTCAACAAATCATGGAATTTGAGCATTTTAAAACATTGACTCCAATTCAGGAAAAGGTTGTCTTTCGCAAGAATAAAACAAGGGATTTGATTGGGATCTCAAGTACCGGTTCAGGAAAAAGTCATGCTTTTTTTATGGCCATCTTTGAGATGATCGATCCGAATCTGGAACAAGTTCAAGCGGTTATCAGCACTCCTACTCGAGAGCTGGCTTATCAGCTTTATGAACGTTGCCGGGCATTGGGGGAACATTTTGGCATTACGGTCAAAAGATATACCGGGGGTACAGAGCGGAAGACTTCCGGGAAACAGCCGCAGATCGTGATTGGAACCCCGGGACGTATGAAAGATCTCTTTATTGATCAAAATTCGCTTCGCCTGGATACTGCGAAAATCTTTATTGTCGATGAAGCCGATATGACTTTAGAATTTGGCTTTTTGGAAGACATTGATCTGATATTGTCCAAGATGAATCGCAAGATCCAGCTTATGGTCTTCTCGGCAACCATTCCGGAAGCTTTGCAGCCGTTTTTAAAAAAGTATCTGTTTGATCCTTTCATGATTTCAATTCGTGATAGTGAAGCGTTCCAAAGCGATATTGAGCATGTCCTTGTGCCATGCAAGCATTTGTCTTATGCAGAAAAACTACAGAAAGTCTTGCCTGCGATCAATCCTTATGTTTGCTTAATTTTTGCCAACACCAATCAGGAAGCCGCTTCCATTGCAGGAGAACTTCGTCAAGCCGGGTATCCGCTTGTGGAATTACATGGCGATTTAGAATCTCGTCAACGAACACAGGCCATTAAGAAGATTCAATCTCAAAGCGTTCCTTATATCGTTGCCAGTGATATTGCCAGCCGTGGTATTGACCTGGAAGGTGTAACGCATGTAATCTCGTGCGGTTTTCCTAAAGATTTAAAGTTTTATATTCATCGTGCCGGTCGAACCGGACGCGCACAGCGTGACGGACTTTGTATCGCCCTTTATCAAGAGAAGGATCAAAAAGCGATTCAGTCCTTGATGAATCAAGGAATCACTTTTTCACATCGGGATGTCCGCCAGGGAAATTGGATTTGCTTGAAACCTTTTGGTTACAAGCGCAAGCGTTCTCAAGATCCGCTGGCCAAAGAAATCGAAAAAATTGTTTCGAAAAAATCAAAAAAAGTCAAACCAAATTATAAAAAGAAACAGCGAGAAGAAATCGAGAAGCTGAAACGAAAACGAAAAAGAGAAATTATTCAAAAGGATATTCAACGGCAGAAGAAAGAAAGAGCAAAAGAAAGACAACGACAAAAGAGGAATTCCCAATGATCTATTTAGGAAGTCATGTATCTTTTAAAGCTCCGCATTATCTTTTTGGAAGCATTCAGGAATCTCTCAGTTATGGTGCGAATGCATGTATGATTTACACAGGGGCTCCTTCTAACACAAAACGGGTCTCTGCTGACAAATTTCAAATCGAAAAAGCATCAAATCTGATGAAACAAACAGGGTTTGATGCCGGCCGGATCATCGTTCATGCACCATATTTGATCAATCTTGCGAATACTGTTCAACCCGATCTTTTTGATTTTGGTGTTCGTTTCCTGCAAAGCGAAGTACAACGCACTGCCCGATTGGGGGCTTCGACTTTAGTCTTGCATCCCGGATGTCATTTGAAAGCGGGTCTAGCAGCCGGTATCGATCAGATTGTCAAAGGCCTGAATCTAGTATTGGATGCGGATTCTTCATCTGTTCGTATTGCGCTTGAAACAATGGCTGGCAAGGGAACGGAGATTGGGTTTGATCTCGAACAGCTTCAAATGATTTTAGAGCGGGTCCATCGACCGGATCGAATCGGATTTTGTTTAGATACTTGTCATTTGCACGATGCTGGTTATGACTTGCAAGATACAGAAGGCTTATTAGAAACCATTGATTCCCAATTGGGTTTAAAGCGCATCCTGGTCATCCATGTCAATGACTCAAAAAATATTCGGGGCTCGCATAAAGATCGTCATGCGAATATCGGAAAAGGCTGCATCGGTCTAGCCCCTTTAGCCAGAATTGTTCATCATCTTGCTTTACAAGAAATCACAAAGATCTTAGAAACCCCATATATAGAAAAGCGACCCCCTTATAAAGAAGAGATCGCTTTGTTGCGAAAGAGTGCTTGATGCACTCATTTTTTTTAGAAAGCTTCGATTTCTTTTTTTAATCGTGTCACCATCTGGCTTTGCGGTATTTTTTCAATGATCTTTCCGCGTTTGATCAACAGACCTTCGTTTTTGCCTCCGGCAATGGCGATATCGGCATGTTTTGCTTCACCGGGACCATTGACAGCACACCCCATAATCGCAATTGTGATATTTTTGTTTATTTTTTGAAGATACTGTTCTATTTCATTTACGACGGGTTCCATATCCCACTGTGTACGACCGCAAGTTGGGCAGGCAATCAAATTAGGAACTTGATCGATCAGACGACAAGATTTCAACAAATCTTTAACAATCGGAATCTCTTTTTGAGGACTGCCGTTAACGCTGATCCGAATCGTGTTTCCAATTCCTTCCAATAAGAGGGGGCCTAGGGCTAATGAGCTTTTTATGGCGCTTGTCATTGTCGTCCCTGCTTCGGTAACTCCCAGATGCAATGGATAATCAAAAGTTTGTGCCGCGAGGCGATAGACATCCAGGCATAGAAGAGGATCGCTGGATTTGAAAGAGAGAACGATATCTTTAAAATCTAATTCTTCCAGAATGGCAACATGACGTTTGGCGCTTTCAATCATTCCTTCAGCTGTTGGTTTTCCGTATTTTTCGTGAATATCCTTTTCCAAAGAACCGCTGTTGATACCAATGCGGATCGGAACGTGTTTTTCTTTACAGGCATTAACGACTTTTATTACATTTTCTTTGGATCCGATGTTTCCTGGATTTAGACGGATCTTATCAGCGCCTGCCTCGATACAGGCTAAGGCCAGCCGATAATCAAAATGAATGTCGGCAACAAGAGGAATATGGATTGCTTTTTGAATCTCTTTGATCGCAAGAGCATCGTTTTGATCCATACAACTCACGCGGATGATCTCACAACCCATTTCTTCCAATTCTAATATCTGTTCTATCACTTTTTCGGTTTTTTCTGTTTTGATGTTGCACATGGACTGAATATAAACATGATCATTATGCCCCATACTTACATTTTTTATGGTAACGGCTCGTGTTTCTGTGCGTTTCATGGTTATCATCTCCTGCACTTTAGTATACAAAATGCGAGGGGACAAGAACAAGTGACAAAAATATGAAAGTGTGATTAAATAAGGTCCATAAGGGGGAACGTATGGCAAAGTTTTTTCGAAATATAAAAAAACGAATCTTTATTTTCTTTACCAAGGGCGATTCGAAACCGACCGATCGTATTATCTCAAGGCGTATTTTAGGATTTGCCAGTATCGTTACCATTTTTTTTCTTGTGATCTTTGTCCGTTTGATTTATATTCAAGTGTTTTCAAATGATCGCTATACCACATTGACAAACGATTATACAAGTGTGACCCAGTATATCAGCGCTCCGCGGGGGCAGATTTTTGATCGTAATGGAAAAGTCCTGGCAAAAACTGTAGTTAGTCATAATATTGTCTATACATCACCCAATAATATGACTACGGAAGATTATCTGTTATATGCCAACCGTATCGTTTCTGTTTTTGATGTCAGTACAGAGGATTTCTCAAACACTGATCTCATCCAGGCGTATATTACATATACTTCTTTTTTAGATGAAGATGATCCCCAATACCAATGTCGTCATCTCTATAAGGACTCTGAGTGGGAAAGTCTTCAAAATGGAACCATGAGCACATCCCGGCAGACACAGATCTTATATGACCGAATCACAGAAGATGAGATCGAAGAAATGTCCGATGACGAGATAAAACTTTATGTTATCTACAATCGAATGACGACTTCAAATAGTTCTTCTTTGGAAAATGTAGTTTTGGAAGATATCAGCGATGACGATGTAGCCTATTTAGTGGAGCATAAAACAGAGTTTCCTGGTTTTGATGTTGATTTTGGCGGATGGAAACGAGAGTATCCATATGGAGAGACCTTGTCGGATGTAATTGGTTCAGTGACGACCAGCACGGAAGGTTTGCCGATAGATTATGTGGACTATTACCTGCAAAAAGGTTTTCAGTATAACTCTCCGGTTGGCGAATCAGGCCTGGAATTTTATTATAATGACTATTTGGCTGGTGTCAGCGAAGAATCTGTCATCACATACGATTCGAATGGATTAGCTCATAAAGAAGTTACACGTTCTGCTCAAAAAGGATATGATTTATATCTGACGATCGATATTGATTTACAGGAAAGCTTAGACGAGACATTGTCTTCCGTCTTGAAAGAGCATGGGGGAACCGAAGGACGTGATGAGTTTAAGAGCCTCTTTACGTGCATGATGGATCCTAATTCCGGAGATGTGCTGGCAATGTCTGGATACACAATGGATCTGGATACGAAAGATTTGACGTATTTTGCCTCAGGAAACTATGTTTCTTTGGTAAACCCTGGTTCCTGCATCAAAGGGGCTACACTTTATATGGGGCAAACGGAAGGGGTTGTATCCATCGGTGAGGTCATCAACGACGGAGTCATGAACATCGATGGGGAAGAATTCTCCTCTTATGAGAGCTATGGGCCTGTCAATGATATTCAAGCTTTAGCTGTATCCAGTAATGTTTATATGTTCAATATTGCGATTCGCTTAGGCGGAGCCACCTATGTGGAAGGTGAAAGTTTAAATATTTCCGATGTTGGAGGCACTCTTGATCTGATGCGCAGTTATTATTCGCGTTTTGGTCTGGGAAATAAAACAGGGATTGATGTGCCTGGTGAAGTAGAAGGTTATATGGGATATGGAAATCTGCCGGGAATTACTTTGAACTATTCAATCGGTCAGCTGGATATGTATACTCCTCTGCAGCTTCTTCAATATGTCTCCGTGATCGCAACTGGCGGCTCTATGTACCAAATTCATCTTATGGGGCATGTCAATGAAAGCGGCTCTGAGAATGTAGTGGAAACCCAAGGAGCAGTTTTAAAGAGTACATTATCCAATACCGAATCTCTTTCTCGGATTCAGGAAGGTTTCCGCGCCTGTGTTACGGAAGGAAACTGTGGTACGGAGATCCAGGCGCGAGTAGAAGGAGTCGCGGCCAAAACCGGCACGGCCGAAGTTGGAGAATATACGACGGCCAATTATGTTGGTTATGCGCCTTATGATAATCCTACAGTTTCCTTTGCTTGTTCGGCACCAACCAGTGCGGACAATGCACATGATTTGAAGGGTAATGCTTGTACAAATTATGTCATGCCGGAGGTCTTAGATGCTTATTTTGAGCTTTATCCGGCCAGTGAATAATCTTCTTGCCTACGAATCCTGAATATGATACAATCCATACGTAAATTTGTAAGGAGGACGGACCATGAGAGATCGTATTACATTTAAATGCTCTGTTTGTGGAGAAGAAAACTACATCGGAACTCGAAATAAAAAGAAACATCCTGAACGTATGACAGTAAAAAAATATTGTCCGAAATGTAACCAGAAAACAGAACATAAGGAGAAGAAATAAAAAAAGACCGGTTAACGGTCTTTTTTATCAGCATCACTTGTCAAGCATCTTGTCTCTTTGATCTTTTATGTCGACAGATATTTAATCAAAACCAGCGTTCCATTTTAAGATGGTTGTCAGACCCGGTACAGACAAGAGATGCTCATCTGTATCCTTAACATTTCATGCGGCACTGTTATAAGGATACGGTGTATATTTAACACTCTATCTTACTGCATGGAGTTTTGCCTTATGAAAACGAAAGGAGACCAGCTATGAATGTAAAAACATTGCCTTTAGGTCCAGTTCAAGCCAACTGTTATATCGTCACAAAAGGGAATCATGCGATTGTGATCGATCCAGGAGATCTTTTTGATTTAGATTCCATTTTAGCGCAAGGTCCATACACCTTGGAAGCGGTTTTGTTGACACACGCTCATTTTGATCATATCAAAGGAGTGGATGCGATCGTAAGATCTCATTCTGTTCCGGTCTATATTCATCCTCAGGAAGTGGCATTTTTAAAGGATCCTTCTTTGAATGCTTCCGTTGCTTTTTATGATCGAGTTTCGATTCAATCTCCGGCTTTGCCGTTACAGCCGGGAAGGATGAATCTTGCGGATTTTGAAATTGACGTTTTGTTCACCCCGGGACATTCTTGCGGTTCGACTTGTTTTATCATAGATAATGCCTTGTTTTCGGGAGATACTTTGTTTCAGTATTCCATTGGCAGAACGGATTTGCCGACCGGTTCCTTTATGGAAATGAAAGAGTCGCTTGTTCGTCTTTCTTCTTTGGATGATCAACTGATCGTGTACCCTGGCCATGGGCCCAGTACAACGATTGGGATGGAAAAACGGATGAATCCATATCTTCTCTCTCTTTAGTCTGAAGTATACTCGATATCTTGGATCCCTTGCATATCGTAATAGATGTGCATGCGGATCTTTTTTTCTTTTTTCGCATAAGTGCATTGGAAATACGTCTCATGATCTTCAAATGTGACCCAAGTATCGTGAATTTGAATTTCTTGGATCAAGATCAGATTTTCAAGATCCCAATTGCAAAACCGAATCTGATTATTATGAAAAATCAATCCTTTAACTTGGGATATACAAGCAAGATCAAACTGGCTTTGACGATCACATTGAATCAAAGATGCACTCTGAATAATATAGATGCTCAACAAAGAAAGGATCTGTATAAGCAGCGCAAAGCATAAAAGAGCTAAAGAGCTGATATATCCGTTAATAGATCTGAATTTTGTAGTGATGGCCATGTTTTGTCCAATATATAAAAATGTCTTTGTTTTCTTCCTCAAAGTGTATTTGATCCACCCCTTCCATTAATATTTCGTATCCATCTCGTTTAACAAGGCGGTTTTTATCTTGTTCGATACGAATTTCATCATGTCGATAGATCATGGTCAGTTTAGCCGCGTCGACTTGAATGTCACGAGAGCATGCGAGAATCTGACGAAGCTGTAAGATTGCCATTTGTTCCTGATGCAATGGCTCAAAACGAATGATATATGCGGCAGTTTGTAAGAATAGTACACACAGCACACAGACGATACTGCTGATCAACAGTCCTAACAAGGCTTCAATCAGAGTAAAACCATTCTTTATTGATCGTTTCATGAATCATCCAACCTCCGCTTCTTTCAAACAGATGCAAGGCCCCTAAAAGCAAGCTGGCACACAGACTGATCAGTAATAGAGCAAATAACGCATCTCCTAATAGAAAACCGTTCCTATTCAATACGAACACGTCCGCTTCCTAGTTGGAAAACCAAAGAAATTGAATCTTGTTCATTTTGACAATGAATCGTATGCGCTTGTGAGATATTTCCTTTTGCGTTGTAATGATATGTAAAAGGATCGCATGTGATGGAATGGGGAAAATCAAACCGTATCTTGTCGAAAATGGCATGATCCGTTTTAATTTCCACGTTTTTTTGTTCTTTATCCATAAACGCCTTTTCTTGAGTAAAAACGCAATACGATAAGATTTGATTTCCAAACAGTTTGAGCGATGAAGATACAGGTTTAAAGATCGTTACCAGCGTTAAAAGGGAAATGATCAAAAGAACGAACAGACCCTCTAATAAGGTAAAGGCATTATTGACTGACGGCTTGCCCATTGACGATCTCCACAGGGTTTCCATTTGGACATACTGCTTGTTCTTCTTTTAAATAACCATCGGCGATCAGTTGTGATATCGTTGGAATCGAATCGTTTTCAATTTCATAAAGTAAGATCTGTGAATCGATAATGCTCAATAAGCTTTCACATCCTTTTGCACGGATTATTTTTTCTTTTTGTTGGATATTCGGCAAAGTGATCAATAAAATGACGGTAATGATCAAAAGAACGATCATCATTTCTAAAAGCGTAAAGGCGTTCTTGTTTTTCATAAAAGGGCTCCTTTCAAAATGTATTTAGCAATTCCATTGGCATCAGCATGACTTGATAAACGATCAATACAACGGCACCGACGCTGAAATAACTGAGAACCTGGATCCATATCGAAATCTTTTTGATAGCCAGATCGATTCGTTTTTCTGTTTTTCTTTGATACAGATCTAACATAGCTTGTAAGTTGTTAGAGCGAGAACCGATGAGATAATAATGGAGAAATGTTTCATCAACACCGATATTTTGAAGGCTTTCTACAATGGTGCATCCTTGTTTTAACTGCTCTTGCAGACTTTGGGCATAGTATTGAATATATGAATGATCCTGGATCAGGCATAAAGTTTTCAATGTTCGTTCTGTGGATATGCCGTGTCCCAAACATGCCGATAATGCACAGGAAAACTGCCAGGTCATCATTGCTTTAAAAATTGGAATTTTGTTGAAAAGGTTTGATACTGCATAAATTCTGAGCTCTTTTGAACAATTCAAAATCAACAATAAGACGATCCCTATACACCCCAAAATCAGCCAGAAGGATAAAAACCATTTGATCGATTGGATGCCCAAAAAGTTTTCGGCTTGGGTAAACGATTGCATCGAAGGTAAAATCGAACTTTCAAAAAAAGTGACCATGAGATAGGAGAAGATGAAAAGAGAGATGGGATAAGCCATTTTGGCTAAAAAACGCATTGCTTTTCTTTTTCCGGCCTTCTCTAAAGAAGAAGCACACTGAATGGCTTCTTTTAAGGGTAAGATTTGACTTAAGGCATCTAAAATCTGAAAGTAGACCCCGGCAGGTGAACACAAAATAGAAACTAATGATTGTCCGGATTCTAAAGATTTCAGGATCGATTCGTGATCTTTGAATGTTTGTTCGATCATAAAAGATGTTTGTAACCCTTTATCCATCAGTAAAGGAAGCTCCTCGATCTCCTCTTTGGAGATCTTGAAGATCGTATTGTGCTTGAGAATCGTGAATTCGATGTTGTGCAATCGCCTCAAGGATCTCATCAGACAAAGAGAAGAAGTCTTTAGGATATGTTTGATTTTCGATAGCATAGTTGAGGTCTTTTCCGGATAAGATTTCATAAACGATCTCCTTTTTATTTGGGCTTGCCTGATATAAGCGCTGTCCTATCAAAACCGTCAGAGTGTTCTTTAATTCATATTTTGTGATTCCCAGATCATAGAGACGTTCCAAAGCTTCTAAAGTATTCGAGGCATGGAGTGTGGTAAATGCCAAAGAGCCGGTCAATGCGGCGCGCACCACCATTTTTGCTGTATAGGAGTTTCTTGTTTCACCGATCAATAGAACATCGGGATCGTGTCGCAATAATTCTTCAATCCCTTTTTCATAACTAAAACCAATTTCTTCATTGATCTGTAACTGAAGATACAAGGGATCTTCTATCTCGATGGGATCTTCCAAAGAGACGACTTTATGACCGGAATTTTTACTTATGGCATGGAGAATCGCATGCAAGGTAGTTGTTTTTCCGGAATTTGTCGGTCCGCAGGCAATCACTAGACCTTTTCGAGCATAAATGAGTTGTTTTAGAAAATCACGATGTGCTTGTTTCGTCGTTAATTCATCGATTGTCATGTTGATGTGGGTATTCAGAATTCGGATGACTCCCGTTTGCAAATCTTGATTGCGCAGAATGCTGAAACGATAAAATATAGTCTTCCCCTCAAGCTTCCATGCAAATTGTCCGCTTTGGGGAATGAATGGATTGGTCAGGTCCATTCCTGCGATATATTTTAAGTATTCGAAGATCGACTGGTCCCATAGATCTTGAATCAAGGGGACGATTTGTTCTCTGATTCGAAACTGGATCTCTAAATGATCGTGGATCAAAGTAAGATGGATATCGGTTGCTTTACGCATCGAAGCATATTCTAAAAGCTGATGAAGATTTTCTTGTGTGGATGTCATACAGTATTAAATACGAAGGATTTTGAAATGCGTCTAAAAAAGATCGTCTTTTTTTAGAAGTTATTGACGAAAGCTCTGAAAAGATGCTATGATTCAGAACAGTAAAGCGTTGACTTAGAGTAGTAGATGATGATTCTTTGCATAGAGAGCTGTCGGATGGTGCAAGACAGACAAAGGGTGCTTCGAACTCGCTAAGGAGCAGATAAGTAATGTTATCCGTATTTTCTGCGATAAAGAAAAAGAGGGCACGAAATTTCGTGAACTAAGGTGGTACCGCGTGCAAACGTCCTTAGAAATAAGGGCGTTTTTTATTTTAAGGAGGAATGAACTGTGTACGATCATCAATCAATTGAAAAAAAGTGGCAGAAACGTTGGCTGGATGAAAAGACATTCGCTTGCGACACTTCTGATTTTTCTAAGCCAAAATACTATGTTTTAGATATGTTCCCGTATCCTAGCGGGAATGGACTTCATGTAGGGCATCCGGAGGGATATACCGCAACCGACATCATTGCCCGAAAAAAAAGAATGGAAGGGTATAATGTTTTGCATCCGATGGGATGGGATGCGTTTGGATTGCCGGCAGAACAGTTTGCGATCCAGACTGGGCATCATCCGGCTGAATTCACTAAACAGAATATCGATCATTTCCGCGAACAGATCCAGTCGTTAGGCTTCAGCTACGATTGGGATCGTGAAATCAGCACTTGCGATCCTTCTTATTACAAATGGACACAATGGATCTTTACGCAGCTCTATAAAAAAGGATTAGCTTATGTTGATGAGATTCCGGTCAACTGGTGTCCGGAGTTAAAAACGGTATTGGCAAACGAAGAAGTTATCGATGGGAAAAGTGAACGAGGGGGATATCCGGTTATCCGCAAACCTATGCGTCAATGGGTCTTGAAGATTACGGCTTATGCGGAACGTCTTTTAAAAGATCTGGATGAGGTGGACTGGCCAACTTCTACAAAAGAGATGCAGCGAAACTGGATCGGACGAAGCCAAGGGGCAGATGTCATCTTTAAGATCGATGGTCATGATAAAGAATTTACGGTCTTTACAACGAGATGTGACACGTTATTTGGAGCTACTTATTGTGTTATGGCTCCCGAACATCCGTTTGTTAATGAAATTACGACTCCGGAACAAAAGGAAGCGGTTGAAGCTTATCAAAAAATGTGTCAGACCAAATCAGATTTAGAAAGAACGGATCTGAATAAAGATAAAACCGGAGTATTTACAGGAGCGTATGCTATCAATCCTGTAAATCAGAAAAAAGTCCCGATTTGGATCAGCGATTACGTACTTGCCAGCTATGGTACGGGTGCGATCATGGCTGTGCCGGCTCATGATACGCGAGATTATGAATTTGCGAAAAAGTTTGGATTAGATATTATTCCGGTTCTGCAAGGCGGAGATATTGAAAAGGAAGCTTTTACAGAAGATGGCATCCATATCAACTCAGAATGGTTAGATGGTTTAAATAAAGAAGATGCTATTGCGAAAATGATCTCTTGGCTGGAAGAACACCATGTTGGAGAAGCTAAGGTAACTTATAAACTTCGCGATTGGCTGTTCTCAAGACAGCGCTACTGGGGGGAACCGATTCCTGTTATCCATATGGAAGATGGTACGATGCGCACAGTAGAGCTGGATGAATTGCCACTGGAACTTCCCGCAACAACCAATTTTAAACCTAGTGATACGGGAGAGAGCCCTTTGGCTCATTGTGCAGATTGGTTACAGGTGGAAATCGATGGAGTCAAAGGGGTTCGTGAAACAAATACGATGCCGCAGTGGGCTGGATCTTGCTGGTATTACATCCGTTATATCGATCCTCAAAACGATCAAGCGATTGGTGATCCGAAACTGTTGGAACACTGGTTGCCGGTGGATCTTTATGTTGGCGGAGCTGAGCATGCTGTGCTGCACCTTTTATATGCTCGTTTCTGGCACAAGGTTTTGTATGACTGCGGAGTCGTCAAATCAAAGGAACCATTCCAAAAACTGTTCCATCAAGGTATGATCTTGGGGTCTAACGGCGAGAAAATGAGTAAGTCTCGCGGAAATGTAATCAATCCGGATGAAATTGTCGCAAGTCATGGGGCGGATGCACTTCGTGTCTATGAAATGTTTATGGGCCCTTTAGAAGCAGCATTGCCTTGGTCGACGACCGGATTGGACGGAACTCGAAAGTGGCTGGAGCGCGTCAATCGTTTCTATACGGAGGTCGCAAATATCACAGAACAAAACGATCATGCACTTGATCGAGTTTATCATCAAACCGTTAAGAAGGTATCTCATGATATTGATACTTTGAACTTTAACACGGCGATTTCTCAAATGATGATCTTTATGAATGAATGCTATAAGCAGAATACGATCTATGTGGAATATGCAAAAGGTTTCTTAAAGATGTTCAGCTGTTTTGCACCGCATTTAGGAGAAGAATTATGGTCGACAATTTTCCATCAGGAAGCTTCGATTGCCTATGAGCCTTGGCCTGCCTATGATGAAGTGATGTTAGTTGATAAAACGGTCACGATCGTAGTGCAAGTCAACGGCAAAGTACGTGCTAAGTTTGAAGCTGATGCCAATGCCGATGAACAGCAGATTCAAAACATGGCGATGGAACAAGAAAATGTACAACATCAGATCGAAGGAAAAACAGTTCGTAAAGTTATTGTTGTAAAAGGGAAGATTGTAAACATCGTAGCGAATTAGTCAATAGATAAACAACTTTGTCATTTTGATGAAGTTGTTTTTTTTATAGATTTAGTTTTGCAACTTTATGAAAATGATTTCAATGTTGAAAAAAATTTGAAAACTTCTTGCAAAATGAAAAGTTGTGTATTAAACTGATACATATGTTCAAGGAATGAACACATATAACAGGAGGGTTCGATATGAAAAAGCTATTATCTATTCTGACGGCGCTAGTTATGGCTGTCTCATTAGCTGCATGTGGATCTGGTTCTGGCTCAGATGGTAAAACGTACACATTTGCCAGCGAACTGGATATCAAGAATCTAGATTCTTGCGATGCAGATGATGGAATGAGTTTCAATGCTATGCATGCCGTTATCGACGGTTTGATGGGATTGGATGAAAACGGTGAGATCACTTATGCAATCGCTGAAGATCATCAGGTCAGCGACGATGGTCTGACTCACACATTCAAATTGCGTGATGCAAAATGGTCTAACGGTACCGAAGTTACCGCAAATGACTTTGTTTATGCATGGCAGCGTATCATCAAAAATGTTGGTAACTACGCTTATATGATGGGAACCGGCGGAGCTTCTATCGTCGGAGCCGATGAATTGATGGCTAAAACTGAAAATGGAGAAGAGTTAACGGACGAAGATCTTGATACTTTAGGTGTTAAAGCCGTAGATGACAAGACATTGGAAGTTCAATTGACTACTCCGGTGGCTTACTTTGAAGAATTGATGACATTCCCATGCTACTATCCAATCAATGAAGAATTCTGTGAAGAACAAGGAAGCAACTATGCAAAGAGTCCAGATGCTATTTTGTCAAACGGAGCCTTTGTTATGGAGACTTGGGAACCTGGTTCAACTGCTACTTTCTCTAAAAACGAAGATTACTGGAATGCGGATGCTGTGAATTTAGATACTTTGGTTTTGAACTTAGTTCAGGAACCGACTGTCGCTGCTCAGAACTTCGAAAGCGGAAATAATGATTTCGCTCCTATCAGCTCTGATCTTGTTGATCAGTATAAAGATGATGAAAGCTTTACTTCCTTTAACGAAGGATATTTGTTCTATGTACAGGTAAACTTCAATAATACAGATCTTCAGAATCAAAACTTGCGAAAAGCTCTTTCTCTGGCAATCAATCGTGAAGACTTTGCAACAAATGTTTTGAAAGATGGTTCAAAAGAAGCAAACGGATTTATCCCTTCTCAGTTATCAATTGGTCCAGAAGGACAAGACTTCCGTGATGATGCAGCAGATTATACTGAATATAATCTGGATGAAGCACAGGCTGCCATGGATCAGGCATTAGCGGAATTAGGAAAAGATTCTGTCACATTGCGTTTGTTATATGGTACAGATGAAAGTCCTATGGATACAATGGCAACCTATCTGCAAAATGCATTCTCTCAATTGGAAGGTTTGAATATTGAAATGGTCGCTACTACAAAACAAGACCGTATTTATACAAAACAGGCAAACCGTGATTTCGATTTAGCTTGTACTCGTTGGGGTCCGGATTACAGCGATCCAACAACTTACTTGAACTTAATGATCACTGGCAATACGAACAACTATGGTGATTGGACGAATGCAGATTATGATGCATTGATGAATCAGGTTGCTACTGAAGCTGATTTAGATGCTCGTTGGCAGATGATGATCGAAGCAGAAGGTATCGCAATGAGCGACTATGCCAATATCCCTGTATTTGAAAAAGGAACATCGGCTTTGCAGAATCCTGCAGTCACTGGACTTGTACAAAGACCAGTTGGTGTACCTTACACATTTACATATGTTGATATTGAGGCTTAATCAATAATTTGAGTTGATTTTTTGATAAACACAATACAGCTCATCCTGTATTGTGTTTATTTTTTAAAGGAGGATTTTGATGTCTAAATCTACAGTTCGGTATATACTTAGACGTCTAGCTATTTCGGCAGTGACATTGTTCGTGATCCTGGTTGTTTTGTTCTGTATGGTTCGTTTTCTGCCAGGTTCCCCAATCAACAATGAACACTTGAGCGATGCCCAACGTGCGGCAATTGAAGCTAGCTATGGTTTGGATTTACCTATACCGCAACAATTTATCAAATATGTTGGCGGAATGCTTACTGGTGATTTTGGTGTTTCAATGAACTTGTATCGAGATATGCAAGTATCATCTTTAGTCGCTTCCCGCGCGCCTATTTCTTTTTTCTTGGGACTGAGTGCCTGTATTTTAGGGACTATCGTGGGAATTTTACTTGGTGTCGTAGCGGCTTTGAAAAAGAATACGATCTGGGATACTTTGGCCACTGTTTTATCTGTTATCGGTGTTTCTATCCCTTCATTTGTATTCGCTATGTTGATCTTGATCATCTTCGGTACCAATTTACATATTTTACCTACGATGTATAGTTCTCGACAGCCGATTTATTCGGCGATCATGCCAATTTTAGCTCTGTCTGTCAGTGTTATAGCCAATGTGGCGCGATTCACGCGAACAGAAATGATTTCTGTCTTAAATTCGGATTACATCATGTTGGCAAAGGCAAAGGGGTTGTCGCAAAAAGATATTATTTTAAAACACGCTTTGCGTAATACCTTAATTCCTATCGTTACGATCTTGGGACCTATTTTGGTCAATTTGATGACGGGTACGATGGTTGTCGAAAAAATCTGTAGTGTTCCTGGCTTGGGAAGTTTGCTGATCAATAGTATCCAGGCTTCTGATTATAATGTAATCTTGGCTTGTTCGTTCTTATATGCAGCAATGTATATTATCATGATGCTGGTGATCGATGTTTCTTATGGATTGATCGATCCTCGCATTCGTTTGGGAAAGGATGATTGAGTATGACACAAAATCAAGCATTGAAAGAATTTCAATTTCAACCTGATGATTTTAAATTAGCTCGACATCAAGATGTTTCAGTTGTTGAACAGATTACTCCGGCACGTCCTGCCTGGAAAGATTCCGTTAATCTTTTCTTGCGAAACAAAGGTGCTGTTATCGGTATTTGCTGCATCGTAATCATTACTTTATTTGCGATTTTTGCACCGATGTTGTCTAGTTGGAAATACGATGATATTAATACAGCTCTTCAGAACATTGCCCCCAATGCTGAGCATTGGTTTGGTACAGATACCTATGGGCGCGATCTTTGGGTACGTTTGTGGCAAGGGACACGGATTTCCTTGTTTGTGGCGGTTATGGCGATTTTGATCGATGTTGTGATTGGTGTGACTTATGGAATGATTTCCGGGTATTTTGGCGGAAAAGTGGATTCAATCATGCAGCGTATCCAAGAAGTGATCAACTCCATTCCGACATTAGTCGTATTGACTATTTTATTGATGGTCATGCAGTCAAATTTATTTACGATCATTTTGGCTTTGGCCTTTACGGAATGGATTGGAATGTCCCGTATTACAAGGGCCCAGGTTCTTAAAACCAAAGAGGAAGAATTTGTTTTGGCATCAAGAACATTGGGCGCCAGCAGTTTCTTTATTATCTTTAAAGAAATTTTGCCAAACATCTATTCTCAAATGATCATCATGATCATGATGTCAATTCCGAACGCAATTTTCTATGAAGCTTATTTATCTTTCGTAGGCTTGGGATTGCCGATTCCGGAAGCTTCTTTAGGTACTTTGATCAATGATGGATTCAACACTTTGACCATTACTCCTTATCAGATGACGATTCCGGTTATTGTTTTCTCGATTTTGATGCTCAGTTTTAACTTAGTGGGCGATGGATTGCGAGATGCATTGGATCCAACGATGAAGGAGATGTAATCTATGGAAAAACAAAGAGAGAGAATCTTAAAGATCCGCGACTTGAATATCTCCTTTAAAACAAGTGGAGGAACTGTGAAAGCTGTACGCGGAGTCAACCTTGATCTTTATAAAGGAGAAACAATCGCAATTGTGGGAGAGTCTGGTTCTGGGAAATCCGTGACGACAAAAGCTATTATGGGGCTTTTGGCAAATAACGGACAAATCGATTCTGGCATGATTGAATATCATTGGAATGACGAATATACCAATGAGCCTAAAACAGTCGATATTTGTCAGCTTTCCGAAAAGGAATTGCAGTCAGAGATTCGCGGGCGAAAGATTGCGATGGTTTTTCAAGATCCTATGACATCTTTAAATCCGACAATGACCATTGGAAAACAAATCATGGAACCCATGATTTATCATTACAAGCGCACGAAAAAAGAGGCTTACGAAAAAGCTCTTGAGCTCTTGGAACTGGTCGGCATCACAGATGCAGAAAAACGTATGAAGAATTATCCACATCAACTTTCTGGCGGGATGCGGCAACGTATCGTTATTGCGATCGCCTTAAGTTGTGATCCTTATGTTCTGATCTGTGATGAACCGACCACAGCTTTGGATGTGACCATTCAAGCTAAAATATTGGAACTGATCCAAGATATCCAGAAGAAAAAAGAGCTTTCCGTTATTTATATTACTCATGACTTAGGTGTTGTTGCGAAAGTTGCAGACTATGTCAATGTGATGTATGCCGGCAAGATTGTCGAGACGGGAACGATTGACGAGATTTTCTACGATCCACGTCATCCATACACATGGGGATTGTTATCGTCTATGCCGGATCTGGACACATCGGATGATGAACTGTATACAATTCCAGGTACGCCGCCAAACTTGGCTCAAGACATTCAGGGAGATGCCTTTGCGCCTCGTAACGAATTCGCGTTGAACATTGATTTACGAGAAGATCCTCCTATGTTTGATGTGCCAGGATCCAAAAGTCATCAGGTAGCAAGCTGGCTGATGCATCCTAATGCCCCTAAAGTTGAAATGCCGGAAACTCTGCGGAAACGTTTAGAGTTGATGAAGAAGAAGGGAGGCGTGAAAGATGAATGAGCAACCAATCTTAGAAGTCAAAAATCTTAAACAGTATTTTAAAGTCAGCCGCAGATTTACTGTCAAGGCGGTTGACGGTATCTCCTTTAAGATAATGCCTGGTCAAACTTATGGTTTAGTGGGTGAATCCGGATCTGGTAAATCCACGACCGGAAGAAGTATCATTCGTCTTTATAAGCCTACAGAAGGAGAAATCATCTTTAATGGAAAGAACATATCTGGCAATATGTCAAAAGATGAACTCAAACTGTTGCGAACAAAGATGCAGATGATCTTCCAGGATCCTATGGCTTGTTTAAATCCTCGTCGAAAAGTGATGGATATTATTGCTGAAGGTCTGGATATTCATCATGAGTACGAAAATGAACAAGATCGCGAAAAGAAAGTCTATGAAATGCTGGAGCTGGTTGGACTTTCTAAAGAGCATGCTCATCGGTATCCGCATCAATTTAGTGGTGGACAACGACAAAGAATCGGAATTGCCCGCGCCTTTATCATGCATCCGCAGTTGATCATTGCCGATGAAGCGATTTCTGCTCTAGATGTTTCGATTCAGGCTCAGGTCGTAAACTTAATGAAGAAAATCCAGAAAAAGACAAATACAGCATATTTATTTATCGCGCATGATTTGAGCATGGTGAAATACATCTCCGATCATATTGGTGTTTTACATTTAGGACATCTGGTCGAGACAGGGACGACGGAAGAAATCTTTAACAATCCAATTCACCCTTATACGAAATCGTTATTGAGCGCTATTCCAGAACCAAATCCGCGAGTTGAAAAACATCGTAAATCGCAAACTTACGATTATGAATCCAGCGGAATCAATTATTTGGAAGGGACAAAACATCTGGTGGACGGCACACATTATGTTTTGGCTACGGATGAAGAATTCGCACAATGGACACGATAGATGAAAGCGATCGCTTTCATCTTTTTTTTCATTCTCGTTAAAGAAGGATTATAATTTACGTGTATTTTACAATGATTATGAAGATTTGACTTATAATTGTCTAGAAAGGAATCAGTATGCTTTACGGAATCATTGATATCGGATCCAATACGATTCGAATGAATATTTATAAAATCGAAGGGCACAATTTTAATTTACTCCTTTCAAAGAAAGAAGCCGTTGGTTTAGTGCAGTATGTTAAAAAAAGCGTGATGTCGCAAGAGGGAGTCGATCGGTTGGCAGAGTGTCTTGATCAGTTTCGGGAAATGATCGATATTCTTCATCTTGATGGTTATTCTGCGTTTGCTACAGCTTCTTTACGAAACATCAACAATTCACAAGATGTGATAGATGCTATTGACCAAAAGTGTCATGTTCATATTGATTTATTGAGCGGGGCACAGGAGGGGCGAATCTCCTTTCATGGGGCAATCTATGGCCTCTCACATCAAAATGGCATTTATGTCGATACAGGGGGCGGAAGCAGTGAAGTCATCTTGTATGATAAACGTCAAATCGGTTTTGTTGCGAGCCTGCCTGTTGGTTCTTTAAATCTATATAACAAATATGTCAAAAATATCATCCCGACAAAATCTGAAATCAAAGAGATTCAAGAAAGAATTCTGAAAGAATTGAATGCGATCGATCGCAAGAAAAGTGTCTTAAAAGCAGATGATCTTTCTGTGACGGGCGGAAGTATGCGGGCCATTCGTTCCTTATTGATATCTATGCGCTGGATTGAAAAGGAAGTCTATGAGTTTGATGCTTCCATGCTGAGAAGACTTGTCAAATCCTTGCAAGAAGATGAAAGTAAAACGATCCATCTTTTCTTGAAAGTCAAACCCGATCGTGTACATACGATGTTTACTGGCTTGTTGATCATCGATACGATTGCTCAATATACAAAAGCAAAACGGATACAAGTCTCTACGAATGGTGTGCGGGAAGGATATTTAATGGAGAAAATATTAGGAGAATAACCATTATGCATAAAAAACTGTATCCCTTTACACAAAACCGGGAACTGTCTTGGTTGAAATTCAATCAAAGAGTTTTAGAAGAGGCGAGCGACCCTCGCGTTCCTTTGCTGGAACGAGTAAAATTTTTATCCATTTTTACCAGCAATCTGGATGAATTTTTTATGGTTCGTTGTGGCAGCTTGTATGATCTTTCGTTGATCGATGATACACAGGTCGATAAAAAAAGCGGATTTACACCTTCTGAACAATTAAAAATGATTTATCAGGAAGTCCATGATCTTTATGAGATGCGTGATACAGTAGTCAAGAATATCAATCAAACGTTGGAATCGTTACATATCTCTGGTTTGTCAAAAAAACAATTGTCGAAAAAACAACTAAAGTTCATTGCGCAATATTTTGATGTACAGGTCTTTCCTCTACTAAGCCCGCAGATCATCGACCATCATCATCCGTTTCCGCATCTTATGAATAAGGCTTTATATATCATTGTCGAAGTCAAAGATGAAGGAAAGAAAAGAATCGGCATTATCCCGGTTCCAAGTTTCTTGGATCGCATCGTGTATGTTCCGGACGGAGACGGAAACTACATGCTTTTGGAGCAGATCATACTTCATAATGTAAACAAGGTTTTTTCTAATAGTGTTGTATGCAGTAAAACCATCATTCGTGTTACCCGGAATGCGGATATCAATCTCAATGAAAAAGAGATTGATGAAGACGAAGACTATCGTCAGTATATGAAAAAAATCTTGAAAAAAAGAGGCAGATTGGCTCCGATTCGCTTGGAATTCTATAAGGATGCCCCGGAAGAGATCGTTGCTTATCTTTGTCAAGAGCTGAACCTCGAAAAGAATCAAGTGTTTATATCAAAGACACCTCTGGAACTCAATCATCTTTTTGATGTAATCTCAAGGGCTCCCAGTGTCGTGACGACCCCTCTTCTTTATAAACCTTTTGAACCGCAGCCTAATAAGTATCTCCAGCTTCATCAACCGATCATCGATCAAGTGTTGAATCACGACAGTTTGCTGTTTTATCCCTTTCATGATATTGAACCATTTTTGCTGCTGTTGAAAGAGGCATCTGAAAACCCATCTGTTCGTTCGATTAAAATTACGATCTATCGACTGGCCAACCATAGCCGAATCGTCCGATATCTGGCTAGGGCGGCCGAAAATGGCAAAGAGGTCACTGTATTAATGGAACTCAGGGCTCGTTTCGATGAAAAACATAATATTGAAGCGGCCGAACTTCTTGAAGATTCGGGATGTCAAGTGATTTACGGATTTGAAAAATACAAGGTTCATTCCAAGATTTGTATGATCACGCTTCAAGATCGTCATGGGCAGTTGAAAACGATCACACAGATTGGTACGGGAAACTACAATGAAAAAACGAGCAAGATGTATACTGATATTTCTTATATCACTTCAAAAGACATCATTGGAAAAGATGCGATCTCGTTTTTTCAGAACATGGCTTTGGGAAATTTAAATGGGGAATACGATCAGTTGATCGTTTCTCCAAGTTCTTTGAAACAAACTTGTCTTCAATTGATCGAACGAGAAATCAAGAAGGTGCAGTCTGGTAAAAAAGGACAGATATTATTGAAGATGAACTCCATGACAGATTTGGATCTGATGAAAAAATTACAGGAAGCTTCACAAGCGGGTGTAAAAATCAAAATGGTGATTCGGGGAATCTGTTGTCTTTTGCCGGGATTAAAAGGATATACCGAAAATATAGAAGTATATAGTATTGTCGGACGGTACTTGGAACATTCAAGAATTTATTGTTTTGGAACCGACGAGGATCAAATCGTTTATATTTCAAGTGCGGATTTCATGACAAGGAATACCGAAAAGCGTGTGGAGATCGGCTGCCCGATCCATGATTCGAGATTGAAACAGGAGTTGTTGGAATATTTTGATATCTTATTAAAAGATAATATGAAAGCTCGAAAGCTTTGTTCAAATGGAGAATACGTAAGAATAGAAACGACAGAGGATCCATTTATTGCTCAAGAATACTGCATGCAAAAAGCAATGACGGAGGCAAAAGAAATCAACAATCAGCCAAAGATGTCATGGATCGAACAAATAAAACACTGGTTCCAAGGACAGATATAGCAAGAAGCCTTAAAAGGCTTCTTTTTTTTATCAAAAAATTATAAAAAAAGTGTTGACGAGATTTGTCAGATTTGGTAATATAACTGAGCACGGCGCGGGAAGCGGCGTGAGAGATCTTTGAAAACTGAACAAGAAACGAAACCAAGAAGGAACGTCAATTCA
>NZ_JACHHD010000002.1 GCF_014202635.1 Faecalicoccus acidiformans
TTGATTATACACGAAACAGGATCTTATGGAGCACCAGAAAAAATACCGCTGTTCGAGGGGTCCCGAGACATCGTGAAGAATTCAAGAAACCCGGCAAACCAAGAGGTAAATACAAAACAAAATAATTCTGAAAAAAAGTCAAATAGTGATAGAAATCGAAAAGCAGAGAGCATAATAAAAAGGAGCTTTCATGTATTACACATGTCAGCTCCTAATCGATAGGTCAAAATTCAATTTAGGGGTCTGGAAACAACTTCAAGAAACATCAGCCCCCTAGATTGTCCCCTAAATTCCGGACGGAAACCCCTAAATTATTTGGTTACCCGTTTCCATGACTTACTTCTTTTCTTCATAATATTTTTGAATCGCATCAAAGGTAACCTGCGAAATCACATGTTCCATATGACAGGCATCTTGTTCAGCAATGTCGCGAGGTACTCCGATTTCTTCCAACATTTCCATAAAAAATTTATGGCGTCGATAAGTCTCCTGAGCGATGCGTTCTCCTTCTTCTGTCAGATACAAATACTTGTTTTTATCCAGCTGAAGATATCCATCTTTCTCCAGAAGTTTGACAGCGTGAGAAACACTGGGCTTAGAAAAGCCGAGATAGCTTGCCACATCCACACTTCGCACCGGATCGATCTTTTGACTTAAAACCAGAATGGATTCCAGATAATCTTCTAAAGATTCTCCTAATTTCATGTTTCTCACCTCACTCCATCATTTTATAGGTTCCGAATGTTTCTGTCAAACATGGTGCCAGAAACCAAGAAACACATCACTACATTCCTAAAAGGAAAGAACAAATTTGTACAAAAGCATTCCAGATTCCATTCTGCATCATGCTTAAGGGTTGGCTCAAGATCCCCAAATAGATCAAAACCACCAGTACCAGCATAAAGAAGGGAGAACCTTGAATAAAACGGTAATATTGTTCATCCGGCAGAAACGAAAACAAGACTTTGGATCCGTCTAAGGGCGGCACCGGTATCAAATTGAACAAACCAAAACCAATATTTAAAGTCGCCGTCATCGATAATATGCTTTCAAGCAACGATCCCAGATTGGAATAAAGGAACAGAGGGTTCAGTTTTAATATTAAAATCAAACAAAAAATACATACAAATGCCAACAAAAAATTAGCAACCGGCCCAGCAAAACTTGTCCATATGATTCCTGTTTTCCGATCTTTATAATAGCTGGGATCAACAGGAACCGGCTTAGCCCATCCAAAATGAAACAAAAGCAAGCATAAGACTCCCAGCCAGTCAACATGCGCAAAAGGATTCAGAGAAATTCTTCCTTGCAGTTTTGCGGTCGGATCTCCCAGCCAGTAAGAGACCAATCCATGCGCCATTTCATGGATCGACATGGCCAAAATAACTGCAATCACCAAGGAAACGATATATTCTAAATTCCACAACATAGACTAAACGTTGAATCTAAAATGCATAACATCGCCATCTTGCACAACATAATCCTTTCCTTCCAGACGCAGTTTTCCCGCTTCTTTGATGGCATGTTCACTCCCCAAAGCATCCAAGTCTTCAAAAGAATAGACTTCTGCACGAATAAACCCCTTTTTAAAATCGGTATGAATGATTCCTGCACAATCTGGGGCTTTCATTCCTTTTTTAAACGTCCAAGCTCGACATTCATCTTCGCCTGCGGTCAAAAAAGTGCACAGGTTCAATGTGCTGTATGCTTTTTGAATCAAAGTATCCAAACCGCTGGATGGAAGACCCAATTCTTCTAAGAAGATTTCTTTTTCATCAGGTTCCAATCCGCTCAGTTCTTCTTCCATCTTGGCACACAAACAGACAACTTGCGCATTTTCCCGATCGGCCAGTTCTTTGACCTTCTGCACATACTCGCAGCCGCTAGGATCCATAACACCTTCTTCATCTAGGTTGCATACATAGATCACCGGTTTTGCCGTCAACAGATTGTATGTCTTCAAAAAGAACTGTTCTTCTTCATCCAGTTCCAGATAACGCGCTGGTTTGCCTTCTTCCAGACAAGGTTTTAACTTTTTCAACAGTTCCATCTCTTGTTTGGCTTCTTTATCCGAAGTCGTTTTCGCTTTTCTTTCCACCTTCGCAATACGATTCTCAACTGTCTGCAAATCGGCCAATGTCAATTCTAAATTGATGATCTCGATATCACGAACCGGATCGATCGAGTTTTCCACATGAGTAATATTCGGATCATCAAAACAACGTACGACCTGGCAGATCGCATCGGTCAATCGAATATTGGATAAAAACTGATTTCCTAAACCTTCTCCTTGACTGGCCCCTTTGACCAGCCCGGCAATATCGGTAAACTCGAAAGTTGTATAAATAGTTTTTTTAGGACGAAAAATCTCTACCAAACGATCCACACGCGAATCAGGCACTTCCACGACACCGACATTAGGCTGTATCGTCGCAAACGGATAGTTGGCAGCTTCTACCTGACTTTTTGTGATCGCATTGAACAAGGTGGATTTACCTACATTGGGCAATCCAACGATTCCAGCTGTTAAAGACATTCAGATCCACTCCCTTTCGAAACAACTCGTTTTAATTTTTTTTCAAACTTACTGCGAGGCATCAACACACTGGCACCACATCCCAAACACTTGATGCGGATATCCGCTCCCATGCGAATGATGCGCCATTGTTTAGATTTATGACACGGATGCTCTTTTTTCATCTCAATGATATCATTCAAATCGTATTGCTTATCTTCCATACGACTCATGCTCCTTATATGCTTTTAAAGTATTCATCAACAACATACAAACGGTCATAGGACCCACGCCGCCAGGCACCGGTGTGATGGCGGATGCTTTATCTTTGACATCTTCAAAATCAACATCTCCGCAAAGCTTACCATTCTCCATACGATTGATCCCTACATCGATCACAACCGCTCCAGCTTTGACATACTCACTGGTGATCATTTTGGGCCGTCCCACCGCAGCAATCAGGATGTCAGCTTTTGAACAGATTTGGGCTAGATCCTTTGTTCGCGAATGGGCCATTGTCACCGTAGCATTTTTTTGTTGGAGAAGCAGCGACAACGGTTTTCCAACTAAGTTGCTCCGGCCAACAACAACCGCATTGAGGCCGCTTAGATCTTCCAATCCAATCGATTTCAACATCTCCATAACACCGTTTGGCGTACATGGAAGCAAGCCGTCTCTGCCTGCCAGAAGCAGACCCGCATTGACCGGATGCAGCCCGTCTACATCTTTATCCGGCGAGATCTGATCCAGCACCGGATTTGTCTCAAAATGATCCGGTAAAGGCAACTGCACCAAAATGCCATCCACGTTGGGATCTTCATTTTGCTGGCGTACTACCTGGATCAGTTCCGCTTGCGAGATATTCGCATCCAGACGAATCGTACGATTTTCCATACCGACCGAAAGACATGCATTTTCTTTCCCGCGAACATAGCTCTGACTTGCCGGATTATCGCCTACCAGGATCACGGACAGCAAAGGCGACCGATTCCCATGTTCTTTGATTTCTTGTACTTCCTGCTTGATTGTCTGTCGGATCTTCGTAGATAATTCTTTTCCATCAATGATTTTCATAACCTAACTCCTCACTGTCCAAAACGATCGTTACAGGACCATCATTGCATAGTTCAATTTGCATATCGGCACCAAACACACCGGTTTCTACCGGTATGCCGGCACCAGCAATCGCTTGATTAAAATATTCATAAAGAGGAATCGCCTGTTCAGGTCTGGCAGCACGGGTAAAACCAGGACGATTTCCTTTCTTACAGTCAGCATATAAAGTAAACTGCGAGATCGACAAGATCTTTCCACCCATATCCAGCAAAGATCGATTCATCTTTCCTTCCTCGTCAGAAAAAACGCGCAATGAAACAATCTTTTTTACCACTTTGTCAACCACTGCTTCTGTATCGCTTTGAGTAAATCCGACTAAAACACAAAACCCTTGATCAATGGATCCCGTAATTTGCGAATCGATCGTACAGCTGGCATGACGCACTCTTTGAATCACAACTTTCATACTCTCTTCTCCAGACAACAAACTGCCATACAGACAGCTCCTTCCTGATGGCCGACAAAACCTAATTTTTCGCCTCGTGTCGCTTTGATGGAAATCGCATCGATAGAACAATGAAATACCGATGCGATATTTTCACGCATCTGCTCAATATAAGGAGCCAATTTAGGCTTCTCAATCAATATAGTGGCATCCATATTGCCAATACGATACCCCTTTTGTGTCATCATTTCATAAACCTTAGCGCACAGTTGAATACTGTTTGCTCCCTCATAGAGTGGATCGGTATCGGGGAAATGTTTTCCAAGATCTCCTAACGCTAAAGCACCTAATATGCTTTCCATACAGGCATGGCAAAGCACATCCGCATCGGAATGGCCATCCAAGCCTAGATCATGTTCAATCAAAACACCGCCTAAGATCAAAGCCCGGCCTTCTTTCAAAGGATGAATATCGATCGATTGTCCAATCCGCATAAGATCACCTCAAATTCAACAGAACAATTATACAAAAAAAAACCTGACTTTAAAAGCCAGGTATCCGCCAAATTAACGTACAACTTGGATGAACTGAGGAGTTCCTCCACCACCATTGTACACACTGGAAATAATAGTTTGAGATGTTCCCTCACCAGTGTAGAAGTTACCATGAACAGCCATACCATTGCCAATATAAATTGCGATATGGTCTACTCCACGCCCACCATTGTCATAATAAACAAGGTTTCCAGCTTGAGGCGTATTTGTATAGTAACCATAGTAAATATATTCATCTGGCCACAACTGCATCGCATCACTGACACCAGCCATAGCCAATGCTTGCTGAACAACTTGTGTACACCACATTCCATCTGTAACGCCGACCAGCTGTTGAGCTGAACTTGCGATACGAGTGTTAAGATCGCTGTTAACAGCCCCTGTATTCGTATCTTCAACAGGTGTCTGATCGACTGCTGGTGTCTGATCAACTGCTGGTGTTTGTTCTTCTGCCGGTTGTGTGTCCGTTACCGGAGCTTGTTCTTCTTCAGGCTGCGTTTCCGTAACCGGTGTTTGTTCGGCTGCCGGTGTTTCCACAACAGGTTCAGTCACTTTTTCCGTATAAGTAGGCTGCGAAACGGCTGCGGTCGATTCTTCAACCACTTGCACAGGCTCCTGCACAACTGCCTCTTCTACAACCGTTGATTCAACAACTGCTTCTTGCGCTTTTTGTTCTTCAACTGCTTTTACTTCTTCCTGAACGACTTCTTTTGTCGTCTGGGAAACATTGGTCTGAACTTCTTCCGCTACTGTAGAAGATACTGTAGCTACTGTTGCCTTTTTCGTAGTCTTCTGATCAACAGATCCCGATTCATCAAAGTAATAACTCTTTCCTTCGATTTCCTGCCATCCTGTTGCGACAGTTGTATCGGTGTTAATATAACGATCCCCATGCCATCCTGGTTCTGTTTCCATTGCATAGACAGCTGCAACTACTGGAAAACAGCTGGCAACGCATAATACGGCGGCAACTTTCTTACCATGTTCCTCAATATAATTCATAGAATAAACCCCCTTAGTATATTCTTTATTCCGATAGTTACCTAAAATTTAACATAAAAAAAGAGGGGTATCAACCCTCTTTTTAAAAATCCTTTGCACTTTTTAAAGATTATTTCGTTTTCTCAATGATTTCTAAGAAAGAATCTGCTTTTAAGCTAGCACCGCCGATCAAGGCTCCATCGATATCCGGACAAGCCATATATTCAACGATATTGCCAGGTTTTACACTTCCGCCATACTGTACACGTACAGAATCAGCTGCTTCCTGACCATACATTACTTTGACTTGATCACGAACGATGGCACAGCAATTCTGTGCATCTTCTTTGGTAGCAGATTTACCAGTACCGATAGCCCAGATTGGCTCATAGGCGATAACCATATTGGCTACATCTTTGGCATCCAGATCGGCAATCGATCCTGTCAGCTGATCACGAATAACTTTTTCAGTTTCCCCGGCGTCGTATTGAGCTTCGGTTTCACCAATACAAAGAATAGGAGTCATACCAGCCGCAATCAAACGTTTTGCCTTTTTGTTCACAGTTTCATCCGTATCTCCAAACATCTGACGACGTTCGCTATGACCGATGATGCAGTATTTGATTCCTAATTCTTCCAACATAGGAACGCTGACTTCCCCGGTAAATGCTCCGCTGTCTTCGAAATGGCAGTTTTCAGCAGCTACGATCAAATTTTTCGCGTTGTCTGCTGCCGTTTTTAAATCTGTAAACGGACATCCAATTCCATAAGTCGCATTTTCACTGGCAGCTGCCGCATCCACTTCTTTAAAGAAGCTCTCTGTTTCGGCATTGTTTTTATTCATTTTCCAGTTTCCAACAATAATTGGTTTTCTCATGATGATTCTTCTCCTTTTTACTTTTCGCTAATAATTGCGATACCTGGCAAAGTTTTTCCTTCCATGTATTCCAAAGAAGCACCGCCTCCAGTCGATACATGAGAGAATTTTTCGGCATAGCCCAACTGTTTTGCGGCAGCTGCTGAATCTCCACCGCCGATTACAGTGATCGCATCTGGCAATTCAGAGATAGCCTGGCACACTAATTCAGTACCTTTGGCAAATTTTTTCATTTCGAATACACCCATTGGTCCATTCCATACAACTGTCTTTGCCCCTGCCAATGTTTCTTTGAACAGTTCAACTGTAGCAGGACCGATATCCAATCCCATCCATCCTTCAGGGATCTCTCCGGATTTGCATACTTGCGTATTGGCGTCTTCGCTAAAGGCATCGGCACAAACATTATCTACAGGAAGAACCAGTTTGTCTCCGGCTTTTTCCAAATACTCTTTTGCGAGATCCAATTTGTCATCTTCCACTAAAGATGTACCAATGTTTCCACCCTGTGCTTTCATGAAAGTATAAGCCATACCTCCACCGATGATTACTTTATCCGCCTTCTTCAACAAATTATCGATCACATCGATTTTACTAGAAACTTTAGATCCGCCGATAATCGCAACAAACGGATGAGCTGGTTCATCAACTGCTTTTCCAAGCATGGTCACTTCTTTTTCTACCAGGAATCCCAGACCGTTTTCTTTGATGTTTGTTGGAATACCGACAGTAGACGCATGTGCGCGGTGAACAGAACCAAATGCATCTTCTACAAAGACATCTCCTAAGCTGGCCCAATAAGCGCCTAACTCTGGATCGTTCTTGCTTTCACCTTTTTCATAGCGTGTGTTCTGCATCAATACAATTTCACCATCTTGTAATGCCGCAACCGCATTTTCCAATTCTTCCCCGCGAGTAGCCGGGCAGAAAGTTACCTTAGTCTCTGGCAACAATTCCTGAAGACGAACGGCAACGCATTCCAAATTATTTTTGGCTTTATCTTCTTCCGTTTTTACCTTTCCTAAGTGAGACATCAAGATCACTTTTGCTTTGTTCTCTACCAAATATTTGATGGTTGGCAAAGCCATGACGATACGATTATCATCCGTGATCACGCCATCTTTTCTAGGTACATTGAAGTCGCAGCGTACAATGACCTTTTTTCCAGATACTTCCAGATCTTTTACTGTTCTTTTAGCCATTTTAATTCCTCCTACTGAACTAAGCACTCCTATTATATCACTTGCCATTTTGATTTCCTAGATTTTGTTAGGAAGGTCCGTAAATTTATGAAAAAAAGACGTTCTATTTATGATAAGAACGTCCATTTTGAATCATATAAGCTCGGTAGATCTGCTCAAGAATCAGAATTCTTGTTATCAGATGTGTAAATGTCATATCGCCTAATTTCAATTTGAAATTAGCACGCTGGATCAAACTTTCGTGCGGCCCTAGAGAACCGGCGATCACAAAGACTAAACGAGATACTTTTTGATTCCATGTCTCCAAAGATTGAGAAAACGCAACGGAATCCATCATCTTGCCATGAAGATCAAGCAAGACCACCCAATCTCGATCTTGGATCTTTGCCAGAACACGCTTAGCCTCTTGTTCTTTGATCTTGTCAACCTCTTGTGATCGATCCACGTGACGATTGGGCTCATCCTTGAGCTCTATGACCTCGATCTTCGTAAAAGCAGAAAGACGCTTCACATATTCATCCTCCAGAAGACGAAGGGCTTTCTCTTTATTTTTGCCTACACAGAGCAGACTGATCAAATTTGTGCCTCCACGGGATAAAGTTTAGTCAAAGCCAATACTTCATCATGAACTTTAGCACATGTGGCTTCATTCGCGTTCTTCAAAACTTCAACGATCCATTTGGTTACTTGTTCAAACTCAGCTTCTTTGAATCCGCGCGAAGTCATCGCCGCTGAGCCCAAGCGAATACCACTGGTGATAAATGGTTTTTGTGTATCGTAAGGAATTGTATTTTTATTTGCGGTAATACCCGCAAGATCCAAATAATGTTCTGCATCTTTACCCGTCATTCCAATACTGGAAAGAACATCGACCATCAGCAGATGATTATCGCTGCCGCCCGAAACGATCCGGAAACCAGCATCTTGGAATCCTTGAACCATCACTTGCACATTCTTTAAAACTTGTTCGATATAATCTTTATAAGAAGGCTGACTGGCTTCGTACAAGCAAATTCCTTTTGCCGCGATCACATGTTCCAAAGGACCACCCTGCATACCAGGGAATACTTTAGAATCTAGTTTTTTTGCGAATTCTTCCTTACAGAAAACCATGCCTCCACGAGGACCGCGCAAAGTCTTATGGGTCGTTGTAGTGACAAAATCAGCATAAGGAATGGGACTTGGATGGAACCCGGCCGCAACCAATCCGGCGATGTGGGCCATATCGACCATCAAATACGCTCCACACTTTTGGGCGATCTCTCCAAAACGTTCGAAATCAATGATTCGCGAATACGCACTGGCTCCGGCAACGATCAGTTTGGGTCTGATTTCCATGGCTTGTTTTTCTAAAGCATCGTAATCGATTCGTTCCGTTTCCTTATCAACCATATAAGGCACAAACTGATACAATGTTCCAGAAAAATTCATAGGATGGCCATGCGTCAAATGTCCCCCGGCCGCCAGATCCATTCCCATAACAGTATCTCCTGGCTGCAGCAAAGTATTATAAACCGCCATATTAGCCTGAGACCCCGAATGAGGCTGCACATTTACATGGTCTGCTTTGAATAACGCGAGCGCTCTTTGCCTTGTCAGATCCTCGGCCGCATCCACATTGACGCACCCGCCATAGTATCGTTTTCCCGGATAGCCTTCTGCATATTTATTCGTCAATACACTTCCTTGTGCTTCTCGCACTTCTTGAGAAACAAAATTTTCGCTGGCAATCAGCTCAACATTTCCTTTTTGTCTTTGTTCTTCTTTTTCAATGATCGAAAACATTTCAAGATCTCGCATAACACACCTCCGTTTTCACCCACTCTAACATAAAAAAAAGAAAGAGACAAACTCTTTCTTACAGGTTCGGATCGACGTGGACATAGCCAATCAGCGGATTGCTGCATTGTACACTGAACACCGTTGTCGTATAACCGTTCCAGCCTCCATGAACGGCTTGGCCATTCCCGATATAGATCGCAACGTGCCCCTGATAAACACAGATATCGCCCGGAACAGGATCATTTGTCAAAGTGCCTAAAGACAAATACGCTTCTGGTGCACCATGGAAATCGATTCCTACCGCTCTTAAAGAATTAGTGACCAACATCGTACAATCCTGATTGAAACCAATCTGCGCTAAAGCGGCATCCGCTATCTTCTGATGAAAGTTCGGATCAATTTTCTTTTGAACCTCAACCTCTACGTTCTTGATGGTTTCATTGTTGCCCGCATCGGTTGCCTTGATCTGTACTGTATAAGTTCCCGGTGCAGAAGTATCGATGTCTCCTTCAAGATCAACTTCAACTTCTTTGTCTCGATCATCCGATACTTTGATTTCGTTTTCTAGATCGAATTCATCCCCTTGCGTGATCACATAACGATCCTGCGCTTCAATTACAGGGGCCTTGGTGTCTATGACTTCCACTTGTTTTGTGATCGTATAATCACTAGAAACTTGCGAAGATTGGGAATTGTTCATCTTGTCCCACAATGCCTTCGAAGATTTCAAGGAATATGTTATCGATACATCCTGCTTGCCTGAAGAATCTAGATCCAGATTGTCTACAGTCACTCGCATCGCATCATTTTCATACACCATGCTTCCTTTTTCGTTTCCCTTATACTCAAGATCCTCTAAAGAGAATCCTTTCATAGTCAGAAGCTGATCTACGATTGCCTTCTCATCTTCGAGCTCTATGGCCTTTTCCTGTGCAAAAACAGACTGACTTTGTATACAAACGCTGAACAGCAAGCTCAGGCCCAATGCGAAATATTTCGTATTTTTCATGAATCTTGCCTCCATTCTATTCATGATTTGTGAACACACAATTGTGCATGATACAGAAACGGAAGCAGTTTGTAAAGTCTTTTTACAATTTCACAATTTTCACACAATTTTTCACTTTATCCCTTATATAAAGGCTAATATCGGCTTTTTTTAGTTGTTTTTCTCCCACATTTTCCCCAAAAACATCAAAAAATCGCATCAAAAATGACACGATCTGTTTTTTATTTCAGTTGATCAAGAAGGCTATGACCAATCGTATTTTCCGGCATTTCTAAACCAAAATTATCGAGAATCGTAGCTCCAATCACCGCAAAGGTCTTTTCGTCCTCCAAGATGCCTTGTTCTTTCATACTAGGAGAAACCATCATCAAAGGCACCATCTCGCGCGTATGATCGGTTCCTTTATAAGTAGGATCATTGCCATGATCGGCCGTCACCATCACCAAATCATCCGGACGCATTTTCTGCAATAATTGTCCTAGCAAGGCATCAAAGCGTTCCAATTCTTCTCCATATCCGATGGGATTGCGACGATGTCCCCACAAAGCATCAAAATCAACCAGATTGACAAAACAAAGTCCGGTAAAATCCTGGTCAGCAATCTCTAATGTTTGTTCCATGCCGTGTACACTGCTCTTGGATTTGTGTGCCTGAGTGATTCCTTCCCCGTCAAAGATATCTCGAATCTTCCCTACGCTGATCACATCATAACCATGTTCTTTCAAAACATTCAAAGCCGTAGTTCCATATGGCTTTAACGCATAGTCATGACGATTGGAGGTACGGACAAACTCGCCCTTCTTCTTTCCTGTATATGGCCTTGCGATTACTCGTCCAACCTTCCATTCTGGTCGCATAGTCAACTCACGGGCAGCCTCACAATACCGGTATAATGTGTCCACCCCCATTGTTTCTTCATTCCCGCATATCTGCAAGACAGAATCTGCTGAGGTATAAACGATCAAATCACCATTTTGGATCTCCTGCTCTGCCAATTCATCCAGGATCTCTGTCCCGCTGGCTGCCTTATTCCCAATGATCTTTCGTCCATCGCAACGTTTGCTCAACTCATCCAGCAGTTCCTGAGGAAATCCGGTTTCAGTAAATGTCTGAAATGGTGTTGTGATGTGCAGTCCCATCATTTCCCAATGGCCCGTCATTGTGTCTTTTCCGGCACTGGCTTCTTGAAGACGCAAAGCATAACCATGGGTTTGCGTAGGTTTTTGAACACCTATATTTCCCAACCCTAAAGAAAGCATATTGGGAATATGAAGATTCGGCTTCTTTTCCAAAATATGACCAAATGTGTCGGCACCCTCATCATCAAATTGTGCTGCATCCGGTGCGTGTCCGATTCCAAAGGAGTCTACTACGATTGTAAAGATTCTTTTATATTTCATGGTCTTACCTCATAATAGCGGCTTCTAAAGCGACTTCCATCATCTGTGAAAAAGAAGTCTGACGTTCCATGGCACTGGCATGCTCGTCAGTCACCAGAGAATCAGAAATCGTCAAAAGACAGGCTGCATTTTTCCCTAAGATCTTCGCATTGTGAAATAAAGCGTAGCTTTCCATTTCCACACAGACACAGCCATGTTCCTGATAAAAATCATTGTGATCCGGAACATTGGCTTCATGATAGAATACATCGCTTGAATGAATTCGTTTTTCCAAAACCGGGATTTCCAGTTTTGCGGCTGCTTTTTTGATTGTCTCATTCAAATCTTGACTTGGATATTGGATATTTCCCTCGATGCCTGCCTGAGCCAACGCAAAAGTCGACTCACTCCAGCAGCTGTCCGCCAAAACCAGATCAAATAAATGCAAATCTTTTGTATAAGCACCGGCACTGCCAATACGGATGATGTTTTCTACTCCATATTCTTTAAACAATTCATAAGAATAGATTCCCATGCTTGGCATGCCCATACCGCTGGCCATTACAGAGATTCGTTTTCCTTTATAATCCCCTGTATACCCATACATTCCGCGAACGGCATTAAACTGTACAAAATCCGTCAAATAAGTCTCAGCGATGTGTTTGGCTCGCAACGGATCTCCTGGCATCAAGACAGTTTTGGCGATATCGCCTAGATTGGCATTATTATGTGCTGTCGACATTTTCATTCCTCCTTATTTTATTATTATGATTGAAAAACTAAATCCGAAAAAAACTTATTCAGACATTTTAAACATATTTGGATCATCAATCCCATACAAAGAATCGCTAGCAATGTTCCTAAAGCAAAATGAGCTCCTAATAATACACCAAGCAACGCAAACAAAATATCTGCCGTTGTCCGAATCGGTCCCACGGGTTTGTCCAGCTTTTTACTCAAGGTAAAGACCAGAGCTTCATAAGCCCCTTTGCCATAATCTGCCAAAGCATAAAAGGCTACTCCGAAAGCTAAGATCGCAAAGCCTATGATCATCATCAGAATACGGCCCATCATCGGCAATCCATGAAAATCTAAAAAAGCCAGACTATCTGTTACCAAAGCAATCACGATCGGATTCAAGATACTGCCGACATGGATCTGTTTTCGATCCACAAAAAAGATAACGGCCAAGATCACGGCACAAACCAAGAGATTGGCTTGCCCCACCGTAATATGCAAAGTATCAGCAATTCCAATCCAAAAAAGTGTCATGGGATCACTTCCCAAATCAACCGCAATCGTAATAGCGATACCGATTCCGGAAATCAAAGATCCCAAAACGACAAGTCCTGTTTTTTTTAAATTCATCACATCCACCTTTCTTTGTGAAAAAAGATACCGCAAAGATTTTCTTTACAGTATCTTTTAGGTTTACGTAAACTCTTTTTACAAGTTCAGTTTACTAAAGGCAGAGATGTGACTCAAATAATCCTTTTCCTATCCGAGCGGAAGGTTATTTCGCGTGCTTCCAAAGCACATCCAAAGTCACTTCGATCATTTCATCAAAACCGGATTGTCTTTGGGCCGCACTTATTTTTTCTTTTAACAAAGAATGATCACTGACTGTCAAGATGGTCGCTGCCTTTTTTTTGGCAATGGCCGCATTGTGCAGCAAGGCAAAACTTTCCATGTCCACCGCAAGGCACTTTTTCTCTTCACAGATCAAATGTTTATCTTCTTTTTTCTTGTAGTAAAAACAGTCGCTTGTATGCAGGCATCCTTTTTTGTGCGCCAGTTTTTTTTGTTGAGCGCACTCCCATAAATCGGCCCATAATTCCGGATCCGGATAGACTACGTCGTCTGTACATCCGCTATATATGCTGGCATAAGCCGACTGGCTCCAGCAGGAATCCGGAATGAACAGATCCATCAAGGCAAGATCCATTGTATAAGCTCCGCAAGATCCGGTGCGAATGATGATTTCGACATCGTATTTATTGAAGAGTTCGTGAGAATAGATTCCCATGGATCCGCACCCCATACCACTGGCCATGACCGTGATGCGTTTGCCGCGATAGCTTCCGGTATACGCAAGCATTCCGCGCACATCATTGATCAAAGCAGCATCCTGTAAATATTTTTCGGCGATATATCTGGCGCGCAAAGGGTCGCCAGGCATCAGCACCACTGAAGCGACTTCTTCTTTGGAAGCCTTATTATGTACCGTTGCCATTACCACTGCCAGCCGTTGAAGGTAAATGTCGTTTCGGCCACATCGTTTGGATCGTATTCTTCCAAGATTTTTGCATAACGCTCTTTATAGTCGTTATCCACTTTTGCTTGAGGGATCACGATGCTTGCTTCATTCAAGAAATGAAACGAGTCTCTTCCCATCGCCTTACCTCTTTGCGTGTGTTTGTCTAAAGCGACATCGGGAACTTCCGGATATTGTCCCATCGCAAAACTCTTGATGCAGATATTCTTTAAGAGATCGCTGGAGCGGTCTTTTTCGCTTTCACACATATAACGGATTGCGTGAATAAAGAAAATCGTACGATCATTATCCGCATAATCAAAATTCAGGCGAGCTTGGGCCAGGGCATTGACTACAACAATAGCCATGGGATTGCCCATCCCGATATCTTCCACCGAGATCGTGATCAGACGGCGCCACATCTTTTCTTCTAATTGCGGCGAAGAAATATAAAGTTCATAGGCAAATTTACATGCCTCTTCTTCTTTTCCGCGGCGAATGCATTTCTGTAAAGAACTGATCACTTCATCGCAGGCATATCCATTGCGAGTCGTGATCTTCGACCATGGATCATATGCTTGTTTTCCCATACATCATTCTCCTTTTGGGGCTTGCAGCTGACGATAGATCTCCATGATTTCCATCACAAGTACCTTGATCGTTTCACAGCTCATAAACTGATCTTCCGCATGAAGAACCAGCATCGATACTTGAGGCGTGTTTTCGGTTGCCTCTTTTTGAAGAAGCTGCAAATGAGTATCGTGAGCGGTACGCAACACTTCGTCCCCCTGTTTGATTTGTTCTATAGCTTGATCAAATTCTCCTCGACGGGCCAAATGAGCCGCTTCGATATAGGTGGACTTGGCAACTCCGGAGTATGCGATGATCTGCATCGCTACTTCTGACAATTTTTCAAGATCTAACATAAAATAATTATCCTTTTAATGCTTTTGCTTGTTCATAAGCGGCTTTACCATCCGCCATGGCATAGACGCGCATATCTACACAAGCGGTTGGCATTTTTACTTTATTTTTTACATCATCCAGAGCATAACGGATCTGAGGAGCTAACAAGCAAACATCCCATTTTCCGGCTTCATCGCCTGCCGCTGCTGAGCTGACTGCTTGCACTGTTGCTTCTTCTCCGATACTCTTGGCATACTCACCAATTTTCTTGACCAGGATCGAACTTGACATCCCGGCATTGCATACAACTAAGATCTTCATACGTTTTCCTCCTTTATATGATCTGTACGATTCGCTCCAGATAATCGATCAGTTCGCCTTCACTATGCATGCCGCACAGAATACCAACTAAACGACTGGAGGCCGCTACCTTGTTGATCAAATCATAGATATGGATCATCTCTTTATAGATCCTGGGCTCATGAGCCCCCACAAATACAATACGAATCGGATGACCAGCCATCTCTGCATCTGTTCGAACGACCCCGACACAAACACCATTTTTAACGGCTTCATTCTCTAATGGATGAGCGAAAAAGACACCATGATCAATATGCGTGTGATAGATTTGTTCGCGCTGCATAGTGGCCACCGCAAAGGCATCCGCATCCAGAATATTTCCATTTTCCATCAAACGCTTTGAACACCTTTGAATAATTTGCGCAAAGGATGGTTCTCCGTCAAAAAACAGAACCGCATTTCGATTGAAGACTTTGTGAAAGACTTCTTCGCTGGAAGTCACCGTCACCGTCTTGACAATAAACGATTCCAGCCGTTGCCTTTCGGCTGTTCCTGGCAACTGCGTGATCTCGATCAAAGGAACGGAAATCTTTTTATCGATCGTCCTGTCCGAAATCACCAGATCGACTTTATGCGATTCGAGTTCCTCCTCCAGACGATACATGGGGATCTTTGTCACAATATCAATTCTCGAACCGAATTCCTGATTGAGCCACACATGGAGCATATTCGCAAAACTTTGTGATGTTCCGCTGACCAGAATCGTTTTGACTCTGGCATTCTGTGCCTTTAAGAAAGGCATCACATACATCGTTAAAAATGAGATTTCATCTTCGCTCAAATACAGCCCATACCGTTCGTGAATGATCGGCACGATCAGCATTGTGATCTCATACGCAAATGAATACTTGACTTTGACTTCTTTTAGAAGCGGGTTAGAAAGCTGATAATCCATCAACAATCGTTTGATTGTAAACTGAAGATGAATCTTGAAGTTTTCAAAAAGAGAAGGGATCTTTGTGAAATCCATGTTGTATTTGGCAAGCATCTCTTTTGTGAAAAGATCTACGATCTCTTCAACTTCCGATCCCGAGATCACACCTTCCTGATTGCTGTAGAAACCCAGAGTCTCAATATAATTTTGCAGAAGATGACAATCACTTTTCGTAAGATTAAACTTCAAGTCGCGAAAAAGACTCGTCAACAATTGACTCAATTTTTCGTTAGGGTTGAATAATTCCACATTTCTTTCCAAATGATACCCGCCTTCGGATCGAAGCATCGTAAAAAAGATCATCCACGCGATCACAAAGACCATCTGATCCGATAACACGATCGAATTACTGCGACAATAGGCGCTGATATAGTCAACGATATCGTTGAGTTCTTCCATATCAGCGCTGTCGCGAATCATTTGATAAAGATGAATGTCCACCAGCCGGTTGGTCAGATAAATTTCTTCTTTGATCAAGCGATAAACTAAAGTTCGAATCTCGATTTCTTTCGGTTGTAAGATCATTTGCCCATTTTCCAAAGATAAGGCATAAAAATGATATTTCTCATCCAAATGATGGATCATCCCTGTCAGATCTTTATAAACCGTTTGTTCCGAGACATAGAGTTCATCCGCCATTTCTCCCAGATCTTTCGCATGACAATTCATCAGCTTTCCAAGAATATAATATTTCCGTTGCTTGGATGAAGTGGCAATCTGCTTTGGATTCAAAGCGTCCATCGTTTTTAGAACATCTTTGATTCGGTTGATGTTCTCCTGCATGATAAAGTACCCTGTCCGCTTGCTGGACTGAATCGAACACTGACTGTTCTTCAGCACCAGATTGATTCCGGCTATATCATTGCGAATTGTCCGAGTACTGACTTTTAAAGATTTAGCGATCTCATTGGCATAAATGCCCCGATCATGCTCTACGATGATCTTGACCACTTTTTTTTGGCGATCTGTTAACACCGGCATCCCTCTTTCAAACCCGCTGATCAAAAGTTGGATCGAACGATCCAACTAAAAATCTAACTTACCTTTTTATTATAACAAGATTTGAAAAATTAAGCCTGTTCAATTTTTTCTTTTGCTTCTGCAGCTTTTAACTCTTCTGCTTCTGCTTCTTTTTCTTTACGTAATTCATCTGCTTCCATCGCTTTAAAGAATGGATAGTAGAACAATCCCATTAGACAGACATTGAAGATAGCCAAAACGGCAGCTTTCCAATCCATCGTCAACAAGAATGCCTGGAATCCCGGAGGCAAGAAACCTGGTGCTTCTCCCAATGGCAAAGATACCAATCCGGTAGCCATAGCTTCATAAGAAATGACAGAAACAATCACAGGTCCCAGTACAAATGGAATCAGCATGAATGGGTTCATGATCACTGGCAGACCGAAAATAATCGGTTCGTTGATACCGAAGAAGGAAGGAATGATACCCACTTTACCAATCGAACTCAAAGATTTTGCTTTGGAACGACACATCATGATGACCAGCAAAAGAGTCATACCAGAACCGGAAACTTGTAAGAATCCAAAATAGAAACCATAAGTAAAGATATGTTCCGGAGCAACACCGGCAGCTACTGCAGCCGCATTCTCTGCTGCATAAGTGATCGCAAACGGTGCCCAAACACTCTGTGTGATGGCGGCTCCATGCAGACCGAATACCCATAACAGCTGCGTCAAGAAAATGATGATCGCAACAGCCCATACAGAATCCATAGAAGAAATAGCAGGTGCCAATAAGCTAATAATGATCTTCGGGAAAGTGGTTCCGGCATAAGTTGTACAAAGCAAGGCAACAGCACAAGCCAATATCACGTTAAACGCAAAAGGAATCAAAGAAGAAAAGCTTTCTGAAACCATTGGAGGCACGCTGTCCGGCATACGGATCGTCAAGTTGTATTTTTCGAAGAAACGAGTAATTTCTACAACCAGAAGCCCGCCGATGATACTGACAAAGAGACCTTCAGAACCCAATGAAGTAATATCAAAGATCATGCTGTTTTCAGGATCGACATTCACACAAAGCACTACCTGAACCAATACAGCCATGATCCCTAACATACTTGGGGATTTCATGTTGTAACGTTTTGCTAAAGACTCGGCAATAAAAAAAGCAGAAAACAATGACATAATGTTAGTCGTAAAATAAGTGGGAAAGTTAAAGATGAGGATGTGATCATTGACCCAGGCTCCAAACCCTCCACCAAACAGGTTTCCTAAACCGACAGGGATCATACAGAAAGATCCGATAATAATGATCGGAATGATCGCAACCACACCATCTTTCACAGATTGCAGATGTCTTTGCTGTTCCAATTTTTGGGCAATCGGAAACAACCATTTCTGCAATGCATTTTGAATCGCTTGCATTTTCAAATTCTCCTTTCTTACTAAGCTCATAATGTCATGGCACCTTGATTGTAAGCGGTTTGCGCTCTCTCTACAAATAATCATTTTCCCGTGCCTTAGGAAATCAAAGAAATCGTCAAATTCCTAACTTCCATGATACAATACAGTCGTAAAAGTATGAGGTGAGATAAATGAATCAATATGATATCCTAATCATCGGAGCCGGCCCTGGCGGTATTTTTTCTGCTTATGAAGCCATCCGTAAAAAACCAAACTTAAAAATCGGAGTCTTTGAAACTGGGCATCCCCTTGAAAAAAGAAAATGTCCTATCGATGGAAAACGGATTAAATCCTGTATCAACTGTCCAGTCTGCTCAATCATGAACGGATTTGGAGGCGCAGGTGCATTCAGCGATGGAAAATATAACATCACCAATGAATTTGGCGGAAACCTATATGAATATATAGGGAAGGAACAGGCAATCGAACTGATGGAATATGTCGATACGATCAATGTATCCCATGGCGGACAAAATACCCGCTTGTTTAAGAACAACAATTCTATGATCCGTAAGAAATGTTTAAGAAACGACCTCCATCTCTTAGATGCTTCCGTTCGACACTTAGGAACCGATATCAACTATATCGTTTTGGAAAACTTGTATAACGAATTAAAAGAAAAAGTAGATTTCTATTTTGATACCCCGATTGACGCGGTTGAAAAAATCGAAGGCGGTTACCAAATCACTTCTGCCTCTCATCAGACATATACCGGTACTTACTGTATTATCTCCACAGGACGTTCCGGAAGTCAGTGGATGAAAAACATCTGTGATTCGCTAGGAATTCAAACCGAAAGCAACCGTGTGGATATTGGTGTTCGTGTAGAGCTGCCATACGATGTATTCAGCGAGCTGACCGATGAACTCTATGAAAGCAAGATCGTTTATCGTACTGAAAAATTCCAGGATCTCGTTCGTACTTTCTGTATGAACCCTCGCGGTGTCGTAGTCAATGAAAACACAAATGGTATCGTTACGGTCAATGGTCACAGTTATGAGGATCCAAAGAAGTATACCAACAACACCAACTTTGCGTTATTGGTATCCAATCACTTCACAGAACCATTTAAAGATAGTAATGGATATGGCGAAAGCATTGCCCGTTTATCCAACATGCTGGGTGGCGGCGTAATCGTACAACGCTTCGGAGATTTGATTCGCGGCCAAAGAAGTACCCCAAGCCGTATTCAGGAAAGTTTCATCACACCTACTTTGAATGCAACTCCTGGGGATCTGAGCCTGGTGATCCCAAAACGCCAAATGGATGATATCATTGAAATGATCTATGCTCTGGATAAGATTGCTCCAGGTACAGCCAACGATGATACGCTTCTCTATGGAGTAGAAGTTAAATTCTACAATATGCAAGTCCAGCTGGATCAAAACCTGGAAACTTGTCATAAGAACCTGTTTGTAATCGGCGATTGTTCCGGTGTCACTCACTCCTTGAGCCATGCTAGTGCCAGCGGTATCTATGTAGCTCGCCACATCACCGATCAAATCGATTAAGCACTGCCTTCGGGCAGTCTTTTTCTTTCCTAAGACATGGGAAAAAGTTTAGTTGAGACCAGTCGTCATCCTTTCTATAATAAGACCAGAAATCAGGTCAATAGAAAGAAGGATAACAGTATGAGTAAAGACTACAGTTTATGGGCCGAAGCCAAAACAAAACACGGTCTTCAAGTGGATGAAGTGGTTTCCGGTCTGCAAAAATCAATTCGCCGTTCAATGACAGAACTGGCATGCCGCTATGCGTACGAACTGTATACAACCAGTCCTGTACTGCTTGAAAAATTGTGGAGTCGTTTATTGACGATTTCCGTAGAAGATGTTGGATTTGGAAATTTAGATGCTGCTCGTCATATGTATGTATTGAACCAGATGCGTAAGGAATATGCATACGATGATCCAGACCAGCCGATGTATTTCATTCACGCGATCCGCATTTTATGTTCCTGTGAAAAAGATCGTTCCAGTGACTTCTTGAAAAACATCGTGATCAAGACAGCGGCTATGGGAGAAGTCCCAGAGATCATCGATCTGGCTTTAGACAAACACACAAAACGCGGTAAAGAAATGGGAAGAGATTCAAAACACTTCTTCAACGAAGCATGTAAAGTGATTCCGCAGGCAAAAGTTGATAATGATTACCGCGAACGTTATGGAAAGATCTTGGAAACTTACGATCCAGAAAAAGTAGAAGAAGATGCTTTCCAATATGCGATTGGACGCGTATAATGCACAAGGCTGCTTCGGCAGCCTTTTTTTGTGGAAAAACAGACGGTAACCATATCAAAAAGATCAAACTCTTCATCTCACTCCATGTATTCTGGCGATACAATCTAATCCTTTCTTCCGTTTGGCGTGCAACATTAAAAAAAGCCGAGTTTATTTACCCGGCTAAAATAAAGTCATCTGATTTTCTTCATCCAAGCCTTCCAAAGCTTGCATGCGATCCAACTGATCCAATAAGGATTTTGAGATCTGTGTCCGTTTTAGAACATCCTCTTTTGATAAGAAATCTCTTGTCTCTCTTGCCTTGACAATCGATTTAGCAACGTTGGCTCCCAAACCATCCAAGCTCGTGAATGGAGGAATGATGGCTTTAGGATCCTTGGGATCATAGATAAACTCCGTTGCGGCGGATTGCTTGATTGAAATATTTGAAAAATGATATCCGCGGCAAGCCATCTCTAAGGCCAGTTCCAAAGTATCATAGATTGCGTTTTCTTTATCACTGACCGTCTGAGTTTTGTCTTCCTTTGCTCGACGGATCTCGGTCATGCGCTGACGGATAGCTTCTTCCCCGGCAATCATCGTATGAATATCATAAGCATCACAGCGTATACTGAAGAACATACAATAATATGCCAAAGGACGGTGAACCTTAAACCAGGCAATACGGACCGCCATCATTACATAGGCAACCGCATGAGCCTTAGGGAACATGTATTTGATTTTTTGGCACGATTGGATATACCAGTCCGGGACATTGTTTGCTTTCATTGATTGGATCCATTCGTCTTTAAGGCCTTTTCCTTTACGTACGCTCTCCATGATCGTAAACGCCTGTTTAGGCTGCAGCCCCATCTGAATCAAATCGACCATGATATCATCACGACATCCGATCACTTCGCTCAAGACACAAGTTCCATTATTGATCAATTCTTCTGCATTTCCCAGCCAAACATCCGTTCCATGACTCAAGCCAGAAATACTGACCAGTTCCGCAAACGTTGTCGGCTTTGTCTTTTCCAATATTCCCCTGACGAAGCGGGTCCCAAACTCAGGAATCCCTGCTGCCCCAGTGACTTCATTATATCGAGTCGTGTCGATCTTTAAAGAATCCAACCCGGAAAAAATAGCCATCGTTTCAGGATCGTTCATCGGTAATTGCCGTACATCCAGGCCCGTAATTCGCTCCAACATTTTCATGGCCGTCGGATCCACATGCCCTAAGATATCAAATTTCAAAATATTATCATGGATCTGATGAAAGTCGAAATGCGTTGTCTTCCACTCCGCATTCGGGTTATTGGCAGGATATTGGACCGGTGTAAAATCATGAACATCCATATCCAAAGGTACAACGACGATTCCTCCCGGATGCTGGCCGGTTGTTCGCTTGACTCCTTCACATTCTTTCGCCAAGTCTACGCGTTTAGCTTCACAAAATGGTTCAATTCCCATTTCTTCTTCGTAACCCTTGATATAACCATATGCCGTTTTTTCTTGTACCGTTCCTACGGTACCGGCGCGGAATACATGGTCTTCTCCAAAGATTTCCTTGGTAAAGGCATGTGCATTGGCTTGATAGTCTCCTGAGAAGTTCAAATCAATATCGGGAACTTTATCTCCTTCAAAGCCTAAAAAAGTCTCAAACGGGATATCTTGTCCATCCCCTCGCATGATCGTACCACATTTTGGACAAGGTTTGTCTGGCAAATCAAAACCAGATTTGACCTCCTCATCCTCGATAAATTCATAATGATGACAATGAGGACACACATAATGAGGAGCCAGCGGATTGACTTCCGTAATATTGGACATCGTAGCCACAAAACTGGATCCTACCGATCCTCGACTTCCTACAAGATAGCCATCTTCATTGCTCTTTTTAACCAAAAGATGAGAAATATAGTAAACTACGTAGTATCCATGACCAATGATGCTGTCGAGCTCACGATTCAATCTTTTTTCAACAATTTCCGGAAGCTTTTCTCCATACATCTTGTGCGCAGTTTCAAAACAAATATCTCTTAGCTTTTGATCAGACCCCTCAATATCCGGCGGATACAGTTTATCCTTGATCGGATAGACTGGCTCCATTTTTTCTTTTAGCTTATTCGGATTTGTCACCACGATCTGATAAGCTTGCTCCGGCTCCAGCCAATCAAAAGCTTCCAACATCTCTTCTGTTGTCAAGAAATGCTGATCCGGCGCTTTACAGACTCTGCGCATACTTTCATCATAGATATACAGCGGATGTCTAGCATTGCCGATTGCTTTCGCATTAATGTAGATATCGCGCACTCTTTTTTGATGAGAATGTACATAATGGGCATCGCTTGTGGCAATCACCGGTTTATCTTTTTTCTTAGCGGCATCAAGAATGTATCCTAAGATCTTCTTAAGATCCTCTACATTTTGAATCGCTTTTCCTCTTCCTCGCATCTGCAACAGATTGGCATAACATGCCAAAGGCTGGATCTCGATATAATCATAAAATTCCATCGCTTCTTCCAATCTTTGGGCATCACGAGTATGCGCTAAATCAAAAATCTCTCCGTTTTGGCAACTCGATCCGATTAGAAGATTGCCGTTTTTTCGCTTTGTTTCCAATTCAAAACGAGGGATCCTAGGCTCTCCGGCCGCCGTTTCCGTCGATAAATATTGAGTATGACTTAAAGTGATCAGCTCAAATAATTCTTTTAGACCCTCTTTATTTTTTGCGAATACAGTCGTATGCATCGGACGTACTTTCTTGAAACTTTGTGGATCGCTTAACATCAAGTCATCCAATGTTGCTTCCGAATCAAAGCGATTGAGCATATGGCATAAGACTTGTGACAGAACTTCGGCATCATAATCCGCACGGTGAGCCCCTTCTCCATCATAGCTGACCCCATATTGTCGACACACACTTCCTAGATTATATCGTTTCGCATCCGGCAACATTGCCTGCGCCAAAGGCCATGTATCAATCACCGGATTACTGATTCGCGGCCGATGACACTTTTCACAAGCCGCGTTCATAAAGCCGATATCAAAGCTAGCATTATGAGCTACTAAAACGGAATCCCCGATAAAATCCAATAGATCCTGCAGCGCTTCTTCAATCGTTTTTTGTCCATCCACATCTCTTTGAGAAATATTAGTCAACGTCGTAATGCTGGCAGGAATAGGCCGTTTAGGATCAATAAACATCTGCAAGCGATCGATCACTTCCCGATGTTTCATCTTAACTGCCCCAAATTCAATGATATCATCCAGTCGATTTGATAAACCGGTTGTTTCCAAGTCAAAAATCACATAGGTCGTATCTTCTAGACGGCGATGATCATTGTTCATGACGATTTTATAATCGGGATCCACCATCAACATTTCACAGCCGTAAAGCATTTTGAAATTGCGTTCGGGATCTTGTTTGTTTAAAGCGCTGACTTTATGCTGAGCCATGGGAAATGCCTGCACGACTTGGTGATCACAGATCCCGATCGCATCCATTCCCCAATCATAAGCACACTGAATGTATTCTTCGATTGAACAAACGCCATCCATTTCCGAAAAATTCGAATGTACATGCCACTCTGTTCGTTTTTCCTTCGCCCCGTCTTTTCGTTTTGGAGGCTGGATTTCCTCGAACTGATGGATCATAAAAGAATCACATTTGGCATAACTATCGTAGACTACTTCTCCTTTTAGACGCACAAACATGCCTTTTTTGACCTTTTGAATTTCTTCTAAAGGACATCGAGCCCCTTCAAAGCGCTTTGCCACGATCGCATCTTCATAATCGGATATATAGATCATCTGCAAGGTTTTTCCCGATTTCATGACCCGATTATCCACCGAAAAAATATGCCCTTCGATCATCACATCACGCATGCCCACTTGTAAATCGGCAATTGAAGATTGTATGGCTTGCTGACGACGATATGTCTTTTTTAAAGGCTCTTCTTTTTTTGGCAACAAAACGGAAGGCATCTCGATTCGCTGAGTCTCGATCGCTTTGTCATCTTCAATTTGTTTGCAGATCATATCCATTTCGATGCCGACCTCTTTTAATAAAGACTCCAAAATCGGTAAAGATAGGTTAAGCTTCGCCAGTCGGCTCTCATCTTTTGTCGAAAAAGCCACGGACTCGTTTTCCATAAAAGGATGAAGAAAGCGGAAATCTTTTAGTCTCGGCTCTTTTTCCACAAAATAAGCTACATAACGATCCAGATTGACCATGTCTGTTTTAGCATGACGAGCCTCGATTCCCAGATTTACATGAACATGAGTCTGAAGCTTCAGATTATGAAGCAATGTTTCATAAAGTTCAAAAGGAAAAACCTCATCCACCATCAAAACTATTTCCAGATGTTCGCTTTTCACATGGTATAACGGGCCCTTTTTAAACTGAGCATGATCAAAATAAGGTTTCCATTCCTCTGGCAAGAAATGGGCAACTGTTTCCCAAACCATCGATCCTACTCCTTTCATCGAACCATTTTCTTAAAAGCATCTTTAGCAGCCAATTGTTCAGCCTTTTTCTTAGTTGAACTGGTGCCGGTTCCTAATAAAATATCATCCAGATAAACACCCATTGTGAAAGTAGGCGCATTGCTGGGCCCCACTTCTTGTAAGCATTTATACTGTATTGTCTTTCGGCTGTCGGCTTGGATCACTTCCTGCAGATGCGTTTTATAATCTTTTACATCTTCGCTTTTCTCTGCTCTAAACAGAGGAAGCATGACCTCTTTTAACAAACTGTCACAAGCTTCATATCCCTGATCAATATAAATGGCTCCTAAACAAGCTTCGAATTGATCAGCCAAGATACTGGCACGCTGCCGTCCGCCATTTTTTTCTTCCCCGACTCCCAGCTTCAAATAGTTATACCATCCCAGACTTTTATTCAGCTTGGCTAAAGTAGCTTCACAGACTGTCTGAGCCCGTAATGTCGTCATCTGCCCTTCATGCATTTTAGGCTCCATATGAAACAGCTGATCGGCACTCCAAACTTGTAAAACCGCATCGCCCATAAATTCTAATCGTTCATTATCCGTCCCTTTTTGATTATGTTCATTCGCATAGCTGGAATGCGTACAAGCTTCCTCATAGATTTTTTCATCATGAACGAAATAACCTTGATCGGTCAACCATTGTGAAAAACGTTTCATGCCTTGCCACCTTCTTTCAGATCTTTAGCCACACAAGCCGGGACCATCTGAGAAACATCTCTGTTATAGCGAAGGAATTCACGCACATTCGAGCTGGAACAATGCATTTTATCTTCACTGGCCAACAAGATAACAGTTTCGATCGAAGGGTCCAACAGATGATTCATAGCTGCCATATTTTTTTCATATTCCAGATCAACGCCGTTTCGAACGCCGCGAATCAAGACATTCGCTTTGATTTCTTTACAGATTTCTGTCGCCAATCCCGCATGCGCCTGTACAGTGACATGACAAAGGTCTTTCAAAGATTCTTCTAACCATTTTTTTCTTTGATCTAAAGGAAACATTGTATGTTTATCCGAATTCACTCCAATCACCACAACAACTTCATCAAAAAGACGAGTTGCTCTTTGAATGAGATCCAAATGCCCTTGGGTCACCGGATCAAAGGTCCCACAAAAACAGGCTTTTTTCATTTCTTTGTCTCCTTTCGATAATAAGTGATCTTTGTATTTCGATATATTTTTTCGCGTTCTTTGATAAAATGACCAATCTCTTCCGGAAAACTTTGGGTGGAAAGGCTCTCCACGACCACCATTCCTTCTTCACAAACTAAATCTAAACGATCCAAAGTTTCCAACAGTTTCACATTTTGTTCTTTTTGATAAGGCGGATCGATATAGACCAGATCAAAAGGAACATTCATTTGATCTAACGCCGAAAAAATATTTGCTTTAATGATCTGGACTTGCGATTCCACGCCCAACGCTCTGGCATTGGCACGAATCACTTTGACAGCCCTATGATCCTGATCGACACAAACAGCTTGATTCATCCCTCGCGATAGAGCTTCCAAGGCAATATTCCCCGTCCCGCTGTAGCAGTCTAAGATCCTGCCATTCTCAAAAGAGCCGCCCAGACTGGAAAAGATGGCCCCTTTCACTTTATCGGAAGTAGGTCGTGTCGTTTGCCCAGGCACACTCTCGAGTCGCCTGGAACCAAATTTACCAGCTACGATGCGCATGATTCGTCATCTCCTTGAGTCGAATCTGTGATATGCACTGTTGAGCAATTCCCATAGTCAAAAAACAAGCCATCAAAGAAGATCCGCCACTGCTGATAAATAATAAAGGAACCCCGGTCGAAGGGATCAGGCCCGATACCCCTCCCACATTCAAGAAAAAATGAATGAAGAGATATGTGCCCGTTCCTCCTAAAATCACCTTATATGCCATCTCCTGGGTCTTAAATGCATAAAAGAACAAACGATACAACAACAAGCCATACAAGATACATAAAAGAATCAACCCAAAAATCCCCGTTTCTTCCATGATCACCGCAAAGATATAATCATTGTCAGCCTGTGTCAGATATCCATATTTTCGCATAGATCCACCGATTCCCTTTCCAAAGAAACCGCTGCTGGCAATGCCATATAAAGCATTGGCCGGCTGATACCCTTGACCATAGACATCATTATAAGGATTCTTGGCATTGGCGATTCGAGTCGCAATATGAGAAAACGGCGTCTGCTCCAAAATGGAAATTCCAAGATCCGTCACCCAAAAAAGAATGACAAAAGCAACAATGGAAATCATCACGATCCTTTTTAGAACCTTTTGAAAACGCGCCATACCCGGATATGTAGGAATGATCAGACAAGCAAAAAAGATCGTCGAAATGATAGCACCGGTTCCGATATCCCTTTGAAGCAAGATCCCAACCATCAACAAAAAATAACAAATCATTGGTTTTCGAAACAGAATCTGCCACTTTTGCGTCATCTGCGGATTCTGATGAGCTCGATATAAGGAAGTAGCGCAAATTACGATCAATACGGGTTTGGCAAACTCAGCCGGCTGGATCGTTACGCCGCCTGGCAGACGGATCCAGGCATACGACCCCCCAGACCCGGTAAACAAAAGCGGGACCAGCATCGCAACAAAAGAAATCAGAACAATCGCATTCTCCCACCGTGCGATCCATTTAAATCGAAACATTCGATTCGCAAACCACATACACAAAAACGAAGCAACCAAATACATCGTCTGACGAATCAGTGTAATCAGAACAACATTCGAATTGGTTGTGGTCTCTCCTACATTGGTCGACACGATCATAATCGTTCCACACAACGTCAAGAGAATGATACACAACGTGATCAAAGGATCGCTTTTCGGGTGCAACGAAAAGACTTGGCGCAGTTTTTGCCAAATCGGTTTTTTGGGTGCTTTTTCTTTTCTTCTTTTATCCGATCTTTTGATCGTTTGGTTTTTTGTTTTTACGACAGTACTCATAGATTCCTTTCATCTATTTGAAAAACTAATCATGACTCAATAAAAAATAGTGGATTTCCGGATCCGCATTGAACCGGGCATCGATACGTGTATTTCCCACGCCTGCCGATACAATGACACTAAAAGGTAGAGAAGCCCCCTGTGAACGGTTTAAAGTCTTCGACCCCTCTGTCTGGCGATAACCTCCCAACAGCGGGTAGGTAATCTGTGTGCCATGACTGTTTCCGGCCAAAGCTAGCGATACCTGATCTTGGCTCAAAGCATCATTGACCAAATTATCTGGATAATGGCTGACCACGATATGAAACATCTCTTTTTGATTATTAGCCAATACACTGACATCCGCAGAGGGTGACAAGCCACATAAAGTAAAGGCGTTGGCAATCTGGACCTGCTTGTTTTCCAAGATCTCAAACCCTGTTTGAGCATAAATATCTCGCACCGACTGTATATGAGTTTCATCGATATCCTTTTCGCCTAACACCGAAAACTTTCCATACGGTGCATCGATCCGATTCAAAAAATCTATCAGTGCCTGATTGGATTCCGGCGTGGGCACAAAGGCATCATCATACAGATCACCCCCGAAGATCACAATGGAGGGATCTAATTCTTCAATCGTAGAAATCAGATTTTCTGTTCGTTTCGTATCCTGAAAAGTTCCATATTGAAGATCCGTGAAATACAAGATGGACAGGATTCCTGCATCCTTTCCGATCGTTTCATCCCGAATCGTTTGATAGCGAACATGAAGTTGATTAGGATTCACTTTGGTGGCCATAAAAAGAGAGCTGGCCAAAGTGCACATACATAAACTTAATACTCCAATTACAATCAACAATTTTTTTTGCAGGCTTGTCATCGCATCACCATGTATTATTCTACCACAGTTTACAGAAAGAAAAGAAAGAAGACTAAGCTTCTTTCCGTTGTGCCTTTTTCTGTATGCGTTTTTGTTGGATCTCCTCCATGGTCTGGCGAGAGTTGATGATGACCGGAATCACAATTGGATTTCGGTGTGTTTTTTTATATAAGAACGGTTCCAGAGTTGATCGCACACAGTTTTTCAACTCAGAGAAAGTCGTCTTTTCTTTCATTTTTTCCTGGAGAGACTGGTGCACGATAAATTCCGCTTCACGAATCAACCCTTGTGAATCTTTGATAAATACAAAGCCTCGGCTGACGATGACTGGCCGAGATAAGATCTTATTGGACTTGGAATCAATGGCGATCACCACCGCAACCAATCCATTGTCCGCCAAGATCCGCCGATCTTTCAAAACCGCCGTTGACAATCCTGAGATATCATTTCCATCTACATAGATGTCATCTCCTTGGAATCGCCAGTCACTTTGAAGTACTTCGTGATTACGAAGGATCAGAATGTCTCCATTTGCGCAAACAAAGATATTTTCTTTAGGGACGCCTACTTCTATGGCGGTCTGGCGATGCTGCATCAACATCTTATATTCTCCGTGCACCGGCATAAAATAACGAGGGCAGATCAGCTGCAACATCAACTTCTGTTCTTCTTTAGAAGCATGTCCTGTTGTATGCAGATTATTTAAGATCGATTTGGTCAAGACAGTAGCCCCCGATCGGAACAGCTTATCGATGACTTTGTTGACACTGGCTGCATTCCCCGGGATCGGATTTGAACTAAACACGATCGTATCTCCCGGTTTTAAATGAATATACCGATGCGTTCCATTACTGATACGGCTCAAAGCTGCCAACGGTTCCCCTTGACTTCCCGTACAAATAATACACACTTTATCATCCGGCGTATGCGCCAACTCTTCCGGAGATAGAAAATCCGCATTCTTGATTTTGATCGTTCCCATTTTGCGGCCGATATCCACGACATTTTCCATGCTCCGACCAAAGACGATGACTTTTCTTCCGCACTTCACAGCCGCTTCCAAAATTTGCGAAACACGATGGACATTGGATGCAAATGTCGCAACGATCAAACGCTGCGAAGTCTTGCGCATGATTTCTAAGATCTCATTGGCTACTTTCTTTTCTGAGATCGAAAAATCTTCGACACCCGAGTTCGTGGAATCAGACATCAAGAGATCAGGTTTTAAAACACCAATGTAAGCCATTTTCTGATAATCGGCATTGGTCCCGACGGGAGTAAGATCGAACTTAAAATCTCCGGTTTCCACAATAGTTCCGTTCGGCGTCGTGATCAGAACTCCCAAAGAATCCGGTATTGAATGGATCGTATTAAAAAAACCGACAGTAAAATACTTGGTCTTAATGCTGGATTCATCGTTGATTTCAATAATCTTTGTTCGTTCCAGGCCCTTGTGCTCTGCCAGTTTTTTCTGGATCAAAGCCTTGGCAAACCGCGGTGCATAGATGGCATCGATATTGACTTGCCGCAATAAAAATGGAATTCCTCCAATATGGTCTTCATGACCATGGGTAATGACTAAAAATTTTCTTTTTTTGTTCATGCGAATCAAATGATGATAGTCCGGAATGACATAATCTACCCCTAGCAGGTCATCTCCCGGAAACAACACACCACAATCCACGATACAAATCTCATTTTCGTGTTCAAAACAGTACATGTTTTTTCCAACTTCACCCAGTCCTCCTAAGGCATAGATCAAGGTGTCGTTTTTCTCAACATGATTTTTAGTATGATATGTTTTCTTTGATTGTGCATGCCCAAAACTCGTATTCATCTGTTTTGGCATATTTTCCTCTTTCTGAGTCTTTGTTACTCTTCTTTTATAAATTATATCAAAAAATCCAATAGTCGTTTCAACAAAAAAGCAGAAATCAAATCACTTCTGCTTCCGCGTCTTCTTTCCAAGGTTCTTCCGGATCGATACGATCATAGTACAGGATCCCGGACAAATGGTCGATCTCATGCTGGAGAGCAATCGCAAAATACCCCTCAGCCTTGATCGTGACCATTTTTTGCTGAATCAGATCATAACCTTTGACCTTGATCCGGGCATGGCGAAATACATGGCCGGGATGTTCGTCTTTGACTGAAAGACACCCCTCCCCATTTTCCAAATAGGCATTTTGAACGGATTCCGAAATAATTCTGGGATTGACTAAAGCCGCTTCATAAACCACATCTTCCTCAGGCACCACGACAGCTATCATCTGCTTGGGAATTCCCAATTGAATTGCAGCGATTCCTACGGCCGGCTGCAGTCCTTGCTCTTTGGCAATCTCTTCATCTTGTGAATCTTTGACATATTGCAGCATGTCCTCTAATAAAGCCTGGTCTTCTGCGGATAAAGGCAGTTCCACTTTTTTACTTTTTGTTCGTAAGACTGGATCCGAATCCAGAATAATGGTTTCACTATTGATTTTCATGGAATTATTCTAAACCATTTTCACTATTTTGACAATGAATCTCTTTTTGTCGCAAGACGCCTTGATACGCGCCTTCCTGGCAAATGCCTACAGCTGCAAATCCTAAATTGGTGTAATAATTCTCCAATGAAGAATTGTTTTGGGCAGAATCCAGGCGAACATACTGTTTTCCCCGCGCTTTTGCATAACATTCTACCGCCTCTAAAAATCGTTTCCCCGCCTGAGCAGATTCTATATCCGATACAAAATTATGAACATAAATAGCTGGTTTCTCCGAATTCCAACGAGAGTCGGATTCTAAAAGAACCGCTGCACTGATAATATGTTCGTCCTTTTCGCTAACAAGCGCAAAAAGTCGCCCTAGCATCGCTTCTTTTTCAAAATAAGATAAAGGAAAAATCTCATCATAGTGATTCTGGTTCCAAGAATCAAGCCCCTTTTTGTCCATCCAGCGCATTCTTTGCCGGATCAAAGAAAACACTTGCTTTGCTTCTTTGATCGTACATCTTCTCAATCGTTCCCATTCTTCCATGCGCTTATTTTATCATTCATTCTGTTTTCCGAAAACCATTTTGACAATCTCTTGAAAAGCTTTATAATAAAGAAGTCAAGACAGGGGCGCCGAAAAGGCTGAGATGGTTTGACCAGTCCCTTATGACCTGATCTAGGTAATTCTAGCGTAGGGAGTCTTCAAAGTTTTTTTGAATTCCTTACGCCTCAAATGGAGGTGTTTTTTTATGGGAAAGAATTTATCAGTCAGAGATTTGGTTTTGATGGCATTTTATGTTGCCCTCTTTATGGTATTAGATACTTTTATCAATACCCTGCCGATGCTGCAGATGCCTGAAGGAGGAAGTTTAGGGGTATCCACTCTAGCATTATTGTTGGCAAGTTACCATCTGGGATGGAAAAAAGGATTAGCCGTTGCGATCGTATCGGTGTTTGCCCAATTCATCACAGGTCCTATGTATACCCCCACATTGATCGGTTTCTTATTAGATTATCTGCTGGCCTTTGCAGCTTATGGACTTGCGAGTCTGTTTCCAAACTTTGGTGTTTTCTACTCCGGAGTATTGGTCACCAATGCGATTCGCTTTATCTGTTCTACCCTCAGCGGCGTCGTTGTTTGGGAAACAACATTGTGGGGTTCCATCACTTATCAGGCAACTTATATGATTCCAACCTTCATTCTGGGTATCGTTCTGGTTCCTTTGATGATGAAGCTTTTAGAACCTCATATGAAAAAACAGAAATAACAAAAAAATTGATCAGCTAGATACGATTTTGTATCTAGCTGATCTTTTTTATTCATCTTTCGATTCTATATCCTTCGTTCGGAATACAAATCGAACAATATTTTCCGAATTATCCGGTGTACCCGCAAATGATTTATGTTCCTTGTTCAATGCATCGATTTGATCAAACACAGTTTGTAGTGTGTTAAACTCCGATGTTGTCAAATCGACCGTTTCTTTTAATTGATTCATACCCTGCTCATTGAACTGACTTTGTCCGTCATAAAGCTGTTTGGCACCATTCTCCAATGTATCAAAGGCACTTTGTAGCTGTACAAGACCATCGCTCATCTCCATTAATTTTGATTTTTGTCCTTCCAACTGTGCTGTTCCTTCATCTAATAAGGAAGCACCACTGATCAATTCCTCATTTTTAGATACGATTTGTTGAGAACCGGCATTTAACTGATCAACGGCTGTTTTGGATTCACTTTGAAGCTGTTGAAGTCCTGATTCCAGGGCTACAGAACCCGTATGAAGCTGATCAGCACCTGCTTTTAACTGACTTACTCCACCTTGCAGCTTTGTGATGAGTTGAACAAAATCTTGATCGCTCATATTCTGATGAACACCTGTCATAATTTGTTCTAAGGTAGCCATGGACTGAGCAGCTGTCTGCATAGATGTCTGCAGCTTTTGCATATTTGATTTTGTCCCCTCCATGACCTTTGATAAACCGTCCAAAGACTGCCTGGTCTGAGAAAGCAGGGCCTGCATCTGTGCTTTTTGTGTATCTAACGTTTCCAGGGTATACCCCTGAACATCAATACTTTGAACAATTTGTAATTGAGACTTCAGACCATCAATCTGTTCATCGATCTTAGAGGCGGCCCCTGTCGTATCCTCCTGAGAAATCGCAGATTTACTGGTTAGCAGCGCCTGAATGGAGGACTGCAATGCCTGCAACTGCGCCTGTTTTGCACTTTCTAACTGGTCATTAAAACTTTGAATCTTACTTTGATCGTCTTCCACAGTTCGATTTACCGAAGTCACAAGAGCTTCAAATTGTGTTTGGAAAGTATCCAATCCAGTCATAGCCTGTTGAACTGTTTGTAAACTGTTCTCTAAAGATGTCAAAGCTTCTTTTGAAGTAGAAAGCTGTGTTTGTAACGTAGTTAATTCTTGTTTGGTCGTATTCATCGCCTGTGTAAGCTTTGATAAAGTATTTTTATCCAGTCCATTCACCTGTTCTTCCAGTTGTGCCAGACCTTCCTGTAGCTTTTGTGACCCTTGTGATAAAGATGTACTTCCCTGTACGGTTTGCTGCATAGCGGCCGGTATAGCTGTTAACTTTTGATTTCCCTTGTCCAGCTGTGTTACTCCCTGTGTATATGCTTTGATTCCATCCAACAACAAACTGGAGCCTGTATGTAATTGTGTTGATGCATCAGCCAACTGTTGGATCTGCGGTGTAGCACTCGTTAAAGGTTTAGCACCTTCCTTTAATTCTGTCGTACCTTCATACAACTGTTTAGAACCATCTAGCAACTGATCAGAAGCCGATACCAGCTGATCGATACCGCCTGTCAGATCTCCAATGGATAATTGACCAGCCAATTCATCTAAAGAGATTTCATTGGTCATGGCGATCATGATCGATCCTAAATCAAAATCCTTTACATCGGTTTCAATCACTGTATCATCACTGATATGTAACTGATCGATGATCTTATTTAATCCAGCTTCCTGTAAAGTACCAGCTAATCCCGGTACATTCGCAAAGGCCAGCACTTCATTTGTACCATCATTCACGATTTTTCCATTGGAACACGATACATTCTCATAATGATCTGCATTCAGAGTCAAAAGACCTCCGGCTAAAAAGCTGGGATGTACGGTAATGGCTTTTCCATCCGCATAGACCGTTTTTGATTCAAGGTTTTCAAAGTGAATTGTCAATTTCAAATGTCCGCTTTGTCCAGCAACTTCTTTTGCGCTCAATTGGTGTCCATCCAACTCATAGGTAATTTTTACTTCAATGGGAAGCTGCTTTGTTGTCTTACCCTGATAGTAAATATCGTTATTCTTGCTGTTCCAAGTATAGACATTGCCATCCACTTCGGGCTCCTCATCAGTTTTGACATTTTCTACATCGGTTTCATCCAGCGTCTCCTTGATGTTATGGATGCCGTCATCATCGTGCAGCCAGCTGGATACGATCGTATCCGAGATCGATCCATCGGCATTTAAAACCGCATAGACAGTTTCTGTTTTCTGTGTCGGATTTTCATCCTCTAATGCATAAACATGAAGCGGAAGCATAGATTGTGCCAATACGGCACTTAAGATCACACTGCCCATTACCTTAATATTTTTATTCATACTGATCCTCCTTAGCTATCGGCCATTTTTTCGTTGTTTTTTCAATAAGCTTATGTCCTAATAAAAGCATGCTTGGCAAGATGAAGATAATACTGATGACAGAAATGATGGCCCCTCTTGCCAAAAGCTCACAAAGGCTGGAAATTAAATCCATACGAGATATCAAAGACACTCCAATACAAGCCGCAAAGAAGGAGCAGCCACTGGTAATGATTGAAGGAGATGTCTTTTGAATCGCAACTCGTATGGCCTCTTTTCTGCTCTTATTTAAACTGAGTTCTTCTCTAAATCGCGTTGTCATCAAGATCGCATAATCCACACAGGCCCCTAACTGAATCGTACCGATCACAATGCCGGCAATAAATGGCAATGTCGTATGTGTCAGATAAGGAATACCCATGTTGATCGTGATTGCCAATTCAATTGCCAGCACTAAGATAAACGGCAACGCAATCGATTTAAACGTAATCAAGATGATCACAAAAATTGCCAAAATCGATAGTACATTAACGACCTTAAAATCTTCGTTGGTCGTGGTAATCAAATCCTTTGACAACATGCCCTCACCGGTGATCAGCGCTTTTTTGTCATATTGACTCAAAACTTCATGAATCTTGTCCAACTGCTTATTTTCTTCATCTGTAGCCGCATGATAATCACTGTTGGCAATCAACAGTTTATAGCCGCCATTTTCAAAAATATCTTTAATGGCTTCCGGCTCAAATGTGCCGGGAACCCCACCTCCGACAAAATTTTCATAGGCCAAGACATTTTCAATCCCCTCAATGTTTTCAATCTTTCCGGAAAGTTCCTGGATATCCTTTGTCGGTAATGTATCGCTGACCAAAATGAAGTGAGTCGTATTCATATTAAATTTATCTTTTAGTTCTTCCGTTCCCTTCATACTGGAAAGATCAGATGGCAATGTACTGGTCAGATCATAGTATTGCTTGACATTGGCCTGTGCAAAACCCATAGGAATAAAGATACAAATTCCGATCAACAGCAAAAACTTGGCATGTCGAACCACAAAACCAGGTACTTTTTTGAGTTCATGAATCAATGTTCTATGTGTATATTTTTCAATTTGGCGATCAAAGATCATCAATAGACTAGGTAGAACAAAAATCGTACAAATGACTCCCAGCACAACCCCTTTAGCCATCACAATACCAATATCGCCACCCAGTCTTAGTTGCATGAAACAAAGCGTTAAGAATCCGGCAATCGTTGTCACCGAACTGGATGTGATGGAAGTAAAAGTAGCCTGAATGGCCTTGACCATGGCCATGTCATTGGTCGTATTCTCTGCTTTTTTCTTTTCTTCCTGATAGCGATGTAAAAGGAAAATCGAATAATCCATTGTCACCGCTAATTGCAAGATCATCGCCAAAGCCTGTGTAATATAAGAAATCTTTCCTAAGAAGATGTTGGTTCCAAAGTTATAGATGATGGGAAAAGCCATACCCAACATAAAGATCAAAGGTGCTACAGAAGATTCAAGTCCTAAATACAGCACAACCAGACTTAACAAAACGGCAATCACAGCATATTTGACAGTCTCTGAATTAGCCAGATCTTTGGTATCCTGCGCAATAGCACTCATTCCCCCTAAATAACAATCCTTGTTCGATACTTCTTTGATCTTCGCAATCGCATCCATGGTTTTCTCCGAAGCTGTATCTTCTTCAAAGGTGACGATCATCAAAGTGGAATCTTTGGAATATAACTGTTTTTGAAGGGCTTCCGGTATCATTTCCTTAGGAAATGTGATATCCAAAACATCATCTCGCCAGAATACTTTTTTGACCCCGTTGATCTTTTCAATCTTATCTTTTAAAGAAACAACCTCTTTATCCGAGAGATCATTGGTTACCATCATTCCTACACTGGCCAGATTAAAATCCTTATCCAGGACTTCCTGTCCCTTCATCGATTCCGCTTCTTTAGGCAGGTAGGAAAGAATATCATAATTGATTCCCGTATTTAAAAAACCGATCACACTGGGAATCAAGAGCAGTACAGCAACAAGTAAAATCTTGTTTCTGTATCTGACAATAAACTTAGAAATTCTATCCATATTCTCTATCCTTTCTCAACATGGACATGAGTATAGTACAAAAATGACTAATAGTCAATTATTTAAAATAATTTTTAATATAACCTTTATATTAAGAAATAAAAATTGACCAATAGTACATTTTTGTCTATACTATAAGTGGTGATAGTATGAAATCCAAAGTGTTGGAAAATAAGAGAAATAAAGAAACAGCGCTTTTAAACAGCGCTTTTGACCTGTTCACAAAAAAAGATATCCATTCCGTAACCGTTCAGGATATCGTAAAAAAAGCCAATGTAGCAAAAGGAACCTTTTATTTGTACTTTAAAGATAAATACCAGATTCGTGACGTACTGATTCAAAAAGAAGCAGCTCGTTTGTTTCAGGAAGCCAGAGAAAAACTGGAGAAAAATGATATTCAAAATTTTGAAGATGCGATTATTTTCATCATCAATCAGGTTTTGTTGAGCTTAGAAGATAATCCGGCTATTTTAAAATTTATCGAACGTAACCTGTCTTGGGGCATCTTTCATGAACAACTGCAGACAACTATGGATAATGAAGAAATCGGTATGCTTCAACAATTTACTTTATTAGCCAAAAAAAGTGGCTATACCTTTAAAAGACCGGATATTATCTTATTCATTATCATCGAAACTGTAGGCAGCACTTGTTACAACTCCATTCTGTATCAAAAACCGCTTCCTTTTCAGGAATACAAACCTTATTTATTCGAAGTCATTCGGGCCATACTCAAAAATTATAAAGACTAAACAGGTCCATGACGGTGATTTATCATGATCACTTTTTTAAACACGTTATTTTCTGCATATTCTACAAAAAAAATCAAAGTTTCTGTAAACTTCACTACTGTTTTATCTTTACCAGACAAGATTTTAAACGAAATAAAAAGACTACACGGACATAGAATGCCATTGTAGTCTGTTTTTGTTTACAAACAAGTAAAACTTATTCACCTTGTTCTAAAGCTAAAGTTTTTGTGGTGATGTCACAAACTTCGGCCGGTCCATAATACTGGATAGCACCTGGATATACATAACATGTGTTTTCAGCCCATTCTTCACGATGTGCTTCAAAATATTTAAATGGTTTTCCTTCCAATTCAACCAGTGCTTTTTTGATAACTGGTTTGTCTTCTCCATGGCGTCTTTCGATGTTCATCATCTTAGTGATCGGCATACCTCCGGCAACCCATTCATTAGCTGGTTTTGACAAGTTGGAAATCTTAGATAAGTATCCCGTGTAACCATACTGAATTAGCATAAAGGCATTGTATCCTAATGAATAACAATAATCCGCATCAAAGTTAGATGGGAATGCACAACGTCCTTCATAACCAAAGAAGTGATGTAATGCATTGAATTTTCCTTTATAAGTACCAGCTTCTTTTCTTTCTGCCAATTTATCAGCTACTAAAGCAGAGAACAACTTTTCAGATTCAATCAAAGAAACCTGTACGTTTCCATGAGGGTCACGTTCTAAGAACAACTGCTGCTGAATGCCTTCCGGTAAAATCGCAAATACATCCATCGATTCTTTTGTCAAACCATTTTCGATGAAAGCATATTTATCTTTCCATGTAGGTAAAGCATTAAATTCGTCAGCTTTGCTTCCGGCTAACAATTCATTAATTTCCGCAATCAATTTAGAGAATTCAGGTACAAATTCTACTACACCTTCCGGAATGATGGCAACACCAAAGTTCATACCTTTGGCAGCTCGTTTTTCTACAGAATCTGCAATATAGTCAGCAATCTGTGATAGAGACATCTTCTTGGCAGCTACTTCTTCCGATACCAAACAAATATTTGGTTGCGTTTCCAATGCACATTCCAAAGCTACATGCGATGCAGAACGGCCCATCACTTTAATGAAATGCCAATATTTCTTAGCCGAATTGGCATCGCGCTCGATGTTTCCAATCAATTCAGAGTAAGTTTTAGTTGCGGTATCAAAACCAAAAGAACATTCAATATCTTCATTTTTCAAGTCTCCATCGATTGTTTTTGGACATCCGATGACTTGAACCCCCGTATTATGAGCCGCAAAATACTCTGCCAAAACAGCAGCGTTCGTGTTGGAATCATCTCCACCAATAATCACGATGGCCGTAATTCCATGTTTCTTGCAGACTTCGGCAGCAACTTTGAACTGCTCTTCCGTCTCTAATTTTGTTCTTCCTGAACCGATGATATCAAAACCGCCAGTATTGCGATATTCATCAATGTAAGCATCATCAAAAATCAAATAATCATCATCAATCAATCCGCTTGGACCATTTTTGAATCCATATAATTCATTATCTGGATTGGTTGCCTTTAAGGCATCATACAAACCGCAAACAACATTGTGTCCGCCAGGAGCCTGTCCTCCAGAAAGAATTACACCGACAACTTGTTTTTTAGGCGTAGATGTGTTTTCTCCCTTTTGGAAAGTGATCTCTTTTTTTCCGTAAGTATTCGGAAACAAAGCCTGGATCTTTTCTTGATCGGCCACACTCTGTGTTGGTTCGCCTTCTTTTACACAGATCTCCGCAATTCCATGGCGAAGCATGCCAGGAAGTTTAGGAGAGTACTCATATCTTGCTTTTTGTAATGGTGAAATTTTCATAGCTGATCTCCTTTTTTTACCGAATAAATTATAAAATAGTCCCCCTGAAAAGTAAACATCAAACCCGGACAGAACCGGCTATTCCTCTTCCAGGAGCATCATTTTTTCCTCCCACTCTGATGTATAATGGGCAATCTCATTATGCTTGTCGTCAATTTGAGCATCGAGCTCTTCCATTTTTTGATAATCTTGATAATATTCCGGTTCAAACCGTAATTCCCGCAAAGCCTCTAAATCCGACTGCGCCTGCTCCAACAGCTGTTCTAGACGGTCGACTCGATTTTTTAATGCTTTCCGGTCTTTGAATACTTGCCTGGAAGAATTGGTTTGTACCGTATCCGATACACTTTGTGTCAGAGTACCTTGCGCTTTTTTTTCTAAATACTCAGAATATGTGCAGTCATACACTTTCGAAGTCGGCCCCATTTCCAGGATGCGGTTTGCCATTTTTGACAAAAACATACGATCATGAGAAACAAACAGAATCGTTCCGTCATAGTTTTCCAATGCCTTTTCCAAAGCTTCTTTGGTTGGAATATCCAAGTGGTTAGTCGGCTCGTCCAGCAACAGCAAATTGTCCTGTTCCAACATGAGTTCCGCCAAGGCAAGCCTTACCTTTTCCCCGCCAGAAAGATCATTGACTTCTTTAAAGACCTCATCCTGGGTAAATAAAAAACTCGCCAGCGTGTTCCGAATCTGGGTTTGGGTCAGATCGGATGAGATTTGCCACAACGTATCCAATACGGTTAAAGAAGAATGCCGATGGGCACTGTCCTGATCAAAATATCCAATATCGATCTGATGGCCATAATGAAAATGCCCCTGCAGAGCCGGAATCTTTTTCACCAAAGTCTTGATCAAAGTACTCTTGCCGATACCGTTAGGTCCCACGATTCCCATACGCTGACCTTTGACCAAAGAGAAACTGACCGTCGACAAGATATGGTCATATCCGATTTGAAGATCTTCTACCGCCAAGACTTGTTTACCGCCCTTGCGCCCGCAGCGAAAAGAAGCATGCATCTGAGAGTTGTCAGCTTTTAGATCCTGAATGCGATCCATCCTTTCCAAATATTTGATCTTGCTTTGGGCAAAGGCTGCTTTATTTTTCTTATAACGAAATTTTTCGATCAGCGCTTCGATTCGCTGGATTTCCTGCTGCTGACGCACATAGGCTTCATGATTTCGCTTGATATATTCTTCTTTTGCCTGAACATAGTGCGTATAATTTCCTACATAGCGAGTCGTGACGCCATATTCGATCTCTATGATCTCATCTGCCACTCGATCCAGAAACATACGATCATGACTGACCAGCACCACCGCACTGGGATAATGGCGCACATAGTTTTCCAGCCACTCCACACTTTCGATATCCAGGTGGTTGGTCGGTTCATCCAATAATAAAACGTCCGGTTTGGACAATAACAATTTGACCAAGGCAATACGCGTCCTTTGTCCAGAGCTAAACGACTGAAGATCTTTATGCAGATCTTCTTCTGTAAAGCCAAAATGAAAAAAGACATTGCGCATCTCCACTTCATACTGATAGCCATTCAATGCTTCAAACTGGCTTTGTAAACTTGCGTATTTTTCCATCTGTTTTTCGCTAGAATCACTGGCTAAGATCTTCGCCTGCTGATGCAACTGCTGCTCAATTTGACGAACCTTATCAAAAGCGGTCTGCAGTTCTTCGAACACTGTATGATCGGTCTGCGAAAAAGTGATCTGTGCTAAATAGCCGACTTGCACGCCATTGGCCCAGATTATGGAGCCTTGATCAGGAGTCTCTTCTTTACAAAGAATCTTTAAAAGCGTTGTCTTTCCACATCCGTTTTTCCCGACAAGAGCAATTTTTTCTTTTTCTTTGATCGTCAAAGATGCTTTTTCCAAAACATCTTGCGTCCCATAACTCTTTTTAATATTACTGACTTGAAGTTTCACTTTCTTCACCCTGTATTCCATAATAAGAACAGATTGCATTTACGATGCTGTCTGCCATCTCTTCCTGATGATCCTGAAAATACTGTACACTCTCTTCGTTGTCGCCATTTGCCAAGAAGAAGACTACACTTTCCATGCCAAAACTATTCTTATAAGATTCGTTAGCCTGGGCAAAGGATAAATCCCCGGCAAATGTCTGCTTCCCTCCTGTTTCCCGCAAAGCAGGATAGGCATCATAGACAAAATCATCCTCTTGATCATCGATCATTCCTGTATCATTCGTGATCCCGGCCGCAAAAGATCCATTCGAACTGACAGATGCCAATTCCAGATCAGACCCTGCCAATTCATATGCGATCTCATTGGCAAGCAGTCCCGTCGTAAATCGAGAGGTCAATAAATATGGCCTTGTCAAAGTATCATCCTCATACGCTTCAAAGCTGATAAATGCCTTTGCTTGCGCCTGATACCCAATTCCCACACGAGAGGAAGTTCCATAGTAGCTGGCTCCTTGATCATCTTCACGAGTCAACAAAACACGCAATCCCTTTTCTTCCAGCTTCGTCTTCAATAAATTCGCAAACTCCAGGGTCAATTGCGGTTCATTAATCCAATCATTGACGATTCCCGCCTCGGTCGTCATCGTAGCCTCATTATAGATCTGTCCCCCCGGATCTAATACGATGTCTGCGACCTTGACTTGCGGAATGTTTTCCATCACTTCTAAAAACGCATAGTTTTTATCCATCTTTCGGCCATATTCCTCTAAATATGTCGAATCAGCGACCAGACGAATATTTTTCACATGTTTCTGATTACGGATCGTACTAAACGTTTCACTTTCTACTGGTTTTTTAAAACATAATCGTTTTTTGTCATAGTTATCATAAATATAAATTTCATACAGTCCCGGTTCTAAATGATTCAAACGGATACCGGAATCAACATTCTCTCCAAAGGCAAAACTCAACTCTTCTTGTGTTTCTACGTTTCGCAACACCACCATCTGCCCTACCAGAGAAGTATAGCTTTCCTTCGAATATCGATCTGAATAAAACGATAAAGTCTCTCCATAGATTCCATAATCTTGAACCGTATAGCTTTCTTTGAAATCTGTCTGGATCTGTTCTTCAATCACCGTTTCATCTAAAGACTCCAATAGAGTCATACGAAAGCGATCGATATCCGTCGTTCGGCTGGCATACAAAAACAACGCCCCGCTGAGCAATGCCAAACAGACGACTAGAGTGATCAGTATTCGCGGATGTTTTAGTTTTCGGTTTAATTTCCTTCTTGCCATGAGTTAAGTATACATGAAGTCGCGTGTTTTGATAAAGAAAAAGTCACATTCATCATGTGACTTAAAAGATTAGATTTCGTGGCGTGCGCGGATATGGCTGCACGTCGCGGATATTCTGGATGCCGCTCAAATACATCAACATTCGATCGAATCCTAAACCAAACCCGCTGTGCTTGCAGCCGCCAAAACGACGAAGATCCAAATACCACTGTAACGTTTCTTGCGAGATTCCCATCTCCTGGATCTTTGCTTCCAAGACATCGTAGCGCTCTTCACGCTGCGATCCTCCAACCAGTTCTCCCACATAAGGAACCAGCAAATCGCAGGCGGCCACCGTTTTTTGATCCTCGTTGACGCGCATATAAAACGCTTTGATCTCTTTAGGATAGTCGATCAGGAAAACCGGGCCGTTAACAACCTTCTCACAAATATAACGCTCATGTTCACTTTGAAGATCCATTCCCCAGTAGATTTCCTGATTTTCAAACTGGTCCTTCGCTTTTGTTAAATGTTCGATGGCTTCTGTATAAGTCATTCGTTTAAAACTAGATTCCGCAACGGCCTTGATGCGACGAATACAGTCTTTATCAATCATCTTCTCAAAGAAGGCCATTTCTTCAGGCGCACGTTCTAAGCAATACGAAATGCAGTATTTGATCATCTCTTCGATGCAGTCCATATTGTCGCTCAGATCCGCAAACGCTAATTCTGGCTCGATCATCCAAAATTCACTGGCATGTCGTGTCGTATTGGAATTTTCCGCACGGAATGTAGGCCCAAATGTATACACGTTTCGGTAAGTCAAGGCAAACGGTTCTACATGCAGCTGCCCAGAAACTGTTAACTGTGCATGTTTTCCGAAGAAATCCTCCTCATAATGATCATCCTGACGCGTTGTCACAGTAAAACATTCTCCGGCTCCTTCGGCGTCATTTCCTGTGATGATCGGTGTATGGACATAGACAAATCCTCTCTCTTGAAAGAAAGTGTGGATGGCCATAGAAAGGACACTGCGCAAGCGGAAGATCGCATAATATGTATTCGCTCTTGGACGAATATGCGGAATCTCACGCATATATTCAAAACTATGACGCTTTTTTTGAAGCGGGTAGGTATGATCGCTCATTCCCAGGACATGAATGGTCTTGGCCTGGATCTCAAAAGGCTGTTTTGAATCCGGTGTACAAACCAGAACGCCCTGAACCTCAATGGCAGATCCCAAAGTAATCTTAGAAACTGTCTCATAATCTTGTGTCGAATCCTGATAATAGACAACTTGCACATTGCCAAAACAAGAACCGTCATTGAGTTCAATAAACCCTAAGGCTTTAGAATTTCGATTGGTTCTCACCCAACCTTGTAATTCAATGGTCTGCCCATCTAATGAGGCATATTCAGCTTTGCATTTCTTGACTAACATTTTATCCTCCTCTTAATAAAAAAACGTCCCTATCTCTAGGAACGATCAATAACCGCGGTACCATCCTTTTTCTTTTCAGCACTCTTTCGCGTAACGCACGACTGCGGGACTGTCTACTTAGTTTCTCCAGTCCGGCTCCCCAGCTGTTGGCCTGAAATAAAGGTATCATCCTCTTTCACCACCGAGGACTCTCTAGGCATACCGTTTATTCGGTCTTCTGTTTCTTAGCCTTTGATTCCATGGAGTTGGTCAAAAAGACCAATTCTTGAATCGATGATACCACATCGACGACTTTGACCGCAACCCCTTTAGGGGCCAAAAAATGCTCGTGTGTAAAATCAACGATTCCTGTGATGCCGCATGTCACCAGACGATCCACTGTCTTTTGCACTTGATGTGATATCGTCAAAATCGCAATATGACAGCCTTCTGGAATTTTGTCTTCCAATTCTGTCATCGGATAGACCTGGATCCCGAAATGGACCCCCGCCTTCGCTTCATCCATATCAAAGGCACAAGCAATCTCACCTACGACATGATCCCATTTATTATAATTCATCAAAGCGCGGCCCAAGTTCCCGGCTCCAACCAAAATGATCTTCTCATCAAAATCGACACCTAGTTCCGCATTGAAAATTTCAATCAGTTTATCCACATCATAGCCATACCCTTGTTTCCCTAGATTCCCTAAAAAGGAGAAATCGCGACGGATCGTAGTGGATTCAATATCCACAAAACTGGATAACTCCTTGGACATGATCCTTGTAGTTCCGTTCTTTTTGAGTCGGCGCAATGCCTTTAAATAAAGCGGGTATCTTTGAAGCGTTGCCTTTGGTACTTTTTTTGAAACCATATCGTTCACCTCTTAGGACTATTGTATCACTTTTGTTTAGTTTGTGAAGGTGTTAACAAGTCTTTTTTCTTTGTTTTCATTGCCGACTTGTCTAACAGAACATGCAGATCATCTAATTTCGGATAGAGACTGACGATCTGTTTTTCAAGATTCTTCTCAATCTTAAAACAATAACCATAGACTAATAGACCAATCCATAAAGCCAGCGCCGCCAGCCAGCCGATCATAAAAGGAACATGGGCTAACAAAACGGAAACAATCATCAAGCCAATTGCGCCGGCAAGCGAAGTCAAGATCCAGATCCGCAAACTGTCTTCCCGCAATTTCTGATACATTTCTTTATGCTTATTTAAAAAATGCTGGATTCGTTCATCCAATTTGGGCGAGATCTCCTGATATTGAAAAGAAGGTTTTTTCTTCTTTTTGACGATCATCGCAAGCTGCTGCATCCGCAAAACACAGAAGATCATTCCTTCCTGATTTTCAAACCGCTGATATTTTTGATAGTAAAGTTCCAGCGTCTTTGAATAATCATTGGTTGAAATCGGCTGCTCAAGCATCGATCCCGCTAAAGCATCCAACCGCTCTGTCAGCACATCCGAAAAGACCAAGACATTATCTTGGGCTCTTCTTTCCAATGCCTGTAAAGCGCCTAAAAAATGATCAGCCATTTTCTTTACAATATGCCTCCAGAGCTTTTGCGATCTGATCCGGACAAGAAGTCGGTTTTGGTCCGCAAGTAACTCCGTTTAAATCCTCGATGACTTCCTGCACATCTCTTCCTTGAATCAGACGCCCGATTCCTTTTAAATTGCCGTTGCAGCCGCCAACGGCTTCAAAAGATAAGACTTTTCCATCTTCAATTTCAAAATGAAATTCTCGGGAACAAACTCCCTGTGGCCGATAGATATAATTCATACATTTCTTCCTTTCCATCTTTTCATCAAAAGCTGCGTCAACCCGCCGGTGCAAAGTCCGCTGACAATCGACAACGCCAGCAAGACCGGCAAAAACAGCTGCATAAAATACTGCTGATAGATCCACGTAACCATCAAAACTTGCCCAACACTATGCATCGATGCTCCTACCACACTGACGCCAAAGACTGAAAAACACTTCATCCGATATGCTATGGACATTCCTGCCATCGATAAAAGAGCGCCTGCCAAAGAGATCCAAAAGGTCACTGAAAACAAAGTCCCTTGACACAAACAAGCCAAGAAGACACGACCCAAATTGACCAGCCACATAGCAGAAATTCCATACATCTGCAAAGCGAAGAGTCCGGTGATATTCGCAAAACCGATTTTGAATCCCGGCAAGATCCAACTGACAGGTAAGAAGCTTTCTGTAATCTGCAATACGATACCGGCCCCCATCAGAAAAGCCAGCTCAACCGTTTTTTGTACTTTCATTGAATCATCGTATCCTGTTGTGCACCGCCTTCGATCCGAACCACCGTCTCGTTGGGCAAACAGACAATGGGTGTATTAGGATCCGAGACAAAGCCTTGTTTGGAACACAAGTGATGCGGACTGTTTTCCTGTGTCACACGAATCTGATGGTCCTTGACTTCGATTTTGACTTCTCCATTGGTCCCCTCCACCGTATAAGAAGAATCTTGAGACAGATCGATCGACAAGACTTCGCTATCTTTGACATAGACTTTCGCAAGATTGCTTTGGGGGGCATTGTTAAATAATGGAATCAATAAACCCAAAGCTAGGATCATCAAGGCAACAATGACCATCTTATCCGCTTTCGTCAAACTCATTGTACGATCACCTTAACCGAGCGTTCAACCGCATTTCCAAATCGATCCTGTATTCGTACCGTGACCTCTTTCTCCCCTGCCTGGGAAGTATCTAAGTCGCTTTCAACTGAAAATGAAACTCCATTTAGATCACTGGCTTCAAAATAACGAGACCAGTCAATGACTTCTCCTCTGGAGATGGTGATCTCTTGCTGATAGGAATCAATCGTTGGCGGTTGCGTATCTTTGATCGCAATCTTAAAATCTAGATCCTCCTGTCCGGTATGGATCGTAAAATCATATTCCCCAACAACCAGATAATCAAGATTTTTCGATATAAATCGATTTTCTTTTTTCACCACACCCGGGCTCAATGCCTCAACTTCCATCTGATCGGTTTCATAATTTTCGGCATTTTTAATATAAAGAGCCGCATTGGCATAGACATCCTGTCCTAATTCCACAGTAAATGTCTGTCTTTGCAAGACAGGTCTTGAGCATCCCGTCAGCAATACCAGCCCCAATACCAATCCTATCCATTTACGCATGCTCTTCCTCCATCAGCGGCTTTGCCAATTCTTTGATTTTATTGAGACGATGTTTCATGCCGGATTTCGATATAATTTCCCCATATTCCAAATAACACTGTTCACACAACTCATTCATATTCGCTTCCGGGAAACGTTTTCGAATCTCCATGACATGCCGTATTTTCTCTGAGATTTTAATCTTTCGCGCATTTTTTTCTAAAACTTCAATATAATTCAATTGTTCCTGAGCCGCTTTTAAGGTTTTCATCTCATTAGCGAGTTCGCAATTATCCAGGCGTTTGAGATTGTTGTAGAAATCTCGCTGGATCCGTGAATCTTCAAAATCGAACAGCGCTTGAGATGCATTGCATAAGCGTAGAAAATCTGCAATTTTATCGCCTGCTTTCAAATAGACTACATAGGTATTTTTTCGAACGATCATCTTGGCTGGAAGATAGAATCGCTGCATCAGTTTCTGGATTCCCTTGGCCATCTGTTCTTCGTGGGTTGCGATTTCCAAATGGTAATTTGTCGTCTTGGGGTCGTTGATACTTCCTCCGGCCAAAAAGCAGCCTTGAAGATAGGCACGCGCATTGGCTTGGGATCGTGTATAAATGGCAGGTGGTGAAAAATGCAAACCTGTATCTGTTAAAATCATCAAATCCGAAAGAATCTCTTTTGTTTTCTCATACACTTGAAGACGATAGATGTTATTTTTTTTCAGCTGCATCTTTTTTAAGACGGATAACCTGGGATCGACCTGATAAAGAGATTTCATCAACTGAAAAACATGTTTAGCAATCGTCGCATTCTCTATCTGAAAAGAAAGATACATGCCTTGCCAGTTCATATGCAATGAAGCCCGCATCTGCAATAAAGCACAAAGCTGGGCTCTGCCGCTCTTCTCGTCCAGTTTTTCATAACAGATCTGCTGCTTTGTCTCTGAAGTAAATGACATCCACATCCTCCTTAACTGTTCCTAATCATACCATGAATTCTCAAAGAATGTAGAAAAAGCCTGTCAATTGACAGACTATAAAGTTCGTAATATTTCTTCTGCGACTTGTTTAACTGCTTGCGGATCATGACGAATACGTCCCTTTTCATCAAAATAGATCAAATTACGAGACAAGATCTGATAATCATGATGTTGTTCTTTTACCTGAATCGGATAAGACCCCATCTTGGCATATCGATCTAAAATCGACTGCGGAATATAACTCTGATCCACGATCACTCGATCCACGGGATGGGCAAATGAATGTTTCTCGATGGCGCGAATATGATCTTCCATGCTGTAATTGTCCGTTTCCCCAGGCTGGCTCATCGCATTGCAGAAATAAATATGCGGACAAGTTGTCTTTTGAATTGCTTCGGATATCTCCTGAATGATCAAATTCGGCATGATCGATGTATACAAAGATCCAATCCCATAGATCAAAAGGTCCGCTTCTTCAATAGCTTGAATCGCGGGAAGATAAGGTGTGACTTTCTTTTGATAAAAAACATGATCAATACTATTGGATACTGTGGGGATATTTTTCTCTCCGCGCACCAAGGTTCCGTCTTTCATCATCGCATAGAGCGTAACAATATCCAGTGTACTGGGAAGAATGGTTCCGTTGACTTTCAAAACTTTACTAATGGCCTGAATGGCCCCGATAAAGGAGCCGGTCAGATTCATCAATGCCAAAAAAATCAAATTTCCCAAATTATGTCCGCCGATATCCTTTTTGCCTTCAAAGCGATAGTTCATCAAATCACTAAAAAGATGATCTTCATCATCGGTAGCCATTGCGCAAAGAACGTGGCGAATATCTCCGACCGCCGGGACATTGTAGATATCTCGGATCCGGCCTGTGCTTCCGCCATCGTCTGCCACTGTCACGATGGCAGTCAGATTCACATTTTCAATTTTTTTCATTCCCATCAGCATGCTGGAAAGACCCGTTCCTCCGCCAATCACAACGATATTTTTCATACTTCATCCACCCCTATATCCCGATGCGATTTAAAACAAGTATATTTTTCTTTATATGTATCGTACAGCCAGTTACATATGCTGACAGAACGATGCTGTCCCCCCGTACAGCCAATCGCTACGATCATATGGCTTTTGTTCTGTGCATCATAACTGGTAAAAACAAAATCAACATACTCTTTTAAGCGACGAATAAAATCTTGAGTCTCTGGTTTTTCCATCACATAGTCATAGACTTCTTTTTGATTTCCTGTCTTTTCACGCAGAGCCGGCTCATAAAACGGATTGGGTAAAAAGCGGACATCGATCACCATATCCGCATCCATAGGCACTCCATGTTTAAATCCAAAGGATTGAAAAGTGATCGTAAAGGGACTCGACTGAAACTTTTGAAACCGATGCCGGATCCGTTTGGCCAGCGATGCCGATGATAACTTGGTCGTATCAATATGGATCGTATTTCCTGCACTTTCCTGCAGATGATCAAACAAATCGCGTTCGATCTCGATGGCTTCTTCCAGAGTTGTCGCTTTATTGGAAGCAATCATAGGATGATGCCGGCGCGTAAATCGATATCGAAGCAACAGTTCTTCATTGCTGCAATCTAAAAATACGATTGAAATCGGCTCCGTCAAATTCTTGAAGTAGGTCACAAAATCCAAATAATCTAAAGCGCTGACCGACAAGGCCACATAAGGATATTGTGATGATCGTGTATCTAAAAGCTCATCAAGCTGAGGCAAGAGCTCTTTAGGAAAATTATCGATACAGTAATACCCCATATCTTCCAAGGCGTTCATTGCACTAGATTTGCCAGCTCCTGACATTCCTGTCACCAAAACGATTTTACGATTCATTGGGATCCCTCCATGTTTCTAATTGTATCATAATTCGTTGCCCGAACCGAGGCAATACGATAAAATGACAAAGAGGAGGAACCCTATGCATCCTGTATTGTTCTTAGATATTGATGGCGTTTTACATCCTCAACGATCCAAAACGACCGCTCATTTTGATATGGATTTGAATAAAAAACTGGCAGAAGAATATATGGATCCACATTTTTTGGATCTGAGTCCTTATTTCACCAATCATATTTACTATGGCTTCGATCAGAAGGCTTGTTCTTTGATTGCTGCTCTGGTGTCCCGCTTTGATGCCCATATCGTCTTGACCAGCTCCTGGAGAATGGTATATACCCATCAAGAGCTCTATTACTTGTTCAAGATCCTGCACATGGAAGATGCTTTTGTAGGAATCACAAAAAAACGAACCCCTCGCCAGGATGTGATCCGGGAGTATATCGAAGATCATGACATCAAACAATATCTTGTCATCGATGATCAGGACATGACCAAAGCTTTTCCTTTTCATGCCATTCATACACAAAACTGTTTCAATGAAGAAGATTATCATATCGCTTGTACATTGTTAGAGATCCAACATGTCCAAAATCAATAAATGGCTTCTATTGAGTATCGTGATCATGGTCATGATCTTTTGGTTCTCTCACGATACTTCATCAAGTTCTCTGGAAAAAAGCTCTTTTTTTCAGCCTTTGTTTGAATGGCTCTTCCACGAACACACCCAATTTGTTGTTCGAAAACTTGCGCACTTCTCAATCTATGCGGCGTTAGGTTTCTGCTTATTTCGAGCAATCCTTCCTTTTGGCGTCCGGCTTTCTTCTTGTTTTTGGCTCACATGGATCTTTTGTTTTCTCTATTCATGCAGTGATGAGATCCATCAGCTCTTCATTGCGGGACGTGCAGGTCAATTTGCCGATGTGCTTCTGGATAGTACCGGAGCCGGCATTGGTATTTTAGTTTCCTTAATTTTTATAAAAAAGTGGGGATGATTAGTCAATTTTGAGCCAAAATTGACTTTTTTTTGTCACTTATGATATGTTTTTGATGATGAATAGAATCTTAAAACGCCTTAATTCCCCTAGAAAAGCCTTATTTTTTATCGGTGCATTCATTTTGATTTGCGCCCTTTTCTTCACTTTAGGCTCCCTCATCTACGGAAAGATCCATCCGACAAAATATATAAACAGTGCCGGAAACGTTTTAGAGGTCCGTGTTCCTTATATTGTAAACGGAGAGATCGATGAAACCGTGGTCGAGATTCCTCGGGGGACGAAGGTACAAATCGAAGAGGTTGAAGAGGATCAATCTAGTTTTCGTTATGAAGGCACTTTGATCACTTTGGATAACTCTTATCTAAAAGATTCTGTAGAAGAATGTCTTGTCATCGACAATGTATATCCTCGCCGTCTAGTCAATCTTCGCGAGAAAAAAGACGGAACCCTGTCCGAAGAAATCGTGAAAAAGGGGGAAGAAGTTCGTGTCGTTCAAATAGACCCGGACGATTTAGATACCCAAACGGGTGAGATTGCCTGGTATAAAGTTGAAAAAGACGGGAAGGAATACTGGCTCAATGGAAAATATGTAGAAACATCAGAAGATTTGGCAACAAAAACGTGGGTCGAAAACATTACCTATTCTACTTATTGGGATGAATACTATGGAGAAGGATATTCAAAAGATGCCTTTCTTACTCAGATTGATTACAAACCGACAAAAAATCATAACTATGAAAACAATCCGATGCCGGAAAACTGCAATGCAGTCCATGTTTCTTTAGAGTATCTGATCAAATATAAAGATTACTATCTGAATCTCTCAAAAGAAACCGGCATCAATGCATATGTTGTCGAACTCAAAGGCGACAGCGGATATGTCTGGTATCAAAGCGAAGTCTTGAATGATTATTTAAAAGATCCCGAGGAAGCTCTTCAAGATTCTCTTTGTTCACTGGATGAACTCCAAGATCTTATCGAGGAATTTCAGGATGCCGGATATTATATGATTGGCCGTATCGTAACTTTTAAAGATGTTCTTTTCGCATCGCAAAACACAGAAGAATCGATCACAGATACAAGCGGACAGCTGATCATGCATAACAATGAATACTGGCCTAGCGCTTATTCGCGAAAGGCCTGGATGTACAATGTAGATATTGCCAAAGAAATTGCTTCAACCGGCATTAATGAGATTCAGTTTGACTATGTCCGTTTCCCGGATGGATTGGTTTCAAAATCGGATCAACTGGATCTGAAGAACACTTACAATGAGAGCAAGACAGCTGCCTTGCAAGGATTCTTACAGTATGCCAGTGATGAATTGGAACCTTATGAAGTCTATGTGGCAGCGGATGTCTTCGCATGGCCGCTGGCAGCGCAAGATGACCAGGACATTGGACAATTTTTCTTGGCAATGGCCAACTGTGTTGACGTGATATGCCCAATGCCTTATTCCGATCATTTCTCAGCCGGTGCTTTAGGAATCTACGATCCGTCTTCAGATCCTGGTGAGGTCTTGGCCCGTTATACCGAACTCGCTGAAAAAGAGCTTTCAGAAATCGACGATCCTCCTGTCTACCGCTCCTGGATCCAAGGATATGGAGATTTAACTCCGCAACAAATCGAAGATCAAATCAAAGCGATTGATGAAACCGGCTATTCAGGTTATATGGTATGGTATGGATTTGGGGCTCCCGATAGTTTGGATACGAATAAAGAAGGATATATCGAATAGTACAAATAACCAGATGAAAATCAAAATCATCTGGTTATTTTTATCATCCTGTCCTGTAATTTGATCCCCTTTTAAATCTACCAGCACTATTTTACATAGATTTAAGCAAAAGCGGATAGTTACTACCTCTTGCCTTCTATATAATAGATAAGAACATGACAATAGTCGCAATATCGCAAAGAAAGATGGAACGATCATTTCATATCATGTTTTGTTGCTCATTGCTTATTCGCTAGCGGATATAAAAAAGGAGACAAGTATGGAACATATTATTATTTATGGCAGTCAGTATGGAAGCACACGCTCTTATGCAGAAAAGTTGTCTGAACAAACGAAGATCCCTGCACTCAGCTACAAAAATGCGCCAAACCTTTCTGATAAAAAAGTCATCATCTATCTAGGCGGATTGTATGCCGGCGGTGTTCTGGGACTGACGAAAACGCTGCGCCACTTTTCTATTCAGGATGGACAAAAGTTAATCCTTGTCACAGTAGGCCTGGCAGATCCAAACGATCCCGAAAACCAGCATAATATCCGCACTTCTCTTCAAAAGCAGCTTCCTTCAAAGCTGCTTGACCAAGCAAAACTTTTTCATCTTCGCGGCGGAATCGATTATCAAAAGCTCTCTTTTGGTCATAGGACCATCATGAAACTGTTATATCGATCCTTGCGAAAAATACCTCTTGAAAAACAAACTGAAGAGAATCGAGCACTCATAGAAACTTATGGCAAGCAAGTGAGTTATATCGACTTTAGCACCCTGGAACCGATTATCGATGAAATCAAAAAAGCAGGAACAGAGCATTAAAACAGATCCTAAAATCATCAGCCATATCACCATGCTTTAACCAAACACATGATTTAATGCTTTCCCTATAAAAATAAAAACTCCTAAAAGCTCAGGAGTTTTCTTTACGCCATTTTTTTGAATTGGCGTCATTTTCTGGTCGGGATGACAGGATTTGAACCTGCGACCTCTTCGTCCCGAACGAAGCGCACTACCAAGCTGTGCTACATCCCGTTGCGTTTTGTCGTGCGAATTAAATATACCGCGATTCTGTTTCTTTCTCAACTCTTTTTTTTAAAAGAGATAAAAAAAAGAAGCAGACGCTATAGCGAATGCTTCTGAGTTCTACTTCATAGTTTCCTGGATGTTTTTTACCAATTGATCCAATGGAGCCTCTTCTCGCAAGGAGCTCATCATCTTAACACCAGATTCCAGAATCGTCATCTCTTTCATTCCTTCCAGTGTTTTTCTCATCATATTGCCGGCAGTACTTGCCCAAGATCCATTCTCAACCAGTGCAATTGTACGCTTCTGTAAATTTAACATCTTTAAATGTTCTAAGAAATCCTGCATTTTTGGAAACATCGTTCCATTATATGTGCTGGAAGCTAAAACAATATGTGAATATTTAAATGCTTCTGCCACCAAATAAGACGGATCTGTATTAGATACATCATATACTGCCACTTTTGTGATGCCGGCTTGAACCAATTTAGAAGCCAGTGCTTGCGCAGCACTTTCGGTATGTCCATAAATCGATGCATAAACGATCAAAACACCTTGTACCTCCGGCGTATAAGAAGCCCAATGTTGATGTTTATCAATAAAGTATTCGAAATTGTTTCGCCATACCGGTCCATGCAGCGGACAGATTCTCTGGATATCCAGATTTGAAGCTTTCTTTAAAAGGTTCAAAGTTTGAGGGCCATATTTGCCCACGATGTTCGTATAATAACGACGGGCATCATCGATCCAATCACGATCGAAATCAACTTCGTCATTGAACAGCTTTCCATCCAAAGCGCCAAATGTTCCAAAGGCATCCGCCGAGAATAAAGTCTTGGTCTGGCTTTCATAGCTCACCATAACCTCTGGCCAATGGACCATAGGAGCTGCCACAAAATGAAATTCATGAGTTCCAGTAGACAAAGTATCTCCTTCTTTGACTGGTTGAGCCTTGCCATTCAATTCAAAGCCGAAATGACCAATCATTTCAATCGCTTTGGCCGATGCATAGACTGTTGCCGAAGGATATCGCAACAACACTTCTCCTAAGCTGGCCAAGTGGTCAGGTTCCACATGATGGATCACGATCGCATCTAAGTTTCTTCCTTGGAGAACAGCTTCCAAATTTTCTAAGAATTGCGGACACACTGCCCAATCTACCGTATCCAGTAAAACATTTTTCTCATCTAACACGACATATGCATTGTATGAAACACCACGTGGGATCGGATGAATGTTTTCAAACAATTGCAGCCGATGATCACTGGCGCCGACCCAATACATATTAGGGGCTACTTCACGAATACTATACATTTAAGATTCCTCCTCTGTATTCATCAACATTGTACGTTTTTTTTTTACTTTTTCAAACTAAAAGCCTGTAAAAAAAGAACTTAATTTCCATAAGTCCTCTTTAAAAATTTTTCACTGTTCACTATAAAGCGTTCGTGATCTCCTTTGCCAATACATGTGCCCTCTTGGTATGCTTCTACATAGAAAACAAGTTTCCGATTTTCTTGCTTCACCAAGGTAGACTGGATCTCGATTTGAGCTCCCACAGGACTTGCTTTGTCATGAGAAACATTCATTCTGGTTCCCACGCTCGTCATTCCCGGTTCCAGTTCCAGAAGCTGACAACTGGCTTCTTCCATCCAGGCAATCATCTGAGGAGTTGCCAAGACTTCCAGAGATCCGCTTTTCATCTCTATAGCTGTATGTTTTTTTTCAACAGTTCGTTGAATCGTGATGGTTTTTGACATTAGATTCTCCTTTTCATATAATACTTTTAACATGACAAGAATAAATTATCAACAAGATGATGCTACGATCTATCGCAAGGCCCGCTCACATGTATGGTCTCGCCTCATCTTTACATACATTCTATTGACAGGTTATTTTATTGCAGTTTATTTTCTTTTGCACAGAGATTTTTTTGCGATTGACCAAACCCAGATCTCTTCTTTCTTTTTGCTGATCCTAAGTGCCGGACAACTGCTGCTTTACTTGATACTATTTTTGATGCTGGCTGGAGGATCCAAGATTTTTCGGGTTTTCTATTGGATCTGTTTTGTGTTCGAACTGGCATTGATTATTTTACCTGGCTATTATCTCATCAATGATATGAGTCATTTCTTTACATATGCAGCACTGATTGGATGCATGCTCGTCAAACTGATCATACTCTATGCTTTAGGAAACTCTTTAAGTTCCAACTCTTGGTGCCGTGTCTACTTCGATCACGTTTTAGAAATAGATGAAGATTATAAAGAAGATGAAGATGAGATCTTTCAACCAATACAAAAACCTTCTTCAGATTCTCGCCCTGTAAAAGCCAAACCAGAAGAGCCTGAATATGAAGATGAGCCCTATACATTTCCTCAGGTTTCTGTTCGATTGGGAATCTGCATCTATGGCAGCTTAATGCTCTTTCCAATCGCAGTGCAGATTTTTTCCAGCTTTTTTGTCAGCAACGATCTGCAGACTGTTTTTGCGACAAAAGATATCTTTATCCTTTCCATCGTCAGCGCGGTGATCTGGACTGTTCCAGTATTCTTTTTATACTATGATCACCCTTACAGTAAGCGTATCGTTTTGGGCTGTATCTTGGCAGAAGCTATTGCCTTATGCGCGTATCTGCCGACTTTTATCGGATATGTCACTTCTGGCGATTATCCGATCCGCGTCTATATCTTGTTTGTTCTAGTTGATTTGATCCGTTATTTTGGGATCTGGTTCAGTTTAAAACCTTTAATCAAGGCTTAATTCTCAGGTACATTTTTCACGACAATCGGAAGGAATAACGTAATCGTTGTTCCTTTTTCTTCTTCACTTTGAAGTTGGATCCTTCCATCATAAAATTGCACTAAATGCTTCACGATCGATAATCCCAGACCCGTTCCCGATATGACTTTCGAACGTTGCTTATCAACGCGGTAAAACCGCTGGAAAATCCGTTCCTGATCGGCTTTAGACACTCCGATTCCTGTGTCCTTCACAGAAAATACCATCTCTTGATCTTTGACATGACAATCGATTCGAATCGTGCCGTCATACACATTATACTTAATGGCATTGCTTATAAGATTCTCGAAGATCGTTTCTATATGATTGCGATTGGCATAGACTACAATATCTTCACAATCAAGCGTTAAATCGATATTCATTGAATCGATCTGTACATGGAAACGTTCAATCAAAGCTTTCAGGACATCCTTGACTTTGACATGCGTAAACTGCACTTGATAATCTTCGCTTTCCAGCTTGGAAATCATTAAGATATCGTTGATCAATTGCGTCATATGACGACTTTCTTTGATCACATGATCCAGACAACGATCCACTTGGGCAGGATCTTGTATGGCATGCGTTCGCAATAACTCTGTATAGCCCATGATTGAGGTCAACGGAGTCTTCAATTCATGCGATGCATTCGCGAAGAACTCCTGGCGGATCCCTTTTTCTTTTTCAAGCTGTTCCAGGTTATCATGGATCTCTTCATTCATATTCACAATAGATTCTGTAATTTCTGATAACTCTGGATAATACGAATCATCAAATACGATCTTCTCTTTTCCGATACGCGTTGTCCAAATCGTAGAGGAAATCTTCTGAAACGGTTCTACAATCGAAGTTGCCATCTTTTTCGACATAAACCAGACGGTACAAAGAGCCACAAAAAAAGCAACAATAAAGCTGGGCATCAGTACAAATGCCGATTGAGTTATCCCTGCAAACGGTATTGCCAAACGATAGATCTCCTGCGTTTCTTCATTCATGATCGCGGTATATAAGTAATTCGTATGCGTTGTTGACGAATACCGAATTGAACTTCCTTGACCATATTGTAAGGCCTGCTGGATCTCTTCTCTTTGCATATGATTTTCTGTGATCAAATCGACCTGGTTGTCGTAAATCACATCTCCATCTTTTTCGATGATTGTCATCCGGGAATCCAGTTCATTCAAATATTCACCTAAAGATTCCATATCGGCTTGATGCATCGTTTCAATGATTCCCAATTCTTGGAACTGTTCATCTCTTTGGTTTTCTAAAAATACCATGTACAAAACCGAATATAAGATCCCGAATGCCAAAAAAAAGGAAATCAAAAAAGTTATCATAAAAGAGTGAATGATCTTTTTACGCATCTTGATCCCCCACACTTAAACGATAACCCAGCTGGCGAACCGATTTAATATAATTTCTTCCCGTCGGTCCTAATTTTTTTCGCAATGAATTGATATGCACATCCAAAGTTCTTGTTTCTCCCACAAAATCATATCCCCATACTTGATTCAGGAGTTCTTCTCGGGAAATAGCACGACCGCTATTAGTTGCCAAATATCGCAACAATTCAAATTCTTTGTACGTGAGTTCCACCACTTTATCTTCGACATGGACGATTCTCTGGTCTACATCGATATGAAGAATACCCAAATCCAGTTTATTGGTTTCTTTATGTGTTCTGCGCAATAAAGTTCGAATCCGGGCGGCCAGCTCCAAAACACTAAATGGTTTTGTCATATAATCATCTGCGCCAAGATCTAATCCTAAGATCTTGTCTACTTCTTGATCTTTTGCACTCAGAATGATAACGGGTGTCTCTCTATTAAGTTTATTTTGGCGAATCTGCTTCAAGATATCATACCCATTCATTCTAGGAAGCATCAAATCCAAGATTGCCAAATCCACTTTATTATCGAGCAAATACTGGTAGGCATCTTCTCCATTATCGAAATCCGTTATTTCATATTGAAAATTCTCCAATGTGAGTTTTAACAATTGGCGAATACTGTCATCATCTTCTACGATACAGATATGTGTCATCGATATTCCTCTTTTCAACATTCTTATTTTATCATAGATACAAGCCACCTTCCGTAAAATTCATGTAAAGTCTGTTCATTTGTTTTTTCTTGATTTCAATTCTATTTTTTTGCATAATGATTACGGTGATAACGAATGGAATTACGAGCCTTATCAAAAGAAGAATATATTAAGTTTATCAATCAACAACGGAACGTCGATTTTTTACAATCATCCTATGCTGCAGATAAATTGATTGATGAAGGTTGGAATGTTGAATTTATACAAGGTATCGATCAAGACAAGATCAAAGCATGCGCGATGGTCTGCACCACTCATCTTTTGAGATATTTTTATTATGCTTACGTTCCTCGCGGCTTTTTCATCGACTATTCAGACTCCAAGACCCTGGCAGATTTTGTTAGCGCATTACGTTCTTATCTAAAAAAGAAAAAAGTGATCTATCTGGAAATCGATCCCAATATCATCTACCATCAGCGAGATAAAAATGGTGCCATCGTGAAAGACGGGCTAAACAATCAAATCATCATTGACAATCTGATTACTGCCGGTTTTTTGCAGATGCCAAATGTACAAGGATATGACACCGATCATCAATGCCGTTGGATGTCAGTCATTGATTTACGAAATAAAGACGCAGAAACGATTTTTTCTGAGTTTTCCACACAAACTCGAAATGATATTCGAAACGCTCAAAAGTTTGGAGTCAAGATCAGAGAACTTTCCATTGATGAATTGCCTTTACTAGATCATATGGAACAAGAAGCTGGTGAACGGCATCATTTTGAAACAAAATCGATATCTTATTATCAAACCATGGCAAAACATTATGGCCCTGAGCATTTAAAAACTCTTTACGCATATCTGGATTTGGAGGTTTATACAGACACTGTTCTCAAGGAACGGAAAAAAACCCAAGCTGAAGTTGAAGAACTACAGGAATTTCTTGAAAAAGCACCAAATTCAAAAAAGAAACAGCGTCGTTTAAAAGCTGCACAAGAATACTATGAAGGACTTCTTCGAAAAGAAGAGAATATAGAAAATTTGAAAGCTCAATTCGGAAATGAACTCCCGCTTGCAGCCTCAATGTTTATTAAATTCGGCCGTCAAATCGTTTATCTGTTCAGCGGTTCTGATTACAAGTATCGGATTTACAGAGGTCCATATGCAATTCAATGGCATATGATTCAGGAAGCCATTTACGAAGGATATGATTTCTACAATATGTATGGAATCAGTGGTTATTTTGAAAAAGGCCAAGATGGATATGGAGTCTTTGATTTTAAACGAGGATTCAATGCACAAGTAGTCGAACTGATCGGGCGCTATCATCTGGTCATTCATCCAATCCTTTACAAACTTCACAAGAAAATTCATAAAGCCATTTAGTCGGAATGATTTCCGACTTTTTTCATCTCATAATAAAAAGCGGCTCTTATAAATTAAGAATTCCGCTTTTCATTTCAAGTTTTACTTTTCAATAATGCTTTCGTTCCAGTGTTCGTTAGGTGCTACTCCTAGCAGATCAGCCACGGTACTGGCAATATTTGATAATCCTAAAGAATCATCCTGTTTCAATGTTACATCAGCACCATATACGATAAATGGAACGCGATTCAATGTATGCGATGTTTTAGATTTGATCGGAGCCCCTTCTTTTTTTGGCTTATCGTACATTTCATCCGCATTTCCGTGGTCAGCTGTAACCAACAAGATCCCGTTTACTTTATCGACTGCTTTAATCAAACGAGCCAAAGCTAAATCAACCGATTCCACACCAATGATCGTTGCCGGTAAACTTCCGGTATGACCTACCATATCCCCATTTGGATAATTCGTGCGGAGGAAATCATATTTACCGCTTTCGATTGCTTCAATTAATTGATCCGTGATTTCTGCCGATTTCATCCATGGACGCTGTTCAAAAGGAATAACATCACTAGGAATCTCTACATAAGTTTCTAAAGATTCGTCAAATTTTTCTGAGCGGTTCCCGTTCCAGAAATAAGTAACGTGTCCATATTTCTGGGTTTCAGAGATTGCATATTCCTTGATGCCATGTTTGCATAATTCTTCTGTCAAAGTATATTTTATTTTTGGCGGTTCGGTTAAATACTTGTGAGGAATATCCAAATCCGCATCGTACTGCAGCATACCCGCATACATTACCTTTGGATTTTTAACGCGATCAAATTTATCAAAGCTTTCATCTCCATCAAAAGCTAAAGACAGTTCTTGCGCACGATCCCCGCGGAAGTTGAATAAGATCACACTGTCACCATCATCGATCGTGCCGACAGGCTGTCCATCTTTGGCAATGACAAATCCAGGAAGATCCTGATCGATCACGCCTAACTCCTCACGATACGTTTCGATAGCTTGCGTAGCATTTTCAAATTGACGGCCTTCGCCCATGACATGGATATGCCATCCTTGTTCCACCATTCCCCAGTTAGCTTCATAACGGTCCATGGTAATCTGCATACGTCCACCACCGCTGGCGATGCAAGCATGGAAAGTATCATCGTTCAAGCCTTCCATGAAAGATTCAATGTCATCCACATAGGTCAAAGCACTTGTTTCCGGCACGTCACGTCCGTCCAGCAAAGCATGCACACGAACTTCTGTAATTCCTTCTTCTTTAGCCTGCGCAATCAATGCTTTTAAATGATTGATATGAGAGTGTACATTTCCATCACTCAACAATCCGATAAAGTGCATCTTATGCCCTTTGGCATTTTCTGCCAGCTCTTTCCAAGTCTTGGATTCAAAAATTTCCTTGGTCTCAATATTCTCGTTGACTAATTTTGCTCCTTGAGAATAGATCTGTCCACAACCGATTGCGTTGTGTCCAACTTCTGAGTTTCCCATATCTCCATCACTAGGCAGACCCACTGCCAAACCATGAGCACGAAGTTGTGTGTGCGGGCACTCATTCCATAACTTATCCAATGTTGGTTTATTCGCTAAGGCTACGGCATTTCCAAAGTCGCTTTTATTGATGCCGACACCATCCATTACCACTAGGATCACAGGTCTTTTGTTCATAAATGTTCCTCCATTTTATCGTTCTTAATATACCACTAACAAGGGCCGAATTCAACGAATTCGATAAGACTAACCAGCGATCCATCCTCCATCTACGATCAATGTATCGCCGCTGACATAGGAAGATTCATCACTGGCCAAAAAGAGAGCAGCATTGGCAATGTCTTCAGGCATTCCTGGTTCAGGCGCAGCTGCCAGAACTTTCTGTACCCGACCATAACCTTCCATATTAGGCATTCCCATGGAATGGCTGATCTCTGTCTGAATTCCGCCAGGCGCAATGGCGTTACAACGAATCTTGTCTGGAGAATACATAAAAGCAGTATTTTTCGTCATAGATAAAACGGCAGCTTTGCTGGCGCAGTAGATCACACCCGCAACCGAACGCATGCCGCCAACACTGGCAACATTGATAATGTTACCGCCGTTTCCTTGTTCTTTAAAAACAGAGACGGCCTTTCGCATAGCACACATAGGTCCATAAACATTGACTTTCATGACCTGTTCATATTTTTCATCTGTCGCATCCTTGATGCCGGACATATCATCCATGATTCCGGCATTATTGACCAGGACATCCAATTTACCAAATTCAGAAACAGCCAAATCGATCATTTTTTCATTATCTTCCCGTTTGGAAACATCTCCTTGGAAAATTACAATCTTTCCAGGCTCTTCTTTTAAGCTTTCTTTTAACGCTTCCAGTCTTTGATATCTTCTGGCCACGGCCACGACATAGGCGCCTTCTTTGACAAAACGTTCCACGATGGCTTTCCCCATTCCGGAACTTGCACCAGTTACAACAATTGATTTTCCTTCTAATCGCATAGTATGACCTCCGTTACCTATATTATATCAAAGATTTCAGGCAAGAAAAAAAGTGCTGCTCAGCACTTTTCTATTCTATCGGAGAAGCTTCCGCTTTGTTTTTCCCCCACATCTTTTCCCCTTTTGTATTCCAAATTCCAATTCCCGTTACGGCACATAAGATCGAGAAGACAGGGACCAGGAAGATAAACCAACAATATGGAATATAAGAGGCATCGACGCTCAACACACTCATAACATAGATCGTAGCGACTCCCCAAGGAACAATAGGAGCACTTAAGGTTCCGGCGTCCTCTAAAGTCCGCGACAGCACTTTTCGATGGATGCCCATCCGATCATAAGTTTCTTCAAACGTCTGTTCTGTAACAATGATGGAGACGATCTGTCCGCCAGCTGCCAGAAAATTGACAATGTAACAATACACTAAAGATGTAAAAACTAGGATTACGCGATTTTTAATAAACCGCAATAATACATTTTTGGCAATCACATCCAAAATTCCGGTTGAGGTTATGACTGCTCCCATCACTGAGGCCACCATGAAGATCCCTAAAAGTTCCATCATGCTGGTAACGCCGCCGCGATTGAGCATCGGATCGACAATGGATACACCCGTTTCAATACTAAAGCCATTAAAAGCATAGTTCATCAATTCAACAAACCCAACACCTTGAAACAACATCGCAAACCCGGCACTGACAATGACAGTCAATCCCATTCCCAAGATGGCCGGCATCTTGAATACCGACACCAAAAGCACCAGAATGGCCGGCACGATCAAGATAAGACTCATATTGAAGTTGTTTTCCAGCGTTGTCATGATCAGCTGAGATTGACTGGCATCCATACTTCCGCCTCCAGAAGCAAATCCGGCAATGGCGAATAATACTATCGCCACAGCAGCCGCTGGTAAAGTTGTATACATCATTGAGCCAATATGATCATACAGCGGCACCTTGCTGACGCCGCTAGCCATATTAGTCGTATCCGATAAAGGTGACATTTTATCACCCAGCCATGCTCCTGAAACTACCGCCCCGACTACTAACGGAATCGATAAATCCGTTGTCATCGCTATTCCGACCATCGCAAGTCCCATCGTCGCTACAGAACCAAAAGAAGTCCCGGTAAAAATAGAGGTGATGCTCGATAGAATAAATGCCAGGGGAACTAAAATCGAAGGCGAGATCAACTTCATGCCATAATACATCAATGCCGGCACTGTCCCTCCGGCCATCCAGATTCCTACAAGCATTCCAACCATGATGACGATCAGAAAGGTAGGTGTACTGTCGGCAATCACTTGTTTGATTGTACTCTCGATCTCATCCCAGGAGATTCCCAAGGCCAAGGCGATCCCTACCGCAACCACAGCTCCAATAAAAATGGAAACCGTCGTATTGACTCCCAGATTGATCAGTACGACCAAAACGGCAATGATCAATAAAAACGATCCTAACGCAAAGGCTGTTGTCGGTTTTTTCTTTTCTCTTTTCATTTTGATTCCCCCAATCTGCTTCCTAAGAATTCAAGAGCACTGTCCATCCGAGCCTTACGGTAATCCATCGATAAAAACCGATGTTCCGCACCCTCGACAATTGTCAACTTGGCACGCTCCTGATAGATCTCTTTTAAATGATAAGATACCTCTGGACTTGCCGTAATGTCCTGATCGCCATGCACAAGATTGACCGGTCCATCGTATTGGCTTGCGATGCGATACGGATCTAACCTTAAACAATCCTCATAAAAATCCAAACTGAGACGCAGCCCTTCTACATCGGCATATCCTTTCTGGTCAATATCTGAAACATCCATACCGCAAAGCATTTTATTTTTCAGATTATAGACAAGATCCAGCGCCGGACACCACAAGCTCAAAGCACAGACACTCTCTTTTCGCAAACCCGCCACCATGCTGGCAACGCACCCTCCAAGGGAGAGTCCGTGCAAGGCAACACGATTTGCGTCCACAAAGTCCAGATTTAAAACATAATCCAAAATATCGATTCCGTTTTGGATCTCTTTCGATACCGTGATATCCGAAAATGTTCCATCGCTTTCCCCGCTTCCCAGAAAATCAAAACGCACCGATCCAATACCCGCCAGACACAGCCGGCGAGAAAGTTCTGTATGTACAAAGTTGATCTCATTTCGGTCATCTTGAAAACCATGAAATAAGATCACAAACGGAACTGGACCAGATATCCCGTCAGGAATATGCATCATTCCTCGCAGTACATTTCCTTGACTGTTCAGTTCGACATATTTTTCCATACTGAGTACCTTCATTTCTAAAAATATGTTTTATTTTAAGCCTAGCCGTAATTATTGTCAACATTTCGTGAATATGTGTTTATATTCTGTGTACATATGACTGTGCAAAAAAAGGATCTCCTTTTACAGAGATCCTGAAATGTTCTATGCTTTTTCTTTTGCTTGTACAAGTTTCTTGCCAGAACCTAAAGTAATCATCAGGCCCAGCAGAACTAATAAGATCGCAACGATCAGCTGCAGACCATCTGTCAGGAAGACAAAGCCTCCAGTCACAAATAACTTCATACAAATGTTATAGATGGACATCAATAAGCTGGTCATTGTGATGATCAACATCAACGTCATCGGCACATACAACATGAATCCTTTTCTTCCGGTCACTTTTAAGAATACAGACAAAGTGATCAATACCATGGCCGCCAACAACTGGTTGGCACTTCCAAACAATGGCCAGATGTTATTGTATCCTCCAATGCTCAACAAGTATCCGCCAAGCAAACTGATTACCGTTGCGACATATTTATTCGTCAAGAACTTCACAACACTGCTTGGTTCACTGCCGTCTGTCACTTCAAAGAATTCCTGGAAAGACATACGAGAAATACGAGCTACCGCATCCAGCGAAGTCAATGCCAAAGCCGATACAAACATCGTCATGATACAAAGTCCCCATTCCTGCGGGAATCCAAAAGAAGACAACAAACCGGTAACACCGACAGAGAACTGTGTAAACGGAGTAGCTCCTTCTGCCAAAGCCATCCCGGAAAGAGTTTCATTCAATACGCCAGTTTCGCTTAAATTGGTCAAAGATCCTACTACAACAATAACCAATACAGCCAACAAAGACTCCAATAACATACTGCCGTAACCAACCTGCAACATATCCGATTCATTTTCAATCTGTTTAGAGCTGGTTTCACTGGACACCAAAGAATGGAATCCGCTGACGGCTCCACAAGCGATCGTTACAAACAAGGTTGGGAACAGATAGCTTCCCGTGCTGGAAACAAATCCTGTGAAAGCCGGTGTCGTAATGGTCGGATTGCTGATGAAAACACCTAATACAGCAGCTGCGATCATCGCAACGAACAAGAATGTAGTCAAATAGTCACGAGGCTGCTTCAAGAGCCACATCGGCGTGATGCTCGCAAAGAAAATATAGATAAATACCAGATAGATCCAAGTCTGTTTTGTCAAATACAATGGGAACGCGATACCTAATGCCAACATGGCTACGATCAACGCAATACCTAAAACTACTTTTTTCCAACCTTCCCATTTTACCTTCTTTAAGAAGTAGCCAAAGGCCATGGCCACGAAAACATATAAGATTGAGATCGATCCGGCCGAAGCACTCGGTGCTAAAGCTTGTCCTTCCGCATTAAATCCGTTGAAAGAGCCGGCAACCATATCCGCAAAAGCAGCAATAACGATCAGTGTGAACAACCAGGCAAAAATAAAGAATAATTTTCTTCCTGTTTTCCCAATGTAGTCTTCAATGATTTGTCCCATGGATTTTCCATCGTTTTTAACAGAAGCATACAAGGAACCGAAGTCTTGTACAGCCCCAAAGAAAATCCCTCCTACAACAATCCATAAAAAAGCAGGCAACCATCCGAAAACCAACGCCATAACCGGTCCGGTTACAGGTCCAGCTCCGGCAATCGATGAAAACTGATGAGCAAAGACAGACCATTTGTTGCTCGGAACAAAATCTGTACCGTCGTCTTTTCGCACAGCCGGCGTCTTTGCTTTCGCATCGATCCCCCAAGTTTTGACCAGATATCGGCCATAGGTCAGATAAGCCGCCACCAGAATCACGATCGTGATTCCTAATAAGGCTAATCCATTCATACTCTCTTCCTCACTCTCTTACTCTTCATCCAACAAACAAAAAAAGTTCCCGTCACTAAGACGAAAACTTTGCTTCGCGGTACCACTTAGTTTGCAGCCATCAAACTGCCCCTTTCTCATATCCAACAATATGAGTTCCTTTAACGCAGGACAAACGGATTTTTTTACTAGAAGATCGTTCAAAAAACCAGCTCACAAGGGATAATGCTTTATTTCCTTCCTGCACTGTTTCCACCATCCAGCGCTCTCTTTCAGGGGTGTAACACAAGCACCGTATCTTGCTCATTGCTTATTGAATGTGAATAAATAGTATCTCTAAAGAAAATGAAAATCAAGTCTTTTTTGAAATAAATTCATTCTTTTTCATGAAAATTTTTCATCGTTATTCATCGCTTCTGAAAATCAATTATTCTTTTCCTTTTGAGCAAATCGACTGACAAGAATCAAAGCCATAACTTATAATTACAGTACAAGTTTTTATTCTTAAAGAGTTGAATTTGTACATTTTAACACGTGAAAAATTTCTTTTTCACCATCTCCCTTTACTTATGGGATTTTCAAAAAAGCGGACCAAACTGGCTCTTGTTTTTTCATCAAAAAAACGTATACTTAGAAGTACATCGAAAAAAATAGTTGAACCTTCAACTATTTCAATAAAGAAAAGGAGCAATACAATATGAAAGTTATCAAACGAAGCGGCGAAGAAGTTACTTTTGATGTCCAAAAAATCGAAAACGCGATTCGAAAAGCCAACAAAGCAACTTCCCATTCCCAAATGAGCGAAGCAACAATTTTAAGGATCTCAAAGAGCGTTGAGGGTCAATGCGAATCCATGAACCGCAGTCCAAGCGTCGAAGAGATCCAAGATATGGTCGAAACAGCCATCATGAAAGAACAATACTTTGCGGTGGCGCACAACTATATCACTTATCGTTACGAAAGAGCCTTGGTTCGTAAAGCCAATTCCACTGACCAGCAAATTTTGAGCTTGCTGGAAAGAAATAACGAAGAGGTAAAACAGGAAAACTCAAACAAAAACCCTTTGGTGAACAGCGTTCAACGCGATTATATGGCCGGAGAAGTTTCTAAAGACATCACAAAACGTTTCTTGCTGCCGCAAGATATCATCGAAGCTCATGAACAAGGTTTGATCCATTTCCATGATTCAGACTATTTTGCTCAGCACATGCATAACTGCTGCTTAGTCAACCTGGAAGATATGTTACAAAATGGAACCGTCATTTCTGAGACAATGATCGAAAAACCTCACAGTTTTTCAACTGCCTGCAATATTGCTACGCAGATCATCGCACAAGTTGCCAGCAGCCAATATGGCGGACAAAGCATCACCCTGTCTCACCTCGCTCCTTTTGTGCAAGTCAGCCGCGAAAAGGCACGACGTGAAGTCAAAGACGAATTTGTCGCCATGAATATGGATGTCGACGAAAACAAGATCAACCAGATTGCAGAGATGCGTGTACGCCGCGAAATTGAAAAAGGCGTCCAAATGATCCAATACCAAGTCATCACTTTGATGACAACTAATGGACAAGCCCCTTTCGTGACCGTCTTCATGTACTTAAACGAAGTTCCAGAAGGCCAGACGCGCGACGACTTGGCTTTGATCATTGAAGAAGTTTTGAAACAGCGTATGCAGGGCGTAAAAAACGAAAAAGGCGTATGGATCACTCCTGCCTTCCCAAAACTGATCTACGTCTTGGAAGAAGATAATATCCGAAAAGGAAGCGAATACTATTATCTGACAGAATTGGCAGCCAAATGTACCGCAAAACGCATGGTCCCAGATTACATCTCCGAAAAGATGATGCTGAAATTAAAAGTGGACCAAAACGGAAACGGACAATGTTATCCATGTATGGGATGCCGCTCATTCTTAACCCCTTATGTAGATGAAAACGGCAATCCAAAATATTATGGACGCTTTAATCAAGGTGTCGTTACGATCAATCTAGTAGACGTAGCCTGCTCGTCTAAAGGAGACGAAAAACGTTTCTGGCAAATCATGGACGAACGTCTTGACTTATGTTATCGCGCTTTGATGTGCCGCCACAACCGCTTGAAAGGAACTCCAAGCGATGTAGCGCCGATTCTTTGGCAAGATGGTGCTTTAGCTCGTCTAGAAAAAGGCGAAACCATTGACAAGCTGCTTTACGGCGGATATTCCACGATTTCATTAGGGTATGCCGGCTTATGTGAATGCGTTCAGTATATGACGGGCGTTCCGCACACAGAAGAACCGGGCACCTCTTTCGGCCTAAAGGTTATGCAGTATTTAAATGACGCCTGTGCTAAATGGAAGAAAGAAAACAACATGGATTTCTCTCTTTACGGAACTCCGATGGAATCAACAACTTATAAGTTTGCCAAGAAGCTTCAAGATCGTTTTGGCATCATTCCTAAAGTCACAGACAAGAACTATATCACAAACAGCTACCATGTACATGTTACAGAAGAAATCAATGCTTTTGATAAACTGACTTTTGAATCGCAGTTCCAGAAGTTATCTCCAGGCGGAGCAATCAGCTATGTTGAAGTCCCTAATATGGAAAACAACATTCCGGCCGTTTTGGCTTTGATGGAACATATCTACGATAACATCATGTACGCTGAACTGAATACTAAGAGCGATTATTGTCAGGTTTGCGGTTATAGCGGCGAGATCCAAATCGTGGAAGATGAAAATCATAAATTAGTCTGGGAATGTCCAAATTGTAAAAACCGCGACCAGGAAAAGATGAATGTCGCACGTCGTACTTGCGGATATATCGGAACGCAATTCTGGAATCAGGGACGTACCCAAGAAATCAAGGAACGTGTATTACATCTATAAAAAAGAGAGAGGTTCTCTCTTTTTTTCGCAATAGAAAGGGATTCTTATGTATTACGGAAATATAAAAAAATATGATATTGCTGACGGAGAAGGTGTCCGCGTCACACTATTCGTTTCAGGATGCACCAATCACTGCCCCGGATGTTTCCAGCCCGAAACCTGGGACTTTCAATACGGGAAGCCTTATACCAGTCAAACCGAACAAGAGATCTTAGAAGCTTTGCAACCGAATTTCATTCATGGTTTGACCTTGCTGGGTGGCGAACCTTTTGAATTTGATAACCAGCGAGAACTCATCCATTTGTTGCGAAAGGTCAAAAAGGACTTCCCACAAAAAACCATTTGGTGTTATACCGGCTTTGTCTTGGATCAAGATTTATTGGAAGGCGGAAAACGACACTGTGAAGTCACGGATGAGATGTTGTCTTATATCGATGTTTTGGTGGACGGCCCATTTATCCAGGAAAAGAAAAACATCTCGCTGGCCTTTCGCGGCAGCGAGAATCAGAGAGTGATCGACCTGAAAAAAAGTCTACAAGAAAAGGAAGTTATCCGTTATTTGGATTAACTTCCTTTTTTTACTATTTTCCTAAAAAGCGATGACCATAGGCATCAGCGGCCAAGATCGCGTTATAAGTGGATTCCACAGTAACTTCAAACGGCATATTATGTAAGGTATCGCTTTCGGCACAAGCCAGTTCGGCCACTTTACGGATCTTTTCTTCCGTGATCTTCTTAACGCCCAATTGTTTCAACGTCACCGGCAGATCCACCGAGATGCAGAATTCAATGATCTCTTCTAATTCATCCATCGGAACATTTTCCAAAACCAGTTGAACGATCGTACCAAAGGCAACCTTTTCTCCGTGGTACATCGAATGACATTCTTCCAGCACTGTCAAGCCATTATGGATCGCATGCGCACCGGCAAGACCACAAGATTCAAAACCGATCCCCGAAAGCAGTGTATTAGCTTCCACGATCTTTTCCACGGCGGGTGTCAAAGCGCCGGCTTCCAAAGCGACCTTCGCTTTATATCCTTCCTCTAACAAAGTATTCAAGCACAATTCCGCCAAGGCAAAGGCAGCACTCGTCGCTTTTCCATTGGCGCAAGTCGTCGCTTCACTTTCTACACAGGCACGCGCTTCAAAATAAGTGGCCAGGGCATCCCCGATGCCGGCCATTGTCAAGCGAACCGGCGATTTGGCAATGATCTCGGTATCCAATAAGACGATATTCGGATTGCTTGGTAAGAATAAATATTCTTCAAAGACCCCGGCATCCGAATAAATCACCGACAAGGCACTGCAAGGGGCATCGGTGCTGGCAATCGTCGGGCAGATGATCACCGGTGTCTTTTGATAATAAGCCACGGCTTTGGCGGTATCAAAGATCTTTCCGCCCCCAATGCCGATCACCAAATCGCATTCCTTTTCTTTTACGATCTTTTCAATGCGGTGGATCTCATTATACGAACACTCGCCATGAAAGATCTCAAATTCTGCCGTACAGTCAACGTTTTCAAATCCCGAAAGAACGTTCTCTCCGCTGCGTTTCTTTCCGCCGGCACTGATCAAGATCAACGCCTTCTTTCCTAATGCAGCTGCATAGGAACCTAGATTTTTGATTTCGCCTGGACCTTGAATATACTTTCCAGGACTAAATAAGATTTTTGCCATAATTGTATGACCTCCTACTTTCATTCTATCAAAACAAGAATAGGAACTCATCCTGTTTGTCAATTATTGATCAAGCGAAACATCCTCACCGTTTTTGTGTTGCCGTCAACTCACGAATACGATAGACATTATACCCTTCATAATGGTAACTTACATCTATCCCTTTCATATAGACATCTCTATCATCTATTTTGTCTGTTAATGCACGTTTTAATAAAACTTTTATTTCTGTATCACGAACTGGGCTGCGTTCCATAGCGAAAAGATAATCTTGCTTGTTCACTTTACTCCAATCGACAACTTTATTGATCTCTTTCTTCAGAATAGCATCCAGCCATATTCTAGCGCTTCTTCCATTGCCCTCCCTAAATGGATGAGCCACATTCATCTCCACATATTTTTCAATAATTTCTTCAAATGTAGATTGAGACATGTTACTGATTTTTTCAAGAGCCTCCTCTAAATACATCACAGATGCAAAACGAAAGGCTCCTTTTGCGATATTTTCTGTTCGAATTTTCCCTGCAAAATCATAAATATCTTCGAATAAGTACCTATGTATATCCGAAAGGCCTTTGAAGGTCCCCACTTCAAACGTATCTATTAATCTTGTATCAAAAAGCAATGCAGCCTTCTCTTTACTGATTTTCTCTTCAGCTTCTGCCAATTGCACAGAATTAGTAATTTCTAATTTATTTTTTAAAGTCATCCACATCACCCTTTCGAAACAAGAAGCGGATCATTTCCATCTCGAATTCCTATATTTTCATTCCTTAGAAACTATTATACAAAAAAAGAAATCTTCTCACTATAGTTTGAAGGACGTTTTGCCTTCTACTATAGGAGAAGATCATTTTGAAAGATTTCAAATCTTTGTTTTCTTCGCTATTTTAGTTCATTCGTATGATGGGCTTTTTCCACTTTGCGCCAATCATCTTGATATTTGCTTAAGCAATCGACAAAGCGTTTGGCCACATAATGCGGACGAGTAATGGCAGAACCGACAACAACCGCATGACAACCTAAGAAAATGCATTTCATCGCATCTTCCGGCGTATACAAATGACCTTCCATGATCACACATGCCTCATCACCGAGCTCACGACACATCTGGGCCACCATGCGATAATTTGCCCCTTCGATGTTTTCGGTAGCGGGGGTATATCCATAAAGCGTCGGCGCCACGATCTCCGCTCCGTTATCCGATGCTCTTTTGGCTTCTTCAATTGTGGCACAATCCGCAAAGATCAAATGATCTGGATATTTTTTCCGCACTTCCTTAATCAGATCCCAGGCTTGCGTTCCTTCGTGCGTCGTTTCATTAGTGCAGTCCAAAGCAATGATATCCGCTCCCGCTTCTACGATCGCATCAACTTCTTTCATGGTCGGCGTAATAAAAACACAGGTATCATCGTGCCATACTTTGTACAACCCGATGATCGGCAAGCCAAGGTTTGCTTCTTTGACTTGGCGGATCTGTTCCGGAGAATTGATGCGCAAACCAACTGCACCGGCCCACTTGGCACATTCAGCCATCTTTACGACCATATCCGGCGTATAGATCGGTTCATCTTTTTGTGTTTGACAAGAAACAATCAATCCTCCCTTTAAACTCTCTAATAATGCTTTTTTCTTTGGATCTTGTGTCTTCATGCGTTCGCTCCTGTTTCTCTATATCAAATCAAAATGTTTCAAAGCACTGACAACACCATTTTCTTCGACGGTTTTTGTCGTATAGGTTGCGATTTCTTTTACACTATTCAAGGCATTTCCCATCGCCACACTGAGTCCTGTCGCCTGCAACATATCAATGTCATTGCCGCCATCGCCAAAAGAGATCGCTTCTTCTTTAGAAAAGCCGTATGCCTTCAAAACTTCTTCGACGCCTTTGCCTTTCCCACCGTTGGCCGGAATCAAATCACAAGCATATGGCCACCAGCGAACCACCTGAACATTTTTAGTATCATCCAAAAGACGGTGTTCCTCTTCCGGCGAGATGGCGCACATCATTTCATAGATGGATTCTTCTTGTAGAAACCCTACAAAATCATCCACCAATTCATATCGCTGACTGGCGGCCTGAAAATAGTCCATCAAGACGTCATCCCGATAATTGGAGGCAAACCTTCCCGGCTGGCATGCCACAACCGCCTTATTGATTCGTTTTGAATTTTCAAAAACTTGAAGAACATCCTGCGGGTGTAAAGCATTTTCAAAAAGCGTTCGCTCTTGATCAAAACAAAGCTGGCCATTAAAAGACAAAGCTCCGTCAAATTCAATGCCTTTAAATTGGGGCAAGACAAATTTTGGACGACCCGATGCCAAAAACAATTTGACCCCGTTTTTTTGAAGCTGTAACAAAGCTTCTAAAACCGGAGGATTCAACTCCAGTTGTTTTAGGGGCAACAAGGTCCCATCCACATCGAAAAATGCAATTTTGATCATAAATTGTTCTCCTCACTCACGACAAAATTTTGCGGCACTGGTTTGCCTTGGGGAAATGTATCTAAGAATACATTGGTAAATTGTGACAGGTTGGCCCATGTACAAAAGCCTTTGGTGTATAACTTGGAATGATCGGCCATTAAATACGCTTTCTCGCTTCGTTTCAGAACGGCCTTTTTGATCCCGGCCACATTGAGATCAAACGCCATCACTTCCTGACTTTCAAGATCCACTCCATTGGCGGTCATAAAACAGGCATCAAAATGAAAATGCTCGATCAGATCCAACGTCATTGATCCATACGAAGTATCATACTTCTTTGAAAATTCTCCGCCTAAAAGATAGATCTGCCCTTTAAAGTCCAACGGGAGTTTCTGAAGAAGATAAGTGTTTGACGTCACCATTTCAATATCACGATACCGCAATCCTTCGATCAAACCCAAAGGGGTCGTCCCTGAATCCACAAAGATACAGTCGCCATCCTTGATGACTTTCAAGGCGTTTTGGCAAATCATCTTTTTTGCTTCTTTATAGGTGTCTTCCTTGAACATCACGGCCGGTTCATTATACCGGGTCAACAAGGTGCTGGTATCCACGATGCTGGCGCCACCGCGAACACGGCGAATCAAATGTTGTTCTTCCAGTTCCTGCAAGTCTCGCATGATAGAAGACCGGGATACATCCAGTGTCTCCATCAGATCTTTGATCGAGACGAAGCTTTTTTCCCGAAGCTGGTCCATGATGCGAATCAATCTTTCCTCTGTTAACATCTTACCCTCCGATCTTGACCCGGATGCCTATCTTCTTTCCATATTCGACAGCAGGCATCAGATCTTTTTTATCCATTAACGGATATTGCGCATAGGAATACTTCATTTGAAGATTTTCCCATTTATTTTTACCTAACGAATGATAGGGCAACAGGTCGACCTCCGGAAAATGCAGAGTGGCTGCCCATTCAATGATCTTTTCTATTTGATCTTGATTAAAATCCCAAATGACCGGCATACGAACGATCACTTTCTGCGGACAATGTTTCGATAAATAGGCAAAGTTTTCCATGATCTGATCATAGTCAGCACCTGTGACATGGTACAACTTTTCCGGATCCAGATGCTTGCAATCCATCAAGAACAGATCCACATAGGGTTCTACCTTCTGCAGTTTTTCCAGCGAATAATTCCCCGTTGTCTCTAACGCAAGATGAAACTCTTCTTCGTGAATCCTCTGGATCAATTCAAAGCTTTCTTCAAACTGAAACAAAGGCTCCCCGCCAGATAAGGTAATTCCGCCTTGGGAGTTTTCATAATACTTTTTATCTTTTGTGGCCTCATCCAGGATCTCTTCTGCGGTCATCCATTTCCCAGAAATCTCTAATGCGTTGGGAATACAGGTTTGGGTGCATGTGCCGCATGCCCGACAAAGCGAATAATCAATATGAAAATCCGGCTCAAAGGTGATCGCTTTTTGCGGACAATGTTTTTCGCAAAGCCGACAATGAACACATTTTTTTTCATCATGCATCAAGACCGGCTGTACACCCCAAGTTTCCGGATTAGCACACCAGGGACAGTGCAGCATACATCCCTTTAAAAATACGGTCGTGCGGATCCCCGGTCCATCGTGAATCGCAAATCGCTCTATATTCGATACACTAATCATATAAGGTCCTGCTTAACAATTCGTCCTGGATATCTTTACTTAAATTCACAAAGACAGCCGAATACCCGGCAACGCGAACAATCAGATCCGGATATTTTTCCGGATGTTTCTGGGCATCTTCTAACTGGCCATGATCCACGACCGTGACCATCAGCTGACATCCGCCATTTTCAAAATAGGTACGGAACAAGGCTTTGACCTTCTCTTTGTCTTCGTGCATCATTCTTGGCGTAAATTTCATATTCTGCACACTGCCGCCATGATACTTGGCATCAAAATGTACCAGAGAATTGAGCACTGCCGTCGGTCCAGATTTGGCAGCACCTCCTTGAGGATTATTGGCCGGATTCATATACACGCCGCGATTGCGGCCATCCAGACTGGCATCGGTTTGGTGTCCCCAGTCGGTATTGGTCTGATTGTTGGAGATCACAATCAGATAATATCCAAGTCCGGCATCGATTCCGCGCTGACGAATGCCTTTGGCAACATATTCATAACAGCGATTAGCCAGTTCGTCACATTCTTTTTTATCGTTTCCATATTTATCCTGGTTAAGCAATTCTTTTTGAAGCGCTTCATACCCTTTGAAATTTGCCAGAGCGGCTTGATTCAGCTCTTCCAGCGTGTATTTTTTCTTGTCATAAACGAGTTTCTTGATCGCATATAAGGCATCGCTGGCATTGATATTGCCGTAAGTCTCATTGGTTCCGCCCAGGATCTCGACACCGCCATCCAACAGGGCTTTTTCCCGTGCGATACAATCGTCCATCAAGATGGAGCTGAACAAGAAGCTGACTTCCTGATTCATGATCTTGTAAGAATATTTCTGCGCATCAATGCTCAAATCAAAATAGTAGTCTTGGACCGCTTCATATTGTTTCATCAGATCTTCAAAGGTCTTGAGCTGCGATAACGGCTTGCACGCAACCGGACCCGCTTTATAGATCCCGTCCATCGGATCGATGCCTTCATTGAGGGCAATCTGAAGAAGTTTGAGCATATTCAGTAAAGTATTCGGCGTTCCGACACTCTTGCCTTGGATCACAAATTCCCCGCAGCCAAAAGGAACATACTGTTCGGCAATCTCTTCTGGGACCCGCATCGCATACTGAACGGCCGGTACATTGACATCATCATTATATAAAGTAGGATAAGTGGCCCCGGAAGCAATACACTCATAAGCCATATCCAAGATATCGTCCGGCGTCATATGATCAAAACGCAAGGTGAACTGCGGTTCCACATAACGAGTTTCTTTGCATACTTTCAAACACAAACGGCAGAACAAATCACAGGCTTCCACATCTTGACGACCTCTTCCGCCCACAATGATACGGCCATTGACGGTGGTACGGCGGTTTTCGATCATTTTCCAGAGGGAGGCGATATAACGCAATGCCTGTTCCTCGTTTAAAGGTCCGGAATCCATATCTTTTTTCAGATAAGGCCCTAAGACCATATCCATGCGGCCATAATTGATACAGCCGGCACACAAGGCATAAAGCCAAAACAGCTGCAAGGCCTGATGGAAGGTGGCAGGCTTATGATCTTTGATCCAAATTAGATCGGCTTCCATCAAATCAAGATCTTGAAGCCATGCCAGATCGGCATTTTGTTTGGCCTTTTTTACCAGCTCGATCTGTTTTTCGATCACTTGTTTGAATAAAAACAGAGCTTCCTGACTTGCCTGGATAAAAGCATTTTGGTGATGATGTTTTAATTCTTCCAATAAGCCGTCAATGCCTAAACGCATTAGTTTTTGATAATCCAACATCATCCCGGATAATCTGGCCGTTGCCATAAACGGATATTGGCAGTCGATAAATCGTCCGGTCGTATCTGGTGTCAGTACATCCTGGCAATAGATGGATTTGACATCATGGTCTTGCCAGTAATCATAAAGAGTATCGACGCGTTTCTTTTGTTCTTCGGTATGTAAAAGGGATTTAAACGCTCTTAGTTTATGAAAGACACAGTAATGACCAACCCCTCCAATAGAAGTTACACTGCCAAAACCAATCGGAAGAAAATCCAATCGACCCGCAATCAGATCACCTGGTTCTAAAGAACGAAACAATCGAGGAAAGATCACTTTTAAACAATTGATTTCACGAAGGGCCTTATCGAGTCCCGCGCTTTCTTTATGGACCCGAGTATATTCTTCCATGATCTCTAATTGTTCTTCTGGGGATTTCTCACTGGGAATGGGTTTGGAGACTTCGACATTCTGTTCTCCATCAATATTGATATGAGCCATAACCATGCCTCCTTTGTGATTTCAGAATAGCACACAGATCATTCATATTCAATCAGTTTTATTCATAATCGTTCATATTTTATCAAGATTTTACATAAAAAAGGAGCTCCTATTCGGTAGCTCCATATTCAGCGTAATACGCATCGATTCGTGTTTTGATCTTTGGATCCAGTGCATTCTTAGATTCTAGGTATTCCACAACCTCCGGCATTGAAACAATAGCCGCTGTCGGGAATCCATACAATTCACTCACTTCCGTTAAAGCCGTCTTGTTCCCTTTTCCTTTTTCGTTTCGATTCAAAGAAACCATCAGTCCCACGATTTCAACATGGGCTGCCCCGCGTACTTTTGGTACGGTTTCTTCCATTGATTTACCGGATGTCGTTACATCCTCGATCATGACCACACGATCTCCGTCCTGTAATTTAGATCCTAAGAAACTTCCTTTATCGGCACCATGATCTTTTTCTTCTTTTCGGTCCGAACAATAGCGAACTTCCATCCCGTATAGTTCATATAACGCAATCGAAGTGACGACCGCCAAAGGGATTCCTTTATAGGCCGGTCCAAATAAAACGTCAAAATCTTTTCCATACGTGTTGACGATCGCATGGGCATAATATTCTCCTAATTTCTTTAACTGATATCCGGTCACATACCCGCCGGCATTCATAAAGAAAGGACTCTTTCTTCCTGATTTTAAAGTAAAGTCTCCAAACTTCAACACTTTACTTTCTAACATAAAATCGACAAACTCTTGTTTATATTGTTCCATGTGTCTCGCTCCTTTATTTTCTCATTCATTCTATCATGATTTATCTTTTTCCAAAACATATCCTTGAATTTAGCGATGCGCATTTCGGTAACAGTCACGGATCGGATCCGGCATTCGAGTTTCAAAATCATGTCGCAGATTCTTTTCCGTTCCTTCTTGACAGGCTGTGTCATAATACCAGCATTTATACTCTACCATATCCAATGTTTTCTGAAGCTCTTCCATTTGTTTTTGAATCTGCTGACGCTGTTGATAAAACATTTGTTTTCTTTTTTCCAGAGTCGCATCCCCTTGAGCACACCAATCCATGAATTCACGGATTTCTTTGATCTGCATGCCCGATTTTTTTAAACATTCAATCACCCGCAAGGCTTCAATGGATTGATCATTGAATTTACGTATTCCAGATGGCTCCCTTTCCAAATCCCGAAATAAACCCTCTTTGTCGTAATATCGCAATGTGGGAATCGGCAAATCAAACATTTTTGATACTTGTCCAATCGAATACATAAAATTTCCTCATCTTTCTATTGACCTAAAGTTAGGTTTAGGTTGTACCTTTATGATAGTTCTACTAAAGAACCTTGTCAAGGAGGAGGAAAAAGAATGACACAACAATTAAATCTGACCCAAGAATGGGATAAGACATTCCCGCAAAGCGATGAAGTATTCCATCAAAAAGTTACATTTACAAACCGTTACGGAATCACGTTAGCAGCCGACCTCTACAAGCCAAAAGATCAAAATGAGAACCTGGCAGCCATCGCGATCAGCGGCCCTTTTGGTGCCGTAAAAGAACAAGCATCCGGACTCTATGCTCAAGAGTTAGCCAAGCGAGGCTTTTTAACTCTGGCCTTTGACCCATCGTATACCGGAGAAAGCGGAGGAACCCCGCGAAATATCGCCTCGCCAGATATCAATACCGAAGATTTTATGGCTGCAGTCGATTACTTATCCGTACAAGAGAATGTCGATCCAGAAAAGATTGGAATCTTAGGGATCTGTGGTTTTGGAGGCATGGGATTAAATGCTGCCATCATGGATACCCGCATCAAAGCTACAGTCACATCTACCATGTACGATATGACTCGCGTCAATGCCAAAGACTATTTTGATGCTCAAGATAACGAAGAAGCCCGCCATGAAAAACGAAAAGCCATGTGCGAACAAAGAACTTTAGATATTAAAAACGGAACTTACGCCTCTGCCGGCGCCTTGCCCGATGAAGCACCTGAAGATGCACCACAGTTTTTAAAAGATTACATCGCCTACTATCGCAATCGGCAACGCGGATATCATCCTCGTTCTCAAGGCGAAGGAAAAGGATGGAATGTAACCGGATGTCAATCTTTTATTGATATGCCAATTTTGACTTATGTCAATGAGATTCGCAGTGCCGTCTTGATGATTCACGGAGAGAAAGCCCATTCTTGTTACTTCAGCAAAGACGCTTATGCGAAGATGATCGATGGAAACAAATATACAGATAATAAAGAATTAATGATCATTCCTGGTGCCGTCCATACCGACCTTTATGATCAGATGGACATCATCCCTTTCGATAAGATCGAAGATTTCTTTAAAACGTATCTGAAATAAAAAGCTCGGATCTCATCCAAGCTTTTTATTTCATCATCGATTCGATTTCATTATAGGTTGAAACAGGATCTTGACTTTTAGTGATCGAGCGCCCGACTACGATATAATCACATCCTTGTTCCTTGGCATAATCCGGTGTTGCGACACGCTTTTGATCATCCTTGGAATCATCCGCCAGACGAATCCCCGGAGTCACTGTCAAAAAGTCATTTCCGCAAACTTCATGAATAGCCTTGGCTTCATGGACCGAACATACCACACCATCCAATCCAGCCTCTTTGGCATTTTTGGCATAGTGTTTTACACATTCGATCACTTCTCCTGGAATCCCCAGTTCTTCATTCATAGCTTCTTTAGAAGTGGATGTCAATTGCGTAACCCCGATACAAAGAGGACGCTTCCCATCAACAGCTCCTTCGTTGAGTCCATCGATAGCCGCCTTCATCATCGCTATTCCTCCGGCACAGTGTACATTGACAATATCCACACCCAGCTTAGCCAGATTTTTCATGCCACCCTTTACAGTATTGGGAATATCATGCAACTTCAAATCCAAGAAAATATGATGTCCCATCTCTTTGACCGTCTTCACGATATCCAAACCGCAAGCATAAGTCAGTTCCATCCCAATCTTGACATAGATCGGTTCTTCAAATTGATTTAAAAAATCAATAACTTGTTCCTTGCTGGAAAAATCCAAGGCAACGATCGTTTTACTCATCTCTAAAACTCCTTCCCACCGCCTCTTTTGGCGATGTATAACCATAACGCTGTAAAACTGACGGAAGATCTTGAATGATTTTAGGACAAACGAATGGATCCACAAAATTTTGAGCACCCACCTCGACTGCACTCGCTCCGGCATTCAAGAATTCCAATACATCCTCAGCACAAGTGATCCCTCCGACTCCAATAATCGGAATATTGACAGCCTGAGCCACCTGATAGACCATACGAATGGCCACCGGTTTGATTGCCGGTCCAGATAAACCGCCTGTCTTATTGGCCAACAGCGGCTTACCGCTCTTTAAATCAATTCGCATTCCCATCAAAGTATTGATCAAAACAAGTCCATCCGCACCCGCTTCTTCGACCGCTTTGGCAATCTCAACGATATCGGTCACATTGGGAGATAACTTCACATAGACCGGTTTTGCAGCCGCTTCTTTAGCCAGTTTTGTCACATGAGCTGCCAGATCCGGTTTTGTTCCCAGTCCTATCCCGCCATGTTTGACATTCGGGCAAGAGATATTCAATTCATACGCTTTCACAACCGGCTGATCATTGAGTTTGCGAATCACTTCAACATAGTCCTCTTCCGTAGCCCCGGCAACATTGGCAATGATCTCTGTATCGTATTGTGCCAAGAACGGAAGTTCTTTTTCAATGATCGAATCCACCCCTTTATTCTGTAACCCGATCGCATTGAGCATCCCGCCAGGCGTCTCTGCAATTCTTGGAGTTGGATTTCCAAAGCGTTCCTGCGGCGTGGCACTCTTGATCGCAATACCGCCTAAAATAGACAAATCATACAGTTCCGCATATTCTTTCCCAAAACCAAAACATCCGCTGGCAGGAATGATTGGATTCTTTAAATTCAAGCCGGGAAGCTTTACACTGAGATCCATCATAATGCCACCTCCTGCATAGAAAAGACCGGTCCATCTTTACATACTCGCAAAGAATGGCCTTCCTTATCTTTGACAACACAGCCCATGCAGGCACCTATGCCACATGCCATACGCGCCTCCAAAGAAAGATATCCCTTTGTATATCTCGTCTGCAGGGCCTTCAACATAGGAAGCGGGCCACACGCCAAAACGAATGGATTCTGGATTTCTTGAGCCTCTATCGCATCTATCGCCGTTCCCTTGGTTCCATAGCTTCCATCCATGGTCGCAATAAAGACCTCACATCCCAGAGCCTGAAGCTCTTCCTCCAGAAAAATCTGATCTTTCGTATTAAAGCCTAAGACCACCTGTACTTTGTGACCATTTTTTAAATACTGTTTTGCGGTTTCATAAAGCGGTGGAACTCCTACTCCCCCGCCGACCAAAACAATATCCTGGTCCTCCATAGGGAATCCATTGCCCATCGGTCCAAAAATATCGATAGACTCTTTCATCTTTGTCATTTTCAAAGTGCCTTCGCCTAAAACTTTATAGATGATCACAAGAGAATCCTCTTTGATCTCGTGGATCGAAATCGGACGCCGCAAGAAAAAGGGCGGCACCAATATCTCAATAAACTGACCAGGCCGGGCCTGTCGGGCCAGCTTGGTCTTGATTTCCATTTTCCAAATATCCTTTACCATTTCTGTGTTGGAAAGAATGATGGCTTTTTCCTGGATCATGCTTTATTTCCCCATCTCATTCATACTGATCATCGAGAAGGACAACGACTCCAAAACACGAGTCAAGGCTTCTGCCGTATCTAAGCTTGTCATACAAGAGATATTGTTTTCGGCAGCTACACGGCGGATCACAAATCCATCACGGCTTGTGGAGTTTGTTTTATTGCTCATCGTATTGATGACAAAGTTGACACGGCCATGGCGAATGATCTCCACAACATTGTTCTCGCCGCCTTCTTCGATCTTATTGGCATGGTGAACAAACAAGCCATTTTCTTCCAACATCTTGGCAGTTCCTTTTGTCGCATAAACTCCATAACCGATATCCGCAAAACGTTTCGCCAACTTCAAAGCCTCCGCCTTATCTTCGTCGGCAATCGTCAACAATACATTTCCATGCATCGGTACCGAAATACCGCTGGCAACCAAAGCCTTATAAAGCGCCTTTTCCAAGTTGACATCCGAACCTAAAGCCTCTCCAGTCGACTTCATTTCTGGTCCTAGCACCGTATCCACAGAACGAAGTTTCGCAAATGAGAATACAGGCGCTTTGACAAAGACACGATTTTGATCATCCGGATGATAGCCCGGTGTATATCCCTGATCCACGATCGAATGCCCTAAGATTGCCTTGGTTGCGATATTGGACATTTGAATGCCTGTGATCTTGGACAAGAACGGAACTGTACGGCTGGAACGCGGATTGACCTCCAGTACATAGACATTGTCTTCTTTATCAACGATGAACTGAATATTGTACAAGCCCACAAAATGGAAACCTTTTCCAATACGAATTCCGTAATCAATGATCTTTTCTTTGACTTCCTGAGAAATGATCTGGGTCGGATACACACTGATCGAGTCTCCAGAATGGACCCCGGCACGTTCGATATGTTCCATGACACCCGGAATCAGTACATTCTCACCATCGGCAATCGCATCGATTTCCAACTCTTTTCCTACAATGTATTTATCCACTAGGATCGGTGCATCATGACTGATTTCTTTTACCGCCGTAGCCATATAGATCTTCAATTCATCATCATTATGTACGATCTCCATCGCACGGCCGCCCAAGACATAGCTAGGTCGAACTAAAACCGGATACCCGATCTTCTGGGCAATGACTAAAGCCTCTTCCACAGTGATTGCCGTTTCTCCTTGCGGCTGAGGAATATCCAATTTCTTCAACATGGCTTCAAACTCATGACGATCTTCCGCACGGTCAATATCTTCTAAAGACGTTCCCAAGATCTTCACTCCATGTTCTACCAGAGATTCTGCCAAGTTGATGGCCGTTTGTCCTCCAAACTGTACGATCACTCCTAATGGCTTTTCCAGTTCAATGACATGCATCACATCTTCTGTCGTCAAAGGTTCAAAATACAACTTGTCACTGATTGAGAAATCTGTCGATACCGTTTCCGGGTTGTTGTTGATGATAATGGCTTCATAACCGGCATTGCGCAAAGTTTCTACACAGTGTACGGTCGCATAGTCAAATTCAACCCCTTGTCCAATGCGGATCGGTCCAGACCCTAATACAACGATTTTCTTCTTATCCGAACAAATCGATTCATTTTCTTCATCATAGCTGGAATAGAAATATGGAGTAGCGCTGGTAAATTCACCGGCACAAGTATCGACCATCTTGAATACCGGAATGATTCCATTGGCTTTGCGCAAATCGTATACTTCTTTTTCCTTCATATTCCAGCTGCGGGCAATATAGCTGTCCGCAAAACCGAAAGTCTTTAATCTCTTCAAAACCTCAACATCTTTAGGATGCGCCTGCATCTCTTTTTCCAGTTCAATAATGCGCTTGATATGAGAGATAAAGAAGGCATCCATCTTGGTTTCCTCAACGACCAAAGCCATGTCATAGCCATTGCGCAACCATTGGGCGATCGCAAAGATTCTTTCATCATCGTTCTTTTTGATCTTTTCCATCAGCTGCATCTGATCCATCGCAGTAAATTCAGCCTTCTCGATATGATCTACCTTCATCTCCAAAGAACGCACAGCTTTCAAGAACGATTCTTCAAAATTGCGGCCAATCGACATTACTTCTCCTGTCGCCTTCATCTGTGTACCTAAACGACGATCGGCATTTGGAAATTTATCAAACGCAAAGCGCGGAAATTTAGTGACCACATAATCGATAGCCGGCTCAAAACAAGCATAGCTAGTCTTCGTGATCGGATTCAAGATCTCATCCAAAGTCAGACCCACAGCCAGTTTGGCAGAGATTTTCGCAATCGGATAACCTGTCGCTTTGGAAGCCAGGGCCGAAGATCGAGATACACGAGGATTGACCTCGATAACATAATATTTAAAGCTCTGCGGATCCAACGCCAACTGTACGTTACAGCCTCCGCAGATCTTCAACGCACGAATGATCTTCAAAGATGCACTTCGCAACATCTGGTTTTCACGGTCTGTCAAAGTCTGTACCGGCGCCACGACGATACTGTCCCCCGTATGAATCCCGACAGGGTCCACATTTTCCATATTACATACAACGATCGCGTTATCATGCGCATCACGCATAACTTCATATTCGATTTCTTTATAGCCGGCAATACTTTGTTCGATCAGACACTGCCCTACCGGAGAAATCTTCAAACCAGCCTCACAAATCTCACGAAGTTCTTCTTCATTATCCGCAAAACCGCCGCCGGTTCCTCCCAAAGTGTAAGCAGGACGCACAACAACCGGATAACCATGCGTATTACAGAATTCTACAGCCAGATCCACCGTATGGACAATGGCACTTTCCGGTACCGGTTCTTTGATATCCCGCATCAAAGAGCGGAACAATTCACGGTCTTCAGCACGATTGATCGCATGAAGATCCGTTCCTAAGATTTCAACACCACATTCATCCAAGATTCCATCGTTATGGAGTTCAACGACCAAATTCAGTCCAGTCTGCCCTCCCAGAGAACCTAAAATGGCATCCGGTCTTTCTTTATAAATTACGCGTTTGGCAAAATCCAGCGTGATCGGCTCAATATAAACACGGTCAGCAATCGTCGTATCCGTCATGATCGTTGCCGGATTGGAGTTGATCAAAATAACTTCATATCCTTCTTCACGCAACGACTGGCAAGCCTGACTGCCGGCATAATCAAATTCAGCAGCCTGACCAATGACGATCGGCCCAGAACCAATGACTAATATCTTATGTATATCTTGACGTTTAGGCATAGTGATTCTCCTTTTCCAATACATCCATGAAATGATCAAACAAGTTTTCAGAATCTAACGGTCCGGCACTGGCTTCCGGATGGAACTGCATACTAAAACATGGATAATCCTTATGCTGCACTCCTTCACAGCTCTTATCATTCAAAGCTTGATAAGTCATCTCTAAGCGAGTGTTCTTCAAAGAATCAATATCCACCGCAAAACCATGGTTTTGGCTCGTAATCAAAACCGTACCCGATTTCAGATCAACAACCGGATGATTGGCTCCTCGATGACCAAATTTCAATTTATAAGTCTTAGCACCGCAAGCCAAAGAAATCAGCTGATGCCCTAAACAAATTCCAAATACTACAGTTTGAGGAATCAGCTGGCGCACCGTTTCGATCGCCTCCGGAACATCTTCCGGGTTCCCTGGACCATTGGACAATACCACTCCATCGGGATGAAAGCCCATGATTACATCAGCCGGTGTGTTATATGGAACGACGATCAGATCGCAATTCCGTTTAGAAAGCTCGCGAACGATTCCCATCTTTGCCCCAAAATCCATCAAGACAACTTTCTTGCCCCGGTTCGGGATAGGGAAGATTTTGGAAGAGCTGACACGCTTTACCTGATCATGTAAGAAATCCGTTTCCTTTAATGTATGAACGATTTCTTCAACGTCGGCATCCGGTGCTGCCAAAGTCGCACGCATCGTTCCCTTTTCACGAAGCTTACGTGTGATTGCACGCGTATCAACGCCATAAATTCCAGGAATATCAACACGTTTTAAATAAGCATCCAACGTTTCCTGACTTCTCCAGTTGTTTGGTTCATCACAATAATCCTTTACGACAAAGCCAAACACTGCCGGGATAATACTTTCATTATCATCACGATTGACACCATAATTTCCAATCAGCGGATATGTCATCAGTACGATCTGACCGCAGTATGAGTTATCTGTCAAGATTTCCTGATACCCGGTCATTGAAGTATTGAAGACCAATTCCCCAATTTGGAAGTTATCACTTCCAAAGGCAGTCCCTTTATAGACACTGCCATCTTCTAAAATCAACAGTCTTTCCATATTTTTTTATCCTTTCCACACCGTTTTTGATGAAACGATCGTTTCCTTGATCGCTCCAAAGACTTTCCAGCCATTAAAAGGTGTATTTGACCCTTTTGACAAGAACTGAGTTTTGTCGATCGTTGTTTCGTGTTCCAGATCGACTAAAACAAAATCAGGACGATATCCTTCCCGGATCTTTCCAATGCCTTCGATACCAAAGCGTTTTGCCGGTGCTTCAGACATCCAGTAGACAAGTTGTCCCAAAGTCCAACGCTCTTGTTTCTTTACAAATTCAGTATATAAGAGGGGAAAGCTCGTTTCCAGAGAAACAATGCCAAATGGAGCTTGATTCATCGGTTTGTTCTTTTCTTGCTCTGTATGCGGAGCATGATCGTTCGCGATCATATCCAAAGAACCATCCTCCAAGCCTCTGATCAAAGCCATGCGGTCTTCGTGAGCGCGCAATGGCGGATTCATCTTCCAGTTAGGACCTTCTACATCGATATCTTCCAGTAAAAGATGATGTGCGGTCACTTCTCCAGTAACATCGGCCCCTTTTTCTTTATAAGCTTTCAAAGCCTCCACACTCTCTTTAGCGCTGATATGACAAGCATGATAACGATTTCCAACCTCTTGGGTCAATGCCAAGTCGCGAATCAGCTGAGAGCTCTCGCAAGCACTCGGGATTCCTAACCAGCCTCTATCGCGATTGACTTGACTATCATGGACACAGGCTCCCGGCTTGCGATATTTCATATCTTCTGTATGGGCTACGATCATGCAGTCATTGGCTTTGGCCTTTTCCATGGCTTCATGCATCACTTCAGCCGTAGCCACACCCACTCCATCATCACTGAACCAGCGAATACCAAAGCTTTCCTTGATTGCCTTCATATCCACTACTTCTTTGCTCGCCTCTTCGGTTGTGATACAGGCATAAGGATATACCCTGACCACCGCTTCTTTTTCAATTCGATGGAGATACTCTTTGATCGTTTCCACATCATCCGGATACGGAATCACATTCGGCATGCAGAAGATGGTCGTAAACCCTCCATGCGCTGCCGCCAAAGTTCCGGTATGGATCGTCTCCTTCTGGGTATATCCCGGTTCTCTTAAATGAACATGAACATCCACCAGCCCCGGCAATACCGTCAAGCCCGAAGCATCGATCACTTCTGCTTCTTCGCATTGAATATGCTCATCGATCTGTATAATTTTCTCTTCGTCAAATAAAATGTCCCTGCGCAACACTTCCTGACCGATCAAAACCATTCCATTCTTTATGACCCGCATAATCTACTCCTCAAATGGGGCAAATCCAAAAGCCCGCTTTACCACTGCCTTGCGCACCAAAACACCATTGGCCATCTGCTCAAAAATGCGGCTGCGCTCTGCTTCCACCAAATCCGAATCAATTTCTACATTGCGGTTAAAAGGTGCCGGATGCATAACGATGGCATGTTTCTGCATGCGGCTGTAGCGTTCTTTGGTCAACCCATAACGCTCCAAATACTGCTCTTTCGTCAAATGCGCCAAAGTAGCACCTCTTTCTCTTTGGATACGAAGCATCATAACAACATCGGCCCATTCCACGGCTTCATCCAGCGGCATTGTCGGATACCCCGGGCGCTCCCATTCTTCCGGTCCGCAGAAGCGTACTTCATTGCCTAATCGTTCTAAAGTAAAGCGATTGGATGCCGCTACACGCGAATGAAGAATATCGCCTACAATCGCTACCTTTAATCCATGCAGAGTATGAAATTCATTCTGCATCGTCAACAGATCCAACAAACACTGTGTTGGATGATTGCCCGCTCCATCTCCTGCATTTAAGATGGGTACGTTGATTCCTTCCAATTCTTTAAAGTATTCTGTCTTGGGATGACGAATGACAAAGCAGTCATAGCCTACCATCTCAAAAGTTTTCAACGTATCAAAGAAAGTCTCTCCTTTGGTAACGCTGCTGGTTTCGGCATTGAAGTCAGCGACTTTACACCCCAGCTGCAGTTCTGCGCTCTCAAATGAATAATGCGTCCTTGTGCTAGGCTCAAAAAAAAGATTAGCAACCAGACACTTTTTCAAAGGTAATTGCCAATCTGAATAAGAACTATTAAAAAGTCTCGCATCATTTAAAATGCTCATGATCTCATCAACCGATAGATCGTTCATGGAACATAAGGATCTTTGATTCATAACATGCCTCCTTGATTTCCGTAAAAAAGGGAACCAAACCATTTGGTGATCCCCTTCTTTTTTTACTAGAAGTATTCTACCACACTTCATTTCGTTTTCCAATCAGTTTATCGGGAAGTTTTTTGTTCCTTTCGAAGTTTCTTATTATATACTACTGATTATGATTGGAATCTATTTGGCCATCTGGAACAGCTGGACCTTCATTCTGTTTGGCATCGACAAATACAAAGCATGCCATCACCGCTTTCGAATCTCAGAAAACACACTGCTGATCCACGCTTGTTTAGGCGGGGCCGTCGGCGGCTTTTTAGGCATGCTCGTGTTTCGCCACAAAACGCGACATCTGAAATTTTGTCTGATCATGCCCTTGCTTGTATTGATCCAAGTGTTTTTTCTCTGTTTCTTTCTAAAATAAAAGTCTGCCCAAAGACAGACTCTATTCCAGATTTAATTTATGATTCGAGATCCATACCCCTACGCTGTGGAAGATGCCTCCCAACACGAAGTTGTAGATCGTTAAGGCACCCACCAACATCATGCCAACAACCCATTCATACGATGTGACAAAAAGCGTGAATCCTTGTTCCAGATGAAAGTTGTCGACAAAATAGGCAAAGATCATCAATAAGATCAACGCCAGGATCTGCAGTCCAAAACTAATCACAAAATAATAGACCACACTGAACAGTCCCTTGTGTAAACTATGCAGCTGTCCCAGCATCATCGATAAGAAAAACATCGTGATCGATTGATAGAAAGAAGCTAATATCATCAAAACCATTAAGATGATAAATCCAATCGTACGTCCATCCTGGATTGGCAGTCCGGCAAACATCACCTCAAAAGAAAAGTCCGAAGATAAGATCCACAATGAAAGCATCAAAACCAGACCGGACAGACAGAAGATGGTCAGTCCTGCCAATTCTTTGCTCAAGAAAAGAATATTGCGCGATACCGGCAGTGTGTTTGTCAAATAGCCTTCGTCTTTCAACATTGTGTTGAAGAAATCACGAACCGTCACAACGATAGGCCAGATGACCAAAGCGGCCAAAGAGAAGAAATAGATCCCTCCATACATTAAAGAAATCATCTCAAAGACAAAGGAATCAAAGAAGGGAAGATCCTGAATCCAGTGAAACAGCCGGATCCCGATCGGTAAAACGATTCCTACAATATATAATGGCCACACCATTCGAAACAAAGCTTTACAATCATATTTTAACCGCAATCCTAACATCTGAAATCCTCCCTGAAAATCTGATCGATCGATTTCCCTGTGCGGATCCTTAAAGAATCCGCCTCTTCCTGGCGTGTGATCTTGCCATGATCCAAGAAGATCACTTCATCCAATACTCTTTCCACATCCGCAATCAAATGCGTCGAGATCAAAATCGTCGCTTTTTCATCATAGCTCGAAAGAATGGTATCCAAGATATGATCGCGGGCCGCCGGATCGACCCCGGCCATCGGCTCATCCAATATGAAGAGTTTTGCCTTTCGCGACATCACCAAGACCAGCTGCACTTTTTCCCGCGTTCCTTTAGACAACGTCTTGATACGGCTGTCTAAAGAAATAGAGAAATCCTGCAAAAGCGCCTGCGCCTTTTCCATATCAAAATCCGCATAGAAATCGTTAAAAAAATCCAGTACTTCCTTTACTTTCATGCCAGGATCCAAATACGAGCGCTCCGGAAGATATGACACGATTTTTTTAGTATCGATCCCCGGCTTTTTGCCATCGATCTGAATCGTCCCTTGATCCGGTGTCAACAGATCATTGATCAATTTGATCATGGTCGTCTTTCCGCTGCCGTTAGTTCCCAATAAGCCTACGATTCTCCCTGGCTGTAAAGTAAGATCGATCGTATCCAAAGCGACTTTAGATCCAAACTTTTTCGTTATGTTGTGCAATTCTAAGATACTCATTTTTCTTCCCTCAACTTTTCTAATTCCTCTAAGATCTCATCCATAGTAAATCCCATTTGTTCCATCGAACCTAAAAACGCCGTAGTCTGTTCGCGGGCAAGATCTTTTCTTAACTTAGCGATCTTTTCTTCATCCAGATCGACATATCGTCCGCTCGTTCGATGAGAACGTACCAATTCTTCCGACTCCAGGATGCTGAAAGCCCGCTGCATCGTATTCGGATTAACCTGCATCAAAGAAGCCATCTCGCGAACAGAAGGCAACTTATCTCCCGGACGATATTCCTTAGTGATGATCTTGACCTTGATACGATCTACAATCTGCAGATAAATAGGTCGTTCATTTGAAAACGGATTGTTCAATCTCATCCCTCCTTGTATTACTGTACTAGTTATCTAATACAATAATACAAACAACCCCTTTCCTTGTCAACCCAAAAATTTCACACGATTTCTTTATTAAATTTCTATAATCTTTTGATAGGATAAGGCCCATAAGGTGGTAGAAAAATATGCAAGAAAATGTCTTCTTTTTCTTAACGATGAAAAAGGATGTGACTTTCTTCTATGACGATCTGAATCTGGAAGAAGGCCTCTGTCTCATGCGAAAACATGGTTATACTGCGATACCGGTGATCAACACCAAAGGCGAATATATCGGTACGATCAACGAAGGGGATTTCCTCTGGTATTTTATCGACCATCCAGAAACAACGTATGAAACGATAAAATCAACCCCGATCAGAGATTTGATCCGGCCAGATTTTACGCCCGCCATGATGATCGATGCGACAGTAGAAGAACTGTTTGACCAATCTTTGAAACAAAACTTCGTACCCATTGTTGATGATCGGAATATATTTATTGGAATCGTTACCCGCAGGCGCCTGCTTCATCATTTGATGAAGACGCAAAAAGAAATCAGAAGGTATCCAGAAGAAGAAGTCTATGTCCAGAGTTAAAAGAGCACGTCGTGCTCTTTTCTCTTTATCAAAAATAGTGTATGATTGACTCAAATCAAAGGAGAGATGCTGACATGAAATCAGAGGATGCACATCCCCGACCCGGGAGGTGTTTTCTATGAAATTGATTCTAGGAACCCTTCTATATGTCGTACTTTTGGGGATGTTTTCTATTTTTCAGGGAACCCTCAACAGCAATCAGAATGCGAAAAAACGAAAAAGAATGCCTCAGATCGTAACCATGCAGTTTTTAGAAGTGCTTGTTACGGTGGGCTATTCTTTGTTTCTTTGGGAATCGATCTATTTAGATAAGGACCACTGGATCATCCCTTTGATCATCGTCTTGGCATTTGTCACTTATTCTTTTATGATCATCCATCGTTTCTGTAAAGGTCTAGGTGTTCGTCAAGAAAAGAACTTAACGCCTCGCATCGGTTTCTTGTACCGGCTTTTACATGTCGTTTGCACACCTTTTACTTTCTTTATTCGTATCCCCGTGTTCAATGAAACAGAGGAAGTCACGGAAGAAGATATCCGCGAAATGATCAATACATCGCAAAAAGGCGGCCATTTGGAAGAACCCCAAAAAGAATTGTTTGAAAACGTGTTTGCCTTTGATGATACTAGTGTCGAAGAGATCTGCACTCATCGCAACGAAGTAGTTTGTCTCTATTTAGAAGATGATATGAAAATCTGGAATGACATCATCCAGAAAAACCGTCATACATTTTATCCAATCTGTCAGGAAGATTCTGATGATATCATCGGTGTCCTGGATACTCGCGACTATTTCCGGATGGATATTCGGGATCGTGAACAGATTTTGTCCCACGCCATGGACAAGCCGCTCTTCATTTTGGAAAACACAAAAGCAGATGACTGTTTCATGGAGATGAAAAAACGAAAATACTATTTTGCGATCGTCATTGATGAATATGGCGGCATGTCTGGAATCGTCACTCTTCACGATATCGTAGAAACGATTTTAGGGGAGATGTACGAAGAAGAAGATGAAGAAGATCCTGAAGAGATCCAGGCGCTGGGTGATCAAACCTATCGCATCTATGGATTTGCAGACCTGGAAGAAGTACAAAATACGCTAGGCATCTCCTTGCCGGTGGACAACTACGATACCTTTGGCGGCTATGTCTTAGGATGTTACGGTTCGATCCCGGAAGACGGAGAACGCTTCGAAGTTCACTGTCCAAATATGGATGTCTTTGTCAAAGAGATGAAAAATCATCGCGTCGTGGAAACGATCGTACAAATCAAAAAGAAGAAAGAGGAAGAAGAACATGAAATTACTGCAGGAAGCCATTGAACAAAGAGGAACGATCATCAACGATGATATTCTCAAAGTGGATTCATTTTTGAATCACCAGATCGACTGTCGCTTGATGAAAGCAATCGGCCAAGAATTTGCCGCTCATTTCCAAGATCAAAACGTGACAAAGATCGTAACGATCGAGTCCAGCGGGATCGCTCCTGCCGTATTTGCCGGCGACTGCATGGATGTCCCCGTGATCTTCATGAAAAAAAGCGAACCCAGCACGATGTTAGACCCAGTCTATACAGAAGCCTTTTCATTTACCAAGAATCGTAAATATACTTTATGTATGGAGCGCCAATTTCTTTCAAAAAATGATCGTGTTTTATTCATTGATGACTTTCTAGCCAACGGGCAAGCATTCTTGTCAGCAGAAGATTTGATCCAACAATGCGGTGCTCATGTTGTAGGTGTCGGCATTGTCATTGAGAAGAGTTTCCAAAAAGGAAGAGCCCTGATTGAAGAAAAAGGATATGACATTTATTCCCTGGCTCGTATCCAAGCCATGAAAGACAACAAGATCCTCTGGAAATAACCAGAGGATCTTATTTTTTTTGCTTATACGCTTCTAGCTTATCTTTTCTGCAAATTTTTACGAAGGGACACGCATCGCAATGCGGATTCCTGGCCGTACAAAGATAGCGGCCAAAGAAAATCATATCATGATGACCCTGATTCCATCGATTGCGATCGATCTTGCGTTTTAACTTTTCCTCGACCTTCTCCACAGTGTCCTGCGGCTTGGCCAATCCCAAACGCTTTGAAACACGATCCACATGGGTATCGACCGCAAAACTGGGGATATCAAAGGCGACGCTACGCACCACGTTGGCCGTTTTACGACCAACCCCAGGCAAAGACATCAGTTCTTTCATGGAACAAGGCACTTGCCCTCCATATTCTTCTTCTAAAACAAGGCTGAGATCATGGATCGAACGAGCTTTATTGCGATAAAGTCCTATGCGCCGGATATAGCTTTCAATCTCTGAAACCGATGCTTGTGCCATCGCTTTGCTTGTCGGATAGGCCGCAAACAAGCCCGGCGTGACTTGATTGACCGAGGCATCCGTTGTCTGAGCACTGAGCACAACAGCCACCAAGAGTTGAAAAGAACTTTGATGATGCAGCTCACATTGAGCATGGGGAAAGATTTGTTCGATTTGATCAAGAATCTCATTGGCATTCATCGTTTCCCACTCTCCACTTCTTCCACGCTCAATCCTTTCTGTCGCCAAGAGAGTAAGATATTTTCGATATAATTCAGATTGCGCTTATCATAGACCGCCGCCTCATTCAAAGCACAGATCACCATTCGCGGTTCATATTCATCTCCCAGCTGTAAGATCCGTTCCATCTCCATCGAAGATAACGGGCGCCGAAACTCCGCTTCAAATTCTTCAATCAGCGATCGATGCTGGGAAGGGTCTTGTTTCAGGCGCTGAGCATAAACACCCTCAATATCAAATTTGATGATGCCCTCTTGATAAGCAATCCTTAAATATCCTTTATCGGCCAGCGACAAAAATAAAGATTCAACTTCGTCGGTATCTATCCCTAGCTTTTGAGCTATCTCTTCATGGTGGATGGGTTGCCGCAAATCATTATACAGATCGATCAACAAAAGCACCAACGCCTCTTTGGGTTCACAATGCAGCTGTTCTAAATGATCTAAGATCCAGATCTTATGATCCAAATATGGTGCATTCCAATCCATTACTGAACCTCCCTTTCATAGACACGGACGAAGCTGTCATAATCCAGCAGAAGCATTCGGTCTGCTCCCTGGATAACATAGACCGGGTTGTCATATCCATATCCTAATTCTACGCTTTCTGCTTCGATTCCATAATCTTCCGATGCGATATCACGAGCTCTTTGATAATCCAACGTGCTGATATCCCGGGTCGTGATCTCGTTTCCCGTGACATCAAACCAGTATAAAGTTGTTTCCGTATATCCTTGAGCGGTCAGATAATCAAACTGATGGATCGTCAACCCTTGGATATCCGGATTGTTTTTTTCAATCTGTGCGATCATCTGCTCTTGATTTTCTTCTTGGATCCGGTTAGGTCCGCTGATAAACAGCGCCCAAAGAACAGAAAAAAGCACAATAAAGAGGATCCCCAACAAAGCTGTAAATCGTGCTCCATACTTGCGGTTTTTCTTTGCCATAGGATCCCCCTTTCACTGATTCTAATTATACACGAATCATCATTCCTTTTGATGATCTTTTTCTTTCGGCAAAAACAGGCTCAACAACAAGGATACGACAAAAACACCAGCTACGGCATTCCCATTAAAAATATCTCCGACAGCCTGTGGGAAACAAGAAAAGAAGTTTCCAGAAGTCTGTGTCAATCCAACTCCTATACAAAAGGACAGAGAAACGATGATCATCGTACGGTCATCAAAAACACATTCCTTCAACATTTTGATTCCTTCGTACATGATCGATCCGAACATCATCACCGTACAGCCCCCTAAAACAGACTGAGGAATCGAATTGAAGAAAGCTCCCAGAGGCGGAAATAAAGAAGCCAGGATCAAGATCAAAGCTCCCATAAAGATCGTAAACCGGTTGATTACACGCGTCATCGTGACCAGGCCGACATTCTGGCTGAAGGATGTCAGCGGCAAACAGCCAAAACACCCTGAAATGGCACTGGAAAAACCATCAACTGCCAAAGAACCTTGTAATTCCTCGGTCTTGATATCACGATTGAGCGCTCCTGTACAAACTGCTGTTGTAGCTCCTGTCGTTTCCGCAGCCGAAACCAAAAAGACGATGGCAATCGTAAAAAAGGCACCTACATCAAAAATCGGTTTGTGTTCCGTCAAGAACACCAGCTTAGGAAGGCTGAAAACACCCACTTGGGAAACAGTTTGACCAATCGTAGAAAGATCGATCATAGGTGCGATTCCGGTAAATGTAAAAACAGCGGCCAATAAATATCCAGCGATCAAACCGACAAGAATATTCAAATTTTTATACACGCCCTTTAAAAGATAGCGGGAGACCAAACAAACGATCAAAGTAAAGGCCCCGACGAATAAATGATACCAGGCCCCGAAATCTTCGACACCGCTGCCGCCGCCCCAGGAATCCATTCCCACGGACAAAAGCGAAAGCCCTATGGCAATAACGACACAAGCCGAAACGACCGGAGTCAAAAAGCGCCTCCAATATTTAGCGCTCAGACCCACTAAGCCTTCAAAGATACCGCCAAGGATCACGGCTCCAATCATTCCTTCGTATCCCAGCGCCGGATTGGTGCAGATGATCAACAAACTTCCTAAGAACGTAAAGCTGACCCCCATAACGATCGGTAAACGCGAGCCGATCTTCCAAAATGAATAAAGCTGCATCGTTGTCCCGATACCAGCCGCAAACATTGCACATTGTAAGATCTGTGTGATCTCGGCAGGAGTCAAGCCATGGTCCGTTCCTTGAACCACTGCGGCTCCACATACGATCAAAACCGGCGCCAAGTTTGCGACAAACATGGCCAAAACATGTTGTAAACCAAAAGGAATGGCCTTGCGCAAAGGAACACGGCCATTCAGACAATACAGGTTCTCTTCACAAACCTCCTGAATCGGCGTTTCCTTGTCGATTTTTACATTTTCTTTCTTCATCTCTTTTCCCTTTCCTGATTTACTCCTTGCAGACATCGACCCAGGCGATGGGATTCGTGATTTTTTCAAGTTCCTCGATCGTCATTCTGATACAAGAATTTGAACTTCCGCAAGCCGGATAAACAATATTCATAGACCGCAAAGAAATGTCCAAATAGATTTGAACCTCTGGATTAACGGCAAACGGACAGACGCCGCCAGGCGAGTGTCCAATCTGATGTTCTACGTTTTCTTTTGCGATCATATGTGGCTTTTTGTGAAAAAAGCGTTTGAACTTGGCATTATCGATGCGTGCATCTCCACTTGCCACGACCAGCACAGACCGCTCTTCCACTTGGAAAGCCAAGGTCTTGGCGATTTGTCTTTCTTCACAACCTAAAGCTTGGGCAGCCAGTTTGACCGTGGCTGAACTTTGATCCAGCTCTTGGATCCGATTTTCGATACCCCATTGCCGAAACTGTTCTCTTACGCGTTCTATAGACATTGTTTTTCTCCGTTTAGACCTCCATTATATTTCGCTTGCGCCTCAAAGTAAAATAATTTAGGATAAAATTATGCCACGGATCAAAGAGGATATCACCCATACGCTCGAAATTAAAAAAAGCCGTTTCATAACCTATCTGCATCGTACAGAAAGTGAAGAAGATGCTCGAGATTTTATAAAATTCATCAAGAAAAAACATCCGGATGCCACTCACCATTGCACAGCCTTGATCATCGGTGATCTCTGTCGTTCCAACGATGATCACGAACCGGCCGGAACGGCTGGTCGTCCGATGCTCAATGTGTTGTTTAAACAAGAGATGGATCAGATCTTGGCCGTTGTTGTACGTTACTTTGGAGGTATCAAATTAGGAACCGGCGGTTTGGTCAAAGCCTACTCCGATTCTGTCAAAGAAGCTTTAGATTTGGCGACGTTGACCACCGTTTCTCTATGGAAAGAATATATCCTGACTTTTGACTATACTTGGATCGGAAAGATCGATGCGGCATTGCATCGGATGGATTGCCAAATTGAATCCAAAGACTACGATCAAAAAGTAGTTTATCATGTCCTTTCTTCTCAAAGCCTGGAAACTTCTTTTATGGAACTGACAGGAGGGCAATGCACCTGCGAGTTTGTCAAAGAGAAAGCTCATGAAACTGTGTTATAATAAAGAAGGTGAACAGTATGGCATATTTTGTAGTTTTTTTTGTATTTATTTTGGTTTTGATTGCCTTATTTCAATTTTTAGCACCCGTCTTACTTCCTTTATTCCTTCTATGGGCCATCTATTATGTGATCAAAAGCTTTCGCAAGCCAACACAGGAAAATGATCCCTTCTATTCTGAATATCAAAATGAAAGCTATGCGCGAAAAGAGCCGAAACATGGAGCCATCGATGTAGAATACACGGAAAGAGAGGACGACGGCCATGATTCTTGATCATTCTTACGGTAAAGAGAAAGAAATACGGCGTCTGATTGCCCGCTCTTGTCTTCACATGGACAGTTTGGATGTCAGTGCATGGATGAAATATAAATATGACCCTTCAGGCATGTTTTGTGCTGTGGAAGACAAAAAGATCGTCGCCTGCCTGCAAACGAAAAAGCGCACTTTTTTTTATCAGGGAAAAGCTTGTGAAGCCTTAGTTCTCAGCTTGGCATGCACTTTGCCTGACTATCGGCAACGCGGCTATTTCAGCGAACTTTTAGAGGCCTGCATGAATTATGCCGCCTGTAACCATCTGATCACTTTGGCCTATACCAACTTCCCGAAGCTTTTGGAGTCCAAGAGTTTTCAACCCGTCTCTTCAACAAAATATTACTGGTTGGAAATGGAAAACTGGAATCAAGGATATGCTCAGCACGTGCAGATCTATCGTCCGGACATAGATCTTTATCCGCTTTATCATGAATTTCTCTCTCATTTTGACGGCTCGATACGCTTGGATCCGCAAGAATTTCAAAATGCGATCCGCCTCTATCTCAATTGTAACCATCGCGTGATCACAGCCGTGGATGATCAAAGAGAATTACGAGGATTTGCGATCTATCGCATCAACAAAGAACACATCGAAATTCAGATCCTGGTATACTTGGATGCAGATGCGATCTTAGACTGTTTCGCCTATCTCAAAGAGCGCTGTCAAACTTTAAGTTTTATCGTTTCAAATCAGGAGCGATTCGATAAACTGTTCCCCATGGAAATTCCGCGCAAGCAGGGAACGGTTCTGGCTCGACTGAACAACTATAAGCTCTTCTCTGTTTGGTCCAAAGAAAACGTCCATCATGCCAAAGAAGCCTTTGCGGCATTAAAAAAGCCGATCTGGAATCACATGATCGACTAAAGATAGCGGCTCGCCCATTGATAATAATCTTCATCTTTTTCGGAAGAGATCTTCTCTTCCTTTTTTTCATAAACCCAGAAAGTGTTCTGATCAAAGAGTCTTTGAAAATCATTTGGGGATAAAGCAGCCTGCCACGAGATTCCTTTGGCATAGAGCTGCTCCCCTTTTTGAAACAAGATCACCCGTGAATCTGAAATCAGGATCTGTCCTTCTTTAAGAAGACGCAACGCTTCCGGGGTGGTTTGAACTGATTGATTCATATGTCAAAAAAAAGCTGTCAATTGACAGCTCCTATTCATAGTATTCTTTTAAGATCTGGAAATAAGCTTGTGAGTGTGCACAAACCGGGCATTCTTCCGGTGCTTTGTCGCCAAAATGAATATGACCGCAGTTCAAGCAGATCCAAACTGTTTCCGTAGGGCTGGTAAAGAATGTATTTTCTTCCACTTCTTTCAACATGGCACGATAACGAGCTTCATGATGTTTTTCGATGGCCGCAACCCCTTCCATCTGTTCGGCAATTTGATCAAAGCCTTCTTCGCGGGCTGTTTTTGCCATTTCTTTATACATATCTGTCCACTCGTAGTTTTCTCCATCGGCGGCATCACTCAAATTGACCGCAGTTGTTGGAACTTTTCCTCCATGCAGTGCCTTAAACCATAATTTTGCATGTTCTTTTTCATTTTTTGAAGTTTCTTCAAAAATGTTCTGGATCTTTACATATCCGTCCTTTTTTGCCTGCGAAGCATAATATTGATATTTCATGCTGGCTTGACTTTCTCCGGCGAATGCCGCTAATAAATTTTGCTCTGTTTTTGAACCTTTTAATTCCATGATTGAACCTCCTCATCTGTTTTCATTGTACCATAAATCCTATCAAATCAATCATTATTTGCCCAGCCAGGAATCTGATTCCCTCTCTGGATCAAAATGGCTTTCTGGAACTGAGTCTGATTTAAAAACTCCAGGATCTTTAACTTTTCATCCTCATTGCATCCAATCAACAATTTGACTTCGCAATCCTTTTTTAAGATATCCGCACTGACGACGATCGCATCCACATTTTGGGCTTTCAAACTGCCTTTATATACATGGATCGGTTGGGAATCCGTTCCTACCGTATCCTGGAGATATCCATAGTCCACAGGATAGATCAAATTAGGATATTTGGGATGAGCAGAACCTTTTTCATGAGCAATCTTACACGTGCTGCTCAATAAAAGAGTATCCATTTTCTGCCAGAAATAGGCGTTATTTTCTAATTGTTCCATGATAGAGTTCCCCTCTTTTCTGTGATGTAAATTATAACAGATTCTAGAAAAGATTTCTATTCGGCTTGTCCGCTTTCCACAAAGGACCAGAACTCCTGTCCCTTGGCCTGATCAAAATCAATCGTAGAATCCACATCCCATAATGACACTTCCTTCGTTGTCTCATCATAGCCGATTCCGGCTTGGGTCGCTTCTCCATTTTCAATGATGTAAAGCGTTGGAGTATATAAGAAATAAGGGGCCATATCGAGCAGAATCTGGCCTTCTTCGCTTTGAGAGACCAAAGTCATATCGTCTTCTTCCTGGCGAACCAAATCAAAATCCGTGATATCTAAACGATATAAAACAATGCCTGGATGTTCCTCTTGCGTCGTTTCAATATAGGAATCGATCGCTTCGCAATACGAACAGCCTTCTCGTTCAATAATCAAAACAAAATCTTCTTTCGCATCTAACTTTTCTTGAAGTTCCTGTGCACTCACATCGATTTCTTGAAAAGCTTCCTGACTCATCGTGCAGCCAAAGCACAGGAAAGAAAGAAAAACCAGACTTAAACACTTCTTTAAAAACTTCATTGATCGTCCTCCATTCTTACGATCGCATCGATCGTCCTGGTAATCGAAAAAGCTAAATTTTCTAATTTTTCCGGACCGTTTTTTAATGCCGTCATAAAATCCATGGCCCGATCCGCACTCGCATATAACCCGTCAAATCCATCCTGGTACAATTCCTGATATCCCAAGCCAAGCGCTCCACTCAGGCAAAGTACCGGCTTATGATACTTCTTGGCCAGTTGAGCAACACCAAAAGGAACTTTCCCATATCGTGTCTGAAGATCGGTCTGTCCTTCTCCGGTCATCACGATATCCGCTTCTTGGATCACTTTTTCTAACTGATAGCCTTCCATGCACATCGTGATTCCAGACTGCATCTGAGCATGTAAAATGCCCACCAGCACAGCACCGATCCCGCCAGCCGCTCCTCCGCCGGGAATCGCATCCAAATCGACACCGAATGTCTTCTGCATCACATCACGATAACGCCGCATCCAATGATCGACCATCGTCAGCTGTGATGGAAAAAGCCCTTTTTGACGGCCAAAGGTAAAAGTTGCTCCTTTCGGTCCTAATAGCGGATTGCGCACATCGGCTGCCGCCAAGATCTGTACATGATCAAGATCTATTAAGCGGCTTGCATCAATATGATGAATCTTTCCTAAACTGTAAGCCCCGCATATAAGAGATTTATTCTCTTTATCATAAAAACGAAGGCCTAGCTCCTGCAAAAGTCCCATACCGCCATCGTTGGTCGCAGTCCCTCCTAAACCGATCACGATCGTCGTACACCCTTTTTTGAGAGCGTCCTTGATCATCTTCCCAATACCACGGCTATTCGCAATCATCGGATTACGACGTTTCTTTTCCGTCATGCTTAAACCGATGCAGCTGGCAACTTCCATGATCGCTTTCTTCTTTTCCGGCAAGATCCCATATGAGGCAATGACTGGTTTCCCATACGCATCGACGGTTTCAACCTCAGTGATCTGCGCTTTTTCGATCTGGCAAAGGATTTCCATGGTCCCTTCGCCTCCATCGCACATTGGAAAAGCAGCGACTGTATGATTTGGATTTGCGTTTTGGATTCCTTTGGAAATGCGCTGGACGGCTTCCTGAGAAGTCATACAGCCTTTAAAAGAATCGCAGGCGACTACAAACTTCATATTCTTAGTTTATCACACTCTTCGCGAATCTAGAGAAAAACCACTTTTCGAGCTTGATTTTCGTGCTATAATCTGAATGTTGAAAGGTAAGGACCCTATGAAAAAACACGTTTTAATCGGTGTTACGGGAGGTATCGCAGCCTACAAGGCGCTTGATATCGTCAGTCAGCTTAGAAAAAGCAATCTGGAAGTCCGCGTCATGATGACCGAACATGCTGCCCGGTTTGTTTCACCGCTTTCTTTTTCTACTTTATCCAAGAATCGTTGTGAAGTGGATCTGTTTGACCCCCATGCACCCGACCCTATTGCCCATATCAATTTAGCAGCTTGGGCCGATCTTGTGATCTTGGTCCCTTGCACTGCCAATGTACTCGCAAAAGTCGTTCACGGTATCAGCGATGATCTTCTGACTTCTACTTTTTTAGCTTGTCATTGCGATAAGATGATTGCTCCTGCCATGAATACTCATATGTATGAAAATCCTGTTACGCAGCAAAACCTGCAAAAAGCCAAAGATTTCAACATACAGATCATTGAACCAGAAACAGGCCACTTAGCCTGTGATGTGGAAGGGAAAGGAAAACTGGCTGCGGTAGAGACGATCGTAGAAACGATCCGAAACTACTTCCTGGATGAATCTCTATTGGAAGGAAAACGCGTCTTGATCAGTGCCGGTCCGACACAAGAATCCCTGGATCCGGTGCGATATATCACGAACCATTCGAGCGGGAAACAGGGCTATGCGATAGCCAAAGCCGCTAAGCGCATGGGAGCCGAAGTGACCTTGGTCAGCGGTCCTGTTCATTTGCCGATTCCGGAAGGCGTCAAACCGGTTTTTGTGACAAGTGCCCAAGAAATGTTTACTGCCATGAAAGAAGAGTCTGTTCAGGCAGACTACATCATCATGGCCGCTGCCGTGGCTGATTACCGGCCGGCTGTCGCCGCTCAGGACAAAATCAAAAAGACCGGCGAGGATCTTGTCTTAAAAATGGTTCGCAACCCGGATATCCTGGCCTGGATCGGTCAGCACAAGGCTCCAAACCAAATCGTCTGTGGATTTGCGATGGAAACACGTGATCTGGATCAAAATGCCCGCGAAAAAATGATCAAAAAGAATTGTGATCTTTTGATTGCCAATAACCTCAAGACACCGGGCGCTGGTTTTCAGACAGACACCAATGTCGTAACCATAATAACTCAAGATCATTTGGAACATTTGCCTAAGATCGCCAAAGAAGACTTAGGTGTTCTAATCTTAAAAACCATGAAAGAAATAGAAAAGGAACGATAAGATGTTAGTAGCGATCGATATCGGTAATACCAATATTACCATCGGTATCTTTGATCAGGATGAGCTGATCGGAAATTACCGGTTAACTACGAAAGTACGTCGCACCAGCGATGAATACGGATTTATGTTGAAGACTTTCTTAGATAACTCCAAAGTTTATAAAGAAGATATCCAGGACGTGATCGTCTCCAGTGTAGTACCCAAAGTCATGCACTCATTTCAAAACGGAATCAAGAAGTTTTTAGGAATCGAGCCGATCATTGTCGGCCCGGGTGTCAAAAGCGGAATCAGCGTTCAGCTAGAGAACCCGAAAAGTGTCGGTTCGGATCGCATTGCCGATTGTGCCGGTGCTTTCTTTGAATATGGCGGTCCTGTTCTGATCATCGATTTCGGCACGGCGACAACATATGACTACGTAGATGAAAACGGCTGTTTTAAAGCCGGCTCGATCAGTGTCGGCATCGAAACCGGTGCCAATGCCCTTTGGACCCAAACAGCTCAATTGCCTGAAATCGAGATCAAGCGTCCAAACACCATTCTTTCGAAAAACACAAAGACGGAGATGCAGGGCGGGATCTTCTACCAGTATTTAGGCGGAGTCGAATATACCATTCGTCAATATCGGAAAGAATTAGGCAACGACTTCAAAGTTGTCGCAACTGGCGGATTGGGGCGTGTTGTTTGTTCTCACATCCCGCAAATTGATGTTTACGATCCCAATTTGATCTTTAAAGGATTAAAAGTCATTTATGATAAAAACAAAGAGACAGCCGAGTGATTCGCTGTCTCTTTTTATTCTGATTCATCCAATGCCGAAAGGTCGATGGACTCGATTTGATACTGTTGTCCAAAAACACGATTGACATAGCTGGCATAATCACCAGATTCGATTTCGGCATCGCTTAAGTAGGCGCGTTCCCCGAAAATATCTTGAGTCTGGATTTCCATTCCATCATTGATTTCCGGAACACAAACCAAGTAATACAACGTGAAAACTTGATCATTCTGTTTGAAATCCAATTGATAGATCTGGATCACGCGATCGCTGGCCGATGTGCTTTTTGACTTCAAAAACGCTCCATAACAAGGCTGCAGGCGAGTGAGTTCCCATTGTTCTTCCTTAGAGGTCTCATGATTCAAAGAGAAAATATCATTTTCATGATCCCATACATAGGTTTCAGAAGCATCCAATATGGCGCTCAGATAATCATGATCAATCTGTTCTAAAGATGCATATCGGTCTTGCAGCCCTTCCACCGTGATTTCCATGGTCGCATTTTTGACCTCGTAATGATATCGTTGTGCCAGATTCTCGTCATAGGTTGCGGTAATCGTGATCACATCGCCATTGGAAAGATTTGTATTCGGGCTCACTTCAAAAAGTACTGTATCTAAAAACTCCTGGACCCGCTGATTGAGATCATCCCCTATGACTTCCACTTCCAGGGAAGCCATGCCATTTTCTCCGGTATAATGTAAAGATATACTTTTTTGCAGATCAATTTGAATGGTTCGCAAGAAGAAAAAATAGGCAACGCTGACCAAGAGAATACACATGGATAAGATTCCGGCAAAATACAGAGCTTTATCTTTGATTCTATCTTGTTCCATACGCCTATTCTAATCGAAATACGAAGCGTTTTCCAGTGCTTGCGACACATACGCTAACAAAGCCTGATCTTCTTGTCGGCGCAAGATCTCCTTGGCATCCTCAATACAGCAGGACATCATGGCCACATCTTTTGCGGGGTCTGCAAATAAAAATCCGGGAATCCCGCTTTGTCGAACCCCTAAAACATCTCCTGGTCCTCGAGTCTGCAGATCATAAGCTGTGATCGAAAAACCATCCGTATTCTTTTCCAGCATCTTTAAACGTTCGATTGCCTGCGGATTTTTGGTTGTGCTCAACAAGAAACAATGCCCCTGGTCTGCACTTCGTCCCACACGTCCGCGCAGCTGATGCAGAGTGCTTAGACCAAAACGATGTGCATCATAGATGACCATCCATGTCGCATTGGCCACATCGACCCCCACCTCTACCACAGTCGTGGAAACCAGGATATCGATTCTATGCTGTGAAAAATCCATCATCACTGCTTCTTTTTCTTCCGCTTTCAATCTTCCATGCAGCAAGCCGAAGCGAAACTGCGTCAAGGTGTTTTTCATCCCTTCATAAATCGAGATCGCATTGCGCAGATCCATCTCTTGCGAGTCTTCAATGGACGGACAAACCACATATCCTTGATGGCCTTCTTGCGTATACTGAATAATCTCTTGTAAAATCGGCTTCATCGTCTTTCCAGTCACATATCTTGTGATCACTGGTTTTCGTCCCGGAGGCATGGTCTTGATATTGGAAACACTCAGATCGCCAAATAAGAAATGAGCTGCCGTTCGGGGAATCGGTGTGGCTGACATCATCAACACATCAACCGCTTTTCCTTTTTCCAACAAGGCGCGACGCTGGCGAACTCCAAATCGCTGTTGTTCATCGATCACCGCCAAACCAAGATCTTTAAAAGTCACACCCTCTTGAAAGAGGGCATGCGTCCCTACGACCAGCTGGATTTTCTGCGTCCGCAAAGACTCCAGAATCTCTTTCTTTTGACGAACAGGAAGACTGGATACATAAAGAGAAACAGGCAGGCCTTGCGCTTGTAATGTTTTATAATGCTGGCGAGCCAAGATCTCTGTCGGCGCCAAAAAGCAGGCTTGCTCTCCGGATAGAAGACACGCATATAAGGCAACACTGGCCACCATGGTTTTTCCGCATCCTACGTCTCCTTGTACCAATCGGAATAAGATTCTTGAGCTGGCCATATCTTCTAAAACTTCATGAATGGCTTTTTCTTGGTCGGGAGTCAACGCATAGGGAAACTGATTGATAAACGAAAGAATTTTATCGTGGTCAAACTGCTTTGGAGACTTGATGTCGCCTCTTTGTTCATGAGAAAGTGCCTGCATCACACATTGAAAACGCAAGAATTCTTCATACTTCAATGTTCGGATCGCCGCTTTTAGATCGGCATCGTTTTGCGGCTGGTGGATGGCTTTTAAACACGAAGCCAGATCCATCAATCGATATTTATTGATATATCGTTTGGGAACCAGGCTCTTGACCTGATCGGCCAACGATAAAGCGCCCTGCATGATCGATATCATATCCGATTGTTTCATTCCATCACGAAGCGGATAGATCGGGCGAATCCCTTCTTGCAGGTGCAATGGTTTAAAATTATATTGCGAGACCGTAACCTTATTTTTCCCTTGGTACGTTCCAAAACACGTGATGGTCTTGCCAAAGTGAAACATCTCTTTCCAAGGGCGGTTGAACAAAGTGATCTGGATTTCCTGATCCCAGCTGATGACAGTAAATCGCGTCATGGATCTTCTTCCCTGCAAGCGAATGATCGTAACCGAAGAACTGATCAAGCCCTCAAAACAAACCGAATCGCCCTCTTGCCATGACGAAAAAGGAATGGCTTGAATCGTCTCATAACGCAAAGGATAGATTCGCAAGACATCTTCTACTGTTTCCACATCATATTTTTTTAATAATTCACTTCTTCTTTTTGTGAGTTTTAGTTTTTTTAGTTCCATCTGTAATCCAATTTTTCTTTATCATTGACAAATAATTACATTCTACGATCAGATATACCATCCCGATGCCAAACAACAAGATCAGATATGCGATAATGCTTGAAGTCATCCCCAATCCCGCAGCCATGGTAAACGCAAACATCCAGGAGAACATCGGATTGGCATAGAATACAAGCCCCGATAAGATTGAAAACGCATCCAGCCCGCTCGCCATCGATAAGGGAGCCCCTACCAAACTGTCTAAAAAGATCACCATCAGTAAAATCAAGGCATACCGATTCCAAATGGGTTTGAATGAGCGCTTCAGTTTTTCTTTCATATCCGTTTTGATTTGCGAAAAGGTTGTCTTTCCTTTGGCTAAACTGGTAAACATGCATAGTTCTATAGGTTGTGCCAGGACGATCAACAAAGCACAGACGATCTGATAAGGAAGAGTCAGATACCAAAGATCCATACTGGCGATCACCGTATGCAAAGGAGAAAGGATCCCCATGGTTAAGGTAATTAAAATCCCCTGATATACAACAATCGGCAGCAAAGCCGCCTTGTCCAGCTTGGGATGATCTTGCCAGGCACACAGGCAGATCCAATAGAATCCCACGGCCGAAACCAGGCTTAACAAAACAATCAAAAAGTAAAGTGCTAAACTGGCCCCCAGATAAGCACTTCCAAAAATATAAACGATATTGTACAAAAAGCTCAATAAGATCGCCCATCCCATTGGTTTGGACAATTCTTTAAATTGATAAGAAAGATTGACCTTTGATTTCATACCTTCACCCCTTGATCCACAACGCTTTGGAAAACCGGCCATGCCCGACTTCTTCAGTCAGTTTGACCGGAAAATTCTGTCGTCTGGCCCATTCTTTGAGCCATCTTCGATCTTCTTTCAACATCGTAAACTCCCCAAATGTCAAAGAACGGATCTGTGAAAATCCTGGCATCCATTCAAACTGCTGGATATACGATCGAATACGATAAAGATCTCCCGAATAACTTTCTAAAAAAATATCTTTTCCCGCCAGAACCGGAAAATATGGCGAGCCTGCCAGTTTGAGAAAACAACGAATATTTCCGCCCACATACGCCTTCGAATCCCAAAACAAGTCCTGGGATCCGTGTTCCAGAAATTCCAGGCATTGTTCCATACGCGTCTGATGGCGAATCTGAAAAAGGATCGTTTTTCGAATCTTTCCCAGTACATTTAAAATCGGAGTCAAATCACTATAACCGAAAAAAAGAGTATGACTTTTCTGATATTGATCCAGGTCAATATACTCTAATGTCTCTATAGAAAGATCTCCTCCGGAAACATCAAAAACAGCGTCTACATCTTGAGAAAACCAATCATTCAAAATGGAAGCTCGAGTTTTTCCATCCACATCCTGTTCCAGCACAGGACTGACTAAGACTCGTACTTGCCGATCTTGAAAAAACTGAATCACGCCTTCCAGATCTTTTCTTTTAACAGGATTCGATAAACGAGACAAAGCAATCGTTTTCGTCATGGTTTCCTCCTTTACACGAATGTTGATGATGTTATAATATTACCATCTTCAAGCTAGAAAACAAAGAAGGGAGCCATATGGAAAAAATTGCAGTTGTAACCGATACCGGATCCAATATGTCTTTTCAAGAGGCTGCACAAAAAGGAATCCACTTATTACCGTTACAAATCACCTTTGGTGAAAAGTCTTATCAAGATATCGAAGAGATCTCAACCCAGAAAATCTATCATAAACTAAAAAACAAAGAAATGCCCAAAACCAGCATGCCGGTCTATTCAAGGATAGAAGAATGCTTTCTTCATTTGAAAGAAAACGGCTATGACACCATCTTGGGCGTCCCTTTGACAACGGGTCTTTCAACGACCGCATCCACAATGGAATCGATTGCCCGGGAGTTGGGACTGCGATTTGTCTTGATTGACTGTTACAGCACATGCCAGATCCAGAAGTACGTATGCCTGAAAGCGAAGGAATTAGTCGATGCGCAAAAAAGTGCAGATGAAATCGTCCAAATCTTAGAACCAAAGATCCAAAATGCAAATTCTGTGATCTTAGTCAAAGATTTGGATCATCTCAAACGCGGTGGGCGCTTAACACCGGTCGCAGCACGAATGGCTTCGCTTCTCAAAATTTTTCCCATCTTGCAGATCAATCGATCCACGCAGGGAAAGATCGATGTTTTATCTAAGGTTCGCACAGAGACAAAAGCGTATCAGTATGCCATGGAACAGGTGATCGGCCAGATGAAAAATCTAAAAACAACCAAAGTATTTCTGATCGATACCGAATATCCCGCTGGTCTTGAGCAGATGGAGAAAGCCTTGATCCAGGCTGGCATGCCTAGAGAAAACATCACACGTGAAGTCATCAGCAGTGTGATTGCGGTTCATACGGGAATGGGCTGCACTTGTATCCAATTTATCGAGGAGGTTTAAAAAATGGAAACAATTAAAATTTGTATCACGATGGAAAATGGAAAAGAGATCCACGCCGAACTCTACCCTTCTGTCGCCCCAAAAACAGTTGAAAACTTCGTGAATTTAGTCAACGATCATTTTTACGATGGTCTGATTTTTCATCGCGTGATTCCTGGGTTTATGATCCAAGGCGGTGATCCTCTGGGAAATGGCATGGGCGGAAGCAAGAAAAACATTCCGGGAGAATTTGCAGCAAACGGTTTCCAAAACAATCTAAAACATGAACGCGGTGTTCTCTCCATGGCACGCGCCATGGATCCAAATTCCGCAAGCTCTCAGTTTTTCATCATGCATGAAAATGCTCCCCATTTAGATGGTCAATACGCTGCTTTTGGAAAAGTGACAGACGGCATGGATGTTGTCGATGAAATCGCCGGGACAAGAACTAATTTTCAAGATCGACCATTGACCGAACAAAAAATGCGTTCCATTACCATTGAGGAATAAGTGTGAAAAAAGAAATCAATATCCTGCAAGAATCTCATCGAGTTCTCTATCGCTTGGCAAATGGTGCGCTTTTGACCACGAAACTCCAAGAAAAAGTCAATACGATGACCATCGGCTGGGGAACGATCGGTATTGAATGGAAGGAACCTGTGTTTATCGCCTTTGTCCGACAAAGCCGCTACACAAAAGAAATCTTGGCTGCGACGGGAGAGTTTACAATCAGCGTTCCCAATCAAGAAACCGACCCTCGTATTTTGAGCTATTGCGGAACTCATTCCGGCAAGGACACCGATAAGATACAAGATTTGGGTTTGACCTTGGTAGATCCTGAACAAATCAACGTTCCGGCAATCAAAGAGCTTCCGTTAACTTTAGAATGCCAGGTTCTTTATTCTCAGGCCCAGGAATATGATCTGCTTCCTGAAACAATTCAAAGACAGTATTATCCAATCGATGATTCAAAGCCGGTCAAAGAAAAACCAGATGTACATACCATGTATATCGCTAAGATAATCAAGGCTTATGAAATCATAGATTAAAGGCTATCCAAAATATTAAACCGGATAGCCTTTTTAATTCCAATTTTTTGAGTCTTCAAATCTTTCCAAAAAAGAATCTAGTTGAGAAGAATCCATATAGGACAGAACGGTCATAAAGATTTTATGCCAATCTACAGCTCTGTCGTTTTGCCTTTTCTCTTGCGTAATAAGCGAAACCAGGATTGCGATAATATCTTCTTCCCTTAGATCATATCGAAAAACAGGGACTATAGCTTTATCACCAAGCCAGAATAGCGCAAATACAAAAGCTGCACTTTCATTCAGTTCTTTAGCCATCTCCTTAACCTGCCGATGAATTTGTATCCAAAGCTCTTGATTTTTATCTTTTTGCATATTTCGCCTTCTTTCTAATAATAGATACGGCGAAAAATCATCATAATGGAAGTTTTTCCACTTTCTTGGTCACAAACCACACAAACCAGAAGATTAAAGGAATATGGATCAAAACATAAAGAATCTGTATGGGCTGCAGCCGATCCAAGGCAATACAGAACCAATCTTGAAAAAACGGAACGATGCAACAAATACAAAAAGCGGCAATCATCAAAGTGACCAACACAAACCGGATCCGAGTCATCGGCTTACACACTGTCAACAAAACACATAGCGAGTTGCACCCTGCCAATATCGTACACATTGTGGAAAACTGTTCGTGATCCAAGTTTTGATGCCCGAAACGATCAAAACAATACACGCTCAAAATCCCAAATAAAACGCACAAAGCACCCGGTAAAGCCCTGGATAAAACCGTGCGAAGAAAATTTCCCTTTACCCGTTCGGTATTGGGTTCCAAAGTCAGTATAAAACTTGGCAATCCTGTTGCCAGAGAAGAGATCAAAGTCAACTGGATCGGAATAAAAGGATAACTGTCCAAAAGAAAGAGGGTCATTAAAGCAAGTCCTAAAGACATCAAAGTTTTCACTAAAAAAAGCGAAGCTGTTCTCTGAATATTATTGATTACGCAACGGCCTTGATCCAGGATGGAAGGCATGGCTGAAAACTGATTTTCCAACAAGACCAAAGAAGCGATATTCTTGGTGGCCTCACTTCCGGATCCCATGGCAATTGAACAATCCGCTTCTTTCAAAGCCATCACATCATTCACACCATCGCCTGTCATAGCTACAACATGACCTTGTTTTTTCAAAACCTTGATCATATCGCGTTTTTGTTCCGGCGTTACGCGCCCAAATACAGAGTGTGAATTCACAACGTCTTCTACGTCCTCAATGGAATCCATATCGATTCCCGTGCCTTGTACACCAGCTTTTCGAGCAATCGCCTGCACAGTATGAACATCATCTCCAGAGATGATCTTGATCGTCACATCCTGTCGGGCAAAATAATCCAATATGGCTTGAATATTTGGGCGCAAGACATCTTGGATCAAAACCAAAGCCACTGGAATATGATTCCCTTTAAAATGAGTCTTTAAATCTTCTTTAGCCAGGCAAAGAGTCAATACACGGATTCCCTGTTTGGCATAGTCTTCAATTTTTTTCAAGATCTCAGGATCCGGATCCGACACCAAAAAAGGGTATGCTCCTATCACATAGGCATCCTCTTCAAAAATAACTCCGCTGCCTTTTCGGGCACTGGAAAATGGAATCTTTTTCTGATAGGAGATCTCTTGCCTTGGACAATATTCCCGAATTGCCATTGCCGTAGCATTTTGATCATCTAGAACGCTGAACAATTTCGACAATATCTCTTTGACCTGCTCTTCTGTATAATCATTGAACACTTCCAGTCCCGACACTTTCATTCGTCCTTCCGTGATCGTCCCTGTTTTGTCCAAACATAAAGTATCGACCCGTGCCAAAGTCTCTATACAATAAAGCTCCTGAACCAGAACTTTGCGGTTGGCTAAACGCAATGCCCCGATCGCCAAGGCAATGCTGGTCAAGATCACCAATCCTTCCGGAATCATGCCGACTACGCCAGCCACCATACTTAAAATGGAATCGTTCAAACTCGCATGAGAAATAAAAAAGGATTTGCCAAACAACAATAAGCCGGCAGGGATCAACAAAAAAGTAATGATTCGAATAATGGTATCCAAGGCATCCCTAAGCATGGAAGGATACTTTTTTTCACGCTTGGCATGTCGCAAGATCGAATGCGCATACGTCTGATCCCCTACCAGAACCGCCTGCATGCGAATCTTGCCCGCTTCTAGATAGCTTCCGGAATAAACGGTATCGCCGCCCCGTTTCAAAACCGCATCGCTTTCTCCAGTCAGCATGGATTCATTGCATTCTGCAAATCCGTCAATCACTACACCATCTACAGGAACTTGATCGCCGGTGCGCAAGATCAAAATATCATTTTCGACGATTTGATCTACGGAATAGGTTTGTTCCTTCCCTTGACGTACGATGGATACACGTGGCTGATTCAATAAAGCTAGCGCATCCAATTTCCGTTTTGAGCGAATTTCCTGTACGATTCCAATCAAGGCATTGAAAAAAACGACTCCCATGAACAACATATTTCGCAAAGAGCCGGTCAATAATACTAAAAAAGCCAGGAAAACATTGATCGCATTAAACAGAGTCAATAGATTGGACTGAAAGATCGTACGATAAGATTTTCCTGTCTCTTCCTCAATTTGATTTTTTTTCGCCTGACGGACCTGTTCAGGATTTAGTCCGTTCTGGGGATCCGTCCAGCTTTTCACTTCAAAATTCATATTTCGTTCTCGATTTTCATCAAAGGCGTATTGGACAGTTTCTCAATGGCTGCCGCATAGGAATCGATCTGTACGTTGGTCTCAATGGCCAGCTGTAAAGAAAACATCAATAAACGAGTATCAAATGCCTGCAGATCTTTATCATGATAAATTGCCGGATAGGTTTCCAATGAATCCAGAACTCGATCCAATTGATCCAACTCTATATCGCGTCCCAATCCAACAACAACGACATTCTCTTGCGTGATGGCTTTCAAACCATTTAACAAAGCGATATAAGGGGCAGAAGACATTTGTACCAGCATCATTTTAGAACGTGGTTTTTGAGCCAGCTGAAGAAGCCATTCTGTCGAACAGCTGACAACAATTTGGCGACATCGAAGATCCCGCACAAAAAGATCTGCCGTGGTTTCCAAATGTTCAAAAGAATCCTCGGCATCCGTACAATCATCAAAAATCAGTGCTGAATACTCCATATTCATCCCTTCGCTCTCTCTATGTAAGATCTTTTGGCAATGTGATCTTGATATTTGAACTGTCTCCAACAACGACTTTGACAGGGACATCCGAATACCATTCTACCAATTGTGCATCATCCGTACCGATGCGTCCTTCTTCGGCCGCCTTCTGATGGCATTCTTGAATGAGCTTAGTTTCAAAGCATTGCGGTGTCTGCGCATTGAATGTCAATGCCCGATCAGGAGTAGATTCTACATACCCGTTGCGGACGATCTTAACTGTATCTGTACTAGGCACCATCAAAAGACAGGCCCTTTCTGTTTTTAATGTCTTTTTAAGATCTTCGATCTGTAATCTTTTTAAATAGGGACGGGCCGCATCATGAATAAACACATAAGGATAACGAACTTGGCGTAATCCATGCGCCACGCTTTCCTGACGTGTTTGTCCTCCGACGATCACTTCCACCCGATCATCTTCTTGGTAAAGAGCTTTCACAAACTCTAACTCTTTTTCCAAACAAGTAATAATGATCTGCTTACATTCTCTATCTTCTAAAAAAACATGCAGACTGCTTCCCAGAATAGTCTGCCATTCGGGATCGCGGGGATCGGATAAAATATAATGAACTTTATTAAAATGTAGATTGGTCCGGGAGCCTTGTCCGGCCGCCAACAAACATACACTGTATTCCATGCAAGTCACACCTATTCTTTTTTCTTTGATATATATTATACGATTTTTTTCTTCGATGTTCCACATAGAAAAAGAATCAGCCTTTTGGCCGATTCTTGAAATTATTTTTCCTGATTCGCTTTTACGATCGCTTCTGCCATTTCACGAACACGAACAGCCGGATCAGGTGCTTTTAAGATTCCGGAAGTAGCCCCGGTACCATCTGCTCCTAATTTGATCACGTTATAGCAATCTTCAGCAGTGCTTACACCAGAAGCGATCATAACCAACACATTAGGATCGATCTCGTGAAGTGCTTTGACCGTCTCTACCGTATAAGAATCATCCGCTACCTGACCAGTTCCAATCAAATCGGTTGGTTCCGCCAATACGATATCTGGTCCCATACAGGCAACCGCTTTAGCTTCCACGGTCGAATCTGCACAGACAACCGTGATCATTTCCAATTCTTTGGCACGTTTGATGGTCGCGTACAGATCGCTCAATGTTTTCGGGTTTTCCGCATGATTCAAAAACAGCGCCTGTGCTCCGGCTTCCTTTAAGGATTCCCCTAATACATGGCCCATGCCTCTTCCCGGTACCAGCGGATCCATAGACTGCGCACAAACGATCACATGTTCGGTATTTTCCGCAATCATCCGAATATCGGCATAAGGACAAGTAAAATAGATCTGAAGTCCTGTGTCTTTTGCCACCTGATCGGCAGCCTTAGCCAATTCTAAGCTTTTTTCACCATAGAGATACGATTTAGGATTGACGATCAAAAAGGGAGATTGTGCTTTTATCATGTAAATTCCTCCTATTCCCCAATCACAATGATCTTACATTTACGAGTACGCGGACGAGTGCGGTCAAAATCCGCAAAGTAAACATAGCCGGTCGTTCCCACACCTAGTTTTCCTTCATCGACTTCGAAAGTAGCGCTGGATCCAATCAAAGTCGCTTTTAAGTGCGCATCGCCATTGAACAAAGCTGTACGATCCCCTCCCGGAAGATAGGCTTCGGCATCCGGCCAGCTTTCAACCGCTTTATAGTGTTCTTCTCCAGGATAAGTATACTGATCCTTGGTATTATGATCCGGAATGATTTTCGCCAGCACATTATTTAAATCAACCTGTAAGAATTCATCACCGTTTTCATTGATATCGTGACTGTATTCTTCAAAGAATACGGAACATGTCGTATGCGGAGAAATCACTACACAGATTCCATTTTGAATGCCGCTTTCTTCGATCACACGGCGAACATCTTTTGTGACGTCGATGTAGGTTGGTGTTTTGCCATGCGATTGAACTTTGATTGTTTCCTTATACACTGCCATATTTTTTCCTCCTGTTATTTTATTTTCTGAAAAACACGAATGGCTCTTTTTACATCTTCTTTGATTGCTTCGGTAGCCGCCAAAGACATCGAGTCATAGAAATTATTTGTATCCTTTTCCCAATATGCCTTAGAGGCCTTGCCGCCAGCCTGGTTCATATAGGTGTAATAATTTACTTTACAAATTCCATTTTCAATAGCCACCGCATAATCTTCATCCGAAACACCAGATCCGCCATGCATAACCAGCGGTACATTGGTCGCCTCTAAAATTCGTTTAACGCGAGGCAGATCCAGTTTTGGCTCAGTCAGATAAACACCATGTGTCGTTCCAAAAGCGACAGCCAAACAATCGACACCTGTTTTTTCCACAAATTCTTTGGCAACCTGAGGATCTGTATAAATGTCATCCAGATCTTCGTAATCGTCTTTACTATCTGCATTTCCTCCTTCACCATGGACGATCTCTGATGTAAAGATATGGCCTAGTTCTGCTTCCACACTGACATTGCATGCATGTGCAATCTTAACGATTTCGGCAGTTTCTTCAACATTTTCTTCGAAGCTTTTCGCGGAAGCATCATACATTACAGAAGTAAAGCCAAGACGAATCGCCTGTACACAACGATCAAAGGAACTTCCATGATCCAGATGCAAAGCGACAGGTACACTCGCTCTTTGGGCATAATATTTCATGATAGGACCGATTTCTTCTAAATCGATAATGTCGTCATGACTTTGTGCGTGCTGTAAGATCACAGGACTGTTCAACTCTTCTGCTGCTTGAATGATCCCGCGGATGGCTTCCAGTGTTGTTCCGTTAAAAGCCCCGACCGCTTTCTTTTCTTCTTTTGCCTGATCCAGTAATTCTTTTAATGTAACTAGCATTCTTTTCTCCTTTTGTTTTTTTTAATAACAATTACATTTGTTATCTAAATTATATTCAGTTAACATTTGATAGTCAATGCGTTTTTAAAAAAGTAGAAATGCCATAGTATTTATTGAACTTTTTTAGAGAAATTCCCGCTTTTTAAAGAACATATGTTCCTAAAATAAACATTATTATTGATTTTATCTTTAAAATCGTCTATAATCCTCTTAAATATTGAGTAACATTTGTGCCTTATCGGAGGAACCATGACAAAACTAAAATCAAAAGCATCCGACCCTATGTTGGATAAGATCATCCTGACTGCTCAGCTTTACTACAATAACCATTTTTCTCAGCAAGAGATTGCCGATCGTCTGCACATCTCGCGACCCTGGGTTTCCAAACTTCTGAATAAAGCCCAAGAAATGGGGTTCGTCAAAATCTCCATCGATACGCCGATTTCCGGGATTCCTTCTATCGAGGAAAGATTAAAGGAAAGGTATCCCGTTTCTTTGATCCGGGTCGTTAAAGCGCCAGATCAAAACCATAACTACGTCGCCTTGTCGGCCGCAAATTATTTTGTATCTCAAGTTCAAAATAACGATACGATCGGCATCGGTTGGGGCAATGCCATCAGCCAATTCATTCAAGAGCTGACTCCTTTAAATACCAAGAATGTAAAAGTGATTCCCATGGCGGGCAGCTTTGGCGCCACCTTCGAAACTTTGCCCAACTACAGCGCTATTGAACTGGCCAAAAAAATCAACGGAGAAGCCCAAACTTTGCATGCCCCGGCCTTCTGCAGCTCGAAAGAGGAATACGAAACATTAGCCGCAAGCGAATCTGTTCATACAGTTTTAGACCAGGCTGTCCACGCCGATATCGCAATTGCGGGTATCGGATCCTTTGCCGCCTCATTTTTGACACGATATAACATCCTCTCCCAAGAAGAGATTCATCAACTGCAGGAAAAAGAAGCGGCTGGCGACATCTTGTTGCGGTTCTTAAACGCAAAAGGAAAACCCGTAGAAACCGAATGGACGCGTCATACGATCCGTGCCGATATCTTTGAAGTCAAAAAACACGCCCGTAAGATCATCGCTTTGGCTTGGGGCACCGAAAAATCACAGATCATTCATACAGTTCTGTCTGCTCATCTCATTGATGCTTTTTTCACAGATGAAAAAACAGCTTTGGATCTTTTAGAACGATTTTAAAAAAAAAGGGGGAAATCGAACCCCCTTTTCATATGCATAACTATTGGACAAAATCCATTATCTTTTTCGCAATGCTGGAGGCATCCAAACCATAGTAGGCCAGCAGATCTTTCGGCTTTCCGCTCTGCCCAAATTCATCGTTCAGCCCGATCATCTTCAGTCGGCATCCGCTTCCTTCCTTGGCCAGCACTTCCGCTACCGCCGATCCCAGGCCTCCGATCACGGAATGCTCTTCTGCCGTCACGATCACTTCGTGTTCTTTTGCCAGCTTCTTGATCAGCTCTTCATCGATCGGTTTGATGCTTGAGATGTTCACGATTGTCGGTTCGATCCCTTCCATCTCTTTTGCGGCCTTCAAACTCTCCTGCACCATCATCCCGGTCGCTACGATCGCCACCTTGCTTCCTTCTTTCAGTACGCTTCCTTTTCCAGGCTGCCATAGGTAGCTTTCATCATACACATCTTCCACGCTCGCTCTTCCCAGGCGTACATAACATGGTCCATCGATCTTTGCTATGCTTTCGATGATCTGCTTCGTCTCTTCGGCATCACAGGGCTGGAACACCTTCATGTTCGGAATGCTTCGCATCAGGGCCAGATCCTCTACGCTTTGATGACTTGCCCCGTCTTCTCCGACCGTGATCCCCGCATGCGTTGCACAGACCTTCACGTTCAGATTCGGATAACAGATGCTGTTCCGGATCTGTTCGAATGCTCTGCCGGCCGCAAACATCGCAAAGCTGGAGGCATAGGCGATCTTGCCGCTGGCTGCCAGTCCGGCTGCCACTCCCATCATGTTGCCTTCGGCGATCCCCATATCGAAATGTCTTTGCGGACATACTGCCTTGGCATCCCCGGTCTTCGTCGATCCTGCCAGGTCGGCATCCAATACTACGACATCCTGATTCTCCTGTACCAGTTTCGCCAGGGCCTTCCCATACGCCGCTCTTGTTGCCATTGCCATTCTATTCACCTCCCAGCTCTTTCATAGCTGCCTCATACTGTTCCTGGTTCGGTGCACTTCCGTGCCACTTGTAGTTGTTCTCCATAAAGGATACCCCTTTTCCTTTGATCGTATGTGCTATGATCATCGTCGGCTGTCCTTTTGTGTTCCGCGCTTCTTCGAATCCCTTGGCCAGCGATTCGAAATCATGACCATCCACTTCCACCACATGCCATCCGAACGCCTCGAACTTTTCCGGAAATGGTTCCGGTCCTACGACATCCTCAATGTTTCCGTCGATCTGCAGATGGTTGTAGTCCAGGATCCCGCACAGGTTGTCCAGTTTGTAATGACCGGCCGCCATGCACGCTTCCCAGACCTCTCCTTCTTCGCTTTCTCCATCTCCCAAAAGAAAATAGATGCGATGATCGTTCTTGTCCAGCCGATTGGCCAGCGCCATCCCTACGGCTGCCGAGATCCCCTGTCCCAAAGATCCGGTCGACATATCGATTGCTTCGATATAGTTCATGTTCGGGTGTCCCTGCAGCGGTGAATGCAGCTGACGGAACGTCTTCAGTTCTTCCTTAGGGATGAATCCTTTTTCGCACAAGGTTGCATAATAGCCAGGTGTGATATGTCCCTTGCTCAGGACAAATCGGTCCCGGTCCTGGCTTGCCACGTTGTCTTTGTTGATATCCATCTCCTCGAAATACAATGAGGTCAGGATATCGGCTGCCGACAAGGATCCGCCCGGATGTCCGCTTTGTGCCGTATAGACCATCGTCAGGATATTCTTTCGTATATTCAATGCATGTTGTTCTAATTCTGTCATGTTCTATCGGTCTCCTCCTTTTTAATAAACAGAAAACCAGCAGGATCTAAATCGCTGCTGGTCCTTTGCCTGGAAACAGGATCATTTAAACGTCCTGATTTCCCGATCCATCTGGCAAGAATTATCCAAAGATCTTGTCTTGTTCCTGACGGATCTTATAAATCAACGTATTTGTATCGATTTCAACGTCATCATAAGTCAACAGCTGACCTTTTTTAACGTCTTTTTTCAATACAGCATTCTTGTTGATGAGTCCAAACGGAACATAACCTTCTTGTTTAGCATGTTCATGCGTATCGATCGATCCATAAGTTGTATATCCACCGATACCATCCAGTTTTTCTCCGGCTTTCATATCTTTCTTAGCCACTGTGATAACCTCAGATACTAATCCGCCTTTTGGTACGATTACGCCTTCATGATAGATGACGGCACGTCCAATCGTTAATGGAGTTTCAAGGTTGCACAAGTGATATGGACGATACAGAGTCCATAATGGTCCAGGACCCATGCTGTGGTATTGCATCTGGTAAGCAATTTCTTCGTTATCTGTTGAAACGGTTACGAATACACCTGGAGCGATACCACGAACATATTCAACAACGCCGTGTTTATTCAGGATACCATCATCCTCTTTTAAACGATACATATCGTTCAAGCCCTTCACGTCACAAGCGATACCATGACCACCGATTACATCTGGAACTAAACCAGTTGCATTGGACATAGCGGCCATTTCAACCATTGTTTTCGTACCATCTTTAAATGCACACAGCATCTTTGGAGACATTTTACGACGTGTAGCTTCTTCAAGAACTGTATCTGGGTTACATTCGCGATCGATACGGTTGTTCTTTCCTTTACCGATAACTTCAACTTTCAAGCCCATTGCTTCTGCGAAGTCATACAATTCCATAACAGCACCTGGTTCGTCACCATTTGTACCTGTGTAAACAACACCAGCTTCTTGCGCTTTCTTATACAAGTAAGGCCCGATAACAACATCAGATTCAACATTCATCATAATGATGTGTTTCTTAGCAGCGATAGCATCCAATGCGATCTTAGCGCCAACATCCGGCACACCGGTAACATCAACGACTACATCAATTTCAGGAACTTTCGTTACTAAATCAGAATCATTTGTCGCAACATATTTTCCTGCTTTGATTGCTGCAGATGCTTCTTCCACGTCTGTTGTCTTTACGATTTGATCTGGATGAACTCCACCATATTCAAATGCGTGTACAGCTAAGTCAATATTGATATCGGCACAGATGGCAGGTCTTTCACCTTTGATCATTACCAATTCTGTAACCATACCGCGGCCCATCTGACCAGCACCAACGACACCGACCTGGATAGGTTTTCCTTCAGCTTCTAAAGCTGCTAATTTTCTGTTCATGTTATACATAAATATCTTGCCTCCTTTTTTTCCTTATCGATCACTGATTATTTATGTAACAGATTAATCTTTAGTGATAATTTCGATTGTACCGCCTTTTTTGAGTTGTTCTTCTGTGATTCGCTCCCCAACCAGCTCGATCATTCCTGGACGTTCAGCTTCTGGAGTTCCGTTGAAACAAAGCGTACAATGGCCCAATTGCCTCAAGGTATTCAAAGCTTCCCAGCCTACTGCACTGATTGTGTACTCAACGCCGCAAATCTTCATGATATCCCCGGGAGCCGGATCTGCTTTCAATTCACTCTTGGAATGAAGAACGCAGATCTCCGCTAATTCCGGTGGTGCATCATCGTTAAAGATGATGATGAAGTTGCATGCGTCGTTCAAGAAATCACAGGCATAATCTCCCATTCCGGTAACAGTAGCCTGATATTTGATCATACGCAACCCCTACTATGAATACAATCCAATACTGAATACAAAGGCGATGGCTACAGCTAACGGACCTGTGATAACACGAGAATACAATACAGCTGGAACCCCGTATTCGATCGTTTCTGGCTCAGCTTCTCCTAAAGACAAACCTACTGGAACGAAGTCGCCACCTACCTGAGCATCGATTGCGAACAAGGCTGGCAAGGCGAATTGAGCCGGAATATTTCCTAAACCAATCTGAGCACCTAACAATGTTCCTACAACCTGTGCAATTACAGCACCTGGACCAAGGATCGGCGAAAGGAACGGAAGGGCACAAACTAATGAAATAACAAGCATTCCTGGCAATGTAGAACACATTGGAGAAATTGTATTGGCAATAACATCGCCTAAACCACTATAAGAAATGATACCTAAAATTGTAGAAGTAAAGGCCATGAACGGCAATACGTTCTTGATAACCATATCGATGGTTTCACGACCAGCCGCAAAGAATTTATTAACGACTTTACCAACACCAATACCGATACGAGTGATGATATTCGGTTTCTTTTGAGGTTCTTCAGAAGTTGTTTTTGGAGCTTCTTCAGCCGGTTTTTCTTCAGCTACAGCTTCAGAAGCTGCAGGCTGTTCTACAGTTTCATCTGTAAATGTGATATTTTCTTCTTTAACGTCGGAAACATAAAGTTCTTCAACGATAAACTGTGCCAAAGGACCCGATTTACCAACCGGTACTAAGTTTACAGTCTTAATTCCTTTTTTACAGTAAACACCGCAACGAGCAACTCCGCCACAGTCGATGACAGCCAAGCAGATTTGTTCATCTGGTGCAGTGGTTTTGAATCCATCCAATACTTCACAACCGGTCATTTCCCCGATTTTCTTAGCTAAAGGATTCACACCGCCTGTTGTAACACACAAGATCTTGTTACAAGTTTCTGTTGGAGCAATTACTAACGGTCCACCCCAACCGCTGTTTCCACGAGTAATTTTTACATTTCTATACATCTGTCATTCCCCGCTTCCTTTAGGCCTTGTTTCTCGTTAAGATCGCAAAGATCTTTTCTGTTAATAAACCACGAATGAAAATTACGATAACACCTACGATAAAGTAACGAATGGCTAACTCACCAGTGTTCAAACCTAAAGTAGTGATACCGGCAGAAATACCCATGTAGACAAACAATTCACCAGCATTTGCATGTGGGAACAAACCTGTAACTGGGTGAACGAAACTTACAGCTGCATCGTAGTAGGCTGGTTTGTATTTTTCTTCTACGAAACGTCCGAAAGTGTAGCACATCGGGTTACCTAAACAGATAACCGCTAAGATAGGCAGAACCGTATAACGACAAATCGTATACTTGGTAATTTTACGAGCAAAGTTTTCTACCTTTTCTTCACCAATCAGTTTGATTACGGAGTTGATGGCAGTCATCAAGCAGACCAGCGTAGGAATGATTCCGGTTACCCAAGAAACAAACTGTTCGCCGCCGGCTGAGAAGAGTCCCATAAAACCTTCAGCAATCATCGAAATAAATTCCATATGCGCTTCCTCCTAAAATAATAATGGAATTATGAGATGTCTGATGTCGAATCAGTCGGCCGTTACCAATTCATCATCAGCCTCTGCTTTGTCGAAGCGTGTCTCCAGCGCTTCCAAAGCTTGTATATACCCTCGATAGCGTTTCTGTTCTTTTTCATCCATGGATCTGAAATCTTCTAGAAACGAATCGATTGATACCCCTACTAACTTCTTCCCTATCAATGTGTCGATAGGATGGCACTTGGCCAGGAAGGTTTTTCCATCCATAACCTCGCATCCTGTAATAATGCGATTGTTGTCACAAGCAAGAATGACCAAATATCCATTAAAGAATCTTCCTCGCTTTTGGCCGATTCCTACGTTTCCTAATTTGTGAACGCGGCGAATCGACTTTTTAAAATTACGGATCTGAAAGACCCCTCCAAGACTTTGCATGAGAAACAGCACAAAGACAAAGATAAACAATCCAATCAGTTCTCTTGGCATTCTGCCGCCTCCTTATCTAATAACTCAATCATCTTTTGCACACAGCTGACGTCTGTGATCAGAATATTGACTTTTTGTGAACGAATAACACCTAATACAGCTTGTCCTTTATTGCGTCCCACTGCGATACCGACACGGTTAGGGATCGTGACAAGCTGTTCCTTGCGTAATCCCATCACACGATCATTGAAATCGCTGAACGCTTCTTCATTTCCGTTGGCATCAACCAGCTTTAACAAGCAGTCACCTACCACACCCTTTTTTGAAAACTCTTGAAGTTCTTCGGGTGTCAGGTATCCGCTTTGCGATAATGTACCATCACGATCCGTGCATCCGATACCCATCACGACGGTATGAAGTTTGGCAAAAAGATCAGTAACTTTACGAATCGATCGTTCTTCCAAGAAACCCTTCATGATATCGCGATTGTTGAACATCGCTGGTGCATAAAAAGGAATTGAAGAACCGCCAAATTTTTTCGCAAAGGCAGCGGCGATATCATTGGCATGAAATCCCTCGTTAGATTGTCCATACCCGACTCCGCCAACGACCGGCACAAAAATCGCATCTCTTTCATCTGCGAGTTCTTTCGAATTCGCGATATTAAACAAAGTCCGTCCCATCGAAACACCGATATAATCTTTGTCTCGAAAGATCCGTGACAGATATTTTAAAGCTTCTTCATTCACACGTTCCTGGTGTTCGAACTGTGTCTCAAATTCATTTTCATCTATGATCAAAACTTCTTTTAGATGAAGCCGATCTTCTAACTTACGCTCCAGATCGTCATACATGCTTCCATACACATTGATCACGTCGATCTTAACGATCCCTTTTTCTTTTCCGGCCTGCAAAAGACGAGATACCGTTGTTCTGGAAATCCCTAAACGGTCACTAATTTCTTTTTGCCCTAATCCATCTTTGTAGTAAAAGTGGCAGCATTTGTAAATTAATCTTTCATCATCAATTATCTTTTTCATTTTTTGGCCTATAATGTAAGCGTTTTCTGCTTTTTCCAGATATAGCGTACCCCTTTTTTCTTGATGTTGTCAATATTTTAGAGCTGAACATTTGTTTAAATTAATTTGATATTTATTTAACTTATACAATTGTTTATTTTCGTCGTTTTTTAACATGTTATGAATCAAATCTCCTTGAAAATATACATATTCGTGATCATTTTCCTCTAAAATACCGCTCATTCCCATTGATTCTGATGCTGTTCGTTTTTATAATGAAATGGTCAAAGGAGTTTTACCATATGAAAAAATCTTCTATTCTTGAGGTTCGAAGTTTTATCCTCGGTGTGCTATATCTTATTTTTGGAGTGTATTGTCTCAGCACGATCTTTTCTCCTGTATCCCTTTTAACCAAGGTGTTCTATGCCGCACTTTTCATTTTCGTCTTTGCGGTTGCTCTCTATACCGAATACTTGCGCATGCTTTATAATAAAGCAATCAAATCCATCGCCAACGAAGCAAAACCGCAGAAAGGACAGGAACAATACGAATATCTTCTAAAAAGAGATCCTTTTGATTCTTATAAACAATCCAAGATTTTATTTGATACATTGTATTATGCAGACATGTTAGAGCCTAAACAGCTGTTAAAATCGGTCGAAGACAATAAAAAGTACTATAAAGAGCATGAAGAAAACCTAATCGTTCTCTATTACAATCAGTATTATGCTCATTTTCTTTTAAATGATCTGGAGGCCATGAAAAAAGATTACACTCCGCTTGTCCGCCTTGAGAAAAAAGAAAGAGACAGACAGGATCTCTCCCCTCTTTATGGGAAAAAATTTATCGATGCCCTTTACTTATTCATGACAAAAGAGTATGACCGCAGTTATGAGTTTTTCCAGGCAATGAACCCTGAAACAATGAATGCTCGTGAAAAGCTTCATTATTATTACCACTTTTATCGTTTATGTATGGCAATGCATAAAGATGAAAAAGCAGAAAACATCAAAAAGAAAATGTTGAGAATCAAAGGGACATCTCCTATTCTTGATAAAATACAGTAAAAAGTCGGATTCCCCGACTTTTTTTAATTTGAATATGCCCACAGGCCTTGTGTTTGTGACGATATAGTATCCAGGTCCCATAGTTTTTCACTTCGGGATGGACTATTCGGATCATGAACAACTACTTTCCCGTCTTGAAGACCGGCCAACACGATAAAATGGCCAATTCTTGTGAAGTCTCCCGGAACCATACTGCTTACAATTATTTTCCCCTCGGACAAGGCTTCTTGAATCGAGGAGGACGAAACGGCAATCCTTTCAACATTCACGCCATATTGATTCGCTGCCTGCGTCAAAAAATTCCAATCTGTACCAGTTCCCGATACATAAAGATTATTCTCTTGAGCAAACTCTGCCAGTTTTGAAGGAGTCACTGAAGCATCTTGAAGCAAATAACTAAAGATCATAGAAAGACAGGTAGGAGCACATCCGGTTTGATAAAAATAAGCGTCTCCATAAGTCGTATACCCCCACTGAAGATCCCATTGGCATAAATAAGGCACTTCATTTAAATCGACGTTCAACATTTCCGAAGCTTGTTCATAGTCATCTCTTTGCGGATAATGAAGCACAAAATCCATACGATCCGGATCTTCCAATAAAAACTCTAGTATATCGTTCGAATATGCATTGATATTCTTTATGATCTTTTCATCCCCATCCGACCCTTCCAGAGCATTTTGTTTAACTTGTTCAAACAAATCTTGATCCAGATCTTCAGGACAGACAATACTTTCGATTTCTTCACGGTGTTTTTGTTCAAAATAAGAAGATAAAGCATATACTCCGCCCCAAATCCCAGCAACGATCAAAAACACAGGAAGGAGTAAAAGAATCAATCTTCGCCACCGAACTTTTCTTTTTTTCTTTGCCATAGCTTAGATTATATCATATTGTCAAATATATTCTTTATGTCTCTTTCAAGATGCATTATGATGAAATCAGAAAACATGGAGCAGGAGGTGAAATAAAATTATGCTGCATGAAGTGAGTTTTCTTTCTTATAATCAACGTGATCAAGTACAAGGATGGATCTATGTACCTGCCTGTCAGCCCAAAGGAATCATTCAGATCATCCATGGTTTTGGAGAACATTCCCGGCGTTATCTGCACATGATCGCCCATTTTGTTGAAGAAGGCTATATTGTCAGTGCCGATGATCATGTAGGCCACGGAAAAACCGCAATGATCAACGGCATTTGGGGTGACTGGGGCGATAAAGGTTGTCATACCATGATGGAAGATGAGCATTCACTCAAAAGAATTACACAAGAAAAATATCCGAATCTTCCTTATTTTCTCTTTGGCCACAGTATGGGTTCCTTCATCACTCGAGATTTCATAGCCAAGTATGGAGATGAACTGGCAGGTGCCATAATTTGCGGAACTGCCGGCATTTTCAGAGGAGCACACGAAACCGCCGAAAAAATCAAACAAGCCATCGACGCAGGAAAAGGAAAAGAATGCGATCCGGCATTCACAAACGAACTCATGGGTTGGATGTGTGAAAGATGTGGAGAAGTTTCGATCGGAAATGAGTGGATCTGTGCCGATCCTTATGTCCAAAAGGATCATGCCGAAGATCCCTTTGATGCCTTTACAAAACCTACAAGCAATCGATCTCTTTATGATTTTACACAGATGATGTCTTGTATCGAAGGAACAAAATGGGCTTCTTTAGTCCCATCCCGACTCCCTATCTATAATATCGGAGGCGATCAAGACCCGGTCGGTGAATACGGAAAAGGAATCTATGAAGTTTCTAACTGGTTAGTAGAAACCGGTCATCATGTTCAAACTAAAGTATACTCAGGTTATCGTCATGAGATCCATAACTATCCTCAAATCAAAGACGAAGTCGAACAAGGAATTCTCGATTTCATGAACTCTAATCTCTAGCCCCAGAATCTGGGGCTTTCTTTTCCACAAAAAAAAGAATCCGATCGAACTTGCGGATCCTTGGTATTACTTATTGATGAACAGCTTAAACGATCCTGTTCCGTGGAAAACGCTTTTTATTTTATAATTATGCCGATTGGATCAACCGCTTTTCATCAATAAAATAATCTAATAAAATCTATAATTATTGTGTCATCTTCTATTTGATTTTTCAATGTGTAAACATGCACTTAAACAAAATTTCTATAAGTTTATCCATCTTGGGATATCCAACGGATTTCTGTTTTGAAAATCTTAACTCCAACTCGCCTATAAAAGAAAAGCGCCAAATAGGCCCTAAAACGTATCCTTTGGCGCTTTTATTGTTCTGGTGGACCCGAAGGGGATTGAACCCTCGACCTCTCGGATGCGAACCGAACGCTCTCCCAGCTGAGCTACGAGCCCTTATGCGAGTATATTTTACTACAAAAAAATGGTTCTGCCAGACCTAATTGTGAAAAAACATCATATTCTCTGTATTTCCATAATAATAGGAAACCGTTGTTGCGCTTGAATCGTAACACAATATGCTCCTCTCTATGATGATCTGCATTCAGAAATGAAAAACGAATCAAACAAAATCTCAAATAATTCCTCCATTTTCCTCCACAGGTAGAAATATATTGAAAAAAGCCGATAAATATCGGCTTTTATTGACTATGGTGGAGGTGAGGAGAGCAGGAAAAAGCATAATAATTAGTTGTATGCCCTTTACTTAAAGGATATTTCAACGCTTAACAAAGTACAAAACAATACGATTTATATCATTTTTGGATAGTTTTCTAGTCAGAATATGTTCAATATTATCCCTCGTTATTTTCACCTCTGATATACTTGTCACTACGATTAATTTTGTTCGATAATTTCATTCAATCCTAGAGCAGAAGGTAATTCAGGCGCTTTCATTCCGACGATAAGTTCCCCAAGTTCTCCATCTTCATTATTAGCAGAATATGCAAACATTCCTTTAACACCACGTAGTAGTTGAACTTGGATAAACATCTCTGAGCCATCACTTTGTAATATAGCATAAGCCTCACAAACCGGTACATCGCCCCAAAATTCAGGTTGAATATCGTAATAACCATTTTGTTCCATCCAATTTGCTAAAAAATCCAGAGCCTCTTGATTATTCCAAACTTCGTCAATATCGACAGCTCCTATTCCTGCTAGAAGTTCATCAATAGTTAAGGTATCTGTGCTATCTTCACCGATAATTTCTTGAGTATTATTTTCTTCAGTTTCAACTTCTTCGGTAACTTCTGCTTCTTCAGCAGGTGCTTCACTATTGCCACAGCCAGTCAGCCCGAAAGCCAGTGTTGTCGCGATTCCTAAAGTAAAGAAGATTCGTAATGATTTCTTATATCCCCCGCACAATAAATTCTTGCGATTTTCAATCTTCTCTTTTTTGATTTGTTCCATGATTCAATCCTCTCCTTCTTGTAATTTGAAACCAAATGTTATCAGATGCAAAATCATCTGTTTTTCTTATCATAATCAATTTACGATATCGTTTCAAGAATGCATAGATGCTTAGATCATAATCTTGTAGTTAAGGATAGTTTCATTTATAAACAAAACCAACAATCGTTTCAGACTGTTGGTTTGTTGAACGTTTTGAATGTTTTTCCGGCACCTTTTTCGCGCACTCTTTTTGAGAAAATGCATAGAAAACCCTGATTATATTGAAGGATTTTTAGTCAATAGTTAGTTGTATGTCCTTTACTTAAAGGATATTTCTATGCTTAACAAAGTACAAAACAATACGATTTATACCCTTTTTGGATAGTTTTCTAGTCAAAATATGTTCAATATTATCCCTCATTATTTCCACCTCTGATACATATGAAATGCACCATTACTAATATTAGTTTTCTTCGATAAGCTCATTTAATTTAAGAGCTGAAGGCAATTCATTCATTTGAAACGTGTTAATTCTTTCGTCATCCTTGTCTGTGACATAAATGTTATATACGCCACCATAACCAAGACTCAATTCAATACGTACATTAATCAATGATCCATCACTTCGTAATACAGAATAGGCATCACAAATAGGTGCCTCCGCCACGAATTCCGTATTGATGACATGATAGCCATTTTGTTCCATCCAATTTGCTATCAAATCCAACGCTTTTTGATTATCAAAAGCATCTAAAATATCATCACTGCCTATTCCTGCTAGAAGTTCATCAATAGTTAAGGTATCTGTGCTATCTTCACCGATAATTTCTTGAGTATTATTTTCTTCAGTTTCAACTTCTTCGGTAACCTCTGCTTCTTCAGCAGGTGCTTCACTATTGCCACAGCCAGTCAGCCCGAAAGCCAGTGTTGTCGCGATTCCTAAAGTAAAGAAGATTCGTAATGACTTCTTATACCCCCCGCACAATAAATTCTTGCGATTTTCAATCTTCTCTTTTTTGATTTGTTCCATGATTCAATCCTCTCCTTCTTGTAATTTGAAACCAAATGTTATCAGATGCAAAATTATCTGTTTTTCTTATCATAATCAATTTACGATATCGTTTCAAGAATGCATAGATGCTTAGATCATAATCTTGTAGTTAAGGATAGTTTCATTTATAAACAAAACCAACAATCGTTTCAGACTGTTGGTTTGTTGAACGTTTTGAATGTTTTTCCGACACTTTTTTCTGGCACTTTTTTCGCGCACTCTTTTTGAGAAAATGCATAGAAAACCCTGATTATATTGAAGGATTTTTAGTCAATAGTTAGTTGTATGTCCTTTACTTAAAGGATATTTCTATGCTTAACAAAGTACAAAACAATACGATTTATACCCTTTTTGGATAGTTTTCTAGTCAAAATATGTTCAAAATTATCCCTCATTATTTCCACCTCTGATATACTTGTTACTACGAGTAAGTTTCTTCGATAAGCTCATTTAATTTAAGAGCTGAAGGTAATTCAAGCTCCCTGCTACGAAAGTCGTAAGTAACACCTCTATCTTTGTAAGCTTCGTAAGCGGTAACGAAAAATCTTCCACCATTTCCTGGATTAATATCAATATATACATCCATGACTGAGCCATCGCTTTGCAATGTAACTGAAGCATTACAAGATGGAGTATATTCGTCTAATAGTGTAGCTTCAATATTGTAATATCCGTTTTGTCCCATCCAATTAGCCATCAAATCTAATACATCTTGATTTTTACCTTCTAAAGCTTCAACAATGTCTGGACTGCCAACTCCTTCTAAAATTTCGTCAAAGGTTAAAGTATCCGTGCTATCTTCACCGATAATTTCTTGAGTATTATTTTCTTCAGTTTCAACTTCTTCGGTAACTTCTGCTTCTTCAGCAGGTGCTTCACTATTGCCACAGCCAGTCAGCCCGAAAGCCAGTGTTGTCGCGATTCCTAAAGTAAAGAAGATTCGTAATGACTTCTTATACCCCCCGCACAATAAATTCTTGCGATTTTCAATCTTCTCTTTTTTGATTTGTTCCATGATTCAATCCTCTCCTTCTTGTAATTGGAAACCAAATGTTATCAGATGCAAAATTATCTGTTTTTCTTATCATAATCAATTTACGATATCGTTTCAAGAATGCATAGATGCTTAGATCATAATCTTGTAGTTAAGGATAGTTTCATTTATAAACAAAACCAACAATCGTTTCAGACTGTTGGTTTGTTGAACGTTTTGAATGTTTTTCCGACACTTTTTTCTGGCACTTTTTTCGCGCACTCTTTTTGAGAAAATGCATAGAAAACCCTGATTATATTGAAGGATTTTTAGTCAATGAGTTACATTTGATTAGTTCCGTTTCATCGAAGTGCATCATTACTTTCATTCGACTCACGACTTAATTTAAATTTAACTATCTAATCTTCAAAAACCATTGATTTTTCAAGGCTTCACGCCTGTTTTCCGTTCAAACCTTATCTGTTTGCCCTTGTTTTTGCCCTTACGAGCCGAAACAAGGGCAACTTTTTATTCCCCGCCGACCACCTTATTCAGCAGCCTTGCGGAAGTGCGCTTCGCTTCCCTTGTAGAGTGAGCGTAAATGTTCATTGTGGTACTGACATCAGAGTGTCCGAGAAGTTCCTGCACATCTTTCGGCTTTGCGCCGCCGGACAACAGATTGCTTGTGTAGGTGTGGCGGAGCGTGTGGAAATGAAAATCCTCAAGCCCTTTCACTTTCTTCTTTGCCGCCCTGCACATAATCCCTACCGTACTCGGCGCTTCATACGCCCCGTCTGCTCTCAGGCAGACAAAGGAGATTTCCTTGTAGTCCTCCGGGACTTTCTCTGTCCTTTGCAGGCTGTAAACCTCATAATAGGTGCGCCCTTTTTCCTTTACTTCTTTGTAGTAGTTCAGGTAATAAAGCTCCCCGTAGCGGAAACGGTTTTTCGCTGTTCTGTTCTCGCCGCCCGCAGGATTGCCGCCAGCGTGTCGCAGAAATCAACGGTGCGGACTTTGCTTCGCTTTGTCGTTCCTACTTCGGTTGTATGCCTTGTTCCGTTATAGCGCATACTGCGGCGTACTGTAAGATATTGTTCCTCAAGGTTAATATCCTGCCAAGTCAAGCCGCATACTTCCCCGATACGAAGCCCCGTGTAGTACGCTATCTGCACAGGCAGCAAGGCGGAGGCTGTTGTGGAGCAGTACAACCGTGACCTTGCCGCATGGGAGCGGCAGGTCAGGGAAAAACAGAAACCCACTCAAAAAGAGCAGGCAAAGCCGCCTGAACGGGCGAGTGTACTAAAACGCCTGCGCCAGCTTCAGGCAGAGGGCAAGCAGAGAAACCCGCCGAGACAGAGAAAGAAATCCTTTGACAGAGACAGCCGATAGGCACGAAAACAGCCGCTATGGTATTACCCATGCGGCGGCTTACATAGTTTGATTAGTGTTCCCGCTTTTGAATAACGGTTATCTGTAAATCCTTTGCGTTGATAAGTGTTTCCTGCTTGCATTTAGGGCAGTAGAGGGGAAAATTCTTTAATTCGGTATCTTCTCGTAATTGAAGGCGTGTTTTACTTTTACAGATAGGGCATAATAGCCATTCTGTTCTCATTTTGATTTTTTATCAAAGGCGTTGGTAATTGCAACGATAGCAGGAAACATAACTCCCGCAACAACCCAAATTATCCAACTCTGCCCCCAATTATTTGATGATAGACTATATCCCACATATACTGCTGTTGCTATTACCCAATATGCAGTATATACAGCAACTGCAATAGACGGTTTTTCCTTATTTTCTTTAGAATATTCTCCCTCTTGCAGAAGCTTTTCATAGCTCGCCCATATAATACCCGTCTTAATGAAGCAAATCACACCTATACCTGCAATGATAAATGAAAAGGAAAGCATAATTATTAGAAATAGGTCGTTATCAACGTCAATTATTGCTCCAACAAAAAGCGGAATTAAGGCAGTAATACACAAACAAGTTCCTGCAATATTATTCTTTGTGTGCAAATCTTTGTATTTTGCTTTGCGTTCTTTAACCATTCCACTCACGCCATACTCGGTTTCAAACTTTTCTTTTTCCAAATATGCAAAGGGAGCGGTTTTGCTACCACTTGATATAAACATTACGGCGGCTATTGCTACAAAAATAATAAGAGCAATCATTCCAATTCCACCTGCAATATCTTCGCTCAAGCCGCCTGACGTACTTTCACTAATTGCACCCAATATCAAAAGAGCTATCAGAGATAAGATACACAAAAAAGCAGCATACGCTATTGTTTTAGCTGTCCTTGATTTTACAGAGAGAAATGCATTTGCTTCCTCCATAGAGACACGCTTTAATGACGGCATATCATTGGACGAGTTGATATGCTCTGCTTGCTCAATTTCGTCTTTAAGTAAATAATCTGTACTTACTCCGAATAGTTCGGAAAGGCGTATCATTTTATCAAGGTCAGGAACAGATTGTGCTCCCTCCCATTTTGAAACAGATTGTCGTGTTACATTCATTTGTTCGGCTAACTCCTCTTGTGACCAGCCTGCTTTTTTTCGTAACAAAATAAGTTTATCGGCAAAAATCATAATTTTGTCCTCCTGTTAATGTGATTGTTATATTTATTTTAGCGATTGATAAAGTTGCTAACCACCAATCAGCACCATTCAATATGTCAACTGGCAGTTGCAACTGCCCAAAATCCTTTTTTACTTCTCGTTTTTCTTCTTTCTCCTATCTATCGGTTTCTTTGCATCTTTTGGTATGAGCCATACTCTGCTTAAACGTACAACACCCTCAATCCTGTTTTCAGAACATAGTGTCTGTATTCTTCGTTCTGAAATATCCCATTTAGTTGCAGCTTCCTGTACCGTCATATATTCAAACATAACAAACCTCCACATTATTAGTAGATATATTATACTCGGTCAAACGAACAATAGAAAGAAACGAATCGTGAGCACCACCACCCAAAAGAACAGCGGCAGAGATTTCTCCCTGCCGCCTTTGCCTTATGCAAAAATAATCTTCCTCTCCACAATCACCCTTGCGCACGCCCGTATGTTATTGAGCCGCTCTGTCCATTCTAAGGCGTTTTCTGCCTTTAACTGTTCCATAATACCTTGTGCCTGTTTCATCTGCTCTACCAACCGAAAGAACATCTCCTCCGTCTGCTTATCAATGTCGGCAAGGTAAGTGTTCAGCATGCCGCTTGTGAGCAGATTAAGGTATGTAATCCTGCGGTTTTATTTCAAATACTGCAAGTGTCGCTGTCCCCATAAGCCGATAGGCTGTTCTTTTTCGGCTGGTAAGATAAGACAAGGAATATAATAATCTCCTTGCAGTTCATACCACAGATCATTTTTATCATCGTAAATATACTTGTCCATTGAAAAATCCTCCATTATGAAAAATCCTCCATTATAATATATTCGCACATACATCACAGTTCTCCGATTGCCACACTTATGTTTATTCTTGTTATGAGATTTTCTTGCCCTTGCATTTGCCCTTATGAGCAATGAGGGAAAGAGTAAACTTGTGTGTGACCGTATAAAGAGATAAGGCGAACACATTGCGATAAATCCTTTATTTTCAAGGCTTTTGGAGGATTTTATTAAAACACTGTAACCTCTGTTGAGAGGTCATAATTTACTGATATTCAAATTTCGATTAGTCGTGAGTGTTCTGTTTTGACAAGAAGTTCATGACTAGCTTGACCATCGTTTCCTTTTCTTCTGGTCTTGACTCAGCAATCATCAAGGTGATTGCTACTAAGGCACTGTCTGAAATGATCTGTCTTCCATCAATGATCAAATGATGGTTCTTATTTAAAAACTCTAAGCGTTTTTCATTAACGGCAGAAATGCAATGCCTCTTTGTGATTTAACACGATAACCGGCAGAAATGATGACATCGAGACTATAAAAGGAAACTGGGCGGTCGGAATTTGTAATGTGCAAATTTTGCACATTACTATCTTTATCCAATTCTTTTTCTTTAAAGATATTTCCTATATGTTTTGTGATTACTGATCTTTCTTTATCAAAAGGTTCTGCCATTTGTTGTTGGGTGAGCCATACGGTGTCATTTTCTGGAGTCACCGTAACTTCTAATTCCAGTTCACCATTTTGAATATTACAATGTCGTTTGCCATTTTATCATCTCATAAATTAATAGTTGTATATAGTGATTATACAGTATTTCATAGTGCTAATCACTTGTACAAAACGGGGTTTTAGGGGTATCCCCTAAGATATTTGAATGATGGTGGGGCCATTATTCAGTGCTTGCTACAATTTTAGACATAGAAAATCAGCAGAAAGCAGAAAAATCTTTTGCATTACTGCCCATAAAGAATCAATCATTTTAGAAATACTATTCTATAAAATGGTGACTTACGTAATTTAAAAATCAGACCTCTTCCTCTTCGTTTAGCAGTTTCATTAATGCTTTTGAATGTCTATCGATCTTTTCTGCAACTTCTCGTTTTTGTTCATGGAAAAAGTCTGCATAGACTTCAAGAACCACTTTTACTGTATCTCCTAATTTATCGGCCACCTCATAAGGCGACAGGCCAACAACGGAAGTCCAATAAGAACATGCTGAATGTCTTAAACCATGGAAAGTGATATTAGGTAAATCACAATACTCTGCCAACTCTTTGATCCATCGTGTAGGAGTATAAGTACCTAAAGGACAATTCATCCCTTTTGTCATAGACGGAAAGACGTAAGCCTTTCGACTGTAACCATCAAGTTGCTTCATAAAGTCATGTATCTCCAATAATAAATCTTTAACAGCACGATCCATGACTATGGAATAACCATTTCCGTTCTTGCGTCCTCTCACTCGTTCTCCGTGTTCATTAACATGATAATCGACGTGGATAATATTTCGATCAAAATCAATGTTGTTCCATTGAAGAGCTCGTTGTTCCCCTTTTCGTATTCCCGTCAAATAATTGAAGAGAACAAAAAATCGAATATAGATCGCATCACTATCCTTGTATCTCTCTGGAATCGCTGCCAGAACGCGTTTAAATTGCTCTGGAGTCCAATATTTAAGATCCTCGGATGTTTTTATCTGCTTTAATGGTTTGTAGCCTGCAACTGGATTTCGATCCAAAAAGCCATGAGCAACACCCCAGTTACATATCGTATTAACGTTGGTCGTCATTTTATTCGTGTACGAAACGGAATATCCATCTTTCTGCATAGACTGAGCAATGATTTCTAAATCAACTATTTTTAAAGAAGATACTTTTCTTTTTCCAATAAACGGTTGAATATTATTTCGATACCATGATTCAACATCTTTTGCTGAGGAAGAAATTTTTTGAGCCATGTAATCATCAATATAGTGCCGAAAAAGACTATCAAATTTCAAAGATAGATTAACCTGATTTTTCAGATAATACTGCTCGTATTCCTTGGCCTCCCTTTTCGTTTGGAAGTTTAAACCAGTTTTAGGATTGCGGCGTATCGTAGTCATCTTTTTTCGTCTAGGATTCAAGCATCGAATTTTATATCCATTCCCATTATCGTTTCTAATCACTGCCATTATTGTCATCTCCAGAACCATAATAGTTTTTTAGATAATCTTTACGATAATCCTCATTTAATAGTTTTGGATTATCTTCAAGAAGAAAACGAAACCTTTCTTCCAAAACAGTAGCTAAATCAGCAGAATCTCTTTTTTGAATATCATAGTTCTCATTAGAAAAGAAGATTTCCTGCATAGCTTGAATATCCGCTTGTTCTGAATCTCCATAAAGCCTCTCTATGCGTTCTTGATTTACCGGAAACGGACACTGATTGATGTTAAAACAGTTTCTACATGCTTCATCGATACAGCCATGGCACGTCTTTTTCAAATGACAATAATACTTATATATATTTTTCTTATTTAATTCTTTAGTTCTTAATTTATTAGTATTTAATTTGTCGTAATTTTCCATATCTGGAAAACCCAAATCTCGATTATCCATATCTCGATTTTTGTGACACGGATAATTATGCAGAATATAATCGCAATCTAGAAATCGACCCTTTTCATCTCGAATCACGATTCTTTCTAAATACCCGCGATCCTCCAACTCTTTAATAATCGATTGAATGGTATTGATGGACTCTTTACAAATCGCCGTCAATCCTCTTATAGAATAATCCCAATCAGGATGAAGACTTAACATTTTGTCAAATAATCCTATCGCTTTAAGCGACAAATTATTATCCTTTAAATGATAATTATCAATTGGTGTAAAATTTGTCCTTGGAACATTAATTTTTCCCACAATAAAAAGCACTCCTTTCTATAGAAAATAAAAGTGCTTCACATTGAAAAAGAATTGATTTTCCATTATTATTTCTTTTGGAAGATGTGTGAAAGCACTTCTTTTTAGTCGATGGATAGTGCCAGCTATGCATCGGCTTTTTCTTTTTTTGCCAATTCTTGATAACGATCAATGTCGATATTAAAATAATCACAAATTAAGTTCGTTGGAATCCCCCATTGCCATGCACCTAATTTTTTTCCTGTTTGATTTTCGAGATCTTTTATCATCTGATCCCATAAAGGTTTGAATTTAGGATATGCCACGCCTAGGACTTGTCTTAGATCCGACATATGCATATAAGGCTTTGACAACAATTGAAGCTTTCTTAAGTATGTCATCCTGCGCTCCTTTCTAGTACGCTATATAGTACCCACTTAAAATATACTATACTTCCCTAAGATACGCAACCACAAAATACACATTTTAGTACCCACCATTGAATGCGGTATGGTATACTATAACCATGACAAGTTATAAACATAAAAATTATATTGGTGAACAATTATATAATGCTCTAAAAGAAAAGGGAGTTACCATTACTCAATTTGCTCAAGATATGGGATTATCACGGGCTTTGATCTCAAAATACTTGAACAACACAAAGCATCCAACCGATGCAACTCTGGAAAAGATTGCAGAATATTTTGAATTGCCTGTCGAATATTTTGCGGACAGTGGTTATTTAGATGAAGATGGAAAAATACATCGGTCTTTCGATATACGAAACATGGATGCCAGTGATTTCATTACCGAAAGAGTACAGGTGGCCAATACCAATCGAGCATTTAAACTGAATTCTCAAATTCTTAACGATTATTATACAAACCAAGACAGCGGCGGAAAGCTAGATTTAGCGATTGAATACTCTGATTTTGTAGATCATGTCATTGATAAACGAGATATTGATCTATTGGCAGATTTTCTAACTGTGAATGAATTCATTGAAATCGCTAAACAATTTGATGTAATCCTTTCTACAGACAGATTAGAAACAATCCTGCATGAAAGCGATTTAGAAACGATTCCTAGCAATGTACCAAAGAATATCGTTTATTCTTCTTATCTAGCCGGCATGCTAACGGCAGCCGATACAGATACTTTGAAAAAAAGAGAACGTAATCTTCAACTAAAAGATCTCGACATATATGACATTTTCCAAGGCCACAGTGATTTGTATTTTGCGTTGAAGAGCCTCTGTAAGGATTTAGATATTGTCTCTCAATCTCAGAAGACAGAGGATATCTTAAAAGAAGCTATGATCCTTAGCGATTTAAAAGAGTTGAAAGAAATAGTAAAGAAAAAACTTGATGAAAGTTATACTCAATCCAAAAAAACAGGCAACTATGATAAGGAAATCAAAAACACTTTATTAAAAATGGATTCACATATTTATTCAGTCTTATACGACTTCATTTTACATATTCAAAAAGGCGATTTTAAAGGAGCTTTTCACGACTTAAATGAACTGAAATTTGACTAAATTTCTAAAAATCGACTCAAAAATCGACTCAATATCATTCTATAATAACCAAAAAAGTGCCAAATGTGCTTTATCTAAAGCATAATTTGACACTTTTGTTTTCTCTTGGTGGAGGTGAGGAGAGTCGAACTCCTGTCTAAGCAAAGTCCCACGATACAACGTTTACAGCTTTTCTTATCAATTTAATCTTATGTCTCGGATAAGAACGATAACCATAAGAGGTGATCCTTTATTTTTCGTATGAAGTAGCGGATCAATACTTCATCTTATCTTCTTTATGAATCCGTCGATATCTGATAAGAAAGCGAACTCAGACTATCGGGGCTGCGAGCCAAACGTAGGCTAAAATTAGGCAGCGAAAGCAACGTTCTGGTTTACACCAAATACGTTAGCAATTTTTGTTTTAGCGTTTAAATTTAAGTGGTTATTACACGTGACCTTCGTGGCTGTGGTTCTATCCAAACATTTACTCATCGAATGCCAAAAACACCCCCAGAGTACGTCATTATAACGTACTAATACTGATTCTTCAAGGCTTTCTGGATCTCTTTTTGGGCATCTTTTTTCTTCTGAGATTCTCTTTTATCATGAAGATTCTTCCCTTTTGCCAAGGCAATTTCCAATTTTGCCAGTCCTTTAGAAAGATAGATTCGCGTCGGCACGACTGTATAGCCTTTTAGGCTGGCCGCCTGTTCTAATTTTCGAATCTCATTTTTATGAAGAAGCAATTTGCGATCTCTGGTTTCTTCATGATTAAAGATGTTTCCAAATTCATACGGGGAAATATGCATCCCTTTGATATAGGCTTCATTGCCATAAAAACTGATATAAGCATCCTTAAGCTGGACCTTACCCTTGCGGATGCTTTTGATTTCCGTTCCTTTTAAAGATAATCCCGCTTCATACCGGTCAAACAATTCATATTCATGCCGGGCCTTGCGGTTTTCCGCAATTGTTTTTTGATTCATTATTCTAAGACAACCTCGATTCCTTCTGGTTCTCCCATGATTTCTTTTACATAACTTTGGATCCATTCTTTTGACATATCATATCCCTGTGCCGTCACATAATGACTGGGGACATAACTATTGTCATATTCATGGATCGTCATCACCTTAAAGGTCGTAAAACTTGGTTCAAAATACATCACAGTAGGCGTAAATTGGACATCATCAAACGTTGTCTCTTTCTTTGTGAAATCATAATTTAAAGTAAAACTAGCCATACCGCCCACCATGCCTTCGTTAGTATCTTGAGCACTCAAAAAATTACCTAACGAATAATAACACAACGTATCCTGGTTTTCCCCTTTGATGATTTCCACTGGCTTAATAACGTGGGGATGGGTTCCAATGATCACTTCCACGCCCCATTCATTCATCTTTTTCGCCAGCTCTTCCTGATCAGGTTCAACCTCGGTATGATATTCCGTTCCCCAGTGCATCGAAACAATCTGTACATCACTGAGCTTAGAAATCTCATTGACATCCTCGTGGATCTGCTCCTCGTCGATCAGCTCAACCAGCCATGGCTGATCTTCCGGTAAAGACATCCCATTCAAACCATACGTATACCCTAACAAACCAACTTTGATGCCATTCACTTCACGAACTACGTATTCCTCAGATTCTTCTTGAGAACGATGAACCCCTGTCGTAGAAACATCCGGATAATTTTCGTAAAGATAGTTCATCTCCGCAAGCAAAGCATCACTGCCTTTATCCAAACTATGATTACTGCTAAGGGCCAGCCAATCAAAACCAGTATGGATCGTCGCGTCTAAGATCTGGGTAGGTCCATTAAAAGTAGGATAATGACTTAATCCAAATTCTTCTCCCGCACAAACTGTCTCTTGATTGATAAAAGATAAATCTGCCGGATCAATATACGGTTTCATCAATTCATAATCTTGATTGAAATCATAATCCGAATCTCCGGCTTGATATTGTGAGAAGATGGCTTGATGAATCAAATTATCCCCCACACCGGCAAATGTGAACGAAGAACTCTCAGGATCAGTTTCTTTCTTTTGAGTCTTGTTCTGCTCTGTAATGGCTTCCCCGCGTTTTTCTGGTTGAGAGTAAATCTGATATCCCGTATAAACTGTGATTGATAAAGAAATAATAACCAAGGCGCTCAGTATCGCAACGATGTGTTTTTTATTCATAACATTATCTTAACAAAAATCCAATGATTTGGATAGCATCTCACTGGAAGAATGCCTTTAATCGGCGCATGCTCAATAATGTCAGATCCAGTTCCACTTCCGGTTCTAAAGACAGACTTTTGTCATAGCCTTTTTTATAAAGCTTTGACAACAAGCACTCATAATCAATATCTCCATCTCCCAGAGCTTTATGAAGAAAGGGTTTTGGGAAATGTTCGTCATAATGATAATCCTTCAAATGAATATGTCCGATATACGAATAAAGAGCTTCTAATTCTTCCTCCAGACTCCATCCTTGATAGTCTTGCGGAACATTTTTGCGAATCGCCCGATAAGAATTGGCCGGATCCCACAACAGTTGTAAATGCGGATCGTTCAGTCTCTGCACAACCTCCAAAGTCATCTGCCCTTTGGGCAAATGAGAATACGGACAGTTTTCCAAAACCAGGATACGGTCCTCTTGTCTGGCGATTTCTACCGCTTTAGAGATATTTTCACAGATTCGATCCAGATCCTCTTTGGTTCCAAAAGGCCCTTGGCGATTATCGGGCCACCGGAACGGAAAGATGCGAATCGTAGGACAATCTAATTCTTGAGCGATGCGGCAGGCATTTTTCAAATAGTCGAGATGCCTTTCTACATCCCCTTCAATACTATAAAAAGTAGGATTGAACAAAGATACTTGATCATCTGGAAATAATGGACACAAAAAGAAAATCGTGGATGCCAGATTTGAAACTCGCAAACCATATTGATCTAACAGTGTTTTTAATCGTTTTACTTCATCTGGTGTACATTCTTCGATGGAATGACCAAAGACATCGTGAAGTTCTACTTCTTTATATCCTTCCTTTTGAATTTGTGAAAAAGCTTTTTCTTCATCAAGACTGATCTGATCGCTGATCACAGACAGACGCATCAAGCATTCTCCTTTCCTTTTGGCTGATTTCGCCTATAATGAAACTATGAAACCACATATGATCTACTCCGTCTTTTGGAGTCCTACAGGAAACACCGAAAAGCTCGTCAAAGATGTCGGCCGGCAAATTGCCGGTGCTTTACGCACTCCCTGGAAAGCCATCGATATCACTTTGATCAACGCGAAATCGAAACCATTACAGTTTCGATCCGGTGATCTTGTGATCTTAGGAATGCCCACTTATGCCGGCAAGATCCCTAACAAGATTTTACCCTTTATTCAAGACAAAATTCATGGATCCGATACATGGTTGATTCCCGCCGTTACATTCGGGAATCGCAGTTTTGACAATTCTCTTGCCGAACTGAGCCGTGTTTTGTCGCAAAACGGGTTTTCCCCCATTGCCGGTCTAGCCGTTGTCTGCCCGCATGCTTTTTCTCAAACATTAGGAGCAGGCAGACCCGATCCTTTAGATTTAGTTGATATCAAAAATTTTGTTCGTCATGTTCGAAATAAATTTCGCTTTGCAGAGACGATTGAACAAGTCCAATTTCCAGGAGATCCTCATGCCCCTTATTATACTCCAAAGGGATTAGATGGTGAGCCTGTAAATTTTTTAAAAGCCAAACCAGTGACAGACCCTTCTCTTTGTGTCAATTGCGGCCATTGCGCCGCCTTATGTCCGATGGAAGCAATTGATCTCTTAGATTGTTCCAAAATACCCGGCACTTGTATAAAATGCCAGCGATGTGTGCATATTTGTAAACATCATGCCAAATCTTTTCAAGACCCATCATTCTTATCGCATGTTGCGATGTTGGAAAAGAAGTATACTCGCCCTGCCAAAAATGTTTATATTTGGTAAAGATCACAGGAGGCCTATATATGTGTACTAGTTTCACTTATTTGAATAACGACTTTTATTTTGGCAGAAATTTAGATTTGGATTGTTCCTTTGGTGAGCAGGTCGTGATCACTCCACGAAATTTCCCTCTTCCATTTGCAGAAACAAAAACACTGAATTCTCATTTTGCTTATATTGGGATGGCAACGATCATCGACCATATGCCTCTTTATGCCGAAGCTGTCAATGAAAAAGGCCTGGGCATGGCCGGCTTACAATTTACTGGGAATGCAGTTTATCACAAAGCAAAGAACGATAAAGTAAATATTGCTTCTTTTGAGATCATCCCTTGGATCCTTGGCCAATGCCAACATGTACAAGATGCAAAGAAACTGCTCAAAGATGTCAACATCATCGATACTGCATTTCGTCCGCAAGTGCCTAATTCTCCCTTGCACTGGATATTGGCCGACAAAGAAGAATGCATCGTAATCGAATCCGTCAAAGACGGCCTCAAGATTTATGATAACCCCATTGGTGTGCTGACCAACAACCCAGAATTCCCTTTCCATCAGATGAATCTTACACAGTACTTAAGTTTAACTAAAGACTATCCGAATAATCGTTTCAGCTCCAATCTGACATTGAGCCCTTATGCCAACGGCATGGGAGCTTTCGGATTGCCAGGAGATGCTTCCAGCCCTTCGCGCTTTGTCCATACCGCCTTTCTGAAACACAACCTTTATTCAGACGGCAGTGAAAAAGACAATGTACATCAATTTTTTCGCGTGCTAAACCAAGTAGCAATGATCAAAGGAAGTGTTCTGACCGAGAACAACACGATGGACTACACGATCTATTCCAGCTGTATCAACGCCTCTAAAGGGATCTACTATTATACAACCTATCAACAGCCTTCAATTTGTTATGTGGATATGCATCGCTATCCCTTAGATGAATCCTCATTTTTCGCTTTCGATTTACAAAAAGGAGACCTTTTTTAGAATGGGTCTCCTTTTCAATCAATCAGCTTCAACTTTTTCAAAGCCCAAGTTACGCCTTCCTCTTTGGCACAAGGAGCCTGTAAGCTAACGATATCTTTTAGATGCGGTGCATTCTCTCCGATTAACACACTTTGACTGGCCGCCAACAACATGTCGCTGTCATTATCGCTATCGCCAAATGCGATACACTTTTCTATTGGGAAATCTAAAAGTGTTGCGATTTTTCTCATGCCTGTCGCTTTGGAATGCGATTTCAAAACCGCTTCTGATTTTAAATTTGGAAAATGAATAAAGTCAAAATCTTTTTCTAAACTTTTTTCGAATGCTTGTTTTTGTTCTTCACTTTCATAATATAAACTCATCTTAGAAAAGGAAAAATGAGGATCCTCCACATTTTTCATCAAAACATTGACCCTTTCAAAAAACTGCGTGACCTTATCCAGTCGATCCGAATACGATCGATCACAATACAAATCTTCGTGTCCCTCTAAAAAAGCATCCACTCGATATTTCCGCAATGCTTCTAATACTTTCTGTCTTTGATTTATGCTCGCATCCGCTCGATATACAATCGTATCATGATAAGAAATCAAAGTGCCGCACCCGCAGATCACTCCATCCACCGGCACTCCATGCAACTGCACTTCTAAAGAAGAATAACAGCGCCCGGTATTGATAAAAACCAAGTCGCCTTTTTTTCTGAGTTTATGTAAACTTTCTATGGTTTTTTTAGATACCTGATTGGTTTGCGGAACATGCAAAGTCCCGTCAAAATCAAAAAATAATAAGTTCACCAACACCCCTCCCGGACAGATTATAATGAATTTTTTTCAGAAAAACTAAAAGCTATTTTCCTATGCGTTAGGAAAGAATTTGATACTATTGTATTCCAAAGTGATTCTAAGCTAGTATTACGAAAGAATCTTTAGGTGTATAATGACAGGCAGGAGTGAAAATATGTCATCATTAAAAATATTGTTCCGCTATTCAAAAGGAGTACGTTTATATTTTGTTTTATCCATACTCTTTGTCGCCATTGAAACTTCTTTTGAAGTGATCATTCCTCTATTAATGAGTGAGATCATCGATGTCGGCATTGCCCAGCAGGATCCTTCTATTTTCTTAGAAAAGGGCCTGCAGATGATTCTTTGTGCAATCCTTTCCCTGCTCTTTGGGATCTGGTATGCCAAATGTGCCGCAAAGGCTATTTCCTTATTTTGTCAGCGCCTTCGCTCAATCGAATTTGAAAAGATCCAAGAATATGCATTTTCAAATCTTGACCATTTTGAGACCGCTTCTTTGATCACGCGGTTGACCAGCGATATTACTGTGATCCAAAATGCTTTGATCAACGGAATTCGTCCTTTTGCGCGAGGCCCGATCATTTTAATTTTGGGATTAGTGATGTCTTTTATAATCAATGCCCGACTTGCCATTATCTTTTTGTTCACCACTCCCATCTTAGGAGTAATCTTGTTTTTAATCGTTAAAAAGATCGCACCCATGTATCGGAGACTGCAACAAGCCGTAGATCGGGTCAATCTTTTGATTCAGGAAAACTTGACTGCCATACGCGCGGTAAAAGCGTTTGTTCGTGATGAATATGAAGAAGAGCAGTTTTCCCAAGTCAATGAGGATCTGGCAAATATCACCCAAAACACATTTCATTTTGCTTCTTTTAATACCCCCGCTTTCCAAATGACCATGTACATGGCCATCGTCGGTTTGATGTTGTTAGGTGTCAATATGATCGTAGACGGAAATATGCAAGTAGGTGAACTCACAGGAGTATTAAGTTATGTCTTGCAGATCATGAATTCTCTGATGATGATATCCAATGTGTTTTTACTGATCACTCGTTCTATTGCCTCATGCAATCGAATCGCAGAAGTAATCGAAGAACCTGTGAACCTTCGCTCCGGGAAATTTCCATTGACACCAAAAGATAATTCAGTTGATTTTAATCATGTTTTCTTCAAATACCATCCCAATGCCAAAGAATATGTACTGTCCGATATCACTTGGCATATTCCTTCCGGCAGTACAGTCGGGATATTAGGGGCAACCGGAAGCGCAAAATCTAGTTTGGTTCAATTGATTCCTCGTTTATACGATGTGAATGAAGGAAGTGTCAAGATTGGCCATGTTGACGTTCGCGACATGGATCTCGTTTCACTTCGTGACCAAGTAGCGATGGTTTTACAAAACAACACTCTCTTTTCCGGAACAATCAAGGAAAACATGCGCTGGGGAGATCCAAACGCTTCAGATGAAGAGATTCGTAAAGCTTGCGAGATCGCCTGTGCCGATGAATTCATCCAAAAATTCCCAAAAGGGTATGATACCTATATTGAGCAAGGGGGAACCAATGTTTCCGGAGGACAAAGGCAACGTCTATGTATCGCTCGTGCGCTTTTGAAAAAGCCGAGAATCCTGATTTTAGACGATTCCACAAGTGCCGTCGATACCAATACAGATCACTCAATTCGCAGTGCTTTACGATCGATCCAAGGATTAACACAGATCTTGATTGCTCAGCGCGTCAGCTCCGTGATCCATTGTGATCAGATTTTGATCCTCGAAGATGGAAAGATCAGCGCTATAGGAGATCACGATTCTTTGATGGAAACTTCATCATTCTATCGCGGACTCTATGAATCTCAACAGAAAGGAGCCGGCATATGAGACCACAGAATCTAGGACAAACCATTCGCAATTTGATTCATTACATGGGAAATCATGCGATTTTATTCATTTTTGTGGGCTTGCTGGTCGCCCTGTCTGCTTTAGGAAACCTATTTGGAACCTATATGATCCGCCCGGCGGTCAATCAAGTCCTTTCCCAGGGGCTGGGACAAGCATATATAGAGATCCTGATCATGGCCATTACTTTTCTGATTGGCGTCCTGGCAGCCCTTGGTTATACCCAGTGCATGGCTGTTGCTGCTCAGAAAGTTGTAAAAGATATTCGGCACGATCTATTCCATGTGATGCAGAAGCTTCCGCTTTCGTTTTTTGATACCCATTCCCATGGAGAACTGATGTCTCGTTTCACAAACGATGTGGATACCGTATCCGATGCCTTGAACAATTCATTTGCGATGATGATCCAAAGTTTTATTCAAGTGGTCGGAACTTTGATCTTGTTATTTGTCTTAAGCTGGAAATTAAGCTGTGTCGTTTTGATTTTTTATCTGATCATGTTTTTCTATATTCGCTATTCCAGCTCCAAAAGCAAGACTTATTTTTCCCTCCAGCAACAAAACATTGGGGCCATCAACGGATTTTGCGAAGAGATGATCACTTCCCAAAAAGTCGTGAAAGTCTTCAACCATGAAAAAGAAAACCAGAAACAATTTGAAAAACACAATGCCGATCTTCAGTCCAGCAGTGCCAACGCCTTAGGCTACTCTCAAAGAATCGTTCCTACCGTTGTTTCTCTTTCCTTTGTCAATTATGCTATTGTCTCCGTTTTAGGCGGCTATTTAGTCTTGCAGGGACAAATGGATGTGGGATCGCTTGCCAGCTATTTGATCTTTGTTCGCCAAGCTGCCATGCCAATCAACCAGTTTACTTTACAGATGAACTTGTTGTTGAGCTCCTTGGCCGGTGCGGAAAGAATTTTTGCGCTCATGGATGTAAATCCTGAAGTCGATGATGGAAAAGTCACCTTGGTAAACGTTCGGATCCAAGATGGGCACGTGATAGAAGCACATGAAAACACGGGAGTTTGGGCATGGCGACATCCACGTCCTGAGGGTGTGGAATACGTTCAGCTGCAAGGGGATGTCCGTTTTGAGAATGTCGATTTTAGTTACGATTCAAAGAAAAGGATCCTTCATGATGTTTCTTTGTTTGCCAAGCCAGGGCAAAAAGTGGCTTTTGTCGGAGCAACAGGAGCCGGAAAAACTACGATTACAAATTTAATCAATCGCTTCTATGATATTCAAAAGGGTTCGATTACATACGATGGCATCGACATCAAGCTCATAAAAAAAGACGACTTGCGCCGTTCTTTAGGAATTGTTCTGCAAGACACACATTTATTTACAGGAACGATTCTCGATAATATCCGATTCGGAAATTTAGAAGCTACCGACGACGAATGTATCCAAGCTGCAAAACTCGCCAATGCAGACTCATTTATCCGTCGTCTTCCTCAAGGCTATCAAACAAAAGTACATAACGATGGCCAGAATTTATCAGCAGGACAAAGACAACTGTTGGCGATTGCCCGAGCCGCCGTGGCCGATCCTCCGGTTTTGATTTTGGATGAAGCCACAAGTTCGGTCGATACCCATACCGAAAAACTGATTGAGAAAGGAATGGATCAGCTGATGGAAGGAAGAACCGTTTTCGTCATCGCCCACCGTTTATCCACTGTTCGCAATGCCGATGTCATTATTGTATTAGACCATGGCATGATCAAAGAAAGGGGAAGCCACGCAGATCTGATCCAACAAAAAGGAATGTACTATCAACTGTATACCGGTATGTTTGAACTCTCGTAAAGAGAGTTTTTTTTACCATACATTTCGATTGATCGTTCCATCTTCAAAAGTAAAGCCAGAGCCATGGATTTCATTGACATCACTAACGATCATAAAAGCAGCCGGATCGATGCGGTTGATTTCTTGTTCTACAACCGGGTACTCTTTTCGGGACAAAACGCACATCAGTACCGGGCGCTCTTGCGAAGTATAGCCGCCTTTACCGCTTAAAACCGTTACCCCACGCGACATCGTATCCATCAAATAAGCTTGGATGTCCTCCCATTTTGAAGAAATGATCATCACATTTTTGGCACTCTGCGATCCTAATAAAACGGTCTTGTTGATGACCTGACCAGAAATAAAAGCTGTAATAATTCCAACCAGAGCCTTTTGGAGACCATAAGTAAAGACTCCTAAAGACACAGTCAATACATCGATGATCATTACAGCTTGTCCAGAAGGAATTTTGGCATATTTTCTTAAAATCAAGGCTGGTATATCCATACCTCCGGTACTGGCATTGGCCCTGAACGCAAGTCCGAGTCCAAATCCTGCCAATACACCGGCATAAATGGCTGCCAGATAATCCGGCAAGATAAAAGTTGATTCTGGAAACTGAGAAGCCACAGAAGAAAGAAGCGTAACAAAAACCGGATAGGCAACCGCCGAAACAACCGTTTTCAACGCAAATGCCTTGCCCAAAAATATCAATCCTAAAAGAAACAACCCGATCGTTAAACCGTTGATCATCCAAACCGGATCAATGGGAATCAATGGCTGCAAAGCCACAGAAAGCCCGGCAATTCCTCCATCAAGCAAATCATTCGGTAAAACGATAAAGGCCACTTCACAGGCTATGATAAAATTCCCTATCAACACAAAGATCAGATCTTTGATCCAATTTTTCTTTTTCATCATCCTTACTCTCCTTTGACTATCTGTCTCATTATATCATCAGATACCATCAAAAAAAGAATGTCTGAAGCATTCTTTTTTCAAAACGATCACAGCGCATTCATGCAGACATCGACCATATGGCGAATGACGGAATACTCTTCATAAGGCCCAAGCTCATAATGAGCGACGGCCAGGGCTTCCTTTGTGCTTCCTGCCGGACAATAGGAGTGGTCAAAACAAGACAGCATGGAAACATCATTGATACCATCGCCATAAACATAAATATCCTGATTTTGAATCTCTAACATATCAGCCAATTCTTGAACCGCATTTCCTTTTGTAACTCCTGCGCCCGTGATCTCTGCCAAACTGGGAACACTGGGCGCATTGACGATCTTGTCCGCATGCTCTTTTGCCAGCTTATCTAAGAGTGGCCCCATCGAAGGATCTGTAAAATGCAGATTGACTTTAAAGATCTCCTGATCCAAGATCCAATACGGATCACTTTCAAAAAAATAAGCTTCCAGATTTTTGACCATATCTTCTTTGATATCACGATTTCTCAACATCTGATTAGCCATATAGATCTTTTTAAAACTTTGTGCATCCTTGGTCGTATAAATTCCATCTATCGTCTGGTATTCAAATTGAAATGGGGTATCAAACAACAAGAAGTGCAGCACTTCTTTTTTCAGCGGGTGACGGATTAAGATCTTCTCATTTGGATCCAAGATACAAGAACCATTCATACAGATCACATAGCTTTTATTTAATTTAGCCGTTCGCAACAAGGATAAATTCCGCCCAGTGGATACAGTAAAAACATTTCCTGTCTCTTTGATGATCTGCAACCCGTGATTAATGATCCAATCGGCCCGATGTTTTCGATTTAGCAGCGTTCCATCCAAATCGCTCGCAAATAATTTCATTCTCCAATGCCCTTTCTTTCGTCTTATTCATTATACATGATTTTTCAAATTCAAGTCCTAATCTGCGCAAATCTTTGACTTTCAAAAAAATGGCATCTAAAATAAGCGTATACGAAAAGAGGATTTAATATGAAAAATAAAGGAATTGGAACTCAATGTGTACAAGGCGGATACACCCCTGGAAATGGTGAACCCAGACAGATCCCTATCATTCAAAGTACAACTTTTAAATATGCGACCAGCGAAGATATGGGAAAATTATTTGATTTAGAAGCCGAAGGATATTTTTATACTCGTCTACAGAACCCAACCAATGATGCAGTTGCGGCTAAGATTGCCGAATTGGAAGGTGGCAGCGCCGCTATGTTGACAAGCAGCGGACAGGCTGCAAACTTATTTGCGATCTTCAATATTGCCGGAAATGGTGATCATATCGTTGCCTCAAATAGTATTTACGGAGGAACTTATAATCTTTTTGCGGTCACAATGAAGCGCATGGGCATTGATTTTACCTTTGTAGATCCGGACTGTTCTTTCGAGGAATTGGATGCCGCGTTCCAGGATAACACAAAAGCTGTATTCGGTGAAACCATTGCCAATCCGGCTTTGACAGTATTAGATATTGAAAAATTTGCTCATGCTGCTCATGCGCATGGGGTCCCTTTGATTATTGACAATACTTTTGCTACACCGGTTTTGTGCCGCCCGTTTGAATGGGGCGCGGATATCATCACGCACTCGACGACCAAATATATGGATGGTCATGGAACGGCTGTCGGCGGCTGCATTGTCGATTCCGGTAAATTTGACTGGACTCGATATCCTGATAAATTTCCGGGCTTGACTACGCCGGATGAGAGTTATCACGGAATCACATATACCGAACGATTCGGCCTGGAAGGAGCTTTCATCACCAAAGCAACTGCTCAGCTGATGCGAGATTTGGGTAGTATTCAATCTCCGCAAAATGCCTTTTATTTAAATCTTGGATTAGAGAGCCTGCACGTTCGTATGCCTAGACATAGTCAAAACGCTTTAGCTGTCGCCACCTTCCTGTCAAAACATCCTAAGATCCGCTCGGTTCAATACAGCGGATTGCCAGGTGATAAATACTATGATTTAGCACAAAAATATCTGCCAAATGGTTCTTGCGGTGTTGTAAGCTTTGAAATCGAAGGAGGACGTAAAGCAGCGGAACGTTTCATGAAACACCTCAAACTAGCGGCAATTGAGACTCATGTAGCCGATGCCCGAACTTGCTGTCTGCATCCGGCAAGCAGTACCCATAGACAAATGAGCGAAGAGGAATTGAAAGCGGCCGGCATCAGTGCCGATATGGTTCGATTCTCTTGCGGGCTTGAGGATGCCGAAGATCTGATTCAAGACATCGATCAAGCATTGAACGCCTAGGAGCTTTCCCATGCCCATTAAAATTCCTAATGAATTGCCGGCATCCAAAACCCTTCGCGATGAAAATATTTTTGTGATGAACGAAACCCGTGCCATCACCCAAGATATACGTCCATTAAACATTCTGGTTTTAAATTTGATGCCGACGAAAATAGAAACGGAAACCCAACTGGCAAGACTTTTGGGAAACACTCCGATTCAGGTTGAATTGGAACTGATGCAGATGAAAAATCATCGTTCGAAAAATGTTTCGCAAGAACATATGCTGAAGTTTTACCAGACTTTTGATGCTTTTAAACATCGTTACTTTGATGGCATGGTCATCACTGGAGCTCCTTTAGAACATTTGGAATTCGAAGAAGTCGAATATTGGGACGAACTTTGTGGAATCATGGAATGGTCAAAAACCCATGTTCATTCAACCTTCCATATCTGTTGGGGAGCACAGGCAGGACTGTATTATCATTATGGAATCCCTAAAAAAACAATGGATCAAAAACTATTTGGAGTATTTCCGCATAGAGTGGTGCGCAAATCATCCATCCTGTTTCGGGGATTTGATGATACATTCATGGTTCCACATTCACGTCACACATACAACGCCAGAGAAGATATTGATAAATGTCCTTATTTAAAGATCTTGGCAGATAGCCAAGAAGCTGGGGTTTATGCTCTTGCCACAGAAGGATGCCGTCAAATCTTTATCACCGGACATTCAGAATATGATCCTCGAACCTTGGAAAAAGAATATTTGCGAGATAAAAAGAAAGGACTTCCTATCGAAGTCCCTAAAAACTATTATCCAAACGATGATGACTCTAAGAATCCTATGGTGACTTGGAGAAGTGGCGCCAATTTACTTTATTCAAACTGGCTCAATTTTATCGTTTATCAGGATACTCCCTACGATATCCACGCAATTGAGCCTTTCCAAAAGATCAAGATCCAAAAGTAGCAGAACGAAACTGTTACTTTTTTTATGACCAAAGAAGATCAGCGATTTCCTCAGCCGACAAGTTTTGAATGAATTGAGCATCGGATAAAGTATCTACATTCCATTGAAACTGATCGTAATTCGTCAAATAAGAAAGATCAACTTCACAGGACGGATATTTTTCGAACCACTTGGGGTAATGAGTGCTCATAATAGAAGATGCAAGTTCGACAGCTTTGGATGACTCGCCGCTTGCTAACAAGGTTCCACAAAGCCGAACGCCAGGGGGAGAAGAGTGAACTAATAAAACACTACCATCATCACAGGTCCCTAAAGAAATATAGACGTGGCCTTCGTTAGAAAAGATATCGCCTGGTTTGTGATCAGTCACTTCCGAATATGGAGTAAAAGTTCCCCATCCATAAGATGCATATGTGCTAGCCATTTCTTGTGATTTCATAACATATCCTGATTGTCCAGATTCAGACTCCATCAAATTATAAATAACCCAACCGACATAACCAGAACAATCCAACCCGTCATGAATCTGATAAAGTGTAGTCTGATAATCATAATTCGAAGATTGCTGTTCAAAGAAAATCTTCCATTGGCTGGAAAGCCCTAAAGTCGTTGCCTCGATTCCAGCACCAGTATCTTCTTCATTCCAGCCGCCGCCCCAAACATACATCGTCTGGCCAACGGGCTCCATCGCAATTTTCAAAAATTCCTGCAGCGTCTTATCGTTTTCTGCAACTGTGTCCTTTTGAGATACATTTTCATCCACTGTGCGATTTAAAAATAAAGAAAGTCCCAAGCCGGCTGTAAGAATCAAAATAAGGATGATCGCAAGAACTCGGGACCATTGAATATGACGTTTCATAAACCTTTTGAATCTCCATGCAGTATTTTAAAAGATTCAAAGCAAGGAATCAAGCTTCAGAAGGTTGATATTTATGGATAATTTTTCTAAAAAAAGCTTCAATTTCTTTCGCACGCTTTCGATCCTCGATATACTGATCGGTTCCTGTTTGTGTCTCTTCTTTTGATGTATAAACACAAAGAATGGTTTCATCATCCATGACGATTTTGACACCAACATAAACATATGGATCTGTCAAAATTGCCGGGATTCCAGGACCATGGGGCAAAAGCTGGGTAAAAGGAGGCTGACTTCCCTTAAATTTTGCTTTTTCATTTAATACCAAAGCTCTTTTAATCCGTCGATAATCAAATGTCCCATTTGTACCATTCTCGATTGTCATAGTTTTATCATTAAGATTAAATGAAACACCATCAAAATATTTTATAGTCTCTGACATGTTGATCACCTCTTAATTACATTATAAGATCGAACGTACTCAGATACAATAGTATCAAAAAAAAACTAAATAAATATTGAAAAAGCCAAAAAAAAAGGACCCGGCAACGAGCTATGTTCGCAGGGGCAAGCCCAACTATCTTCGCCGCGGAAGTGCTTAACTTCTGAGTTCGGTATGAGTTCAG
>NZ_JACHHD010000003.1:0-133792 GCF_014202635.1 Faecalicoccus acidiformans
AAAAAGGGGTCAATTCACAGACCCCTAAAATGGTCCCCTAGATTGACCCCTAAATAGACCCCCAAATTGAAGACCCCTAATTATTTTGGATACCCGTTAAATATCCCAAACGCGAAACAACGCCTATGCAATCCTCTATAAACAACAAAGAAGTGAGCTCAAGCTCACTTCTTTACTCAAATCTATTAAAGCAAATTATTTGATGATTGAATAATATGTTTATAATAATAAAAAAAGGAGGTGTACTGGTGGCCAATATTGGCGAACGAATAAGAAAAATTCGCCTCTTACGTAACATGATGCAAGGCGAATTAACAGTGGCTATTGGATTTGAAGATAATGATTATGGTCGTGGAAGAGTTTTAAAATATGAAAGAGGAATACGTGTTCCAAAAGAAGATATGTTAATAAAAATTAGTAAAGCTTTAAATATAAACTCCTACTATTTAAGTCAGGAGGACAACACATATGCTTTAGATTTAGCATATGAATTATTCGATTGGGACGATGTATTACCTTTTAAATTTAAAAAAGATGAAAATGTAGTTGGGTTCAATTTGATAAGCAATATTTCGGTGACTTTATTAATGAATGGATAAAAATGAATCATAAATACATAAATGGAGATATTTCTTTAGAGAAATATCGTGAATGGAAATATCAATATGGAATAAAGGATAAATAAATTCTACGATTCAAAAATTCATCATCTAGGAGGGATTTTTATAGAAAATATTTTTAAATTTATAAAATTTCATAAAAAAACTGTAATTAGCGTTTGTATTTTATTATTTATAATAGTCCCCATTATCCCATTTATAAAGAGTCCTATAGGCATCTTCGATCGAGATTCAGCGTCCATTTTTATTCAATATTACGCGACCATTTTAGCTGGAATATCAGGTGGTTTTATTACTCTACTTGGCGTTTGGTGGACTATTGCTGATCAAAAAGTACAAAGAATTTATCAAGAAATCAAACAAAATGAGGATAGAAAAGAAGAATTAGAATTACAATACCGTTCTATTTTGTCTTTAAAACAAAATCCTCAAATTTTTTCTGAGTTAGTGGCAAAAAATTTCTTACAATTCAATTTCGAACTATTCAATTATGGAAACACGGAAGCCATAAACTTAGAAATTAGAATGAAGAATCCCAATGATTCAGTAATTTCACATAACTATATACATAGAGATATTTTGCTTCCAAATGAGAGTATAGAATTCACATTTACAGATTACAACAATTTTTATTCTCCCCTTGGAGCCCAATTAACTTGGCATGTAGAAATCTCATACAAAAATTCTTTTGAAAGCACATATATTACCAAATTTGATGTACAAGCTAAAATGATAAATCACGAAAAGTTTAAAATTCTTGATGATAAATTCTCAATAGAGAAAGTAAAAAAAGAAAAAATAAAAACCGCAAAGTTTTCAGCAGAAATAATCAACAATAGCATAAGTAAAATTAATTTTTAATAACTCATTTTTTATTATCCATTTGTAAAATGGTAGCATTTTGGTAGGACTCCTCGCTTAAACATTAAAAAAAAACGAAATATCCAAGAGTTCCAAACGACATCACCGATCCGGAATATTCCATCGAAGTCGGTGTTAAAACATTTACCGACTGCATTAAACAGGCAAAAGTTAAAGATCCTTTTAATACAGAAGACATCTACCTTGCGTTACAAGGATACAACTATGGAAACGGCTATATATCATGGGCCATCACCAATTTTGGTGGTTATTCCAAAGCCAACGCCAAAGTCTTCTCCAATATGAAATGTGAAGAACTAGGAGTCAACGGCTATGGTGACCCAGACTATATAGATCATGTCATGCGCTATGTTGGATTAGGATTTGGCAACATCCGAGGGGAACCAAACTTTGAAAATATGAAAGCTTGGGGCATGAATAACTATTACAGTCAGTTTGGATTATATGGCCAATGTACCTGGTTTGCCTGGGGAAGATTTTATGAAATCTATGGATACAGTCCCGGATTTACCGGAAACGGGAATCAATGCGTGGATCAGCTGGTTGCGGCACATCCTCATAAATTTGAAAAATCCAATACGCCAAAGGCAGGCGCTGTTTTCTCTGGTGTTGGACATAACCATGTCGGTATTGTGATCGCATGGGATGGAACAAATATCACCATCCAGGAAGGCAACATTGACGGCAAAACCAATACCTTCCAGGAAGCAAAAACGGACTGGCAAACTAAGACTTATACCCTTGCCCAACTTAACAGCATCTATAAAGGCGTGGTGTTTGCCAATCCAAAATAATCAACAAGTGAAAAGATGGTTGCCAACATTATTGGTTCCAACCATCTTTCCCAGTAATAATATTTATATTAAGAGTTAGTTCATTTTCCATTTTGAATTCTCACAGTAATTAAACCGTTAGAATTTCTTCCTCAGTTATTTGGCTATTAAAGTAATTCGTTTAAAAGATTCATGCATTTTATTTTCTGTTGCAAATTAGCACTACCATATACATTCAAAGTAAACGATACGTTTTTGTGCCCCAGAATCTCAGATAAAGACTTGATATCGAACTCTGGAATTTCTATTGCTCTAACCGCAAAAGTATGTCTTATTTCGTGGAATTTAACATTAGCCAGGTTATGACGCTTTAAGAACCTTGAAAAAAACTGCCTGTAAGTCCTTGGCTCGGTAGGCCTCGTCTTACCAGTTAAAAAATAATGATTTGGATTTTCATTGTAAAACTTCTTAATAATATTCACTAATAACGACGGTAAAGGAATAACTCTAGCAGATGTTTTTGTTTTTGGCGGACCAATATGAATAAATGATGTTCCTTTTTTCTTATCATAAATTCTTTGGACGGTTTTATTAATGTTAATCGTTTTCTCTGTCAGTGATATGTCCTTCATTTGTAGCCCACAAAGTTCCCCGATGCGAATTCCAGTAAATAGCGAAATTAATATCCCTGCTGTTTTTCTGTTTAAATTCATGTAAATGCATTGAATAAGTTCTTGTTCTTGATCTTTAGATAAAGAAACTACTTTCTTATTCCCCAACTCCTTAGGATATTCAATAAGATCCCAATTCAATAATGGTATGACTTTTTCTTTATAAGCATATTCCATTGCCAATCTTAAAACTAATACAACATCCCTAATTGTTTTAACAGTTAAACCCCCTGTTTTATCTAACCGTCCTGCATTATAAAGATAAACGATGTAATTTTGCACATCAGATTCGGTTATAGTTCCAATCTTCCTTTTGCCAAAATATGGAACTAAATGATTCTCCGTAATAAGTACAAAACTAGCAAATGTCGATGGCGTAATCATGGCTTTTTTGTTGTTTAACCATTTATTCACCAAAGTCTTAAATTGTGTATTTTCTGTCATAATGACCACCTCCACAAATATTATCTTGTAGAGGTATATCCATTAGTATTTATCCTCAATTAACGGTCTCGAAAAGTGTCCGAAGTTGCGATTTCCTGGCTTTGATGAGCCGTATAGGAAATACCAGATAGGTGATGTTTACGCCGAGCGAAGCCAGCGAGGAGCTGGCGATATGGAGCTACTTTCTGTGACAATGAATGATGGTGTAATGCCTCGCTCAGAGATAGAGGGAAAGGACAATTCAAGCGAAGATAAAAGCAATTACAAAATCGTTTGTAAAGGAGATATGGTGTATAACTCTATGCGGATGTGGCAAGGGGCAAATGGCGTTTCTAACTATAATGGAATAGTAAGTCCTGCATACACCGTGTTAATGCCTATCGAAGAGATTGATAATCAATACTTTGTAGCCTTATTCAAAACTTCAAATTTGATAAATGAGTTTAGGAAAAACTCGCAAGGATTAACATCGGACACTTGGAATCTTAAATATCCGCAAATCCGTGCCATCAAGCTCTATATTCCTTCTCTACAAGAACAGCACAAAATCTCTTCTTTCTTTAGTACACTCGAAGAAAGAATAGCCAAACAACGGCAACTCGTCGATACCCTCAAGAAGTATAAAAGAGGACTCTCGGATGAGCTTTTTGGGGAGAATGAGACAACCGAAGAATGGACAACAGTCCCGTTTGGTGAAGCTTTCGATCTGCTGCAAAACAACACATTCTCTCGGGACGAAATGTCATCCTAAAGCGGAATAGCTTATAACATTCACTATGGAGATGTTCTAATTAAATACGGAGTTGTGGTTGATCTTTCTAAGTCAAAGGTACCATACATTCGCTCGGATGTGAGCCTTTCAAAGTATGCTCAAAGCAGTTATCTGCGCGACGGGGACATTGTGATCGCAGATACCGCAGAAGATTATACAGTTGGCAAGGCGGTAGAAATTGTTGGAGTCGCTGATGTGAAGGCATTATCAGGACTTCACACAATACCATGCCGCCCTAAGATCTCGTTTGCACCTATGTATCTTGGTTACTTTATCAATTCCAAACGATTTAGAACGCAAATACTTCCGCTGGTACAAGGGACGAAGGTTTCCTCTATAAACAAAAGCGAAATTCTAAAAACTTCTATTGCATTTCCCTCATTCGGAGTGCAGTCACAAATAGCCACTATGCTTTATGCTTTGGATCATAGGATTGATATTTGTCAAGCTTGTGTTCAAGGACTTGCACGCACTAAGGAAGCATTGTTACAGCAACTTTTTATATGAATAGCTGCTGTAATAGTCCCTCTTTTAGATCGGACAAAAAAGCAAGCACATTTTCTTCATTCATAATCTGATCATCAAGCAAGGAAAGTAATCCTATAATCGTGTTCTGAGTGTTTTTATCCGGGTATGTCAATGTGAGTTTGCGCAATTCACTCGCTTGAATATGGACAACTGACTTCCCCTGTGCTATGCGGGCGATTTTTGCATTAACAACATGATTAAGCAGATAGCTTATAATTCGTCCATCCACCTTATCGCCACGGAAAATATTGAGGTCTCCGGCAAGAATGACACCGGGCAACATGACACAAGATGCAGTTGAAATCTCTTCTGGCGTTTCGCCGGAAGTCGGGATTACGACATCTCCTACACGGCTCAGAAATAACTCATCAACTTGTGCTTGCGTCCGCCGTTTAACACTGGTTATAACCTCGTTGTAGGTGGTATAAAGTTCTCCATAAAGGATAAAGGGTGTACCATCCTCGGATATATCGGCTTTGGAAAGAGGTGCTCCCTTTACAAAACTGCCGAGTTCACCCATCTTGGCAGTAGTCCATCTCGCTTTTTTCAGGGGACATGATTTTGGTGAAAGGAGATGCCTTACTGCACCTCTTTTATACTTCTTGAGGACGTCAATATATTTCCGCTGACAAACTATTTTTTCGTCTATGAGACCAATGAATTTTGATAACTTTTCCTGTTCGCGCTTTGAAGGCATATAGCACTTAACGGTCAAAAAGTCTTCCGGAGAAACTGCCATTCGCTCATATACAGTGCCTTGCTGATACCGTAAAGCCTTATTTATGAAATCCCATCTTGATAAGTTTTCACCAACAAAATCAGCGTCGTAATCGCTCTGGATTTCAAAGGTGACATATATGGGAGAAAAAATTGCATCCCCATATTTATTTAAACAAATTACACCAAATTTCAAATTTGCCGGATTGTAACACAAGTCGTTAATGTGCGTAACTTTGTACTTTTTGTTTTCGGTAGAGACTAGGAAATCACGATCATATCGTGCTGTTTTTCCGAATATTCCGTCTTTCGATAGCGTAGCATGTTCAAAGCTTCCATCTTTCTCTGCGAACTCGTTTTGGTACTATGTCAAGAAAATGGACAAGTTAAATAGAGAGTTTGTCCATTTTCTTGACATAGTACCACGTTTCAATCAGATCGAATATGAAAAGGCAGAGGATGTTCAGAATGCGCTGGAGAATCTCATCTCCAGATATCAAGATTCAGATCAACTCATATTCTATGATTTTTCTCGCTTTCTGGAATCCCACAAGGAAATGATCATCCATTCGTTCACAAGATTAAAGGTCCATAGAAAAACCGAAACCGAAGAAAAAGAATACTATAGCCGATTATCCAATGGACCGATGGAATCCTTCAACCGCAAGCCGAAGGATTATAAGAGAAACGCACGAGGCTTCTCTGATTTCCATTATACACGAAACCGCATCCTCTTAAGCATGCGAAGAAATCCAGCCATCAAGGGAGTCCCAAGACCCAGATCTGAGTTCAAGAAAAACGGGGCAAAACGTGGCTGTTACAATAAGACCAAGCTAAGATAATATATACATATACAGAATCAAAAATAGACTGGGAGATATGAAAAAGGAGAGCAAATTTTTGTCACCCTCCTTTTACATTTGAATTTTTAATTTAGGGGAGTAGAAAATTTTTGTCCTTGGGTTAATCCCCTAAATTCTCCCCCAGATTTTTGGCCGAGTCCCCTAAATTATTTGGTTACCCGACTATGAATTAATACTGCATTCTGATCAAGGGTCTGTATACGCTTCTAAAGATTTCAACGAAACCTTACCTCTTTATAACATCACAAGAAGTATGTCTCGTGCTGGTGCGCCTACGGATAATGGAGCTATGGAAGCTATCAATGGTTGGACTAAAGAAGAGTTGTTTACCGATTTTAAGATTACTGAATCGGATAATGTCTTAAAGAGTATCGGCGAGTATGTTATTTTCTTCAATAATGAAAGACCTGCCTACGCTCTTGGATACAAGACGCCTAAGCAAGTAAAGGATGAATACTTTCAGAGTGAGAAAAGCTAAAATTTATATGAAAGTGTCTACTTTCTGTTGACTAGTGCACTACATATTGGGAATTGATGTAAACTACATCCCATATTATAGAAGGAGTTCGTACTATATTTAAAATCTATATCGCCTAATTGTAGTTAAGAAATACTAGCTACATAAATATCATATTATTTCAGTTATGTTTTTTATTACTAATGCCAAAAATGATTAACTCTTCGCTTTAAATTCCTGCATACATATATAAGAAGCTTATTTTCAAAACAAGAAAACGAAATAATGTCCTTGTATAGAAACCCTGTTGTTTGGTCTACAAATGCAAAACTTTTTTTCTATACTGTTTCTGAATTTTTCTTTCGCTACACAGTGTTGCTTATTTTTAAGAAAGCTCTTCTTGAAATGAAAAGCCCAACCCGTGAACTTCATCAGTATCTGTCACAATTATAAATGCATTCGGGTCGACTTTCTGCGCTTCATATTGGAGTAGCGGATATTGTTTTTTTGAGACAACAACCATGATTACTGGACGATCTTCGTGTGTATACCCTCCATAACCACGGAGAATCGTAGTTCCTCTAGCTAAGTTTTGATGTATATAATGCAGCATTTCTTCATAGTGTTCTGAAATAATTATACAATTCTTTGACTTAATCGCTCCTAAGGTCAACATTTTATCTATAGAAACGCTGCTAATAAAGACAGATATAATACCCACCAAAGCAGCTTGAAAACCATACGTCAAAACGCCTAATAAAACGGTCAATGCATCCGTAATCAACACAAGTGTTGGTAAAGATATATGCGTATATTTGTGTATGACCAGAGGTGGAATGTCCGTACCCCCACTACTTGCCCCACAACGAAAGATAAGTCCAACACCACATCCCATAAAAATTCCGCCATAAATTGTTGCCAAATACCGATCCATGACAAAATAATTTTCTGGAAAATAAGCTGCTAAGAACCAAGATAATAATGAAATCAGCATTGGATAACAAATGGATGAAAGCAACGTTTTTAATGCAAATTGTTTTCCTAAAAAAATAAGTCCAACAAAAAATAAAGCTACCGTTAAAATATTAATGATAATCGTTGGATCAATGTCAATCAAAGGTTGTAACGCAACAGCAATTCCAGCAACACCACCTGTAAGTATATCGTTAGGCAAAACAAAAACTGTAACTCCAATCGCTAATACAAAATTACCTATAATAACCAAAAGGAAATCCTTCCAATTATCTTTTTTCATCATCATATCCACCTTCCTTTTACATTGTGTATCTTCCCAAAAAATTATAAATAAAAGAAAGATCATTAAAAACTCATGCAGAATATCACAATTTCTTTGTCCTTAATACCAATCAATTCTTTATCAGAATTAAAATAAAAACTTAACACCAACACATATTTGCTTTGAAAATAAAATCCTGGTTCAAACAGATTGTATTTTTACAAAAAATATAATAATTAAGAAAGCACTCAACAGTCACATGATCATCTAAATGGGTAGTGTCAACATTTATGTGTAAAAGTTATATCCCTAGCCAATTCAATTAGTCCTTAAACCAGTCTTCTCTTATCGTTTGTCCAAATCCTCGATGTATATGGTTCATATTCTTCTCGTTGTATCGATTAAATTGGATAACTAGATATTTCTCTTCTGATTGCTCCGTTGGAAACTGCTCCTTCTTTTTGAAGCTACGCTTAAGCTGCTTGTTATTTCCTTCGATCAGATTTGTAGAATAGATCGTTTGTCTAATACATTCAGGGTAGTCATAGAATGTGAACAGATTCTCATTGTTGCTTAGGCTTTTTACCATCGATGGATATTTGTGTTTCCATTTTTCGATAAACTGATCAAAAGCACTTGATGCGTCTTCTTTCGTTTTGGAGCGATAGACTTCTTTGAAGTCATTAGCCACCTCTTTTCGGTCAGAGACCCTTGTCTTGGCACATAAATTTCTTTGGATATGAACCAAGCATCTTTGGATATTGGATGCTGGAAAGGACTCGCTTATTACATTTTCCATTCCAGATAAACCATCTGTGCAGAACAAAGAAACACGTTCCACCCCTCTGGATCTAAGATCTTCCAAAAGTTCTTTCCAGATTTCAGAGGATTCGTTAGGAGCTATCTTGTAGCCTAAGATTTCTTTGGTTCCTTCTAGTGTGATCCCAAGTGCTATATGAACCATCTCTCGAGATACCGTGTCTCGTCGCAAGGCCATGGACGTACCATCAAGATAGATCACTGGATATTCTTTATTGAGCGTTCTATTCTTGAATGAATCGATACATTCCAAGGTCTTGTCGGTAATGTTGGAAATCGTCTGCTTGGAATAGTGATGTCCGCACAATTTTCGAATGATGGTGCAGATTTCAGAATTGCTCATTCCTTCTTCAAAAAGATCAAGGATGGTGGCTTCTGTTGAAAAGTCTCGTCTTCTATATTTAGGAATAAGGGAAGTAAAGAATTCACCGAGTCTGTCTCTAGGGATACGAAGTGTGAGAGGACCATACTTTGTGTCCAGCTTCCTTTCATAGAATCCGTTTCTAGAATTTTGACTATCGGTTCTTTGATAAGGTTCATAATCCAAAAAAGCAGTGAGTTCATAGGCTAATATTTCATTTAGAGACTTTTCGAGTTCAGAGCGGAAAAGTTCAGAAACAGCTTGTTCGAAAGCAGGAAGATTGTTGTCATTAGTAAATAGGCTTTTCATCAAAGATGTAGTAAAATAGTTCATGGGTATATTCCTTTCGTAAATTGTTTTTGGTCGAACTAATTTTACTAAGGATATACCTTTTTTTTATCTTTAAAGAAAATCACTTTTACACAAAATATTCTATGCTATCGATTAAAGATCCAATTAAGAAAAATACAGAGATACTTTTACGTAACGTTAATGTAATCCCAAATATAATAATATCAACAAATAGACTTGTAATCGGTTCAAACAATGATAACATTGCAGATGTTTGTGCTCCTACAGATCTAGTTCCATTTTGTAAGAAAATTAGGGCACATGTACTTAAAATTGCGATTATCACTAGAGTAATCACTGAATTATTATTGATAAGAAACGAATTGCCTATAAATAAAATCAACCCTCCATATAACAAAGCACTACCAATTGTATTTATAATCGATAAGCATAACATTTTAGTATGTTCTAAATTGAGTTTTTCCAACGAGTATAAATATATAGCATATGTTAACGAAGATAAAAAAGCTAATGATATTCCCTTTATTGAATCCCCTATATCATCAATAAACCCTAATACACCGAATATAGCTATAAATATCGAAATACAAATGTATTTATTTGGATACATTCTTTTATCTATACAATTTAAACAAATCACAAATAATGGATATAGAAAATGAATTGATGTTGCGGTTCCTGGCGATATACTGGCGATATATATTTATAAGAAATATTTAAAAATAGCATCGTAACTGCTGCAGGAATAACACAAAAGAATACTGATTTAATAAATTCACTTAAAGAGAGCAAAGTATTATTTTTAGACTTATTCCATAAAAATAATAGAAATGGAATACCTAGTAAATATCTATATAAAGAGACAATTACTGGAGACATTCCATTATTAATGAGATTGACTGATAAGGCTGGAATAAATCCATAAATAATCGCAGAAATTAATATTTGAAACTTATTTTTCAATACAATTTTTTTCAGATTCAATTCTATTTCTAAGTTCTGCCTTTGCTTCTTCGATTATTGTGTCATTTTTTAATAGTTCTATCACTGTCCTTGATAAACTTTTCATCGTAACTAAAATACATCGCTTACCTGCATTTGTAGATGCTAATTCTCTAAAATTAGGTGTGTGATTTGAAATTTTATAATCTGGAAAAATAGTTACATATGGATTACAAATAGGTATATATCTTGAAACATTACCTAAATCTTCACCACCATAATCTACTGGCATACCATCTAATAGAGGTTCTCCAATATCTATTAATTCTTTTCTACAAACTTCTGATAAAATCGTGTTAGGAACACGTCCTTGATAGCCATCATTAACGACTAAATTTGTTTCACACCCTAAAGCATCGCCACACCCTTTTGCACAGTTAACAATTCTTTTTTCTAGTTCCTCTAAATATGTAAAATTGAAACAAGCTAATGAGCATTTCAGTTGAGCTTTATCTGGAATTAATCCAGTTTCTTGACCCCCATCTGTAATAATACAAGAGAATCTAGCATCACTTTTAAAATGTTGTCGTAGTAATCCTGATGCCACACAAAATAAATTAGCAGCACTCAGAGCATTGACACCATTATCAGGATGACTACCAGCATGAGATGATTTACCTTCATAATCAATAATAATTTGTTTACTTGATAAACAAGCCCCTGCTAATCTAGTTAGATCACTTGTTGGATGCATAAAAACTATTGCATCTATATTGTCAAAATAATGATTTTTTAACATTATGATTTTACCGCCACCATCTTCTTCTGCGGGGGTTCCTAATACATAGATTGAACCAGATATATGATATTTATCAATAACCTCCTTAAGTACTAGTGCTGTTCCAACAGCACTAGCACAAATTAAATTATGTCCACATCCATGTCCTAAACCTGGCAGAGCATCATATTCTGAAATAATCCCGATATTTGATCCACCACGATCATATTTAGCAATAAATGCTGTTTCTAATTCTTCTACATTATCATCTATTTCAAATCCAGCTTGGCGTAGAATTTCGATTTGTTGTTCCTTTGCATAATATTCTTGGAAAGAAAGCTCTGGTTTTGAATGAATATCTAAAGAAAATTCCCAAATTTTATCTAAAATATTTTCAGCCAATTGATCACAATCTTTTTTAATCTCTTTCATAGTTTTATCCTAAAATACCGAAGAAACTTGCAATCATAGAAATAATGATAACTGAGAAGATTACTGTATTATATCCAACTTTTTTCTTAGTGAATGCAAAATAAATTCCGAAAATTGCAATTAGCGGTAACATTCCCATTACAATTGAGTCTAAAATATCTTGTAAAACAATTGGATTCGCATTTTCAAATTCAAATACTAGAGGAGTCTTCACTGAAACATATGAACTTGATAAAGCTCCCATCATGAATAATCCTAAAATACTAGCTCCGGTAATGACTGTATTAATAGTACCACTCTTCATTAGTTTCATTACAGCATCTTTACCTAAAGTATATCCAAATTTTAGTAAGAACCATCCTGCTATATAAGTTATAATGGCAAATAAGAATGGAAATACACCTCCAATAGGGTTTCCTTGTAAAGCAAATGTACATCCAAGTGCATAGATAATAGGTTTAATTGTACCCCATACTAACGTATCACCTATACCAGCAAGAGGCCCCATCAATCCTGTTTTAATACCAGTAATAATTTGTCCTGGCACTGCATGAGAAACCGCATTTTCTTCTTCCATAGATAATACAATTCCTTGAACCATCCCACCCATAGTTCCTTCAGAGTTGTAAAATTCCAAGTGACGAACCAATGCTTCTTTAAACTCATCGTCATTTTTGTAAAGCTTTCTTAATATTGTACTACTCGCATTACAAAATGCTAGAGCTTGTAATCTATCATAGGAGTTAGATAGTTCCGTTGAGAAATACCAACGATTCCACACCGTAAATAAATCTTTTTTTGTTAATACTTTATTATTATCTGTAGTCATCTTATTAAGCCTCCTTTTTTGATTTCTCAAAAATCACTAATAGAGCAAGACATGTTCCAAAAATAGCTGTTGCCATATTGTTCAATCCTAAATATTGAACAGCAAAGAAACCAATAAAGAAATATGGTAGTAATTTTGGTTTACCAATGGTAATTAAAATAATCGCAAATCCCATAGCTGGTAATATACCACCTGCTACAGAGAAACCTGTAATAATAAATTCTGGTAATGATTCAATTAGAGAAATTACAGAATCTGTACCTAATAATGAAATCAAAAATACAGGAACAAATCTTAAAAAGAAAATTACAATTTCAGGATAAATATAAGCACATTTGAAAATTCCTTTGATATCTCCTTTTTGCGCTAATTCATCAGCTTTACGTACCCAAATAGAGTTTGATGTTCTACGCAATTGATCCAAGAAAACACCTAATACACCAAATGGAACTGCAAGAGCTACTGCTGCATTTGCATCTAATCCTGATTTCATCGCAATAGGAATTGCGATAACTGCAGCTAAAGCATTATCTGCTGGCATATTTCCACCAGTGGAAATCATGCCCAAATATACCAATTGAATACTTGCTCCTAATGCTAGCCCTGTTATCATATCACCAAAAAATAAACCAAACATAAATCCAATAAACAATCCAGAACCTAAAGAAGATTCCAATGTATAACCAACTTTACAAGATGATAGCCAATATACAAATCCACTAAATAACGCTAATCCGACATCCATGATTTTCTCTCCTATTCTAAATTAAAGTTATATTTTTCTAAAACCTTTTTAAATGACATCTTTGCTTCTTCTGGAACTTGTTGTAAATATATCTCTGTTCCATTATCAGACATATGTTTTAATAAACTTGCATCGTGATCATTTAAAGTAATAGGACCATAAACATTTATTCGTCCTGGAGCTGATCCTAATCCTCCAATTTGAAGTTCATCAATTTTAAATCCATGAGAGTATGCTTTATATACTTGATCGACATTTTTAAATAAAACTAAAACTTTACCTTGTGCAAAAGTTTCATCATTCATCTTTTCAATCGCTTGCACTACAGAATAAACTCGCACTTTTGATCCAACTGGAGCACTCATTTCATAAATACTAGCCATAAAATCATCTTGAGATAAATCATCATCAATAATGACAATTTCATTTCCAGTAATCTGTCCAAACCATTTTGTTATGACTTGACCATGTATCAATCGAAAATCTAATCGTATTAACCTAATATCAAACATAATAATCTCATCTCTTTCTTAATTTTAATTCTTGAAATCTTTTTTTTACATCATGACCACTATTTGATAAAGTATCAAGAGCTGTCATTTTAAGTTGCTCAACCGTAAGTGATTGCAATAATGAATAAGTTTCAATTAGCATTGCAAGATTCAAGCCAGAAACTATTTCATAATTATCTCGTGGTATAGATGTAGCCATATTACATGGTGTTCCACCAAATAAATCCACTAAACATAAAACTCCACAATCTTCATGTTCGTCTAAATATTCAGTCATTAAACTCCTATATTGGAATGGATCCATTCCCTCTTTCAACGAAAAGTATTTAACATTTTCTGTTTTTCCAATGATCATTTCTGCTGAATGGATAATTTCTTTTCCAAAATCACCGTGTGTACAAATTATTAATAAATTCTTCATTATTTCATCCATGATATATTATTTCTTTATATAATCATGACCTCCAAATCCATTTCGTAATGCTGATAACATTTTATAAGCAAAATTATCTTCAATCTTAGATTCATTACGTGCCATTAAACTCAATGCTATAACAGGAACTGGAACTTCCATTTCCAAAGCTGTTTGAACAGTCCACTTAGCCTCTCCGCTAGCATCGACAACACCCTTGATATCATCTAAGTTTGGATGTTCATGAAATTGCTTTTCCGCCAATTCCATAAGCCAGCTTCGCACTACAGAACCATGATTCCAATTATTAGCAACTTTTTCTAAGTCGTAATCGAAGTTACTTTCTTTTAACACATGAAACCCTTCAGCTATAGCCTCCATCATTCCATATTCGATCCCATTATGAACCATTTTCAGAAAATGTCCGCTACCTGAATGACCAGTATATAGACATCCATCCTTTTTAGCAATTGACTTAAATACATTTTCTAAGTAATCGTAAGCTTCTTGTTCTCCTCCGATCATTAAACACGCTCCATGCCTTGCACCAGATACTCCACCAGAAGTTCCAGCATCTAAAAGAATTATTCCTTTTTGTTTTAAATTATTTGCGCGTCGAATTGAATCATTATAATTTGAATTTCCAGCATCAATTATGATATCTTCGTTGGTTAGAAGATCTTTTAAACTATCTATCGCATTCTCAGTCGGATTCCCGTTTGGAACCATCAACCATATAACTTTTCTTTTAGGAAGCTCACTAACTAAAGATTGGATTGAAGATACCACAGATATACCTTGTTTTGAAGCTAACATTCTAGAATTATTATCTATATCATAACCAACTACTTCAACACCTTGGTCTAGTAAATTCAAAGCTATATTTGCCCCCATTTTTCCTAAACCTACAACGCCGATTTTCATATTATTCTCCTTTCTTTTTGCACTTTCATATTATCAGAAAAATTTTTTTCTGTAAATGTATATTTTAAACAAAATATTTTTTATTATCGCTTTATAACCTTATTGCTTTATAACTTGATTATATATACAATTTATTATATAGGAGGCTAACATATGTCTGTAAAACTTAAAATTAAATCAATTTATCGCGATTGTAGTAAAACAGAGAAAGAAATAGCTGATTATATTCTACAAAATCCCAAAGAAGTCTCTAGAATGACCATTAATGAAATAGCCAGTAATTTAAAATTTGCTGATTCCACTATATTTCAATTCACCAAAAAATTAGGCTATAAAGGTTTTCGAGATTTTCGTAATGATTTATTAACTGAAGAATTTGATACCGAAATTTCTATTCATGAAAATCTTAATAAAGACGACGACTGCTCTACCATCGCTAGACAAGTATTTGAATCAAGCATTCAGTCATTAAAGAGTACTTTCAAAATTCTTTCTTTTAGTGATATCGAACAAGCTTCTAAAATAATACTTAATTCTAATTTAACCTTTTTATTTGGTATTGGAGGTTCCAATGTAGTTTGCGCAGATGCATACCATAAATTGCTACGCTCTCCTGTTAAAGCCATTTACAGTTCTGATTACCATATACAATTAATGAACGCTGCCCTAATGACTTCAAATGATTGCGCCTTTCTAGTATCACATTCTGGAATAACAAAAGAAATGATTCTAGTTGCCATAGAAATTAAAAAACACCATGCCAAATTAATCTTAATCACGGGATATCCAAAATGCGAACTATCTAAATATGCAGATGTCGTTTTATATACAGTTGCTGATGAAACCAAATATAGAAGTGAATCCCTATCAAGTCGTATTGCTCAACTAGCTATTATTGATACATTATTTACTATAATTATGCTTAACGATGAAGAACTATCAAAATCAACACTACACAAAATTAGAGAAGTAATTAACGAAACTAAAGAATAATATTTATTTTATACGAGTAATTTATTAAACTTATATATTTCAATATTCCAAGGTGTGAATATTTCCATTTCATCTTTGAAGATTGAGATAGCATAAAAGATCCAGAAAAAATACAAATGGAAACTGATGAAGAGTACTATATTATAACTTTACAATTTATTAAATAATCATTCTATGAGAGTGTAAACTTTTATTTAGAATTATAAGTTTTTCAAACAAGCCAGGTAATTCAGCGTGATAAAAAACTTTATATAATTTATAAGTTTTTACTTATTTTCGATAAAAACTTTTTGAAAAGAAAAGGAATGATCCATCTATGAACCATTCCTCTTATAATCGTTTTATACTATCTCTGTTTCCGGATATTTCTCGTCGATCAATTCTTCCATTATCCTGTATAACACCTCGCAGAAGATGATCCGTTCCGGTTTCTACTGTTTCATTGGGTTTTCCTGTATCTTCCATGATGACTTTCTGATCTTCACCAGTTGTCGCATCCGCTTTTGAAATCTTTACTTTTGTGATCTCATCTTTCTTAACTACCTTAGCTGGCTTGTCGCTATCATCAATAGTAAAAGTGATATCGGATGTCATAGTATAATCAATAAAGGCAAAATCTTCATGCAGAGTATATTCTTCATCGCTCTTCAATCCCCGAATCATTTGAGCTTCTTCGATCAATTACCATGTTTCAATCCGATTTCCTTCTGCATCGAAAACCGATAACTAACCACCCGGAACAATCCGCATACAGCAAGTTTATCCTATTTTTTTCTTGAAATGGCTGCGCTTTGCGCCTAAATTCAACATCTCTGTCTAGATTATACAACAATTTCTAGCTTTTTAGTATCATTTTGGTATCAAATTCTATACTGAAAAAATCGGGAAATAAGTTTTTTAAGTTTTGAAATGTCCTTTATTCATCGAGGCATAGACTATTCACATCCAATTAAAATTTTTTAAAATATAAGATAAAAGAAAAACCTAGCAGAATTCATTTACTGCTAGGTTGCACTCTATTTGTTGTTCTTTTTTAAGTATTCTTCCAAAGCTAACTCGACAATTGCTGTTTTTGTGAGTTTGGAATCACTGCTATACTGTTCTAACAATTGATAAATCTTATTATCAATCATAACGTTTAATGCTTTTGAATCTTTTTTAGGTCTGGGCATAAACATAACTCCTAACTGATGATTTTTTTCATGTCGTTATCAAATTCAATCTCGCGATTTTGCTCATTATAAAAATGAAACCCCCATATTTTATATTTATTGTCATCAGCAAATGTTGTCACTGGAATCGATGATTCTTCAATTTGTAATAAAAAATCTTCTTTCCATTTATCTTGTTCCAAAATATGGCTTCCTTTCGGTTCAATAAATATTTGCATTTGTTCATATCCATCTGTTTTAGATGAATGCAAGAATAATAAATAATCAGGTTCAAAACGTTGTCCATCATCAAACGAATAGATGGCAAGTTGCCGTTCATTTCTTAGTAAGTAAACTTTGTCATATTTCTGTCTTAATTCATCAACGTATTTTTTAAAATAAGCAACAAAAGATTTTTCTTCGCTTGTTCCATAATTGTCTTCATACGCATACCAATCTTCTTGTGAAAGGTCTATACGCCATTTATCTTTAACACTGACATCATTTTGAGATATTCCAATATCACCATCATGTGGATTTGTATAGTTGCACCGCTTATTTTTGAAAATATCATAGATATAGTAAGCTTTGAAATCTTTAGTCCCTTCATATGTTTCTTGAATAGCTGAGATACTATTTGCAACAGTTTTTAAAACTTTAAGGCAAGCTTGATATAAAATCTCATTTGATAAATTTTCGTATTTAGATGTAATATGAATGCGGATATTACCTAAATAGTTTTTACTTTGTATAAATTCCTTTGTAGATTTAAGATTTGGAAAACGGGACTTTAACGTGTTGAACTTAAAAATACTGTACTTGCAAATAGCTTTATTAACAATTGAATAATTAATATTTGCAATATCATGTATAGTGGTTTTATGAACATAAGTTTTCTGCTTAATATCTTGAAAAGAAGTGCTTTCTAAAAGAATATCTTCTCCTGACACACCAGCGGTGAATCGAATATCGTAAATTTTATCTTTAATAGAAGGCAACAAGCTATTAACAGTATTTCTGGATACCACTTTTCGTTCATTTATAAACACATATCCACTTTTATATAATTCATCTTGTTTAAAACTGTCTTTCAAAGTATGATTTCTTACAACCATTTCATCAAGGTCAACACCTATTTCACGTAATGCTGTATGCAATTCACTAATATAACGTGGTTCATTCCAACAATGATAATATAATTCTTCACAAATACGGAGTTGATTATCTATATCATTATCATATTTTCTTTTATATTTTTCTTGATTATTTGAAACTTTAAATGGGCAATATCTAGCCCCACGTCCTATAAGTTGAGCTTCTTTAGTTGTTGTTTGTCCAGGTTTACCTTTTTTTGCATCTCGAGTTTCATAAAGACGGACAATATCAAAAAGATTCAAAACATCCCATCCCTCATTTAACTTATCTACAGCAAATATAGCACGATATGGATTTTTCTCATCCTCTAATGAGTTAAGTATTATTTGTTTTTTTTCAACATCCTGATTATCGTTTGCAGAAATACAATGCTCCTCTGAAAAATCATCTTTTAATTCACTTGCTAACTCATCATATGAAATACCATTTTTAATAAAGTATTTCTGTGCTTCATTGATTGTCTGGCTTGTGGATTGTTCAAAAAGGTTCTTGATTTGCTCAGCCGTTAAAGATTTTACCATTTCAATAATTCTAGTCATATTTAAGGCATTTTCTTTTACTAATCTAGATTTAAAAAAAACAACTGGTTTTATGTTTTGTCTATAATCTTGGAACACTTTATAACGATATTGACTTAATATCAAAGCTTGTAGAGCACGACCTTCAACATCTAAATCTGAACGTAAAGTTTTTATTTCTTTCGAATATCCATCTGCACGAAACTTATAAAGAGGATAATCAAATACGATTTTATTCTCATATTCAGCTTTTATTAACGGTTCTTCAAGATTGCAAGTTGCTGTAAATTCAAGAAGAACATTATCTCGGTTAATATCAAAAATACGATGAACTGTATATTCCCAACTTCTATAGTTCTCTTCCTCTTCTTTATTCATCTTTTTTGTATCCGCATTCAAGTGATGAGCTTCATCAGAAATCAATACTACTTTTTGATTTTCAAAATCATCTACTGACAATGAGTTTTCTTTCATGCCCCACATATCAGCATGAAGTCCTTGCGTGGTAGTAAAACAAATATTAATAGCAGAATCGTCACTGTATTGAAAGTTAGATACTTCCTTTATTTTGATTATTTCTCCATCAATATTTATTTCTTCATTAAAAAGATATTTACTCGAAATGCTATTTAGAAAGTTTTCTTTTGTTTTTTGAACAATTTGTGATAGATTCACGAAAAATAAAAAGTTACGATATCCTTGCTTATAAAGATATAGCATAAGTCCTGCCATAATCAGTGTTTTTCCAGAACCTGTTGCCATATGAAAAAGTGTTTGTGTTGGCTTTTTACAAAGATGTTCATTTTCAAAATAAGTAATAAAATTTTCAAAAGCTCTAATTTGATAAGGGCGTAATTCAAAATTAGAATTTAAATTACTTGATATATATTCTGGGACTTTTTTTGAGTAACCCGACTCGATTAATGTATCTATTTTTTCATAAAGATAGCTCATTATCTAAACCTCCGTATAAAAACTTCTAGTAAAAGCTTTATCTTTTTCAGAGATATCAAATGTTTCATCATCTATGTCACAATAGTTTACATACAACTGATTTTTATCTAATAGTTCCATAAGTAATCTTTTTTTATCATCAATCGATAATTGAAGGAATTCATCAGAGTTATCATCAATTTCTTTCGGATTAACCTTGTAGCTGATAAACGCATTCTCTTTCATTTCGTTCCAAATATCAAGCAATTCTGTTCCTTCCGTTGCAGCTTCGATGCAATCAACATATTTTTGGTTCAGTTTTGCAAGCTCACAATATATAAATGAGCCACCACCTTGCCAGTCATATGTGTCATCGCCATTCATCAAAACATAACGCAATCTGTTTACTGCAACAGTTTCGATATAATCCATTTGTTCAATACCAATGTACTGTCTGTGCATCTTGTGTGCAACAGCACAAGTTGTTCCAGAGCCTAAATGATAATCTAAAACAATATCATTTTCTTCAGTTGCAACATAAAGAATTTGGTGAATGAGTTTTTCTGGCTTCGGAGTCGAAAAAACTTTATCATTAAAAATGCTTGTGATTTCTTTTTTTGCTTCATCGGTGTGTCCAGCTTCGTTAAAAGGCCAGAAATTAGTTACGACCTTGCCTTTGGCATCATCAAGATATGTTTTTCTTGCAATACCGCCATAGCCATTTTTAGTGAAAAAGAATTTAGGCCATTGTCCTCTCTTAATAATTTTTAATGCTTTTTCTTTGGCTGTTTCCAACGGCTCATCAAGCACTATTGAGAGAACATTTTTTCTGATTGCATCAACAGGAATGCCGCATACAGAAGCTCTTTTTTCATCATCGTTCAAATCTTCTAATTTATAATTAGCCCATTTACTCATTTCAGAAAACATTGAACTCTGCTCCAAAGGCCAACATGCACCATTATAAGGATATAAAAACTCACCCGTTATTGGATGCTGAATGGCATAAACCATTCCTTGGTGAGTAGCCGCAGAAGGAGCGAAGGCATCACTTGTTCGCCACGATGTATGGTCGTTATCTGGATTTTTATATACAGAATTCATTTTTTCAGTTCTCGGCAATTTTTTTGGTTTCCAGTTGGGGTTTTTACTATAAACCAAAATACTTTCAACCTCACTGCTAATGCCTTGTGAATCGTTTCGGGGAGAGTAAGTTTTTTGCCACGAAATATCAGATACAAAACAGTCTTGACCAAATATTTCGTCCATCAAAACTTTCAAATAATGTTGCCCGTCTACGCCTACACTCACCCAGATACTTCCGTCTGGGTGAAGCAATTTTCGGGATATCAGTAATCTATCCTTCATAAAAGTAAGCCATGTTGACAGCTTAAAATTTGAATTATATCCGAAAGTATCTCCGCTTTTATTATTTGTAAAATAATAAGGAGGGTCAATATAGATACACTTAATTGAATTTTCGTAGTCTTTAAGCAAAGAACTAATAACCAGCAAATTATTACCCTTAATAATCAAATTATCATCTACCAAAAAGCTGTTAGCAGTCGATACGCCATCAGCTGTATAGCGTTTAGCATCTGTCAGTACCTTTGGATAGAGCAGCCTGTCTACTTCATCGTGGGCAAGGGTTTCGTTGTAAAAAATCTCGCTGCGACTTTGGTCTTCCGTTGTCTGACCGCCTTCTAACACACAATCTTTGTATGGAAAAACAAGTTCGACATCATTAGATGAAGAAATATACTCTCCTTTATTGTTTACAAGCCCAATTTTGTTTTTGTATCGGGTATAACTATCAGGCAAAAATTCGCGATTGTTGATAACCCAACCAAAACCAACTTTATCAAAAACAGCAACGCCATCTATATCTGTAAAAAAATGTTTTTTAGTTTCCTCATTATTTAATAAAGATTTAATCAAGCTTGAATCCATTTTCATAGCTGCTTCATACACTGAATTTCTAAGCAATTGTCCATCTTCTGAAATAAAACGTTCATCATTTTTTAATACATTTACTAATTCATTATAAAGATTATTCTCTTCGATAGATTCTTGATTTATCATAAACAAACCTCCTACTAAGCAAAACTAGTATATCATCAATTTTGTAGGATTTTCTACATAATATAAGTTTTTGCGTTATAATAAACTCAAAGAAAGGCGATCTAAATGCCTCGCAAAAAACGTGAACCTTCATTTGATGAATTGTTAAGCTCCATTGAAAAGATGTCGAAACGTCAGCGTCAACAACTCATGACAAAAATCATTAAAGAAAATGGATATGCAGATAATAGAACAAAGAAATTCATTAATTATGATTTACAGGAACACATGAGAAAAGAAGGCTTTGGTAAAGTATGCCCAAATTGTGGGTCAACCATTATTGTCAAAGCCGGAGAACAGGAAAATGGGATACAAAGATTAAAATGTACAGATTGTGGACATAGATTCTCCTACTTTACTGGCACATTCTTAGAAAAAACGAAATATTCATGGGATGTCTGGGTCGAATTTATTTATCAAATGATACTGAATCATTCTTTGAAGCAAACTGTATCAGCCTTGGTTGAAGAATATCTTTGCCCCAGTCTTTCTGAGCGGACAGTTTTTAACTGGAGAATGAAGATTCCGGAAGTTGCTAAAGAGGTTAGGCAACCTAATCTAATTGGTGTAGTTGAAACCGATGAGAAGTTTATTCACGAAGGGCAAAAGGGTTCTCTCCATCTTATTTCGCCATTTGACAAAAACTCTACAAGAAAAGCACGGAAAACGGCCAAGCCAAGTAAATGTGGTTCTATGGGCCCGGAATTCGGAACGATTCTTTGTGCCTTGGACCATACAGGACATACTATCTAAAAACCATTCATGCCATAAAGGAATACACAAAATTTCACAATCTTCTAAAATGTATTTAACATTGTTTTTTATATGCATCATATTAAATGATTTGTAATTGTTTGAACATTTTATATACTCCATTATCATCTACATCATCGGCAATATAGGTTGCTTTTTGCTTTATTTCATCGTTTCCATTTTTCATGGCAATCTTTATATTACAGGCATTAAACATAGGAAGATCACTTGAAGAATCACCAAAACATATAGATTCTTTTTTATCTATATGTAAATAGTCCAGTAACTTATTGATAGCAAATTCTTTACTGATTCCTTCGGGACTGGTATCTCCATAAAGGGCAAGTTGCCCTTTTCCACCCCAGGTTCCCACAACCATATCCTTAAACTCTTTCACGGCATCCAGATAATCTTGATAACTATTTAATACAAATGCTGTCTTGTTTACATCATCTCTATATTTTGATGTCATTTTTCTAAAAGCTGGGTTTGTTGGTGCATTTACAGCTGATTTATTATTACCAAATGCATATTTCATACGAGCCTGTACTGACTTTTCCATATAATCATCACTGATATATATGCCACTGTTACACTCAAATCTATAGGCAAGAGATCTTGAAATACACCAATCTGTAAAATGTTTACATTGAACATAAGTTAATGGTTTATGAAATATTTCTGCGCCTTGTACTTCAATATAATTTCCATTTCCTCCAATAAAACCATCCAATTCAAAATCAAAATGTCTTTCCAGTATTTCCTGTTTAGAACATCCAGTACACAAAAATACAAAATGCCCATTTTTTCTTGCTGCGATAACCGCCTCTTTTGATGATGATGGTATTTGTGCTTTATAATTAATTAATGTCCCATCTACATCTAAAAACAATATTGCCATATTCACAACTCCTGATAAAAAAGATGTTCTATGATTTCCGAACATCTTTTCTATTTTTTATTCAATTCCTAAATCTTTGCCATTAGTACCAATGACTGTTTTGTACCAATTGTAACTCTTCTTCAGATATCTGTTTCCTGTACCATTTCCTTCATCATCCAAATCAACGTAGATGATGCCGTATCTCTTTGACATTTGTCCTGTACCATTAGAAACAATATCAATAGGCCCCCACATAGTATATCCGAACAGATCAACACCCTTTTCAATAGCTCTTTGCATAGCCTGAACATGTTTTCTCATGTAATCAATACGATAATCATCATTAATTACATTACCTTCCTCTACCGTGTCAATAGCGCCTAATCCATTTTCAGAAATAAATAATGGCTTCTGATATCTGTCATATAAATCCTGTAAAGCCAGCATTAATCCGTCTGGGTCAACTGACCATCCCCATCCTGTCTTTGGTAAATATGGATTTACAATACCTTCAAGTGTATTTGTATCAATAATCTTTTCAGCAGCTTCAGTCTCTTCAGAAGATACTACTCTGCTTCTGTAATAAGAGAATGTAATGAAGTCTACAGGATAAGAAGCAATAATTTCTTCATCTCCCTCTTCAAAAGTGATTTTGATATTATTTTCTTCAAAATACTGCCAGATATAATCCGGATACTTTCCTCTTACCTGAACATCGGAGAAGAAATACTCTTTTCTCTTTTCTTTTTCAGCAGCAATAACATCTTTTGGGTTACATGTGTAAGGATACACTGTCTTGTACGCAATCATTGCCCCAACTTTAGCATGGTTAGAATGCTGGTGAATATACTTTACTGCAAGTGCACTTGCTACAAACTGGTGATGTGCTGCCTGATACATTCTTTGCAGCAGATTTTCGCTGTCAGGATAAATACATGCAGCATCCCAACAGATAGGTTTTACAGCCGCGTTACCAATTTCATTAAATGTCAGCCAGTAATCAACAACATCGTCAAGATTATCAACAATCGTTCTGACAAACTTCATATAAAACTCAATAAATTTACGATTATCCCATCCACCATATGTATCTACTAAATACAATGGTGTTTCATAATGAGAAATAGTAACCATAACTTTCATTCCCAGTTCATGACAGTATTTAAACATATCATGATAGAAATCCAGTCCTTTTTGATTTGGAGTTTCTTCTTCACCCGTAGGATAAATTCTTGTCCAGTTGATAGATGTTCTGAAAATATTGAAATTAGCTTCAGCCATCAGTTTCAAATCACTCTTATAGGTGTGATAAAAGTCAATTGCCTTGTGAGTAGGATAATACTCCGCATCTCTTCTCAGTCCTCCAAAAAAGCCTCTTGCCTTGATATCTGCTGTAGACATTTGTTTGCCATCTTCCAGATAAGCACCCTCACACTGGTTGGCAGCTACCGCACCACCCCATAAAAATCCTTCAGGAAATTCTTTTTTTACTTTTTTATTTAACAATGCCATACTATTCTCCTTCTTCTTTATATTCAGCTACTACTGTTTTTCCTTTTTTTGCATATCCGTCTGTTGTAAAACTCATTTTCTTCTCACAGCCAGGGAAAATCATCATTGTTGTCAGATCATATCCTTCTTGTTTCAAATCATAGGAATTCATGCGAATGATTTTATCTCCTCTATGGACAACAGTTCCTGCTTCTACAAACTTTTTAAATCCCACACCTTGTTTATTTACAGTATCAATACCGATATGCACCAGTATTTCTACACCATCTTCATTTTTCATTCCAAATGCATGTATGGTAGGAAACAACATTGTGACCTCTCCATCACATGGAGCCACAATCACATCATCATCAGGTACAATGGCAACACCGTTTCCCATCATACCTTTAGAAAATACATCGTCATTCACTGCAGTAAGTGGAATGATTTTCCCACTTACCACAGCTGCAAAATCATTTGGGTTTTCTTCTTTTTTTGAAAACAACTTAAACATACTTACTTGATACTCTTTCCATCATATAAAACATAAGTGCATAGAAAGGAGACTACGAAGGAAACAGCAACACCAGCAAGAATTGCGCCCATAGTCTTTTCAAAAATAACCACACCAAGGATAGAAGAATAACCCATCGCAAAAGCTTTAGCACCCATAAATCCGGCAACAGCACCACCAGCAATACCACCGGCAACAAGACTGATCATCGGTTTCTTCAAGCGAAGATTAACACCATATAATGCAGGTTCAGATACACCAGAAAGCATAGCGCCGATACCTGCAGACAATGCAGTTGCCCTGAATTCTTTATCTTTAGTTTTTAAAGCAACAGCACAACAGGAACCGCACTCAGAAATGTTATGTAAAATCCAACCAGGTCTGAACACATTATCATATCCTGTACGAGAGAGTAATTCCATCATAGGAGCTACAGGCAACATATTTACACCCATCATAACCAGGAATGGCTGAGCTGCTGCAATAATACCCGGAGCAAATCCACCTACATGTGCCTGTAACCAGATGATACCTGCAACAATCCAGGAACCAACAATATTACCAATAGGACCTAATGCTAATACAACGATTGGAAAACCAATTAAGAATACACATAATGGAGCAAACACACTTCTGAATAATCCAGGAATAACTCTATAGAAGAATCTTTCCAGATATGCACATAAAATAGCTGTAAAAATGCCTGGAAGTAATGTACTACCATAGGAAGCTAAATGCACCGGAAGACCAAACATTGTAGTAGCTTCTCCAGCAGTCATAATAGTGTCAAATGCCGGATATACCAGTGTCAATGCAATTGCCATGGAAAATGCAGGGTTGGACTTTAAGACCTTGCTGGTACCATATGCCACTAATACAGGCATAAAGTAGAATGGTGCACTGGACATAAAGTCAAGCATTGTATATGCAGTATTACTTGCTACTGATGGGAAGAAGTAATTCAGTAAAGAGAGAATTACTTTCAGCATACCTGCACCATACACTACTGTAATGAATGGTGTCAGCGACTGAGACATAAATGTAATTGCTTTTTCAAAATAATATTTGAAGTTCTTCTTCTCATTACCAGACACAAGACCTTCATCAAGATTCTCATTAATTGGAGCTTCTGTTTGTACAGAGTAATTCTTTTCAAGGTTATCAAATACAGGGAATAAATGTTCACCAAGAATAATCTGGTACTGCTGATTTCCATAAACCACACCTAATACTCCAGGTAAATTTTTAATTTTTTCATCCTCAGCTTTATTTCTGTCATTCAAATATAATCTTAAACGTGTTACGCAATGTGTAATTGTTTTGATATTTTCGACGCCACCTACATATTCCACTATCTGCTTTGTCAAATTATCATAATCTATTTTAGCCATTAGTATTGTCCTCTCTTTGTAGCTCATGCAGCCTTACAATATGAATCATTAAATAAATACAATCTTCATCAGTACATCTGTAATCAAACTTTTCATTTATGAATTCACTGATTTCCTGAATACACCTGTCAACTCCTTCATACTTTGTGACCAGCTGACCGAATATATTAGTAGCCTCAATAGAACCGTTGGAAGTTTGATGCCTGACAATTCTGCTTAAGAAAAATTTCAGGTGAATAATGTACCTTGAATACGCTAATGAATCTTCATCTATTTGATTTCCAAGATATTTCATTGTGATGTCCACAATTCTGTTCACGCCTTCGAGCAATTCTCTTGTTTCAATATTTGTTTTTTCCTGAGACGCAACTATCAGATGGAAAGCAATTGATGTTGCTTCATCTTTTGGAAGATCTACATGCAGAGTTTCATTAATATATTGAATAGCAGATTTACCTACCAGGTACTCATCTTTATAGAATCTCTTGATTTCTTCATTGAACAACTTTGGGGTGTTATTTCCCTCTCTGAATTGTTTAACACTGAAATCAATATGATCCGAAAGACTGACAAGTAAGTTGACATTATATTTTTGAATTAATGTTTTCGTAGCATAATCAATAATATGTTGTGATACTTCAATCACTTCGAAAGGCACTTCTTCAAATAAAGTAAGATTTAAATTTTTCTGTCTGTCCAGATAAATATATGTCTTCATAATTTCTTCAGGATAGACAATATCATTCTTACTTTTTTTAAACCCCAGGCCCTTTCCTATTGCTATCATTTCACGGCCGTTTGAATCTTTAACGATAACAATATTGTTGTTCACAACTTTAAATGTCCTGTACACCTGTTTATCTAACTCCAGCATGTTTCTCCTTCCCCAATACAAATTAAAAAGGCAAATTCAAACATCTAGTTTACCACCTCTGATAAACTAACATAAGAATTTGCCTTAATAGCTTAGATTAAGTAACAAGTCTTAATTTGTATTACGTTGTAAGTATAGCATGTACCGCTTTCAATTTCAACAGTATTTTTATTTTTTTCTATACTGAAAAAATCGGGTGATAACTTTTTAAAAGTATTGTGTTGTCCTTTATTCATAGAAGTATAGATTGTTCTTCCGAATTTAGAATTTATAAAACATAGGGTAAAAATAAATGTATAATATCTCTATAAATTGGAATTTTCTGTTACAAGTGAAAGGAAAGAAATGGCTTTAAATTAAGCAATGCAACCTTAAGTTGCGCAAATGCAAAAGTAGGTTGGTAGAAAGTTATCCTCAGTTGAGTTACATTTTATTTGCAAGTAATTGCAATAATTCTGAAAAGAGGTTTGAATAATGAGTTTTGGAGAAAATCTTAAAAATGTTAGAAAGCAGAGAGGTATTACACAAGAAGAATTAGCAGAAATATTAGGAGTTTCGAGACAGGCAATTTCTAAATGGGAATCAGACAATGGTTATCCTGAAACAGAAAAATTACTATTGCTTTCGAAAACACTAAATATTTCTTTGGACTATTTAATGAATGATGCTTCAGAGATGCAGAAAAAGGAACAAACAGAAGAAAAAAGTGTTGTTATTGCACCATCAGGAAAAATTGCAATTACAACGCATGATAAGCAAAATGTGATTGTTTGTCATTCAGTAAAAAGTTCTAAAATAATGTTCCCACATAAAGATGAACCAGAATATATTTTGTTAGGAATTGATAAAGTGACTTTTTGGGGAGAGCATACAACTATACTTGGATGGTATGCGACATTAGAGGATGTAGAAAAAGAAATTCGGGAGATTGCAGAGGGTATCAGTATAGGAGAAGGTGCTTATAACCTTAAATATAATGCAGATGTTGAAATATCGGGATTCTTTGGAACTCCTAAAATAAAGAAATAAGGAACAGAAACTTTCAGTTTGTTAAGTAGACAAATCCGAAGTTGTAGAGCAGAAAATTACAATTTAAAGAGGAGGAATAATGCAATGAACTTCTTTGAAAATACTCGTAAGCCACAAGGCTTCGGCGGAAAATTGATGACGAAGATGATGAACATCGGTCACGCCAAGTTATCACAATAGGGATTCTCAAATATCTCAGTGAATCCGGACGCTGCGGTACTGGATGTTGGTTGCGGAGGCGGTGCAAATATTGTTGCCTGGTTGGGCAAATGCGGAAATGGACATGTGACAGGAATGGATTATTCGCAGGTCAGTGTGGCAGAATCTCAAAAACTGAACGCCGCCGCCATTAAACAAGGGAAATGCTGCGTGGTTCAAGGTGATGTATCTGCTATCCCTTTTCCTGATGCGGTTTTTGATTATGTTTCTGCTTTTGAGACCGTTTACTTCTGGCCGGGATTGAAAAAATGTTTTTTTGAGGTAAATCGAGTTCTGAAAAACGGAGGGACATTCCTGATTTGTAACGAATCTGACGGAACGAATGACGCAGATGAAAAATGGACAAAGTTGATTGATGGTATGAAGATTTACACATCTGATCAGCTCATTGCTGCTTTGAAAGAAGCAGGTTTTACAGAGATAAAAACGTATTCAAATAAAAAAAATCATTGGATAAGTATTGTTGCAACGAAATAGCCAATTTCCAATTTATAGAATTCTTATACATACCTATCGCACATTTCTCACTTCTTTTATCTATGACTATAATGAAATCATAAAGGAGTGGTGAAGATGTTCTTTAATAAGAAATATTGGTTATATCTATCTAAAGATGAATATGACTTGATCATCCATTGTTTGATCGATTTAAAGAACGATCTCATCAGACAAGGAAGATATACTGATGCAGTTGATGATGTCCTCATCAAAATGTTGAAATGTAAAAGAGTTGTGTTATAAAAAACAAATCCTCTGTCTTGAAGATGCTCACTACTTCAATTCAGAGGATTTTTTATGTATAGATCTAGTGTAAAGTGCACCAAAAAAAAGAACCTCTGCATACAATACAGAAGCTCAATTTTATAATCAAAATTTGTCTTTAACTTGCAAGCCTACTGGCACAATCGCACTTGTATCAGAAGACCTTTTTTAGTCATCGTGTATCAAAAGTGTATCAAAATCACTTTACCAAAAAGTCGACGCTTCACAAATACCGATAAATAAAGGCTTTTTGACGACCTCCAAACCGACTACTACTATTCGAACTCTATCGTCCCCGGCGGCTTACTCGTCAAATCATACATAACACGATTGACCCCACGCACCTCATTGATAATTCTGGACATCACCTTATTTAATACCTCATAAGGTATCTGCGCCGATTCGGCTGTCATAAAGTCAATTGTGTTGACAGCACGCAAGGCAATGGCATAATCATATGTTCTTTCATCGCCCATGACACCAACAGAGCGCATATTGGTCAACGCCGCAAAATACTGCCCGATTTCACGATCAAGTCCAGCCTTGGCAATCTCTTCACGATAAATCGCATCAGCATCCTGTACGATACGCACCTTATCAGCCGTTACCTCTCCAATGATACGAATACCAAGTCCCGGCCCCGGGAAAGGCTGACGGAATACCAAGTTTTCCGGAATTCCCAATTCCAATCCAGCTTTACGCACCTCATCTTTAAACAAATCACGCAAAGGCTCAATGATCTCCTTGAAATCGACATGATCCGGTAAACCACCTACATTGTGATGCGATTTAATGACAGCACTTTCGCCGCCTAATCCGCTCTCTACAACATCCGGATAAATCGTTCCCTGTACCAAGAAGTCCACCGTTCCGATCTTTTTGGCCTCTTCTTCAAACACACGAATGAATTCTTCACCAATGATCTTACGCTTCGCTTCCGGTTCCGTTACCCCTTTTAGTTTACTGTAATAACGCTCCTGCGCATTGACACGGATGAAGTTCAATTCATAAGGCCCCTCCGGTCCAAAGACAGCCTCCACTTCATCGCCCTCATTTTTACGCAATAAACCATGATCCACAAACACGCAAGTCAATTGATTTCCAATCGCCTTTGAAAGCAATACAGCCGCAACCGATGAATCAACACCACCACTTAAAGCACAAAGGACCTTTCCATCCCCAACTTTTTCACGAATGGCTTTGATCTGCTCATCCACGAAAGAATCCATACGCCAGTCACCAGAACATCCACAAACACCACGAACAAAGTTATACAACATCTTTGTCCCTTCCTGAGTATGCAATACCTCCGGATGGAACTGAATCGCATATAATTGATCTTTTGTATTTTCTGCCGAAGCACACGGACAGTTATCTGTATGACTTGTGATCTCAAATCCTGGAGCAACTTGAGAAATATAGTCAAAGTGTGACATCCAGCAAATCGTATTTTTCGAAACCCCTTCAAAGATCTTCGAAGAAGTCTTATCCACGATCACTTCGGTCTTTCCATATTCACGGGCATCCGCTTTCTCTACTTTTCCGCCAAGCACATGCATCATCAGCTGAGCACCGTAACACAATCCCAATACCGGGATTCCCAACTCAAATAACTCTTTAGAATACGTAGGCGAATCCGCTTCGTAACAACTGTTCGGTCCCCCCGTTAAAATAATGCCTTTTGGTTCCATTGCTTTGATCTTTTCCAAATCCGTCTTATACGAATAGATCTCACAATAGACATTGCATTCGCGGACACGACGTGCCACTAACTGGTTGTACTGTCCTCCAAAATCAAGAACGATGACTAGCTCTTTTTTCATCCTCTGTTTCCTCACTTTACCTTTGTCATTATACCATGTGCGCCTGATTTTCTAAATACGGGATCACATCCTTCAGACTCTTACACGTGGTTTGAATATACTTTTTCATCTCTTCATCCGGAACGATCTGATCCGGGACGAAAATGGATCGCATGCCTGCACTGCTGGCCGCAATGATCCCATTTTTACTATCCTCTAAAACCAGGCAATCCTCCGGTCTTTCCTGAAGTCGCCTTGCCGCCTCCAAAAAAATATCTGGTGCCGGTTTCGAAGGCATCCCTTCTTTAGAACTGGTTAAAGTCTTATAAGAGATCTTGAAACCCGCATATTCCACAAATCTTCGGATATCTTCCGGATAAGAGCTGGAGGCAATCCCATAAGGGATCTTTTTTTGATCCAAATATTCGATCAGCTCCTGTAATCCCGGCATATTGGCAGATCCCGGTTCTTTAAAAAAATCAAAAAAATATTCCACCCGATGTTTTTGACAATACGCCATGACTTCAGTGATGCCAGGATACTCTTCCTCAAAGATCTGGATCCTTCTCGAATCACAGCCGATCATTTCTTCAATAACCGAATCCGGTGCATCGATATGATTAAAATCCAAGGCCTCCCGAAACTGTTTTTTAAACATGACTTCCGTATTGAACATCAAGCCATCCATATCAAAAATAACTGCTTTTATCATATATTATTTTTCCTTCCTGCCTGTATTATTATAACGAGAATGCTACAATAAAACTATGAAAATCTTATGCATCGGACAAACCACTTACGATTTAAACTTCCCGATTTCACACTCTTTTCAAAAAAACCGTAAATACATCATCCAAAACCTTTCCCAATGCCCAGGCGGACCAGCGACCAACGCTGCCTTTCTTTTAGCAAACTGGGGTGCCGATACTTCCCTGATTGCCCGTGTCGGTTTGGATCCTTTCGGCCAGCTGATCCTTTCTCAAATGAAAGATGCAGGCATTTCCACAGAATCCATCTACATGGATCCAAAAGCCTCTACCAGTATCAGCTGCGTGATTGCCCATACATCCCACGGAGAAAGAACGGTTTTCAATGCCCCTGCACAAGAAACTCCATTCGAACCCGTTTGGCCCCAAGCCGATCCGGACTTGATCCTGGTTGACGGCAGAGAAACAAAAACAGCCCTGGAGGCTCTCCATCGCTATCCCCAAGCAATTTCCATCATGGATGCCGGCTCTTATCAGCCCTGGACAAAAGCTGTAGGATCTTTGGTCGATTATTTTGTATGCTCTGAAGACTTAAGCCGATCTTATACAAACATGGAAATCAAATTAGATAATTTAGAAGACTTAAAACCGATCTTTTTAAAACTTCACGAAATCACAAGCCACACCATTGTGATCACGATCGGCGAGCGCGGCGTCGTCTATGAAAAAGACAATAAGATTTATCATATACCGGCTTATCCTGCCCATACAATCGACACCACCGGAGCCGGCGATATATTTCATGGCGCCTTCACTTATTTTATAGGACAAGAACTTCCCTTGCCCTTCGCCATCCGGATGGCAAGCTTAACTGCCTCTATCTCTACAGAGACAATCGGCGCCTTGCCTTCCATTCCCTCATTAGAAACCGTACAAAAAAAGAAGTCCGAGATCAAACTATGATCCGGGCTTCATTACTGTTATTGAATTTCCCAGGAAGCATCGGCCGTTAAACTATCATCTGCACGCCTACCAGATCGATAAGCAATGGTGCCTGCCACAGCGATCATTCCCGCATTATCCGTGCAACAAGACATCGGCGGCACCGTAAAGGTAATGTTGGGATATTCTTTTTTTAATTCTTCCACCTTTTCACGAAGACGCGAATTCGCACTGACACCGCCCCCTACGACAAAGTGTTTGATTTCCGGGTGATCATCCAAGGCAAAATGAATCCGAGAGAAGATCTCATCCAGAGCACATTCCTGAAAGGAACAAGCTAAATCATTGAGATCATATGTTTGTCCTTGCCTTTCCATACGCTTAGTAAACTGAAGGACACTGCTTTTCAATCCCGAAAAACTAAAATCATATCGTCCCTGAGTCTTCGGTTTTGCCAACTCATAGACAGGCTTGCCCTCTTTTGCCATTTTATCGATCTTTGGCCCCCCGGGATAACCCAATCCCAATACGCGAGCCACCTTGTCATAAGCTTCCCCGATCGCATCGTCTTGCGTTTCTCCCAAGATCTCAAAACTGGTTTCATCCTTCATATAAACCAGCTCCGTGTTTCCTCCCGATACAACCAGAGCCAATAAAGGATATTTCATCTCTACGACCAATTCATTGGCATAGATATGAGCCGCCAAATGATGCACCGGAACCAAAGGCTTATGGTACGCAAACGCCAAAGCTTTCGCTGCCTGTACTCCCACATGAAGACATCCGATCAGTCCCGGCCCCTTGGTCACAGCCACAACATCTACATCCTCCATCGTACAATTTGCTTCCTTTAAGGCCGCTTCAATACAATAAGAAATATTCTCAATATGGATACGGCTTGCCACCTCCGGCACAACACCGCCAAACTCTTTATGCACATCGATCTGACTGGCTACGATCGAAGATAAGACTTCTTTTTTATCTTTGACTAACGCTACTGCCGTTTCATCGCAGCTGCTCTCGATTCCTAATACGATCATCTTTTCTCCTTCCTAGATCCCCATCGAATACACGATGGCATCTTCTCCATCCGGATAATATTGTTTCGAGCGATTGATTTCAATCAGTCCTGATGATTCATACAATGCCCTCGCTTGCTGATTCGATTCTCTGACTTCTAATGTAAATACATCGCACCCTTGTCTTTGGGCGATTTCGATCAAATGCTTCATCAAGATCGTTCCATACCCTTTTTGACGAAATTTCGGATCGATTCCAATACGCGCTAATTGCGCCAATTCAAAAGTGATCCACAAAAAAGCGTACCCGACGATCTGTTCTTCCTCTTTTAAAAGAATCCCCTGGCTAAAAGGATTTTCCCGCAATTCATACAGACATTGTTTATGATCCCAAGGATTTTTAAAACATTGCCCTTCCAACTCACAGACCAGATCCAGATCCTTTTCTTCCATAAGAACAAACGTCATACCTTATAAGCATCGCTTTCTTTAAGATAATCCGGAACCAAGGCATGGATATTCTCTACTTTCTGATATTCTGCCTTTAAATCTATAAAGTTCTTTAAGAAATTCGAAGTTTCTGTTTCCGACAACAAGGCATCGCCAAACACCTTTCCCGGATGTGCTTCCAAAAATTTCTTGACATCTTCCAAATCCAAAATCTGCGTACCGCCTATGATCTTTCCTTTTTCCAGATGCGCTACATAAGCACGATGACTGCGAGCATCCAGAATGACATTGGCACTTGGTTCCAGACCGGCATACAGCTGCATCGTTGAAATCGTATAGAGCTCTTTGTGCATCTGCGAACACAAGACCTTGGCAATGGTCATCGCAATGCGGATCCCCGTATACGAACCAGGTCCCTTGGTGATCACGATTCGATCGATATCTTTATAATCCAACTTTGTCTGCTCTAAAAGCTTATTTAACTCCACAAAGATCGTTTCACTTTGTTTCTTGAAAGCTTCCAAACTGATTCCCGCCAAAAGTGCATCATCTTCATAGAGACCTAAAACCAGCTGTTTATAAGCACTATCCATACATAAACTAATCATGATATCCCTCCAGGATCTCTTGTGTTTCTTTTCCCGTTGCCTCGATAACAATCGTACGATCTTCGCCGATCCCCTCTTCCAAAGAAATCGAAATGCGATCGTCCGGCAGCTGATCTTCGATATAATGAGACCACTCGATCACCGTGATCCCTTCATCAAAACAATCTTCAAATCCCAAATCTTGACTGGCCCCTTCCAAACGATAGGCATCGATATGATGCAAAGGCTTGCCATCCTCCTGTTTATAAGATTTCAAGATCGTAAAAGTAGGAGAATTGATGGTATTTTTGACACCTAAAGCTTTCCCAAAAGCTTTCGTCCAAGTAGTTTTCCCCGCTCCCAGATCACCATCCAGCGTGATCAAAACGTTTTTCCCCCGACAAAGTCTGGCCATTTCCTGGGCAAACTTCTGCGTTTCTGCAATGGAATGTATTTCAAGTTTCATATTATTTTCCCTTCTGTTGACGAATTTTATGATAATTGGCCTTAATGGCTTTGATTTGTGCTAAGCGCTTCTGCACCTTGATTTCCGATCCCTGATCCGAAGGATGATAGTATTCTTTTTTTACTAAAGAATCCGGCAGACAAGTCATATCCGTCATATGATACGCATAATCATGACTGTATTCATATCCGTCGCTATATCCAAGATCCTTCATCAGCGAAGTCGGCGCATTGCGAATATGCAAGGGCACCGGCTGATCTAACGTTTTGATCGCATCTGCCTTGACCGCATTATAAGCCACTTCCAAAGAGTTGGATTTTGGTGCCAGACATAAATATACGACCGCATGCGCCAGATGCACATTGCACTCCGGCATACCTAAAAAATGTGCTGCCTGATAAGCCGCCACCGTGATTTCCAAAGCCCGGGAATCCGCCATGCCGATGTCTTCACTCGCCATGCGCACCAGACGCCTGGCGACATAAAGAGGATCTTCTCCAGCCTCCAGCATCCGCGCCAGCCAATATAGGGCTGCATCCACATCACTGTTTCGTACACTTTTATGTAAGGCCGAGATCACATTATAGTGCTCTTCTCCTTTTTTGTCATACAACAAGGTTCTTCTTTGAAGACACTGCTGGAGGATCTCTTTTGAGACATGGATCCCTTCAATATCGCTGGGCGAATTATTGACGACCATCTCCAGAGTGTTCAAACAGATCCGCGCATCCCCGCCGGCAAATTCCGCAATGGCTTCCTTGGCATCCTGCGCCATATCAATATCCACATTTCCAAATCCTTTGGCGGACGTCAGTGCACGATCGATCAAATCCAGCAGATCCTCTTTTTCCAGCGAATTGAGCACAAAGACCTTACATCTCGACAACAAGGCACTGTTTACTTCAAAGCTGGGGTTTTCTGTCGTCGCCCCAATCAAAATGATGCTGCCTCTTTCCACATATGGCAAAAAAGCATCCTGCTGCGCCTTGTTGAAGCGATGGATCTCATCAACGAACAAGATCGTATTCTGCCCTAACTGCTTTCGCGTATCCGCCTGCTTCATGACCTCCTTGATCTCTTTGATTCCCGAAGTGACCGCACTGAAATCGACAAAGTAACTCTTTGTCTGATGCGCAATGATTCGAGCCAGCGTCGTTTTGCCGACCCCCGGCGGCCCCCAGAAAATCATCGACGTCACTTTATCATTTTCGATCATCTTCCATAAAAGACTGCCCTTAGAAATCAATTGTTTCTGCCCCACATACTCTTCCAAAGACTCTGGGCGCATGCGATCGGCCAAAGGACGAATATCTTCTGCCTGAAATAAACCTTCCTGTCTCATAATGAAATTATTATATCACAATCATTCCACCAAAAAAGCCAGAAGGTTTCATTCCTCCTGGCCGCTTTGCGGATTCTGATCGGACTTAAGAGATATAGCCTGTATTCAATAACCAAGTGCCATCTTCTTGAGTCAATTCATAATTGATCGTTAGAGAGCTCGATTCCGAATTTAAGAATGTTTCTTCCATCATATCAAACATCGTACCGGCAAGATCCTGCATCATCGCTTCCATCATCGCATCTTCGCCCTGTTCACTCATGATTTGATAGAGACGATCTGCATTTTCTGTCGCATAGTTTTCGACATAAGTATACAGTTCGGATTCTACACTGGTAAGATCCACATTTTGATAGTCCTTTCCTTGCGCACTGACAACCACGGTCACCGTGTTGTCCTCGCCCATTTCAGAACTGGTGATCTCATATTCTGTGATAGCCCCGCTGACGGCATTCTTCACAAATTCCCGGGCCTCATCATCAAAAGAATCTCCCATATCTAAGTCTTCCAACAAATCATCGATCTCACCCTGGATTCCATAAATGCCTAACGGATCATAGAAGTCATCCACAACATACGTATCCATCTGGTTGACATCTCCTGCTTGCACCGCATCAAAGTAACCTGTTACCGTTTTTTCGGCATTGGCCAATGTGTCTTCATTATTACCGGAACATCCAGCCACGCCTAATGCAAGTGCGAGCGCACAAAAACCTGAAAGTAATTTTTTCATGAAAGTTTCCCTCTCTTCTTTAACACCATTATAGAAGAAAAGGAAACATTTTGCACGAATAATGTTCTATTTTTACAAAAAGATGTAAGCGCTTTACGTAATTTTTACAATTCTAAGAATTTTTGTATTCTCTTTGCGTCTTGAACCCCTTTTTGATAGAGCTCTTCCAGCTGCTGCGGATCTCGGGTCAAGGTTTTCAGATCCCCGATTCCATTCGGAGCCAGAATGCAGACTTTTCCCTGCGCCTCTCCTTCTTTGGCTTGCGATGCCTGCCGGTTATAAAGCGCAGCGCGCAAGGCTAGTTTTTTTGCCGCCTGCGGATAAGAGCGTGCCAAAACTTTAGCGGGCAAGGCATCTTTTTTTGGATCCCGGATCAAATCCCTGGGCTTCGTCAAGATCACTACCAGGCGCTCTACTCCACGATCCCAAGCTCTTTGAATAGGAATCGGATCGCTTAATCCGCCATCAAAATAGATTTCATCCCCAATCGGATACGGAGTGCAGATCACAGGGATACAGCTGCTGGCTTTGAGAATATCATAATGATCGGCCGGCATTTTCTTCCCGTCAAAATAAACCGGCTCCCCCGTTCTGGCATTGGTGCCGACCACTTCAAATTCCATAGGATTGCGTACGAACACTTCATAGTCCATCGGATCCTCCCCGGTAGAATTTGCCAAGGTCCCATAGATATAATCCAAATCCAAATACTTTTTCTTTTTCACCAGATTGGAAAATGACATATATTCTTTGCGCATCGCATATTCCAAATAAAACCGTTTGTTTCGCCCTCTTTGTTTTGCCAAAAAGGTGGCAATGTTTCCGCTGCCGGCAGACACTCCGATTCCATAATCAAACGAAATATTCAGATCCAGGCAGCCATCCAAGATCCCTGCCCCATAAATATCGCGCATGCCGCCTCCGACATCAATGATTCCCGTTTTCATAGTCCCTATTATAACAAAAAAAGATGGACAAAGTTTTATTTCTGTCCATCTCTATGTTTATTATTCAACCGTATCCAAGATCTCCTTCATCTTCTTGGCGAGCCCTTTGATCTTGTCTACCGATAAAGAACATACCGCTACCCGGATCCCTAAATTGACCTTGACTGTATAAATGTGATTTTCCATCAGCGCTTCATGATATTTGTCGCGCGTTTCATTGGCCATTGACAAAGTCACAAAGAATCCTTCTTTATATGGATAGTGCTTCAAGCCTGCTTCTTTTGCCTCTTTGACAAAGATATCGCTTCTTTCCTTCAATAAAGCCACATAATGCAGACGCTCTTGATCATAGGCTTTTAAATGATGATCCATAACATCCACAAAAGTTGCCATAGCTCCGTTGTTGATATTGGACCAAGTCGCTCGAGCATCCTTTTCAAATACGATCTTCAATTCTTGCACTGCTTCTTCTCTTTGCCCCATTATAATGGCCGCTCCGCAGCGCAATCCATAACTTGTCATAGACTTGCTCAAACTGAATGCCACAATGACAACGATATTATCCGAGATTTGATCAAAGACCGAGAAGTATTCCTTTGCTTGTTTTTGTCCATAAGCGTAATCGATATAAGCAATATCATTCAATAAGACGACCGCATGTGTTTTCGAGCATTCATTCAGGAACGCGATCACTTCATTCCATTCTTCTTTGTTCAAAGAATAACCAGTCGGATTATGACAAGGATCGTTGATGACTACGACCAGCTTGTTTTGTTGAGCCATGACCATCTGACACGTGTGCTTAAAAGATTCGATATTAAAATGATCCTCTTCAAATAAAGCATACGTCGCAATCTGCAGATTGTTCATCTGTGCCATTAAGTTATAACTTCCCCAGGCAATCTCCGGTAAAATTACAGTTTGTCCCGCCTCTAGGCATTCCTGTATCGTCATCGCTACCGCTCCGGTTCCTCCCGGCGTCGCAATGATTTCATGATGAAGATGACTGTTACCATCCAAGACCCACTGATAGACGCGATCTTTAAAATCCTCATTCCCTGTAAAGCTGGCGGCATAGGCGGCCAAAACACGGTTATCCAGATTTTTTAAAGAAGAGAATACACTGTCTAACGCAACTAATTTCCCTTCTTCATCATAAAGCGAACCAATGGTCGCATCCACCACGACATCTTCTCCGCTTTTTGCCTTGTCTTCCTTAGCCTTTTTCACAATCGTAAATACTGTATCCACAATTGGTTTCTGACTGACGCTTTCTTTCACAAAACTCATCTTACTGTCCTCCTAATGAATAAGTTCCTAAACTCTTGATGCTTTCGCAATTCTCTTTCATATCTTCAATGCACGCCTGTACTTGTGCGGCATCCCCGTCCATTTCCACAAAGAAGAAATATTCAAAAGGTCTTCCTTTGATCGGGCGAGACTGAATGCTTTCCATATTGATATGATGACGCGCTATGACCTCAATGATCTTTGCCAGCGAACCGCTGGTATGCTGTACCGTCAAAAGCACGCTGGAGCGATTTCCTGATGTTTTGGGCTGTAGCCCAATCACCAGAAACCGCGTTGTATTTTCGGTATGCGCTTCAATCTGGCTTGCCAAGATCTCCAATCCATACAACTGAGCATTTTCCTTGGCCCCGATTGCTGCCTTGGTCTTATCATTTTGACTGGCTACATATTGTGCCGCCATAGCTGTATTGGGATAGCTGATCGTTTGAACGCTCAGCTGTTTTAAGAAATTGCGCGACTGCATCAAAGCCTGATCCTTAGAATAGACCCACTCTACATCCTTCAGGGTCGCTCCCGGGATCCCTAAAAGACATTGTTCCACTTTGAGATCGTAGACTTCCTGGATATAAACCGGATATTCTAACAAGGCATCCAACACTTCTCCCACTAAACCAGAATTGGTATTTTCAAAAGGGATCACGCCCCATTCTGCACGTTTATCCACTACTGCCTTAAAGACTTCTTCAAAGTTTTTGAAGTTCAGTTTCTGATCGTTGGGGAAAAGACGAGCCGCGGCAATTTGACTAAAGGCTCCTTGTACTCCTGCATAAGCTATCACATGCTGACTCAATAAAGTTCGCTGATAATCTTTTGAATTGTTCATCAGTTTCTTTAAAAAGTCTTTATAGAATTCCTGATATTCCGGATTCTGGATTCGGACACTGTTTTTATCGATCACCGCTTGTTCTCTTGTTTCATCAAAAACTGGCAATCCATTTTCTTTCTTATATGCCAAAACTTCTTTGACGGCATCCATACGTCGCTCATACAAAGAAGCCATTTCTGCATCGATTTGGTCGATTGTCTGGCGCGCTTTTTCTAATTGATTCATGATGATATTTTAGCACAAAACAACAAATACATACAAAGATCCCAAAGGTTTCCTCTGGGATCTTAGATCACGTATCTACTTTTTCTGCAGTCAGCGATTCATCGATTCCTAACAGATAGGTCACAATGGCAGAAACCGCAAAAGACAAAAGGGCCCCGATGATCGCAAAGACAATATTCATCGGCTCCGGACCGATAAACCCTAACAAGGCCAAGAAGCTGGCCACCGGCAAGAAATTATATACTTTCAAACCAACCATAGCCGCAAAGAGCCCCGCCGCCAGGCCTCCAGCCATCATTCCGATAAAAGGTCGCTTATAACGTACCCCGATTCCATAAAGACCTGGTTCCGTCACGCCGCCGATCATTTGAGCAATCAGATAAGAAATGCTTAGTGCCCTTTGTTCCTTGTCGTGAAGGCGCATCGCCGCCCCAAAACACATACCCCCTACGGTAAAAGCCGCCAGCAACACCGAAGGAGCCACGACCGTTTCCATCCCCTGATCGGCAATGATCATAAAAATCGTGGTGATAAACAGCCAATGCATCCCGGCCATGACAATATATTCCCATAAAGCAGCGATCAGCATCATGGCAAAGACCGTCATGATCCCGCCCATATTCCCTAAGGCGATCAAACCGATACTGATGTATTCCCCGACAATTGAACCGATCGGTCCTAATACGCAAAGCATGATCGGCAGCATTACAGCAACGGCAAGCATGGGTGAGAACACGGCCGACAAAGCTTTTGGAATATGTTTATCAAAGAAGCGTTCAACATATGAAAAAACAAAGACCGACAACATGATCGGAATGATCGATGAAGAATAATTTTGAACATGACAAGGAATACCATAGACAGTAAAAGCTTCTTCGCCTTGGGCCAAAGCGACAAATGTCGGATGCAGCATGATTGCCCCTAGAAACATGCCCAGGATCGGATTGCAGCCGAAACGTTTTGATGCCGTGTAGCCAATCATGATTGGGAAGAAATAGAAGCCGGCATCGCCCACAAAGCTAAACAAGACATAGAGATCATCCTTGGCATCGACCAGTCCCAACATATCGGGTCCGATGATGGCCGCAATGGTCTTAAATAAACTGGCCGCAATCAACATTGGAATCAGCGGCATCAAACACGATGCCAGAACATCCAAAAGTACCGATACTCCTTTTTTGATTTTCTTTTTCATATTTTTATTATACACCAGCAATCAAAATAGAAAAAAAAGAGATAAACATTTAATGTCTATCTCTTTATTCCGCGTTGCTGGCAGCAACTTTTACTTTACTGAAAAGCTCTGCAATGATTGTACGAGTTTGTTCATCATACTTGAACACTTCGTCCTGATCATTTCCGGTACGTGGAATATAGGCATTGATCCCTTCAAAATCTCCACCTTCACCACTTAACTCATTCATAACTTCTTCATTGGGCGAAGTATATCCAACATAGCTGGAGTTATCCATTGCCGCATCATAATTACATACATAATCGATGAACGCATGTGCCAATTCCGGATTTTCCGCATTCTTAGGAATAACCATGGCATCACTCCATAAGTTGGTTCCTGTTTCCGGCATATAGAAGCCCATGTCTTCATTTTCTGACATGACATAGGCTGCATCTCCAGAATAGATCAATCCTAAAGCTTTTCTTCCCTGCGCCATATTGTCAATGATCTCATCGGTCACGATTTCTGGTTCCATGGTTTCTACACATTCCACCAGCCATTGATACGCTTCCTGAAGCTCGGCTTCATTGGTTGTATTCATAGAATATCCCAATGCTTTTAACGCCATCATAAAGCTGTCTCGTTCAGAATCATATAAATAAATATCCCCTTTATATTTTGTATCCAGGAAAATGTTGTATCCTTCTTTTTCCAGATCTTCTTCACTAACCTTTGTTTTATCGTAAACGATACCTACAGTTCCCCAAAAATAAGGAATAGAGTAATCATTATTTGGATCGTAATCTAATCCCATGACACCATCCGATAACTGATCCAGGTTTGTCAGTTTATCCTTATCTAATGGTTGAAGCAGATCTTCCTGAATCAAACGTTCGATCATATAGTCGCTAGGAACCAAAACATCAAAAGATTCCCCATTGGCCACCTTGATATACATCTGTTCATTGGATTCAAAGTAATCCACATTCACAGTGGCACCTGTCTGTTCTTCAAAATCCGAGATTAAATTTTCTCCCATATATTCGCCCCAGTTATACAGATGAAGCTCCTGTCCTTCGAACTCACGTTCCTGCCCGCCGGATCCTGAACATCCGGTCATGCCCAGTGCCAAGGCACCCACTAGGGCACTAGCCAATAATTTTTTCATGTTTTTTCTCCCTTCTCTCCTTAATCATAGGTACTACATTGATAATCACAAGGACTACCGTTATCAATACTACAACCAGTGTAGATATTGCATTGATGCTTGGATTGATGCGCTTGCTCATGGTGTAAACCATAATACTTAAGTTTTTTACGCCTCCACCCGTTACAAAATAGGAAATGATGAAATCATCAAACGACATTGTAAATGCGATCAAAGCTCCCGAAACGATACCCGGCATAATCTGCGGTACAAGCACTTTGATCAACGCCTGCCACGGTGTAGCTCCTAAATCCATAGCCGCATCCGCCAAATTTGGATCTAATGAGCGAATTTTAGGCATGACACTTAAAATCACATATGGCGTACAAAAGGCTATATGCGCTAAAAGCATCGTCATATATCCTTTTTCAACATGGAATGTGATAAACAACAACATAAATCCGATTGCGGTCACGATTTCTGGATTCATGATGGGGAAATCATTCAGCTGTAAGATGATTTTTTGTAGAAACTTTCGGCTTTTTGAAAGTCCGATGGCACTGATGGTTCCTAAAATCGTTGATACTACTGTTGCTAACAAAGCAATCGTAATCGTTGTATAAAGTGATTCCATCATGTCACGATTTTGTAACATGTGCTCATACCAGCGAAGACTGAAACCTTCAAAATTCGTCAAAGATCGTCCTGAATTGAAAGAAAATACGATCATATATAAAATCGGAACGTAGAAGAACAATAAAGAAAGTACCATCAGCACTTTACCAAAAATGCGTTTTTCTTTTTTCATGCCTTCTTCTGCCTCCCTCCGTTATTATGCTCGTCCACACGACGGATCAGATACATACAAAGCATCATGATCACGGCCATGATCATGGAAATGGCACTACCGAAGTTCCACTCACCAACCGTAATAAACTGGTTTTCAATCACATTACCGATCAGGAAGAACTGTCCGCCTCCCAACAGTTTTGGAATAAAGAAGGAACTTACAGCCGGTAAGAATACCAAGGCAATTCCACTGATCACGCCGGAAAGCGACAATGGGAAAGTTACGCGCAAAAACGTCTGCAGCTTATTGGCACCAAGATCAGCACTGGCTTCCAGCAATGAAGAATCCATCTTACAAAGAGATGTATTGATCTGCAAGATCATAAATGGAATAAAGTTATAAACCATCCCCAGCAGTACAGCCCCTTCTGTATAAAGAAGCTCAGTATCCTGCAATCCAAACAAGTTTTGTAGAATGCCCCCTTCCGAAAGAAGGCCAATCCAGGAATAGGTTCGCACCAGCATATTGATCCAGGTTGGTAATGTAATAGCCAGTACCAAGATATTTCGAACCCGATCTGAACTTCGTGCAATAAAATACGCAATCGGATACCCTAACAACACACAAATCACAGTGGTTTTAAACGCAATAACTAAAGATCTCCATAAAATCAATAAAAAGTCATGGTCGGTAAAAAAACGAATAAAATGGTCAAACGTAAAGGTAAAGTTGATAATTTCGTTTCCTTGTGTGGTAAACGCATAAAACAATATCAACAACATTGGCAACAAAATCATCAAAATAACCCAAACTACATACGGAATGGCCAATTGTGAAAAACGTTTCATTTAAAACTCCATCTTCTCCATAACATGAATATCTTCCGGGAAGAAAGTTAAACCGACCTCTTTGCCTTCTTCCACAAAATCTGTTGTATGAATCTTAAATTCACGTCCTGTTGTCCAGAAAGTAACCTTGTAAATTCCTTCCGTTATCGTTTCCGGATCAAAGTCATAATCTACGCTTAGATCGATGCCTTCTTCTTCATTATCCAGCTTCCATCCCTGTGCATTGGCCCAAGTTTTTAAATCCGTATCCAAAGCTGGCGATTCTAAGATTTCATCTTTTGATTTAAAGAAGTTAAAAGCACTGACAGCTTCATTCGCCTTTTTATTCTCAACAACGCGCTGATCCACAACCCAAATTTTTCTTGTAACCTTCGTTCCGGAGTTAGTAGAGAAGGTAACAGCATATTCTCCGATCTCCTCTTTGAGATCAGTATCAACTTTGATTGAAATATATTCTTCCGTTTCCGGATTCCAGGCTTGCGCATCCGCACGGGCGATGATCTCTTTTTCGTCGATATCTTTCATATCTTCCAAGTCCAGATAGAAGTCGTTGGCACTGATGGCTTCCTTGCGATCTTCGCTGTAGATATTCTCATCTTTTTTCACATGCATATTGACGGTAACATGCGTTCCAGGAACTGTTTCTACCATCACTTCATAATGAACGCCTTTGAACAAGACACTTTCTACCGTTCCCGTCATCTTGCCCTTTTCCACATCGACAATATCGATATCTTCCGGGCGAATCACGACATCAACGGGTTCATTTTCTTTGAATCCTACATCTACACAATCAAATGTTTTATCATCAAAACGGACTAGTTTATCTTGAAGCATGCGCCCTGGCACGATATTGGATTCTCCGATAAAGTTAGCGACGTAGCGGTTTACCGGTTCATTGTAGATATCTTGTGGTGTGCCGGCCTGTTGAATCTCCCCGTCTTTCATCACAACGATCTTATCGGACATCGTCAAAGCTTCTTCCTGATCATGTGTTACATAAATAAAGGTGATTCCTACTTCCTGTTGGATACGTTTCAACTCATACTGCATTTCTTTTCGAAGCTTCAGATCTAAGGCTCCTAACGGCTCATCCAACAAAAGGACAGATGGTTCATTGACTAAAGCACGGGCAATCGCAACACGCTGCTGCTGACCCCCCGAAAGCAAAGTCACATTTTTCTTTTCATATCCTTCCAAATTGATCAGTTTCAGCATTTTCATAACTTTCTGATCGATGATATCTTTGGACATCTTTTTGATCTTCAAGCCAAAAGCGATGTTGTCGTAAACATTCATATGCGGAAATAACGCATATTTTTGAAAGACCGTATTTAATTCGCGCTTATACGGAGGCAATTTTAAAATATCCTGTCCATCAAAGATGACTTGTCCTTCAGTCGGTTCTAAAAAACCGCCTAAGATTCGAAGCAAAGTTGTCTTACCGCAACCGCTGGGTCCTAAAAGGGTCACAAATTCATTTTCATAGATATCCAGATCGATTCCCTTTAAAACGATCTGGCCGTCAAAATCTTTGACAATATGTTTAAACTGGATCAGTTTATTCTTTTCTTGTTCCATAACCCATTCCCTTTTCCTTTCCTAAAACATCGGCGGTGCTGCCACCCACAACAAGACCGCATCTTTCGATCCGACATTGCGAACAAAGTGGTTCTTTTCACCGTCTAAATAAAAAGTCTCTTTGGCCTTGAGCGGATAGACTTTTTTACCAATCACCAGTTCTAATTTTCCGGTTAAGACATAACCGAATTCCTGGCCCTCATTGGATTTCATCGTAAATGAGGAACAGCCCGGATGAATTGTGATTCGAATCGGTTCCATATCATTTTTTTGTGCATTCGGTACGATCCATTCCACCTTATGCTCTTCGCGTTCATCTACAAACACGTCGTTTTTCCCAAAAACGATCTGGCAATCCGGACTCGATGCAAAGAAAGAACTCAGATCCGTTCCTAAAGCCTCTAAGATATCTTCCAAAGTGGAGATGCTGGGAGAGGTCAAATCTCGTTCCAACTGTGATAAAAATCCCTTGGTCAGTTCACTGCGGCTTGCCAGCTCTTCCAAGGTCAAACCATTTTTGATTCGTAGATCTTTGATTTTCGATCCAATCTTCATAACATCCCTCCGGTTTTCTATCACTAAACTTTTAGTTTATATAAAGAAACAAGACAATTATACATGGTCTTGAAATAAATGCAATCAATTTCTGATATTTATCAACATAAAAAGATATTCTAAATTATAACGGGGTCACACCCTGCCTTTAAATTGGCGGGGTGTTTTTATTTTGCTTCCTTTAAATTTTGAACGGGGTGTTTTGCCATTGCTCAATTTCACCTTTGATACAATTGATTCGTTCGATTTTATCTGTCACGAGGTGTCAATGGAAAAGAATATCATTAAACTATTAAATCTGAATCCAGAAGATGTTGAATCCCTGGAACCCATTCGCTCATCAAATGGAAATTGCGATTATAAACTGATCCTCAAAAAAAGAAATCACATCTGCCCTTACTTTGACTAAACAACCATCAGAATCATCAACAAAGATATTCAGTCAAAGAAATAAAAAAACCAATTAAACATAAAGGAAAACAGAGAGGGAAATACAAAAAATGAGATGAAACCATAAAGAATGAAACAAGATAAAATCGAACCTTTAAAATCACAGCGGGGTGTTTCCACCCCGCTAGAATTTAAAGCGCCAAAAAGAAGAAATCATACAAATTTTGATTTCTTCTCATCTTTTTCTCTTCCTTATATATTATATCTACTTACTAAAATACTCCAAGACATCCTTAGGAATCTCTTTTGCCGCTTCTTCATCGATGACAAATTCCACATTGGGATGCATACGCAACCAAGATACCGGGAATTGAGGATCCAATTTCTCCGATTCAAACAGCCTCTTCAACAACGGTGCTTTATGCGCTCCCGAACAAACGACAAAATAGTGTTTGGCCTTCATATGTTCTTCCATCCCGGTAGTGATCGCATATCGCGGTACCCCTTCTTTGCGGTCTTCAAATGCCGATGCGTTCTGTTTACGCGTCATTTCATCCATTTTTACCACATGCGTTCTCGGCAAAAGATACTCACCCGGTTCATTGAAAGCGATATGTCCATCATCTCCAATCCCCGTGATCGCAATATCCAATCCTCCGGCATCCACGATATCCTGCGCATACTTTTTACACATCGCATCCAAATCATCTGCTAATGCATCCGGGTATTCTACATTGTCCATATTGATATTGACATGATCAAAGAAATGATGATGAAAGAAATAGACAAAACTATGCGGATCCTCAGGTCCGCAACCCACATACTCATCCATATCAAACGTACGAAGTCTAGAAAAATCCACCTTTCCTTCCTCATACATTTTTACAAGCTCCTTAAACATCCCGATGGGAGAATTCCCCGCCGGCAAACAAAATACCAGATTCGGCTTCTGGCGGATGAGCTTTGCTACTTTTTGCGCCATGACCTTGCTGAGATGTGCATAATCTTTACATACTGTGATCTTCATGTTTTCACCGCCTTTTCCTATCTTTATTATACTGGATTTCAAAAGAAAAGGCCGCCTTTAGCGACCCGCTTGTTCGATCCATGTTTTCGTTTTCATCAACTCATCCGGAAACGTCTTAAAATCCTTTAACTTCCAAGTCCAGTTTTGATCACCCACTGTGCCCGGCGCATTGATTCTGGCCTCCTCTTTATAACCACAGACATCCCAAATCGGCAAGATCACCAGATCCGCTTCAGAGTCCAAGGCAAAATGACAAACAATATCATAGAAAGCCCGTTCCTCATAACCACGTTTTTTAAAGAACCGACGCAAGGAGATCCGCCGATTGTTGTCATAATTGACATAATCCTGCATGATCGTGGCATTGTCATGCGTCCCTGTATATAAAACTTTATGCTGCGGTATCGGTTTTCTTAACTGCTTTGCCTCCATTTTAAACAAGAGCACTTCCATGCCAGGAATTTTATAAGCATCTGCCAATTCCGTTACTTCCTTGCGAATCATTCCTAAATCTTCCGCAATCAGCTCCACATCCGGACACGCCTTTAAGATCGCATCCAAAAGCTTTTCAGCAGGCCCCAAGATCCATTTGCCATCGATGGCCGTCGGACACTCAGCCGGAATCTTCCAGTATGTGTCAAAAGCGCGGAAATGATCAATGCGAATCTTGTCAAAGAAACGATTGGTCCAGTGAACCCTTTGGCACCAGAACTGATATCCATCTTTTTCCTGCGCTTCAAAATCATAGATCGGCATCCCCCAGCGCTGCCCGGTCTTACTAAAATAGTCCGGTGGACATCCCGCCACAAATTCCGGTTTTCCTTTTTCATCCAGTAAAAACAACTCTTTGTTGGCCCATACATCCGCACTGTCATAATCTACATAGAAAGGAACATCCCCCATGATTTCCAATCCTTTGGAATGCGCATACATCACGATTTCACTCAACTGTTTATAGAATATAAACTGCAAAAACCGCAAATAATCCATGCGCTCCTGGTAATCCGACAGATCCAAATCATGCTCTTCCGGATAGTTTCGATACTCTTCATCCCATTCGTTCCAGCTGGCCCCGTCATGCAGCTCATGAAAAAGCTGGAACGTGACCCAATCCTCCAGCCAGAAAGCATCGCGCAAGAAATTATTATATTCTTCTTCGTACGCATCAAAAACCTTTTTGAACGCTTTAAAAGCCCGTTCAAAATATTTTTCTTTAAATTCGCGGACCAAAGCATAGTCCACACGATTTTTAAACTTGTTACAATTAATGACTGAACTCTGCGTCACTAACCCCATTTCGCTCAAGCGGTCAATGTTGATATAGATGGGATCTCCCGCAAAACTCGAGAGATTCTGATAAGGAGAGTGGGTAAACCCCGTTACTTGCAGCGGCAGCATCTGCCAAACTTTATATCCGGCATCCGCTATACAATCAATCATTTTCAATGTTTTTGTGCCAAAGTCCCCAATTCCCTGATTGCCGGGTACCGAAAACATAGGGCATAAGATCCCTGCTTCTCTTTTCATTTTGTAACCCCTTTCAACACGAAAATTTTAGCACATTTCCAGGGGATTTAAACATTTTTTCAAAAGAAAAAGGGCAGTTGCCCCTATTCGATCGAAATCGGCGTATATCCAGCCTCTTCGACTGCACGATTCAAGCAATCATTATCGATTTCTTTATCCATATGAATCAAAGCACTCTTTGATTCCAGATCAACATCCACCTGTCTGACTCCTTCTACACCCTCTAATGCTTTCTTGACATGCGCCACGCAATGCTGGCACATCATGCCGTCTACTTTCATTGTTTTTGTCATACTTTCTTCCTCCTTTTTCTCTATGACTTTTTCTTTTTTCTCTATTTTATCCTCCAGTTGAACGCTTGGCCTAAACCATCGCAATCGCAAGGCGTTCGCACAGACACAAACCGAACTCAATGACATGGCAGCACTGCCAATCATAGGCGATAAACTCCATCCGAAAAACGGATAAAACAAGCCCGCCGCCAAAGGGATCCCTAAAGCATTATAGAAAAATGCCCAAAACAGATTCATATGAATATTGCGAATGGTTTTATGACTCAATTCAATGGCCGTATTGACATCCAGAAGCGAACTCTTCATTAAGATCACATCCGCACTGTCTGCTGCGATATCGGTTCCGTTGCCAATGGCAATTCCTATATCAGAGCGCATCAGACTCGGCGCATCATTGATGCCATCTCCCACCATGATAACTTTATGTCCCTGCGCTTGCAGATCCCGGATCACACTCTCTTTATCGGCCGGCAAGACATCACTGATCACCGTATCGATCTGCAGATCCTGTGCAATGGCCTTTGCCGTATTTTCATTATCTCCCGTCAACATCACCACATGAAGATTCTTTTTCTTGAATTCCTGAATGGCAGCACGACTCGTTTCTTTGACTGTATCCGCTACGCTGATCATTCCCTGTATCTTCTGATCTCTGGCAAACAACAGAGGCGTCCACCCCAAACGCGATGCCTGATCCATCGCATCAAGCATGGTCTGCGACAAAAGAATGCCCTCTTCTTGGCAATAGCGTTGATTGCCCGCCAGGTACGTGTGCCCTTGCCGGCTGGCTTTAATGCCTTTTCCAGTTACCGATTCAAATGAATCCATCGCCATAAAATCAATGTTTCGCTCTTTGACATACTCTACGACAGCCTGTCCCAGAGGATGTCCGCTGCCAGCCTCCAAACCAGCTGCCCAAGATAAGAATTCCTTTTCCTCTTCCAAAGAAAGAACCTTCTGCACACTCGGTTTTCCGCTTGTGATCGTTCCCGTCTTATCCAATACTATAGTATCCATGTGAGCCAAGTTCTCTAAAGATGCTGCACTTTTGACCAAGATGCCATATTCGGCTGCTTTCCCGGTAGAAACCATAATGGCCACCGGTGTAGCCAGCCCCAGCGCACAAGGACACGAAATCACCAAGACCGCCACCGCATTGGATAAGCTGAATTCAATACTTTGTCCCAGAAGGATCCAGATCACGCCTGTCAAAACCGCGATTCCGATCACGACCGGCACAAAGATCCCTGCCACCTTATCCGCAATACGAGCAATCGGTGCCTTAGAGTTTCCCGCCTCATCCACTAACTGAATGATTTGCGCCAGCGTCGATTCTTCCCCCACCTTTGAAGCTTCAAAAACAAAGGATCCATTTTGATTCAAGGTAGCCGAAAGAACCACATCTCCCGCTTCCTTATCCACAGGAATACTTTCCCCGGTGATCGCACTTTGGTCCACAACCCCGTTTCCTGAGACTACCGTCCCATCCGCCGGAATTCGGTCACCAGGACGAATGACGATTCGATCTCCTTTGACCAGTTCTTCAGCCGGAATCAGAATCTCGACACCACCTCGGATCACACTGGCCATCTTAGGCGTAAGATCCACCAGTTTATCCAATGCATCTCCCGTCTTTTTCTTAGAGCGCGATTCCAAATATTTACCCACACTGACCAAAGTCACGATCATGGCTGCCGATTCAAAATACATCGCATGCATCGAATGATGAACCATCTCCATATGACCATAACCAAAGCCATAAGCCATCTGGTAGACCGCATAAAGCCCATACAGATAACTGGCCCCCGATCCAATCGCAACCAAAGAATCCATGTTAGGGGCTCTATGGATCAGCGATTGAAAACCATGAATAAAGAAATGACGCTGAATGAATAGGATCAGCGTAGCCAACAAGACCTGACTCAAAGCCGATATCATCGCATTTTGTTCGCCCGATAAAATCGGAAGTCCCATCATCGGACCCATAGCGATCAACATCAAAGGAATCAACAACCCAACGGAAGTCATCAGCCGCACAAAAGAAGATCTTTGTTCCTTTTGCGCTTTTGACTGCCGATCATTCCATTCCTTTTGAAAAGAAGACCTTTCTTGCTTAGCCCCTTTTTCACTAGCTCCATAACCAATCTTGGAAACAACCTGGCAGATCATTTGACTGTCGACTTTAGAATCATCAAAGGTAACCTTCATCGAATTCGACAATAAAGAAACATCGACATCTTCTACACCCTCCAGTTTGGAAACAGCTCTTGTGACATTGGCTTGGCAAGCTGCACAAGTCATCCCCGTGACATCAAACTGCTTTTCCATCGTATCACCTCTATTTTAATTTCCTGATCAAAGTCAAAACTTCCTTCATGACTTCCTTGTCGTCTTCTTTGACTTTTTCTCGAACACAAGTCTCCAGATGATCCTGCAAGACCATATATCCTAAAGCCTGCAGAGCACTCTCGATCGCCGATATCTGAATCAAGATATCTCCACAGTAACGGCCATCATCCAACATCTTTTCAATACCGTTAAGCTGCCCCACCATACGATGCAGCCGACTCTTCATATTTCGCACTTCTTTTTCATCTCTTGGCATATGTTTATACTGTTTTTTTAATTCATTCATAAAATCACCACCACATACATATTATACCCCTAATAGGTATAAAACAAGCAAAATGCATGATACAATGAAAACAAAAAAGGAGGAACACTATGAATCCCAAACAAATTTCTTTTCAAAATACCGCTAAAACGATCATCGCAAATTTAGAAAAACGAAATATGAGCGGTTATTATTGCGCTACTAAAGAAGAAGCCTTGGCCAAAGCTTTAGAACTGATTCCGGAAAATAGCTCCATTGGCTGGGGCGGCTCCATGACCATGGAAGAAATCGGCTTGATCCAAACCGTAAAGGACAAAAACTATGATGCCATCGACCGCATGCAGGGAGACAAAAAAGAACAGGCGACCAAGATCTTTAATGCCGACTGGTTTTTGATGAGCGCCAATGCGATCACTCTGGATGGCGAACTGATCAATATTGACGGCACCGCCAATCGTATCTGTTATCTTTGTTTCGGACCAGAACACGTTTTAGTGATTGCCGGCATGAACAAAGTCGTTACCGATATTCCAAGCGGCATCGCCCGCGTCCGCAATATGGCAACCCCTCCCAACACGACAAGACTGCACAAAGATACTCCTTGTGCCCGCTTTGGACGATGCATGAATTGTCTGGAACCCGACTGTATCTGTAATCAGATCCTTGTCACAAGAAGAAGCGGCCAAGCCGGACGCATTCATGTGATCCTGGTCGGCGAAGAACTAGGATATTGATCCAACGCCACAAAGACCCAATCAACAATAGATTGGGCCTTTTTCTATCCTTGTATCACACTTTTTTTGTAGTAACCTATTTTATGTTAATTTTCAAATTTTACGTTACTTCTTCTATAAAATAAGAAATACATGGACGAATTTATATCAAAGATCAATACTATTTGATTCATGATATAGTTTTTTCGAATTATCATAAATTTTAATAAAAGTATCCTTAACTATTCTCATTCCGATAACTGGCCAAAAAAAGATCCATGTTGCCCTGGAACTCTAGCCATCCGGTATGAGCAGGAACCAAGATGGTTTCGCCCTGTTCAACCTTGATATCATTGACCATACCAGATCCTTTTACACAAGTATAGAACGCAAAGCGATCATGCAAAAACCGCCCTCGATCTTCTGTTTGAATTCGCATTAATGTATACAATCCCGGCTCATCCCAATAACGCGTCACTTTACATCCCCACTCCGTTGCCGACGGAAACATTAGAAACGATATCAATCGATCTGGTATATTAACATTTTCAAAGACAGCCTCAGGTTGAATAGGTCTTTTCTTTCCTGTATCTGGATCAACCCGATCATAGTCATAAAGCCGTAGTGTACAATCCGCATTCCTGGAAATATTGTAGGTTAATACGCCTTTGCCAATCGCATGCAAAGTCCCTGCCGGTATATCAATAAAACCGCCCACTGGTGTTTTAAGATAACGAAGGAGCTTTTGCCATTCTTTTTGTTCTGCCCAGCGAATAAACTCTTCTTTATTTTGAGCATAATGTCCAAATTCAATATATCCTTCTTCAGGAGCATCTAAAATAACCCAAGCTTCCGGTTTGCCGCGCCCCTTATTATATTGCCTTGCGAAATCATCATCAGGATGGATTTGAATGGATAGATCCTCCATCGGATCTAAAATATTGACACGAATAGGCAACTCTGGTGTTTCACATTCAAACCATTCCGGATAATGATCATATAATTCAGACAAAGTACAATTCATTTTCGGTACGAAACAATCCGCATGATGAGGCAAAGCCACTACATTATAGACTTCTCCTAGTGGTACCACTTCAGTCACATAATGAAATTCATTGCGCAATCTCGATCCTCCGCCCCACATTCTCGGTTCATAATAAGGCTCGATTTTTACTATTTTCTTCATAAATACCCACCGCCTTTTATATAAATCATTTTAAAGCTTATAAAAATCATTGTATATAAATAATCAATTATTTATAATAAAAGTAGGGATTTCCCTACTTTTGAAAGGTGGTGTAAATCTATGTTTTCTAATGCATTTATTGACAATGCCAAGGTCATGGCAAAAGGTCAAATCACGATTCCAAAAGATGTACGAGATGTATTAGGTGTATCGAATGGAGACCGAGTGACTTTTATAGTTGAGGGCAAAAGTGTCCGGCTCGTTAATTCCGCTGTTTACGCCATGCAGATGCTGCAACAAGAACTTTCGCAAGAAGCTGATAAAACAGGATTGACATCTGAGCGAGAAATCATCGATCTTGTAAAAGAAATCAGAAACGATAAAGAATGAGAGTTCTAATTGATACTAATATCATTATTTCAGCTGCACTCAACGTAAACAGTGTTCCATATTTTGCTTATATAAAAGCTGTTACATATCCAAATCACGGTTTAATTTGTGAACAAACAATAGATGAACTTAAACGAGTTTTTGCCAAGAAGTTTCCTCACAAGTTGGATGTTCTTAATCAATTTTTGTCTATATCTTGCATTTCTTTAGAAATTGTACCTGTACCTTTGAAAAAGAATCCTCTTGAAGATAAAGTTCGTGATAAAAATGATAGACCTATTTTGCGTGCTGCTTTACACGCAAACGCAGATGTTTTATTAACTGGCGACAAAGACTTTCTGGAATCTGGAATTCTTTATCCAAGAATTTTGGCACCTCATGAATTTTTAAACTCCCCTGTTTAAACAGGGGAGTTGTTTTGTGGATCAGGCTAGCTTTCTCATCCATTTCCTACGAAACAGACGAATCAAGAATAAGATCCCGCGCACATTCAATTCTAAGGCCATCGCAAACCAGACACCCGGTAAACCGTAAGTTCCTGCCAAAATGGCCGCCAGAGGAATACGGACACACCACATGCTGACAAGATTCATCAGCGAAGAAGATAAAGTATCTCCAGCTCCTTGAAGAACGCCGGCCACCACGATACTGGCACCATACATCGGTTCGGCAAAAGCCTCAATGCGAAGGATCTGTACCCCTAAAGCGACGATCTGAGCATCCGGACTCAAAAGATGCATCATCAATGGCGAACCAAAATACATAAACAATCCCGAACAAGTCATCAGTCCCGTTCCTAAGAATGTCGTCAGCACCCCTAAGCGAAAAGTCAGATCTTTACGCTTAGCGCCAATGCTTTGACCAATCAAAGTAATGGCCGCACTTTGCACCCCATAACCCGGCATATAACAAAGACTTTCGGCCGTGATACCAAAACTGTTGGCCGCAATCGCAATCGTTCCTAATGGAGAAACAATTCGCGTGAAGGCCACATAGGCACTGCTGGTGACCAGCCGATCTAAACCGACCGGAAGTCCGATTCGTAAGGCTTGAGAAAAAATCTCTTTATCCCAGTGGAATTTTTCCTCTTTACGAAGATGTAAAAACTCACTTTTGAAAAAGAGAAAGCCGCACATCAGTAAAGAAACTACCAGCTGCGAACAACCCGTTCCAATACTGGCGCCCATGACCCCCAGATCCAGATAAAAAATAAAGAACATATTAAAGAACACATCCAAAATACACATCAAGATATTCAAGATGCTGGGAACCTTCATATTCCCCGATGCCTGCAGCATCCCTGTGGCCAAATAATTCAATTGTTGAAAAGGAAGAAACAAGGCAAAGACCAGAAAGTACAAAAAGGCATTCTGTAAGATCTCTGGTGTTCCCCCTAACCATCCTGGTAAAAAGGAAGAAATTCCGGCGCCAACCACCGCCAAAACCAACGCAAACCCCTCGCCAAACAAGAAGCCCTGCTTCATAATATTGCGGGCGCGCACAAAATTTTTAGCTCCGATCGCATGGGCTACCTGAACAGTAAAGCCGGTAATGATCGCAAAACTTACACCACCAAACATCCATGTCGTACTGGAGACTAAACCAATGCTGGCAGAAGCCTGGGCGCCCAGACTTCCCACCATACTGGCATCGATATACTGCATCGCCGTACTGGAGATCTGCGATAATATGGCAGGGATCGCCAACAACAAGATCATCTTGATCTGCTGCGATAAATTTAAGGCTTCCCCATTGCGTAATCTGGAAAGTGTGTCGTTTTGCATATTCTTCTTTCAATTCTATCACTACAAATATTCTTTTGCTTGTTTTCCGGTACAAGTTTCGATTTCTAAAACTAAAACCTCACATTGATCCCCATACCGTTTGATTTCCGGATCGGGATCGATTCCCGGACTGTATTTTTCACTCAGCTTGATCAGCCCTTCTCGTTTTAAGGGAACCTTGGCAATCCATAGTTTTCCCTGAACGATCACGCTTTTATACTTTGTCGTGAAAGCTTCCGGCAATACATGATCCTGGTCGATCACCGTAAACGATGCCTTGGGATTCTCCTGGATCAAATCCAGTTTATGACCGCTTTTCGCAATGTGGAAAAAGATCCGATGATCCGCATACGCATAACTTAACGGGACCCCATAAGGCTGCCGATCCTTGCCACAAAGAGATAAGATGCCCGATGTATTTTGATATAGGATCCTTTCACATTCGATAGATGAAAGCTGTTGTCTGGCCCTTCTCATGAAAGTTCCTCATCTGTGATTGAATCCAGAGCCGCAGAGACTTCTTGGATTGTTTCATCCAGACACCCTTCTTCAAAAGGATCTTTAAGATGCGCCTGGTTTACGATCTGTTTGAACGGAAGGCTTCCGCCTAACTTACAGATCCGCTGATAATCCTGGAATGTATCCGGGTCTTTTTTCTGTGCTCTGGCCCAGAATTGTAATGCACAGACTTGTGCCAGCGTATAATCAATATAATAGAAAGGATCCATAAAGATGTGCAGCTGCCGCATCCACCAGCCGCCTCTTTCTAAGAGTTCAATTTCTTCATAGTCTTTATGCGGTAAGTATTGTTTTTCCAGCTCTCTCCATGTCTGCATACGCCAGGTATGATCTTTTTCGGGGTGGGCATAGACTTCGTGCTGGAAATGATCGACCAGCACTCCATACGGCAAGAATTTAACAGCACCGCTCAAATGATCGAAGATAAACTTTTGCGTATCTTCCAAAAAGAAGTTTTTCATCCATGGATAGGTCAAAAATTCCATCGACATCGAATGGATCTCCGCACTTTCACTGGTGGGCCAAATACATTCCATCGGAACGATATCTTTGGACGAATAGGCCTGATAGGCATGTCCCGCTTCATGGGTCAGGACCTCAACGTCACCGCTGGTCTGATTGAAATTCGCAAAGATAAACGGGGCATCATAATCATTGAGATACGTACAATAGCCGCCGGCCGCCTTTCCCGGTTTACTGTCCAGATCCATCAGATCATGATCGATCATATACGCAAAGAACTCACCGGTTTCCACAGACAATTCCCGATACATCTGTAAAGCCAGCTGAACCATCGTTTGGCGATCGTGTTTGGGCTTAGGGTTGCCGCTCACAAATTCCACTTTTTCATCCCACGCCATCAAACGATCGACACCCAATCGGTTTTTCTGCCTTTCATAAAGTCTGTTATTTAAAGGAACCACCGTCTTTAAAACTTGTTGACGGTACGTTTCGACATCCTTTTGATCATAGTCAAAACGATACATGCGGTCATATCCGCAGCCGATAAAGTTTTCGTATCCCAATTTTTTGGCAATCCGGTCTCTTGTCTTGACCAACGTATCAAAAATCGAAGCCAGTTCTTCTTCATTCTCTTCAAACCAGCCCCAGTAAGCTTTCGTAGCTCGTTTACGCAGCGATCGGTCTTTACTTTTCATCAAAGGTTCCAATTGCGAAAGTGTATACGTGTTTCCTTCAAATTCCACCTGAGCACCGGCCACAAGCTGTTGATAAGCACTGGAAGCTTTGTTTTCGATTTGCAGATCTTCGATCACTTCCGGTGAAAAACATTTCTTTTCCAGTTCTTTGGCCCAAAAATACGTTTGCGGGATCTTCTTTTCCAGTTCTTTTCGATAAGGACTTTCCAAGATCACATTCCCGACACGAACCAGATCTTCCTGAACGATCGGCAAGATCTCATTGAGATAATCTTCTTCTTGTTTGTAATACGAATCTTTGGTATTGATCGTATGCCGGATCTCACAAAGATTCAGATCCGTAGACAAATGTTGATTCAAGGCATCAAAGGACATAAACGCATTCCAGAACGATTCAAAATCAGAAGCTTCCTGAAGCTGTTTCTCGATCGTCTGAATTTCTTTTTTTAAGGTTTCTACATCCGGATGATGATAAATATAGTCCGCAAATTTCATGAAAATTCCTCCCTGGGTTTCAATGGTATCATTCTAACACTTTGTGCTAGAATAAAAAACGTCAAAAGGAAGTGATCCCATGACCTCTCTTTCTAAGATCAAAGGCCATTTAAAAACCATCAATAAACATAAAGCAGAGGTTACCAAGCTCTGTTTTCGCTGTCATCTTTATAAACAAGGCTTCTTGCACGATCTCAGCAAGTATTCCTGGACTGAATTAAAGACTGGATTCCAATACTATCAGGGATTTCGTTCTCCCATCGATGCCCAAAAAGAAGAGATTGGATATTCTTTGAGCTGGCTTCACCACAAAGGAAGAAACAAACACCATTGGGAATATTGGCTCGATAACGGCCCCCAAGGCGTGCATCCTGTGCGTATGCCCGTCAACTATGTGATCGAAATGTTTTGTGATCGCGTTGCCGCCAGCATGATCTATCAAAAAGATCAATATACCGACCGCAGCGCCCTGGATTACTATCTCCAGGGACGAGACCGCATCATGATCCACCCGGATACCGACAAGCTGATCCTACATCTATTAACAACCCTGGCAGACCATGGATTGGATCAAACGATCGATTATATTCGAAATACCGTAAAGAGAAAAGGATATCAAATTATCAACAATGGACACTAAAGTCCATTTTTTTATAAGAACTCTAACATCATTTGACACCAAATACGATACCATTTATAATGCGGACGAACTTCAAAAAGCAATAGAAAGCGAGGAAAAAATCATGATGAAAACGATGGAAGAATACTTAAATCAGTTCTATCGAATGGTCATTTTCGAAGATTTTGATGAAGGTGGCTATGTCATTTCTTTTCCAGATTTGCCTGGCTGTATCACCAGCGGCGAAACCATCGAAAGTGCGCTCCATAATGCACAAGATGCGAAAAAAGAATGGATCTTAGCTGCATTAGAGGAAGGACTCTCAATTCCGGAACCCAATAATCTAGATTATTATTCTGGACAATTCAAACTACGGATTCCCAAAAGTTTACATCGTTCTTTAGCTGAACACGCCAAAGAAGAAGGCATCAGCATGAATCAGTACTGCGTCTATCTTTTATCAAAAAACGATGCTTTGTATGCCAAAAAGTCGAAAAATATGTATTGATGCATATTTTTTCTATGGAAAATATGCGCGGTTACATATTTTTCGTATGTCCTTGGATATGTTAAAGAGAAAAGCGATTGAAACTTTTGAATCAATCGCTTTTTCTTTTATTCTACGGTTACTGATTTGGCAAGGTTTCGCGGTTTATCCACATCGCAACCCTTGATGCATGCCGCATGATAGGCAAACATCTGCAGCAGCACCGCTGCCGGGATTGCCGTTAAAAGCGGATGGATCGCCGGGATCCGGATCACACGATCAAATTTAGAGGTGTCCTGGTTTTGAAAGGTGATCAAGATCACCGTGGCACCTCTGGCCATCGTTTCTTCAATATTGGAGATTGTCTTGGCGGCGACTTCTTCCTGCGTTGCCAAGGCTACCACGACCGTTCCCGGTTCGATCAATGCGATCGGCCCGTGTTTGAGTTCTCCGGCCATATAGGCATCGGCATGCACATACGAGATCTCTTTTAATTTCAAGGCTCCCTCGGCAACACTATAGTAATCGAGCCGCCGTCCGATAAAATAAGCATCGTGTTTATCTTTTAAAAGCTTGGCATATTCTTGCAGTGTCGAGTCTTCTTTTAAGATCGTTTCGATGATTTCCGGCATGCGATCTAGATCTTTTACGATCTCTTGGATTTGCGGGATCGTTTCCTTCCAATGTTGGACCAATCCCAAGACCAGACAAACCAATAAAACCAGCTGGGTCGTATACGCCTTGGTGCTCGCAACCGCAATCTCCGGTCCGGCACACGTATACAGCGTGACTTCGCTTTTGCGGGCCAAAGAAGAATCCAGGACATTGACCACCGAAATGGTATGCGCTCTTTGTTCCTTGGCCAGATTCAAGGCTGCCAAGGTATCGGCTGTCTCTCCGGATTGTGATACAAAGATGCAGATCGTGTTTTCATCAACATAATAATCCCCATACCGGAATTCACTGGCTGCCAAGGCAAAACTTGGCATTTTAGGCATCCATGTCCGAAACAGATCCTGGGCATACATTGAAGCATTATACGCCGTCCCGCAAGCGATGAAATAAACTCGTTCGATCGTTTTCCAATCGATCTTTGCCTGATCGAGTTCCGGCAAAACCACATTCGAAATACCTAAGCGTCCCCGCAAAGTTTCTTTGATCACATACGGCTGTTCATGGATCTCCTTTTCCATAAACGTGTCATAGCCGCCTTTTTGGGCCGCCTGCAGATCATAAGGAACATGACTCCAGTTTTGTGCCTGGACTTCTCCCTGAAAATCCAATACTTGGATATCCTCCGGCTTCAAGATGGCAATCTGACCATCTTCCAGACTCAAGATATCTTTGGTATAGGCTAAAACCGCCGGAATATCACTGGCACAAAAAGTTCCTTGATCCGACTTTCCTAAGATCATCGGGCTTTCTTTTTTGGCCACAATGATTTGATCGGGACATTGTGTTGAAACCACACAAAGCGCAAAACTGCCCTCCAAATAACGTACCGCTTTCTGTAAGGCCTGGACCAGATCGCCCTGGTTGTAATAATCGATCAGATGCACGATGACTTCGCTATCTGTCTGAGAGACAAACGGATAGCCCTGCCGCAGCAGTTCTTCTTTGATCGCCTGATAATTCTCGATGATCCCATTATGAACGATTGAGATCGTGTTGTCCGCATTCGTGTGCGGATGCGAATTAAGGTTGCTGGGAACGCCATGCGTCGCCCAGCGCGTATGTCCAATGCCTGTCGTTTGCGAATGCTCTTGATTTGTCAGCAAATTTTCCAAATCTTTCAGGCGGCCTTTGGTCTTGATCGTATACAACCCGTTTTTATCCACCAAAGTCACGCCCGCCGAATCGTATCCGCGGTACTCCAGCTTTTCCAAGCCCTGCATCAAAAAGGGTAAAGCTTCTTCTTTACCCGTAAAACCGGTAATTCCACACATGATAAAAAATCCTCCACTTTCTTTGTTCATGGAGGATACCGAATGGATTTGTTTCATTCTCGCGAATGGGTTTTGTCCATTGTTCAGGCCGTATCCAGCCTCCAGGTCACCCGCCGAATCTTTCGAAAAACCTGGTCCTCGTCAACTGTACTAGACAGTCCTGGCGCTATGTTCTTTCTGTTTCTCCATGAATGGGTCCATTATACAGAAAGTAGCGGTGTTTGACAATTAAAAAGGAAGCACTAAGCTTCCTCTACCAGTCCTAACAGTTCTAATAAACGATTCAGATCATTGACATCTTCATAATGAATAGATACCGAATGATTAGATATATGGACCGAAGTCTGGAAAAATTCTTCCATCCGATTTTTCACATCCCGAACATAAAGATTTTGTTCCGGTTTGACCTCTTCCTTTTTCGACATTTTGTCTTTGACGATCTGTTCTACCTTGCGAACAGACAATCCTTGTTCGATAGCCTGTTTGGCGACCTTTCGCATATCGTCTTCGTTTTTTAATCCCAACAAAGCTCGAACGTGTCCCATCGTCAGCTTCTTTTGCACTACCAGATCCTGTACATCATCCGGCAATTTTAAAAGACGAAGAGTATTCGTAATATGTTCACGAGATTTTCCCACACGGTTTGCCAGTTGTTCCTGGGTATATTCCAAACGATGCATCAGCTGTTCATACGCCTTGGCTTCTTCAATGACATTGAGATCCTCACGCTGAATATTCTCCAACAAAGCGATCTCCATCATCTCCTGATCGCTCATTTCCACAACAATGGCCGGGATCTCTTTTAAACCTGCGAGTTTACTGGCTCGCAGACGCCGTTCACCGGCAATCAAGTCATAGCCCTGGATACTTTTTTTCACTAAGATTGGTGTAAAAACACCATGCTGCTGAATGCTTTGACTGAGCTCCTGTAATGCCTGATCATCAAAGACCTTTCGCGGCTGATATGGATTGGGACGAATATCCGCCACTTTGATCTTAGCCTGTTGTTGCGATTCTGTATGGACCTCTCCGTTTTGGATCTCATCCAACATCTTGGTAACATCTTGGCCAAACAGTTGATTCAAACCTTTGCCCAGACGTTTATTTTCCATGAAAGTCACCCTCTTTCATTGCGTTTGATCAATTCTTTAGTCAGATCTCCGTAAGCTTTCGCTCCAGAGCTGGAAACATCGTATTCAAAAATCGACATTCCCCTCGATGGCGCTTCCGATAATTTGATATTTCGCGGAATACTGGTCTGATAGACTTGTTTCCCAAAATTTTGACGAACATCTTGAGAAACTTCCACACTTAACTTCGTCCGAATATCAAACATCGTCATCAGAATTCCTTCAATTCTCAGATCCGGATTATAGAGCTGCTGCACCAGACGAATCGTCAATAATAATTGAGTCACTCCTTCCAGGGCATAGTATTCACACTGTACCGGAATCAATACACTGTCTGCTGCCGTCAAGGCATTGGTATTCAAAATTCCTAAACTCGGCGGACAATCGATGATGATATAGTCGTACTGGTCGCGCACAGGCGCTAAAGTTTGTTTAAGAACCTGTTCTTTACCGTTTCCGATCTTATCTAACTCCAGATCTGCCCCCGCCAGCATAATATTGGCCGGAACGATATCGATGGGCGGTTCTTGTTTATGCACGATCACATGTTCGATCGGTTCCTTTTCCAAAAGAGCATTATGAATGCTGAGCTGCCCGCGATGCGATAAAGCCGCCAAGCCCTGTGTGGCATTGCCTTGTGCATCCAGATCCACCAGCAGTACTTTTTTTCCCATATACGCCAGCCCGCTGCTTAAATTGATCGCGGTCGTAGTTTTTCCTACACCGCCTTTTTGATTGGATATGGCAATCACTTTTGACATATTAACCCCCTAAAGGCTTCTTCTTGATCTGTCCATAGGGACGAGGATATTTTTTCGAAGTCTTTTTTTCTTTCGTAAAATACAAATTGATATGTGCTGCCTCTTCGATCTGTACAGTTTCTTCCCGGTCAAAGCGAATCTGTAAGATCTTCAAAGCCTCTCTTGCTTCCTGAAGTTCTTCCAATCCGCTTTTTCCTTTTAAGAAGATCATTTTTCCGTTGACCTTACAAAGCGGCGCACACAGCTCCAACAAGATCGATAAACGAGCGACTGCTCGAGCGCTGATACAGTCGAAGAGCTCCCGATGTTCTTTCGCCACATCTTCCGCCCGGGCATTGATGACCCGAATTTTTTCCAACTGTAATGTATCGATCACATGTTCTAAAAAACGGCACCGCTTCTGCAGCGGTTCGATCATCGTACAATCCCACTGTGGAAACACGATCTTTAACGGCAGACAAGGAAAACCCGCTCCGCTGCCGACATCACAAAAAGAAACAAGATGACAATCTTTGAAAGGAAGAATCGAATCTAAAAAATGTTTCGACCAAATCTCCTCCGGCTTGGTAATTGCCGTCAGATTCATCTTTTCATTCCATTCCAGAAGCAGATCCATATACTTCTGTAATTGTTCTAACTGCTGTTCGCTGACAGAGATCCCGTTTTCCTGACAAGCCAGCTGAAATGTTTTTGCGTCTATTACTTTTTCCATGTGAAGACATTATATCAAAGATCGTTTTTGTTTCCTAGAGACACTCTATCGCAAGTACCAACATCATTTATGTCAGTTTTAAAATTTGTTCTTTGATTTCAGCTAAAAAAAGCCACCCTAATGGGCGGCCTGCATCAATTGTTCAATCAATGAAACAACTCTTTGTGTATTGTGCGTATCTGCATATGTCATATATTTTTCTTGAAAGACATTCTGTTCAGAATCCATCTTAAGGTCTTTCAGAGCCTGAATCAATTCTTTTTCCCGGCAGCAGATTGCCCCTGGAAATTCCTTTTGATAATCAATATTCAAGCCGACCGTATTTTCATATTCTTCCAGATCATCGATATAGGCAATCATCGGCTTGCGCAACAGCGAATAATCTAAAATCACAGACGAATAATCGCTGATGAGAACATCGCTTAAAGTCATCAAGGTATAGAGATCTTCTTTTTGGCAATCCACAGCTCTTGGATGATCGACCGATACAGATGGCAAAAGCGGATGAAACTTATAAAGGATCACGTAATCCTCTCCTAAAGAATCCAAGACACTTGAAATATCAAAGCTTGCCACTTGAAATCCTTTTACGATATTGCCGCGAAATGTCGGTGCATATAAGATGCATTTCTTATTTTGGCAAGTCGGATGTTTCCGCAAAAAGGCATCCTTCTGTTTTTCCTGCTTTTGTTTATTCATCAATTCATCGATTCGCGGCATTCCGGTCACATGAACCTGAGAAGGCAAAACTTCAAAAGCTTCGGCATAGATTTTTTTCCAATACTCAGAGCTGCAAAGAACCGCATCGTATCCTTTGATTTCATAGGAGCGTTCAATTTGATTTCCAAACTTTTTAATGGCTCCGCAAGCATGCCATACTTGCAAGACTTTCGTGCCTTTGGGTTTATAGTTAGAAACGATGTAATTGTTGTCATTTAAGATCACGAGCTGACTCTTTTTGATTTCGATCATCTGCCGGCAAAGATTTAGAAAATAGAGAAAATCTCCCCAGAGCGTCTTTTGAATCTGCATCAAGTCATAATGGATCTGATATTTTGCTTCCTTTTTTAAAGCCTGATCGATCAAAGCCAGATCTGCGCTCAAGTGATCCATGGTCATGCTGATAAAGGTGATGCGTTTAGGCTGCGGCCTCAGCCAAAAAGTTAAAATATCCAAGATTCCCAATACGATTTTTAAGATCCATTTCTCCAGCTGCATCATTGTTCTCCTGCCAACAGATCCAGAACGCGTTTTGAAGCTTGTCCGTCATCCAGATTGTTGAAACGTTTTGAAAAATCATCCAGTCTGGTTCGATCATAAACGCCTGCCTTGATATCCTGACAAAGCGGTTCTTCACGGCGGTAGATCGCTCCCGGAAGGTCTTTGGTGATATCAAGATAAAAACCTCTAAGATCACTGGCATAATTTTCCAGATCATACATATAAAAATACATCGGTCTTTTTAGAATTGCATAATCAAAGAAGACACTGGAATAATCTGTGATCAGAACATCGCTGATCACATACAGTTCGTTGATTTCTGCCGTCGCCGGTATCGAATATAAAAACCCCTTTAAAGAAGGATCGTTCTGATATTTGTTGATGATCAAATAATGCGGCTTGAACAATACGATAAAGTCTTCGCCAAAGATCTTTTTCCACAAATGAAAATCCGCTTTTAGTTCAAAAGTATACCCGGCACTGACATAGGAATTATCCCGCCAAGTCGGCGCATAGAGAATGATCTTTTTATCCAGAGGAAGCTGCAGTTGTTTTTTGATGGAAAGAACCTGTTCTTTGGTCGCGTTGACGATAAAATCATTGCGCGGATACCCGGTTTCCACCAGTTTTTGCGGATCGATCCCGAAGGCATGCGGAAAGACTTCTGTACAAAAAGCATTGGGAGAGATCATATAGTTATACCGCGCCACATCGACATCATAGCTATGACACATCTGTTCATAACTCACAGCCGAGCGATAAAAAGTCGTATCTTCTGCCACATCGATATCATGGGCCAGCCGCTTCAAAGGCGTCCCATGCCACGTCTGTAAATAAACTTGCTCCGGCTTCTTGCAGATATAAAGAGGAAGCTTGCAATTAACGACCCAAAACTTCGCTTTAGATAAATGATAAAAATAAGAAAAGCTGAAATACTCTTTGATCTGGGCATTGGGAATCGAAATTGCCTTCTTTTTATGGTGCTTGATAAACCAGATAAAACGATAACCTTGCCATCTGGGATCTTGGATCATCGCTTCATAGATGGCCCGGGGATTATCGGAATATCCTCGCCCATGAAATGAGATAAAGATCACCAGTTTATCATCGATTGAAACAAACCGATACAACAGTTTGTATAAAAGACGGATCTCTTTTCCGGCCCATTTTTTGAGCAGTCGCAGAAAGAACATCATAGCCTCCTACTCTATTGAAACACTTCTTTTACAATATTTTCACTGGCATGTCCGTCGTCAAAACAACAGAACCGATCATAGAATTCTTCATAGCGCTTGGCATAGCGCTTTTGGATCTGATCAATATGTAAGATCGCATCGATCACTTCTTCACTCGTATATAATAAAGGCCCCGGCACTTCGGTATGCATATCGATATAGAATCCTCTTAACTGATTTTTATATTTTTCAATATCGTATGTATAAAACAAAATCGGCCGTTTCAAATTTGCGAAATCAAAGAAAACGCTGGAATAATCCGTAATGCAGATATCCGTAATCAAATAGATCTCCGAAATATCATCATACGAACTCAAATTATACGCAAATCCCTCCAGGCCCGTCGTATCGATCTTATCCGCAATATAATGATGCGTCCGCAATAAAAGAACATAGTCTTTCCCGAGCAGCGTCTTCATCTTCTGCAGATCCAAAGCCAAGGTAAACTTATACTCACCCTTGCCATAATGTTCATCATCCCGCCAAGTAGGCGCATAAAGTATCGTCTTTTTATCTTTAGGAATCCCCAGCTTTTCTTTTAACATCTGGGCTTTCTGATCGATATTCGGTGCATAGAGGATATCATTTCTCGGATATCCATATTCCAGCATCTTGCCCTCATACAGAAAACAGCTGCGGAAAGTCTTCGATGAAAATGGATTGGCACTGACCAGATAATCCCATTCCTGACGTTGACGATAGAACTGTTCTTTATATTTTGGAGAGGCGCTGGTTACTTCTTCCTGGTCAAAAACCAAACGCTTTAACGGTGTTCCATGCCACGTTTCCAAGAAAACTTGCCCTTCCCGTTTGCGATACCATAATGGCTGGCGGACATTAAAGACCAGATATTTGCTCACAGCTAAATAATAAGCATACTGAAAAGAAAAGCGCTTAACACACTTGGCCCCATAAGGAATATCATGATTGCCGTTGATCGCCCAGACACATTCATATTTTCCTGGCGCCATCTTCTGCAAAGCTTCATAGATATATTTAGGGGAATCGGAATAATTTTTCGCCATAAATGTCTCAAACAGCACTACGTTTTCTTTGATCGGCAGTTTGAGATAACGATGATAATAAGCCAGTTTATAAAGTGTATTCTTGTTTTTTTTCTTCAAAATGGAAGCTAGTTTCCCCTTGCCAAAACGCCAGCGGATCGCTCTTTGGACCCCTTTCAGATCGCCTTCGATCAAAGGCAGAACCAGGCCCTTTGTTGACCGGCTCAATTCATCCAATGCTTGCGGCGCACTGTCCGCAATCGTTTTTTGGATCCTCTCAAAGTAAGTCGTTCTCCATTTTTCTTCCTTTGAACGACGAATATGACGAATCATTTGTTTTGAATAATAACGAATCAGCTTGCGATCCAGGCTGTACCGAACCGGCCCGTTTTGATCCAAATAATTTCGGGCAATCTCCACACTGCGGCAGCGTTCTTCAAACCGGTCTTCACTGTCCTCCTGATCCAGACTTGGTTCATGGATTGGATCGTTATGCTTGCGTTTCACATACCAGGCATCCGGTGCTTCTAAAAAAGTCCGGGCTTTTTCCAAGACACGCGAAAGGAAGATCTGATCGCTGAAATAGCGAAGATCTTCTTCAAAATACAAATCATTCTCCACCAGAAACTTTGTCCGATAAAGATTGCCAAGACATGTGACTTTCTGAAATCCGCTGCGCTTGATCAATGTATGATAAAGAGCTTTGATCTGTTGGGGATCAGACTGCGAAAAACGATCTAAAGCACTCTGGATCTTTTCCTGTCGTGCCTGTTCTTTTTCGAGCTGATCCTCTTCATCAATTTCCTCTTTCTGGATCTTTTCGATAAAATTCGCTTTGTTGTTCCAAGTGTTGCGGACCGTTCCATAGACCAGATCCTGTTCTTGCACATTTTCCATCAATTTCGAAAATGTTGATTCCAAGACATAGTCGTCACTGTCCAGAAAATAGAGATAGTTAGTTTCACAAGCACGGATTCCCGCATTGCGGCAAGCCGCTGTACCCTTCTTTTCTTCTAATTGGATCACTTTCAAATCAAGTTCGCTAAAATCTTCAAGGACTGGTGTAATATCCACAGGAGGATGGTCCAGAATCAAAAGAACTTTAAAATTGGAATATTGTGACTCCTTTAAGGATCGCAAAGCTTCTTTCAAATAATGAGGATAATCGTGAAAAGGCAATATGACAGTAAGATCAGTCATTGTGTTTGAGCTCATCTTTCAACTGCGTCGTTGAAATTCCTTCCGTTCTAGGCAGATACACCACTTCACAATAATCCTTCAGAAAATCAAACTTTCCCTTCCAGTCGTCACCCATCACAAAGACGTCAACATGATATTTTTTTACATCCTCGATCTTTTGTTCCCAACTTGTCTCCGGAATCACTTTATCCACATAACGGATGGCTTCTACGATCTGCATACGATCAGTATCTTTGATTTGACAAACTTTTCCTTTGCCCAAGTTGAATTCGTCGCTGCTGACGGCAACGATCAAATAGTCTCCTAGCGCCTTAGCTCTTTTCAACAGATTCAAATGTCCGATATGAAAGAGATCAAAGGTTCCATAAGTGATCACGGTTTTCATTTTATCCCTCCTGTCAGCCGGGCCCAGAATCCTTTCTTTTGGATCGGTATGAGCCGCTGATCAAATTTCTTTTTCAACACTTTTTTCTTCTCCTTGGCATCCAAGGCATTCAGCTCATTGACATAAGCTTCGTATTCATCGCAGACTTCCTGGATCGGACCGATCCTTTGCAGCTTGCCTCCTTCGATCCATAATCCGGTCTGACAAAACTTGCGGACTTGCGACATGGAATGCGATACAAAGAAAATCGTCTTGTTTTGATCATCACGTAATTTCATCATATGATCCATACATTTTTTCGCAAATCCTTTATCTCCTACCGATAAGGCCTCATCAACAATAAAGATGTCCGGATCCAAAGCCAGCGAGATCGAAAAGCCCAAACGCGATTTCATTCCGCTGGAATACTTTTTGACCGGTTGATATAAGAAATCTCCCAGTTCCGCAAAATCAATCACACTTTGCGTGATTTGTTCGATTTCTTTCTTCTTTAATCCCAGCAAAGCGCCCTTAACTTTGATATTTTCTTCCCCGGTAAGCTGCGGATTCAAACCGGTATTGATCGCAATCAACGCCTGTTCTCCCCGGATATCTAAAGATCCTTCATCAATATCGCTAATTCCAGCCAAGATCAAAGACAAAGTCGATTTTCCCGATCCGTTGGTTCCCAAAATACCGACGACATCCCCCTGGTTGATTTGAAAAGACAGATCCTGCAGCGCATAAAACTGTTTTGTCGCGTGCGAACCATCTTTATTTTTTAACTGGTAGATCTTCGATACATGATCTACTTTCACTGCGTATTCCGTCATAGTTTCCCCTCTAGATCAGATCGATGAATTTCTTCTTGAATTTAAACATCAAAGCACAGCCGATCGCAAACAAGATCAATACGACGCCCCAAAAATACAAAGTTAAAAGGGGATGATCAAAGACGCTCTGCCCATAGAAGATCGCATCGCGATAGCCTTGTATGATATAGTAAACCGGATTGAGTTTCATGATGGAATTCAAAATATGGGCAAAGGGCACGCTCGACGAAAAAGAGCATTCCCAGATCACCGGCGAAAAATACATGAACATTCGAATCAGACTGGTCACCAGTTTCTTGATATCGCGCCACAACATCGTTAACACCGAAAGGATCAAAGATACGCTTTCAGAAAAGGCGAAAGCACAAAACATATAATACAAGATCCACAGCCAATTTATATTCGGCGTATACCCGCAAAGAAACAAGGTGACGAACATGATCACCAACATACAGCCGTGATTGAACAATTCTTTACAGACAATCGTAGCCGGCAAAACCGAAACAGGAAACTTCATCTTCGTGATCACGCCGGTCTTGGAAAAGATCGCACTGCATCCTTTTTGAATACAAGGCTGAATGAACCACCAGATCGCATATCCCACCACCAGCCAGGGAAGATAAGGAACAGAGATCCCTTTGACTTCGATCGGTTTACGATCCCAAGCCACCCCAAAGATCAGCCAGTAAGTAAAAACCTGGATCGCCGGGGATGCGAAATTCCAAAAGATCCCGAATTTTGAATCCCGCATGTCCGCCAGCAATTCATATTTGGAGATCGAGTAGATCCGAAACAGATTGGACAAGTTTTCACGAATCACATACTGTATACTTTTAAACATAGATTTTCCTCGTTTTTCATTGTATTCTATATCAAAAATTAAGTAAAGGGCCTGCCGCTGGCAGACCCCGGTTGCGCATCCTATCTCCTTTCCGATCTAAGAATAGAACGCAAAGATAACGAAATCATGACTCTTCTTCGTCAGATACTTCTTTAGTTTCTTCTTCTGGATCCAACAGCTCTTCGCTCTCGTCTCCATCCTCATCGATTGCGATCGAATCGGTATCCATCACACTTTCCGAATAGGTATGACGGCTTCTCAGATCCCAGCTGTTTCCGGGCATCGAGAAGAAACGCCCGTCAATAGACAGATCGGTATAAAACTGCGCAATATTGTCATCAAACTGACTTTCATTGAACCCCATCGCATGAGATACGCGTGTCCAGAGTTCAATAAACGGCATTGCGTCATTGCCTTCTTTTAAAAACTCATAGGCAACATCGGTCATTGACTGTTTCATAAAACTTAAATCTCCTTTAAAACTCTTACATCGATTCAACGGCTTCTACGCCAATACAATCTAAAGCATTCGCCAAGACGATCTGTGTCGCTTTCACAAGCGCTAAACGCTGGCCGGACAGATCCGGATCCTGCGGATCGATCACCTTGCAGGCGTTATAGAAACTGTGAAAACGCCCGGCAAGATCTTGAATGTAATGACAGACTTTGTGAACTTGTCTTGTGCGTGCACTTTCGATGATCACTTTATTGAATTCCTGCAGTCCCTTCATCAGCTCGATCTCTTTTTCATGATTTAAACGATCAAAGTGGCCGGCAATTGCCAAATCTTTCGCCTGTTTCTGGATCGAACACATACGAGCATGAGCATATTGAGCATAATAGACAGGATTTTCATTGGATTTCTTTTTAGCGAGTTCGACATCAAAGTCCAAATGCGAATCCAAAGCCCGCTGTACAAAGAAATACCGTGCAGCATCCACGCCAACACTTTCGACCAATTCCGAGATCGTCGTCGCATTGCCCAAACGTTTGGACATTTTGACTTCTTCTCCGTTAGAGACCAATCGAACCATCTGAATGATATCCACTTCCAGCTTGTTTGGATCGTTGCCCAATGCCTGCATACTGGCTTTTAGACGAGGAATATATCCATGATGATCGGCTCCAAAGAAATCGACCAACTGATCAAAACCGCGCTGATATTTATCGTTGTGATAAGCGATATCCGGAACCAGATATGTATACGATCCGTCACTTTTTTGAAGTACGCGGTCTTTATCATCTCCAAATTTTGTTGTGGCAAACCACAAAGCACCTTCATTTTGATACGTATAACCTTCTTTTTCCAGGATCTGTAAAGCTTCTTCCACTTTACCGGCATCCCGGATGGCCTGCTCGCTGGACCAGACATCAAATTCGACACGATATTCATGAAGATCTTCTTTGATCTTATCAAGTTCAAAGGCAATCCCTTCTTTACGGAAGAATGCCAGATTTTCCGGTGTCGGTTCCAAATATTCATTCGGGTATTGTTGAGCAAGCTCAAATCCTTTTTGGCGAACATCTTCTCCCAAATATCCATCTTGTCCGATTTCGGTCTCTATGCCATGAGCCTGACGATAACGGGCATTCAATGATAAGGCCAGATTGGTAATCTGATTGCCGGCATCGTTGACATAATACTCTCTTGTCACATCATAACCGGCTTTTTTTAAGATGCGGGCACAGCTGTCACCCCAGGCTGCTCCGCGGGCATGTCCTAAATGCAAAGAGCCTGTCGGATTGGCGCTGACATATTCCAGATCGACTTTGATTCCGTTTGAAGGCTGAGTTCCAAACTTTTCTTTTTTCTCTAATACTTCTTCAATGACTTTCGTATATCGTTTGCTTGATAGAGTAAAGTTGATGAATCCAGGTCCTGCGATCTCTACCGAAGAAACATCTTCCTGTTCAAAATTTTCCAAGATTTTTTCAGCAATCTGACGCGGATTTTGTTTTAGGATCCTTGTCAACTGCATGGCGGCATTCGTTGAATAGTCTCCATGCCCTTTTTGTTTTGGTGTTTCGATCACGATCTGATCCAAATCTCTCTGGATCCCAAAAGCCTTTTCAATGCTTGAGGCAATGGCCTGTTTCAATTCAATTTCAATGGAATGCATAGTTGGCCCCCTTTATTTCTAGACGAAAATGAAAGTGTTCGATCTGTTCTTCCATTTTCAATGTATATTGCACTTCGATAGAACGTTCATTTATTGTATATAGACTCGTCTCACAATGCAAGCGGATTTCTCCATACTCGGTTTGAATCTTTGCCTGCGTCGGTTTCCCTTGTTGACAGATCAGATGGACATGGACTTCTCCTTGACTATCGATGATCAATATATCTTCATAGACTTTCCATACATACTGGCCAAATTCCCAATGAACACCCTTAGGCCGGTCAATGGAATTGGCATTTCCAGAAAAGATGACTTGATCGTTTTGAAGATCCAACAGACGAATTTGAACCATAGCGCAGAAAATATATCATAAAAATACAAAAATGCAAAGAAAAAGAAAAAGACGAAAGAACTTGTCTTTCGCCTAATCGTTCTAATCCAGCGGTTTTTGATAAAAACGTCCGTAAAAATTAGCCGTATGATATGTATTGATGATCACATTCGGATCGGTCTTGCGAATATGATAAATCACATCTTGTACTTCGTATGTGCTGACGACTGCCTTGCAGACGAAGATCTTGCTGTGGCTGTAACCGCCATATCCTTCAAAGATACTCATGCCGTGATGACAAGTTTCCATAAACGTCTCAATAATCGGTTCGGGATCTTTGGTCATGATCTCCAATGTGATCTGTTTATATCGCTGATAAAGACTGGAGACAGCTTTGGTGGATAAGAACTGGAATACAATGGAATATCCGGCATAGACCCAGCCAAAAATCGCTCCGAAGATGATCAACATGATGCAGTTGCAAGCAAAAATATAATCCCATATTCCTTTATGGATCTTATTGGATACATATTGCGCAATAAAGTCTGTTCCCCCGGTAGATCCTCCGGCACGCAAAGCCATCGCTATCGAGAATCCCCAGAGCAATCCCCCAAACAGAACATTCAAAGTCTGATCATCAAAGAAGGGTTCAAAATGTAAGATTTCCAAGAAAAGAGAAACAAGGCCAAACTGCAGACAGCTCAAAAACGTAAACCGCTTCGAGAGCTGTTTATAGCACAAGATCGCGGCCGGCAGATTCAAAAGAATGATCCCTACCGAGACGGGAAAATCAAATCCCACTAACGCTGTGATGCGGCTGATCAAAATCGAGATTCCTGTAAATCCCCCAGACAACAAATTACATGGATCCATAAAGACCTGCATGATATACGATTGGATCAAAGCACTGGCGATGATCAGGATTACAGAAATCACAAGATGAATTTTCTGGTTTTTTTCGAGTTCATGAATCTGTCGTATCATAATCGTTCTCCAAATCCTTTATTAGACTAGCCTTTTTGATTCTAAAATTCAACTATATGTTCACAATTTTAAGATATTTTTCTAGTTTTGTTTACAATTGAAAATCATTTGTCATCAACGTTTGTATTTCACGCCCCACCAGATCTTCTTCGTTCGTATAGGAAGAGACGATCATGGCTTTTTCTTTCGCCTTCCCTGTTCCGTTGCGAGCACAGATACTGACTCCAGCTCTTTCAAAAACTTCCAGATCATTATCCGCATCTCCAAACGCAAGACAAGAAGACAGCGGCAAGCCGAGAACTTCCGCCACATATTCTAAAGTCGCTCCCTTATGGATTCTGTGATCCATCCATTCAAACATACAATCATCCGTTTGAATGCCCCGACAATCCGGCAATGATAACATTTTGGCTCTTTGAACAAGCATATCCATCTTTTCAGGATCACAATAGATCATCAGTTTTAAGATGGGATGACTTTGGCAATACGCAAAGAAGTCTACGACTTCTTCGTTTTCTTTGCATCGATGCGTATAAGCCAGAGATTGCGGTGTCGAACGATTGACATACCGTGTCGTATTTTCTAGCACTTGAAAACAGATGTCCAAATCTTGATGATGATCTATGATCGTTTGAATTGTTTTTTGTTCTAAAGGATGAAAAACTTGAAGCTTCTTTGTGGAAAGATCCAAAAAAGAACCGCCGTTCATCCCGATGATAAAAGAGACATAAGAATCGAGTTCCATCTTCCGCAAGCGTTCTGCCACTTGTTTTACCGGTCGTCCGGTCACGATTCCAAATGGAATTTTATAACAGGAAAGAGCTTTGATTTTTTCTTGATTGAATCTGGAAATATTTTTTTGATCGTTAAATAAAGTGCCGTCCAAATCGCTGATGATCCATTGTATCTTTTTCATTGCAGTGCTTCCTTTGCGAAATAAAATCTCTTTTTTGTCGTGTTGGGCATTTTTAATAATGCTTTAACAATTTCTGAACAAGAAGATAAAGGTTCCAGTTTGGATTTCGAATTCAATATCCATATCGTTGTGTTTTCATCGGATTCCTGATAAGGAAGATATGCCTTGGATTGCGATATTTCTTCAATTGTATAGATTGCCGGATCCAGCCCGATGTCTTGCAGTTTATCTTTGATTTTTTGTTCCTGATCCCATTCAGGATCTTCGATCCATCCAAACAGATGGCGATCCAAGATACGACATGCCAGATCTCTTAAGAGCGGATCTGAACAACGAAGAGCTTCCTGGAACCCGACCATCAATCGATATTCATCCATCAAGATAAAATCTTCATTGGACAATCTCTTTTGTTTCAAAGGTTCAAAGATCGGAATCGATACTTTTTCTTGTTTTAAATAATGCACAAAAAATATCCGTATCAGGTTTTCGTAACTCTTGGCATCCGGATGCAGATAAACTTGCCAGTACATATGATATCTTGCCATGATGTAGTCTTCGATCGAATGCATGCCGCTTTCTTTTACACAGAGTTTGCCTTCATGGACACGAAGGGTCCGCAACACTCTCTCTAAGTCAAACGTTCCATAGCTTGTTCCCGTCTCATAAGCATCGCGAAGCAAGAAGTCCATCCGGTCCGCATCCAGCTGCGAAGAGATGATCTGCGATAAAATAGCCTTAGGATGCGTATGATTGATAATTCCCGCCACTCGTTTGGGAAGTTGAGAATCGACCTTGACCAAAGCTTGATGTACTTGTGTTTTTGGATCCAAGATCAAAGAAGTTGTCATCTGCTCATGCGGAATCTGGGTGATCGTTTCAAAAAAATGTGAAAATGGTCCGTGTCCAAGATCATGCAGTAAAGCGGCACAGAGAACTTCGATCTTTTCTTCTTCATTCAACGCTTGGGATAAGCTTTGAACTTCAAAAATCATTCGTCGGGTAATCTCATAAACCCCTAAACTATGGGAAAAACGGGAATGTTCCGCAGTATGATAGACTTGAAAATCGCCTCCCAGCTGATGGATGCGATGAAGCCGTTGAAACTCACGGGCATTGATGCATTCCCAGATCACCTGATCATTCACATGGATGTATCCATGGATCGGATCTCTCAAAACTTTGGTTTCATCTGTTTTTTGAGCCATAGCCACTCCTTCTGTAAAGTTTGGACCAGTCCACGGTCCGCTTCAAAAAAATCATAATCATAAATATGTTCCGGCGTTGTCCAAATCAGATTGGAATGTGCCGTGCTCTTTACGGGTTTTTCTTTAGAAGAACATACAAAACACGTCAGTCTGATTTCTTTTTCATTTTGTATATCTACACTGTGATCCAAATAATATAACTGATCCAAGTCGATCTGCAGCTCTTCTCTGAACTCGCGAACCAAGGCTTCTTCTCTAGTTTCTCCAGCTTCTACTTTTCCGCCGGGAAACTCATATTTTCCTATGGAATCTCCGGTAGAACGTCTGGCGATCAAACATTTCTCATCTTGGATCAAAACACCGCAAACGACATCAATTATCTTCATCCAGTTTTTCCTCTTTTACAACCTCAAATAAAGTTTGAGCATTTTGTTTTGAAACTTGTTTTTGGATATCGGTCACTTTGACTTCTAAGATGCGGTATCCAAAACGAATGCGGATATCGTCACCAATTTGAATCTCTGTACTTGGTTTGGCAATCCGATCATTGACCCAGATTCGCTGCTGCAAAGCCAATTCCTTGGCCGCTTCCCTACGTTTGAGGATCCGCGCTGTTTTTAAGAATTTATCGAGTCGCATAAGAATTTCTCCTTTAGTGTCATTAATGTTTGATTCAAAAGATCTTTTTTCTTTTTCTTTGGAATCCGTATCTGTATCTTTTTATTTTTTAGAGCCAGATCGATCGTTCGACTGATCTCGTTGATTGTTTCAAATAAAGAAACGCCGTCACATGTGGATGAAAACTGTTCATCAAAGGTCAAAACATAGACTTTATCTTCTTCTTTTAAACTTTCGACTCCCTTTTGATTGACAAAGAGATCAAAACGTTTTTGTTCAAAGATCTGTCGTACATCACCAGGGATCTTTCCAAAGAGATCGTTGATTCGCTCTTGATAAGCTTCCAGATCTTCATATCGATCGATGGATTTGATCTTCTGATAAATCGATAATTTATCGCCGTCATTTTCGGTAAAGTTTTCTGGAATATGCCCTTGGAATCCTATGTTTGCTCTCTTGGTCAATTCTGGTTTTTGAACTTCTCCTTTATGACGGGCAATCGCATTGCCTAACATTTCCAAATAGAGATCTAGTCCGACTTGATCGATAAAACCGGCTTGTTGCGGTCCTAAGAGATCACCAGCCCCTCGAATGGTCAAATCCCGCATGGCAATCTTATAACCGCTTCCCAGCCGAGTGAATTCTTTGATGGATTTCAAACGCTTCTGTGCCGTTTCTGTCAATTCTTTATCCGGCTGGATCATCAAATAACAATATGCGATCTTTTCTCTTCGACCAACGCGCCCACGAATCTGATAGAGCTGAGACAATCCGAACCGATCGGCATTTTCAATAATGATAGTATTCGCATTGGCAATATCCAAACCGGTTTCGATGATCGTTGTACAAACCAAGATTTGAAATTTTCCCTGGGCAAAGGCCAGCATCGTATCTTCAATGGTTTCTTTTTCCATTTTTCCATGAGCAACGCCCACTTTGGCATCTGGAAATTGTGCCTGCAGCTGATTGGCGATGATATAGATCTGTTCCACACGATTATATAAATAGAAAACTTGTCCTTCCCGTGCCAGTTCTCGAGAAATGATCTCTTTGATCACACTGCCGCGCTTTTCCATGATATAAGTCTGGATCGGATGTCTTCTTGCCGGCGGAGTATTGAGTTGGGAAATCGTACGAACTCCGATCAACGACATCTGCAAAGTTCGCGGTATCGGTGTGGCACTCAAAGAAAGTACATCGATCGTATTCTTCATCTCTTTGATCTTTTCTTTATGTTCCACTCCAAAACGCTGTTCTTCATCGATGATCAAGAATCCCAAATCTTTATAGGTGAAAGCCGAATTCAACAAGCGATGGGTTCCAATAACGATATCGATGCGCCCCGCTTTGAGATCCTTTTGGATCTGATGGATCTCGCGGTCTGAAACAAAACGGTTGACTAACGCAATATTAGCTCCCGTATCGGCAAACCGCTGTTGGACAGTTTGATAGTGCTGCATGCTTAAAATCGTTGTAGGGCATAAAAAGGCCACTTGTTTCCCGCTGGAAATGGCTTTAAAAGCACAACGCATCGCAACTTCCGTTTTTCCAAAACCGACATCTCCACATAAGAGATGATCCATTGGTTTTGGTTTTTCCATTTCTTTTTTGATCTCAGCAGTGGCTCTGAGCTGATCTGGCGTCGATTCATACAAAAAGGCATCTTCAAATTCTTTTTGAAGGGCATCATCTGGTGGGAAGGCATATCCAATATCTTCATTTCGCAGTGAATAGAGCTCCACCAAACGTGCCGCGATCTCTTCGACTTTTTGTGACACTTTTTCTTTGGTCTTTTTCCAGGCACTGCTTCCCAAACTAGAAAGCTGGATCCCCGCTCCTTCTTTTGAAATGTATTTTCGTACCAGTTGAAACTGTGATAAAGGAACATAAAGTTCATCATTGTTTCGATATAATATATAGAGATAATCTAATTTTTTTCCCTGGTTTTCTCTTGTGACGATTCCGCAATACTGACCAATTCCGTATTGTTCGTGAACGACATAATCTCCCTTTTCCAACTCCATCACATCTTCGATGATCTTTCCTTCTTTAAAGGTCTTTTGGTATCGACGATGAATATGATTTTGAACAAAGAGTTCTCTAGCAGTCACAACTTGAATATCCTGTAAGAGAAAGCCTTCATAAAACTCTGGTTCAATGGCTTCATAAGAAAGATCGATCGCATTATCTTCTAAACATCCTTTGACCTTTTGAAGTTCTTTTTCTTCCAGGGCAAAATAAATCTTCTTTTTTCGATCCAAACTTTGAATTTGCATCAAAAGAGGCTGTACGGCTTTTTCCAGACTTTGGAAAGAAGTCATCGCAAAACCCGAATGAGCAAATTCATGAAAGGAAATTGTCTTTCTTCCTGTTTTCAGTCGCTCCAGATCCCAAAAAAGTGTATATTTTGGCAAAGACAGATGATCTTGCACTCGTTCCTGGACATAGGCAATGTTATCTTCATTCAGCTTTTTTAAAGCTCTTTGAACTTCTTCAATGGAACTAAAATAGATGGTTCCTTCCAAATAATCCATCAAAGAATACGTCTTTGTATAAGGAAAATAAAAATATAGAATGTTTTCGGGTTCATAATTTTCCAGATATCGCAAATCGGCTTCAATATGATCTTGAAGCATTTCTTGATCTTGGACATCTTTGAGCCGACTTTTTTCTTTTTTTAAAGAAATCAAGACATTTTCTTTGATTTCTTGAATCTGCTCATCGCAGAATAAAAGATCAGTGGCCGGCGAAATATGAATCTCGGATACTCTTTGTATCGTTCGCTGTGTCGTCTCATCGAAGAAACGTATTGATTCGATCTGGGTATCAAAAAATTCGATTCGAACCGGATGTTCATATTCCAAAGAAAAAATGTCGATGATCCCTCCCCGGGCAGCAAAAGTACAAGGACGGTCAACGTAATTCAAACGAGTATATCCGATGCGAACTAGTTTTTCTTTTAAAGTATGAAGATCCATCTCTTGATCGATTTTCAGATCCATACAGTTGGATTTGAAAAAAACCGGGTCTGGCAAATAGCGCGTAAAAGAAGCCGTTGAACAAATCAAGAGAAACGGCTTTTTTCTTTCTACGATCTGAGTTAAAGCATAGATCATCTCATTTTTGTCTTCGGGAGAGCTTGCGATAGCTTGAACTCGCAAGCTTTCTTCCATGACAAAAAGCAGCACATCCTCCAACATCAAAGAAATGCGGCGATAGAGCTGGCTGGCTTCATATTGTTTTTTCTTTACAACGACCATCGTCTTTTTTGTCTTTAAAAAAGTAGCCGTCAACATCAAAGCTTCTTCCATCAAAGACAAAGAACCTATCGATTTATGCGGTTCGATACAGTTCTGGACCAGATCTTCTTTTTGTAGTCGTTCTAAGATCTCGATATTCAAAATAACTCCTTCTTATTTTTTATTATACTGATTCATGGTATCCATAAAAGAGTGTGTCAAAGAATAATAAGCAGCTTGAGCACTCTGTTCAACAGCTTCTTTTAAGGGTTCTTTTTCATCGTCCTGAAATTGTCCTAGTACCCAGTGGATCATATCGATCTGCGGATTTTTTCCAACCCCTACACGAATACGATCAAATTCATTCGTAAAGATGCATTGAATGATACTTTTGATTCCATTATGGCCTCCTGCACTGCCCTTTTGGCGCAGTCGGATCTTTCCAACCGGAAGATCCACATCATCATAAATCACTAGAACATCATGTGTACTGATCTTATAAAAATCCATGCATTGACGCAAAGCAAAGCCGCTGTTATTCATAAAAGTTGTAGGTTTCAATAAGATCACATCTTCATTTTGAATCTTTGTTTTGGCAAAATAAGCCGAGAATTTTTCTTGATCGAAACTGACTTTACAAAGATCCGCCAATCGATCCATTACCATAAATCCAGCATTGTGTCTTGTATTTTCATATTTTCTTCCAGGATTTCCTAATCCGATACATACTTTCATTTTCTGGTTCCTTTCAAAAAAAACGGGAAAACTTCCCGTTTTTATTCTACTTCTTTTCCTGGAGAATATAAGATGCACAAATGACGTTGTGATCCTTCTCCTTTGGATTGTGTCGAAATATTTTCCATATTGGCTAAAGCATTGTGAATCGCTTTACGTTCATCAGCCGGCATTGGATCCAGCGAGGCATCGATCTTTGTACGGCGCACATCTTTAGCAACACGGATGGCCATACGAGTGATCTTTTCATAACGATCTTCTTTGTAGCCATTGACATCGATCAAAACACCGACACGCTTTTTGAATTCTGCACTGGCTGCTGCCTTGACCAAACGATTGAAAGACTGCAAAGACTTGCCGCCTTTACCGATCATGATACCATTATTTGAAGTATCTACCGTGATGCGATAAAAACCGTGATCATTTTCAAGCGTTACAGTTCCGTCCAGCTGCGCGTTGTCAAAATATTGTTGGATGTAGGAAATCAAGAAGTTTTCAACATCTTTTTCGCAATAGACTTCGATTTCTACAGATTTACCGACACCTAAAAATCCGCTTTTTTCTTCTACGATCGTATAGTGAAGCTCTTCCACGGACACTCCTTTATCTTGAGCTGCTTTCTTTAAAGCTTCATCCAATGTTTTTTCTGTATAGTGTTTGAATTCCATGCTCGTTTCCTCCTCTTACGACGCTTTTTTCTGCTTTACGATCATAGAGTGTAAGAAAACACTGAAGCACATTCTCGTCAAAGAAGAAACTAACCAATAGAATGCCATGGCGATTGGCCAGGAAATGTAAAGAATCGCAATAAGACCAGTTGAGAAATACATTGTTGTATTCATACTGTTCATGGCATTATTTTTTGTATCCAAATATTCTTTTTTCTTCACATGATCAATCTTATCCTGACGTTTCTTTAAAATTTGCGGCATCTTCAAAGAAACCAAAGAACAGATAATCATCAAAACATAAATGATGATATATGCAATTTCAAGATGTTGGAAACCATATAAAGGAGTCTGCGACAAGCTGATTCCCATAAAACTTCCCAACACAACGCTGCTGGCGCGCGTCATCGCATAGTACACACCCATCATGATCGGCAACTGGATCAAAGTCACCAAGAGCGTACCAAATGGATGAATATCATATTTCTGATATAGCTTCTGTGTTTCTTGAGCCATCATCAAACGCGAATGGTCATCGGTTTTCCCTGCATATTTATTTTGGATTCGCTGCATTTCCGGTTGAATTTCCTGCATGCGCTGCGAGGACATCTGTGATTTCTTAGTGAATAAGAAAACAACGCCCTGAATCAAAATTGTTGTCAGGATGATTCCCCATCCGGCATCGGTAAAAGATGCGATGATATTGATCAATTGTGCCAAAGGCCATACGATCAACCCTGTAAACCAGCCTGAGGAGAACGCTTCTCCAAAAGTCATGGGTTCAATCGTGATCAAATCATTGTCATCATATTTCGCATATTCTTCTTTCAGATCCTCATTTTCAATATCGGTTACGTTGACAAGATCTTTTCTGATTTCTACTTTTTCTGAAGAAATGATCTGATCGACTTTTAGCTTTCCATCCGTAGCACGGGGACTGGAACAAGCCGTACATGTCAACAACACAAACAGACAAAGAAACAAGATCTTCATCTTTCCTTTTAATAGATTGGCCATGTTTTACCTCTTCATTTTCTTTTCTATCCGAACTTTGTTGGTCGCAAGTTCTTTTTCATTTTGCGCAAAATCTTGCAGGTGGTAGCGAGGACGAACAATAATGATCAGATCGTATTCTTCGTTAAAACTAAAAAGGTGATCGACCATAGAACGGACTTGCCGTTTTACTTTATTTCGGCAAACGGCATTTCCTAATTTTTTTCCTACACTGATTCCTACACGAGCATGTTCTTCTTTTCGTTTCTGAAAATAACAGACGAAACTGTTCGAAGCAACCGACTTCTTTTGTCCAATGATCGCAGAGAATTCATAATTTTTACAAACTCGAAACGGCTTTTTCATGAAATCCTCCCATCAAGACAAAAAAATCACCAAGGTTGGTGATTTCTAAGCGGATAGTACCTTTCTTCCCTTTGCTCTTCTACGAGCCAGTACGTTACGTCCACCAACGGTTGCCATACGAGCACGGAAACCATGAGTTTTTTGGTGTTTTCTCTTACTTGGCTGATATGTTCTCTTCATTTTTGAGTCACCCCACAGTCTTCAAATTTACCTTGTTTTCAAATAAGATTGCTTGACAATTATAACAAGCCCCTTTATTCAAGTCAACCAATTAATCGCTTGAATTTCGCTTTTTTAACATTTCATACGCTTTTTGAGCCGGTTTAAATAAAAGTTTATTGACTGGTAAATCAAATTCTCCAATAAATTCATTCACAACAGGATTGAAATTCGATTTATAGACAGAAAGACCATCTTTCAACGTTCCTTCGACTCCCCCCATCGTCACATAGTCATATCCATGTTCAAATGCATAAGAGAACTGAGTCATATACGTTAAATATTGAGGACGGAAGGTTCGAAAATCTTCATTCATGCCCGCATATAACATTTCTACTGTTTTTCCATAGCCGATCATCAAACCTCCGGCAATTACTTGAGGTCCCTGATATTTATCCAAAATCTCTTTCATGGAATCTAATTCTTGTTGCGCTTGTTGAATTTCCTGATTTGCTTTTTTGCGTGCCTTATTTCCCAATTCTTCTGAATCGAGCTTCTCTTGATTATTTTTTATTGTCTCTTCAAGTTCAGATTTGCGATCTTGCGGATCCACACTTGCTAAAAATAAATAAGTTGTGTCCGGATAAGTTTCCATTAACAATTTAAAATATTCTTCATTTCTTAACTGCACATTTTTTCTTTGTTCAGTCATATGCATGACTTTCGCAAACTCATCCAATCCAGACCGGTCAACTAAATCAACATGTACATGTTTTCGTATGGCCACATTTTTACTGCGTAAAGTGGAACGCGGAACATGATGATCCATATCATCATTTTTACGAACTCCCATATGGAAACGAGCTTGTGCTGTTTCCGCAATATATGTTGTAAATCCATGATGGAAGGCACCGACAGATTGAATATTATCAAGAATCTTCATCGATTCCGGATCCATTTCCGGTTGCTCTGTTCCAAAATCATAATCACGCATATGGATTTCCGGATCAAATTTAATAAATAAACAATGTCTCTTCTTGGCGATTCTTTTTAATTCTGAAAAATAATACTTTAATAAAGGTTTATTTTTGTAATCCAAAATGGGTCCTCTTGGCAGATAAAACATTGTAAATCCAAAAGGTAAAGATTTAATCAGAACCAAACCGGCCGCAACCAGTTGATGATTTTCATCATAGACCCCTGTATGAAGGTGGTCCCAATTTTTTTTGACATCCGCCCATTGATAACTTTGGAGAAGGTTACAATAAGGATGATTTTCCACAAATTTGTTATAATCTTCTTTTTGGATATTGATCTCAAAATGATAAATACTCATAGATCAAAGCCCCCTTTTTTCCCTAGTATTGTATCAAACCAAAAAGAAATCTCAATCTTTTTATCCCCATTTCTCTTTGAATTTAAATAGGGGGAAAACTTATTGATTTAAACTTTCCATTATGATTTTTTCCCCGCTTTCTTTTGTTTTATCCCCTATTTATTCCCTTTGAAAATCCATTATTTTCAAAAGGCTGGGGAAAAATTATTAAAACCCCTATTTCATCGATAAATATAAGATTAAAACAAAGAGGATATCATTCAGTTTTCCCCATCGTTTTTCCCCAATCTTTTAAGTTTTCCACATTGGGGAAAAGTTTGTTTTTAAAATTGTGGAAAACTATTCAATTTTTTGGGGATAATTATGAGTTTTCCCCATTTTTTCAAATTCTCTTATACCTTATAATTCATAAATAATTCGTGTATAATACTTTTGCGTAAGGGAGGAGATATCAATGGAACCGCATGCTTATCCTGATCTTTGGCAACGGACTTTATCTTTGATCCAAAAATCCCATTATTATGACAAAGAAACATTCGATTCCTGGATCTCAAAAACAGAACTGTTTAAAATTGAAAATGGTAAGGCTTATATCATCTATCCAACGATGATCACTTTGAATATTTTAAATACTAGCGAAGGGATTCAATTGATCCAATCGACCTTGCAGGAAATATTAAATGAAAGTGTATCAGTTCAGTTTATTTCAAAACAAGATGCCAAAAAACTGATCCCTGAAGTACAGCTTCAAACACGCACGGCCAATTTAATGAAGACCGACTTTAATGAAGACTATACTTTTGAGAATTTTATTGAAGGTAACTCCAACGCCGAAGCTTATGCAGCTTGTTTATCGTGTTGTACCCAGAAAAATCATCTATTTAACCCGATCATGATATACGGAAATTCCGGATTGGGAAAAACGCACTTGTTACATGCGATTGGAAATTACTTAAAAAAGGAAAAACCAGAAACAAAAGTCTTTTATTCTTACAGTGGAGATCTGGTATCTATTTTATTAGATGCGATGAAAGCCCGAAGCGTGCACGGAAATGCCGTTGAACTGGTCAAATCTCAACTGGTTGAAAACGATTATTTTTTGATCGATGATATTCAAAATCTGCAGTCTTCTTCCAGTCAGGAAGTATTTTTTACAGTTTATAATGAATTGATTCGCAGAAATGCGCAAATCGTGATCACTTCCGATACGCATCCTTCAGAATTAAAAAATCTTCCCAATCGTCTGGTTTCTCGTTTCTCATCCGGATTGGCTGTCAATATCGTCAAACCAGAATTCGATACCAGCAAAGCTATTTTAAAGAAAAAACTGGAAGGAAATGAAGAGGCTTGTTTGATCGATGAAGATGTTTTAGATTATCTGGCAAATAAATTCAGTAACGATGTTCGCAATCTGGAAGGAAGCTTGAATAAGCTGATCTTCAATGCGACTTTAGAAAATCCGGAAATCATCGATTTAGATTTTGCCCAAAGGATCTTGATGAAAGAACCGATTGTTTCGGAAAGATCAGAATTGACGATCAAGAAGATCAAAAAGGCTGTTACACGGTTTTACGGATTGACTTACAGTGATATTGAGGGAAAATCACGGCAAAAAAAGTTAATGAACGCCAGACAAGTCTTCATCTATCTCAGTCGTGAACTGTTGCATAAAGCTTATGTTTCGATTGGACAAGAACTGGGAAACCGCGATCATACAACGATCTCCAGCTCGTATGAAAGAGCGCAGATGCTGATCAAGACGGATCCGAATTTTAAAACGGCAGTGGAAAAGATCAAAACACTCTTAGAAAAGAATTAGTTTTCCTCACTTTTCCCCCATCAATCCCCAGTAAAAAAAACAATGAAAAGATGGATATTTTTAGATCTATTTTAATATTTATCCACAAATCCACAGGTTATTATTATTACTTATAAAGAAAATATTATAAAAAGGAGTTGTCATTATGCATTTTTCTATTGATCGAAAATTTTTGTATGAAAAGTTAAGCCTTGTTTCTCGAGCTATCAGTTCATTTAGTCCGATTCCTGCTCTATCGGGAATTTGTATTCAGGTAGATGCCAATCAAATTATTTTGACCGGAAGCAATTCCAACATTTCCATTCGTACAACGATCTTATCTGGTGAACTCAATCAATTACAGATCCACGAAACGGGTTCTATTGTAATTGAAGCGAAATATTTATTAGAAATTGTCCGAAAACTGGATTGCACGATGATTGAAATGGAATGCATCGATCACTCTCTTGTGCGTTTATCCAGTGTCAATGGTCAGTTCCAGCTCAATGGGATCCAGGCGCAAGAATATCCTTCGATTGATTTTTCGGCCCCTTCTTATTCTTTTACTATGAAAGCTAAAGATTTAAAGGAATGTGTTGCTCAGACATCTTTTGCTTGTTCGGACAAAGATCAAAGACCTGTTTTGACTGGTGTAAATTTCCATGCCCGTCAAGGTATTTTATACTGCAGTGCTACGGATTCATATCGATTGGCCAGAAAAGTTCTCTCATTTGATGATCTGCACGATTTTAATATTACGATCCCTTCTAAAAGCCTGATTGAAGTTACTCGCAGTCTGGAAGAAGATGATATGGATATTCAAATCTTTGTCGATCATAAGAAAGCTCAATTCTTATTGGATAAAACAATCATCCAGACACGTTTGATCGATGGAACTTTCCCGGATGTAGAACGCATCATTCCAAAGGAAAGTGTGGCTGTGATGGAAGTCAGTGCCACGGAATTAGATAGTGTAATCGATCGTACAAACTTTATTCGAAATGAAAAGATCCACCAAATCAAATTGGAATGTACTCCAGAGATTTGCCGCATTAAGACAAGTTCAGTCGAAATTGGAAACTCGGATGAAATTTTGACTGATTGTACTTATACCGGACAGGACCTGACTTTGTCTTGTAATGGAAGTTATATGTTGGATGCGATTCGTGCTCTCCATGGAGAAAAGGTCAAACTGGAATTTTCTGGTTATATGAAACCAATTCGTATCTCCAACCCGGAAGATTCTTCCGTTTTGATGATCGTTGTACCTATTCGCAGCTATGACTAAGCAATGGAACATATTTTCTTCGGAAAATGTGTTCTTTTCTTTTAGGGTATAAGCAGTATAATAAGACGTTGGTGAGAGAATGATAAAACGAAAAAAGACCTATATCGAAGCTTTAAGGATCTTGGCAATCTTTCTGGTGCTTTTTCAACATGTCCCGGCGTTTGACTATTATCTTCAAGATACTTCCAATGTCATTGGACATTTGTTTTTTACTCTGATTGCGAAGATCAATGTACCTTTATTTTTGATGATCTCCGGAAGTTTGTTGTTGAATCGCGAAGAAGGATACCGTGAGATTTTTCGAAAACGAATGATCAAAATCATTCTGGCTATTTTGATTTTCAATTTTTTGGTTTATTTGGCAGAAAATCAATTTGTGTTTGATCTGCAAGATTATTGTCTTGGTGTTTTTGAAAATGGTATTGATCGTTCCTACTGGTATCTTTATTCTTATTTAGGCTTTCTGGTTATGATGCCTTTACTGCATCGAATTGCTCAAAAGATGACTAAAAATGATTTTATATTGATCTTGTTTATCCATTTCGTGTTTTCTACGATTGAACCTCTTCTGCAATGGTTTGTTCCTACCTATTTAGGACAAAGTTTTGAATTTACATGGGCATTTCGAATTCCTTTTAGTACCATCAAAGAGATTTTCTATCCTTTGATGGGATATTATATCGATCGTAAGATTCATATCGAATCGATCCACAAAAGAACATTGGCAGGATTGGGATGTCTTTCCTTGCTAGGCATTTTGATTTCCATGTTCTTTACGATATGGATAGGAAACCAGGAAGGATTCAGCGATGAATATTTAGAACTCTTTGATTATGTCAGCGCTTTATCGGCATTTATCTTGATTAAATCTTTCTTTGTACATTATGAAGCTGTTATTCCTGCTTGGATTTCGCAAAAGATCGTATTATTGGGATCAGTTACTTATGGAGTCTATCTTTGGGACCCTTTCTTTCGAAAACTCTTCTTTGATGGATTTGACCAATCTATGATTCCTTGGGTAGGCGGTTTTTTCTCCTCGGTTCTCTGGTGTATTTGCAGCTTTCTTGTCTGCGGGATCCTGGTTCAGTTTCTCAAACGGATCCCTAAAGTGAAAAGTTTGTTTTAGAGCGCATATTTCTGCGTTGGATATCAAATACCATTCATAAATTTAAAAATGTTGCACAGGGCTCATTTAAGAGCCTTTTATTTTGATTTTAAGAAACAGAAAGATCGCTTATTTTGAATATTGGTCAAAAAGTTGGAAATGTGCTATAATTTAGGAGCGAAAAGAGGGTTGTTTATGGTCTTTGATTTAAAAGGAGAATACATTACTCTTCAGCAGTTATTAAAAGCATGCGACGTGATTGACAGCGGTGGGCAGATCAAAGCATTCTTGATGAATGAAGAAATCTTAGTCAATGGTCAAAGAGAGACAAGACGAGGAAGAAAGCTTTACCGGGACGATGTCGTATCTTTTTATGATACAAGGATATTGATTCGATGAATCTGTCTTTTTTGCGATTGCGTAACTTTCGAAATTATTCAGATCTAACTTGTCGTTTTTCTTCTCAAGGAATTCATGTTCTGCATGGAAAAAATGCACAAGGGAAAACGAATTTGATCGAAGCGATTTATTATTTAAGTCATTTACGCTCTTTTCGAACACAAAATCAGGCACAGATGATCACACATGGTCAGAGTTTTTTTCATATGGATGCCCGGATTGAAACCATGAGGCGCAAAGAGGATCTAAAAGTCGTACTGATGCCTGAAAAGAAACATCTGTATCGATGGAATGAACCGGTTAAAAAGTATTCTGATTTTATTGGAATCTTGAATGCCGTTTTATTTTGTCCCGACGATTTGATGCTTTTTCAACAAAGTCCTAAAATGCGACGTCGTTTCATTGATATGGAATTGATCAAATTGTCGAGAGTTTATACTTTCACATTGAATCGATATCAAAAGCTTTTAAGACAGCGCAATGCGATTTTAAAAAATGATCGATTTGATCCGATTCTTTTGCAGACATTGACGAATCAAATGATCAAAGATCAGGTGGTAATCTTATCGCAAAGAGAGCAGTATTTGAAAGAATTAATGGAAAAGACTCAAAAGTTTTTTCATTTCTTTTCCAAGGAAAAAGAAGATATCGATGCAAAATATATAACTTTTGTACCGATGGATGAAAATTTAGAAGATTCTATTCGTCAGGCGTATCAAAAACATGAAAAACGTGATCGATTGACACATCAAACTCAAGTAGGAATCCATAAGGATGATATTGATTTTCATATGAATGGCATATCAATCAAGGATATCGCCAGTCAGGGACAAAAGCGCAGTCTGGTTTTATCTATGAAACTGGCTCTTTGTCAGATTATTTATGAAAAGCAGAAAGAATATCCGGTTTTATTATTGGATGATGTGTTCAGTGAATTGGATGTTTCTCGTTCGCGTCAGCTGATTTCGATTTTGCCGGAATCAATGCAGGTTTTTATCAGTTCTACAGATAAGCTGGATCGGTCTTTATTTCAAAATAAAGATGTTCGATATTATGAAATTATACAGGGTCATTGTAAGGAGGAAAGTCGATGAAAACAGAACAGGAACAACAAGTCATTGAGTTTGAAGAGTTGGAAAATGAAGCGACTCATGTCGATCATTCTTATACTGCAGATGATATTCAAGTCTTGGAAGGACTTGAAGCTGTTCGTCTTCGTCCGGGTATGTATATCGGTTCTACAAGTGCCAGAGGTCTTCATCATTTGGTTTGGGAAATTGTGGATAATGGAATCGATGAAGCGCTGGCCGGATATGCGAATCAAATTGATGTTGTGATTGAAAAGGACAATGTGATCTCGGTTCGTGATAATGGACGAGGTATGCCGGTTGGAATTCATGAAAAAACCGGAATCAGTGCCGTTGAAACGATAATGACAGTTTTGCATGCCGGCGGAAAATTCGGAGGCGGTGCTTATAAAGTCTCCGGTGGTCTGCACGGTGTCGGGGCCAGTGTTGTGAATGCGTTGAGTGAATGGCTGGAAGTAACGGTTTATCAAAACGGGCAAGTTTACTTTATTCGTTTTGAAAATGGAGGCCAGGCAGTAGAACCTTTAAAGGTCATCGGTCAAACCGAGGAATCTGGAACATTGGTTCGTTTTAAGGCAGATCCGGAAATTTTTAAAGAAACAACGATCTATGATTTTGAAACCTTGAATAAACGTTTGCGTCAGCTTGCCTTCTTAAATAAGGATATTCGCCTGACTTTAAAAGATGAACGAGAAGAAGAAGGGCAAAGTGTCAATTATAAATACGATGGTGGAATAATTGAATACGTGCAGTATTTAAATAAAGGAAAGAAGACTTTAGGCGATAAGGTCATCTATGTCGATGGTCTGCAAGATCAGATTTTGGCCGAAGTTGCACTGCAGTATAACGATGGTTATCAAAGCAACATTTATTCCTTCTGCAATAATATTCATACGCAGGAAGGCGGATTCCATGAAGATGGTTTCCGTATGGCTTTAACGCGTGTCATCAATGCCTATGCGCGAGAAAATAATTTGATCAAAAAAGAAGAATCTTTATCTCAAGATGATGTAAAAGAAGGTTTAGTGGCCATTATTTCGATTAAACATCCGGATCCGCAATATGAAGGACAAACCAAAACTAAATTAGGAAATAGTGAAGTCCGTAAGATTGTTTCCAATATTGCCGGAGAACAGATCAAACGCTTCTTCTTGGAAAATCCTCAAGATGCCAAGGCTATCGTGGAAAAAGCCATTGTTGCTTCTAAAGCCCGTTTGGCAGCTAAAAAAGCCCGTGAACTGACACGTAGAAAAAGCGCTTTAGACGGCATCAGTTCTCTTCCGGGAAAATTAACGGATTGTTCCAGTAAAGATGCCAGTGAATGCGAGATTTTTATTGTCGAGGGAGATTCTGCCGGAGGAAGTGCCAAACAAGGAAGAAATGCCAAGACACAGGCTATCCTTCCTTTGCGAGGTAAGATTTTAAATGTCGAAAAAGCTCGCCAACATCGAATTTTTGAAAATCAAGAGATTCGTTCTATGATCACAGCCTTTGGCTGCGGTATCCAGGATGAAGTCAATCTGGATAATCTTCGTTATCACAAGATCGTGATCATGACCGATGCCGATGTGGACGGCAGTCATATTTGTACATTGATGTTGACGTTTTTGTATCGCTTTATGCGTCCTGTTATTGAAAACGGGTATGTTTATATTGCTCAGCCTCCTTTATATAAAGTTCAAAAAGGAAAAAAAGTCGCTTATGCCTATAAGGAACAAGAGATGGATAAGCTGCGTGAAGAATTTAAAGATGGATATAAAGTACAGCGTTACAAAGGATTGGGTGAGATGGATGCCGAACAGCTTTGGGAAACTACAATGGATCCAGAACACCGTATTTTAAAACGTGTAACGATCGATGATGCGCTGGAAGCAGACAATGTTTTTTCGATGCTGATGGGAGAAGATGTGGATCCTCGTCGTGAATTTATCCAAGAAAATGCTGTTTATGCGAATTTAGATTACTAGGAGGTTTCCATGGAAGAAGAAAAGAAAAATTACGATACGATCGAAGATGTTGAAATCTCCAAAGAGATGCGCGAAGCATTTTTGGATTATTCGATGTCGGTTATCGTACAAAGAGCTTTACCAGATGTTCGTGATGGAATGAAACCGGTTCACCGAAGAATCTTGCATGCGATGAATATGTTGGGTATCACCAGCGGTGTGGCACATAAAAAAAGTGCTCGTATCGTTGGTGAAGTGATTGGTAAGTACCATCCTCATGGAGATACTGCAGTCTATGATGCGATGGTTCGTATGGCCCAGGATTTCTCTTATCGTTATCCGTTAGTGGATGGCCATGGAAATTTCGGCTCTTTGGATGGTGATGGCGCAGCTGCGATGCGTTATACCGAAGCTCGTATGTCAAAGATCTCAATGGAGATGATGCGAGATATCAATAAAGATACGGTAGATTTTATTCCAAACTACGATGGAGAAGAAAGCGAACCGGTTGTTTTACCTAGCCGTATTCCTAACTTATTGATCAATGGATCTGTAGGAATTGCGGTAGGTATGGCTACCAACATTCCTCCTCATAATCTTGGAGAGACGATTCAGGCCATTTTTAAGATCATGGATGATCCTGATATCACCGTTCCGGAATTGATGGAAGTGATCAAGGGACCAGATTTCCCAACCGGCGGGATCATTCTAGGCCGAAAAGGAATTCGACAAGCATACGAAACAGGTCGAGGATCGATCTTGATTCGTTCCAAATATCGAATTGAAGATTTAGAAAATGGGAAAAAACGAATTATCTTTTATGAAATTCCATATCAAGTCAATAAATTGAATCTCATCAAGAAAATGGCGGATCTGATTCGCGATAAAGAAATCCAGGGAGTTACTTATCTGAATGATGAAAGTAATCGTGAGGGAATCCGTATCGTTCTGGAATTGAAAAAAGATGTTCAGGAAGAAGTGATTTTAAATCAGCTTTTCCGTTTAACTCCTTTACAGACCAGTTTTGGAATCAATATGCTGGCTTTGGAAGGCGGTCGGCCAAAACAACTATCATTAAAAGAAATCTTGAATGACTATCTAGATCATCAAGTGGATGTAATCGTACGGAAAACAAAATTTGATTTAAAGAAAGCGAAAGACAGAGCACATATCTTAGAAGGTCTGCGTATTGCGATGGATCATATTGATGAAGTGATTCATTTGATTCGTTCCAGTAAAAAAGATGAAGCAGGTCTCGTGGAAGATCTTTGTGAAACTTTCGGTCTGACTCAAATCCAGGCAAAAGCCATTTTGGCTATGCAGTTAAGAAGATTGTCAGGATTGGAAAGAGATAAGATTGAAAGTGAATATCAGGAAATTCTAAAGACGATCGCAGATTTGGAAGATATCTTGGCAAATCATAATCGTGTATTACAAATCATCCGTGATGATTTAACAGAAATCAATCAAAAATATGGAGATGAAAGAAAAACAGAGATCAGTGATGCATCTTTTAATATGGAAGATGAGGATTTGATTCCAGTAGAGGAAAGCATCATCATGTTGACGGAATCGGGTTATATCAAGCGTCAGCCGACGGATACGTATCATACACAAAATCGCGGTGGTCGCGGAATCAAATCTTTGACTCTGAACGAAGAAGATTCCATTGATACAATGATCTCTATGTCTACTCATGATTGGCTTCTTTTGTTTACCAATAAAGGAAGAGTCTATCGAATGAAAGGTTTCCATATTCCTGTTGCTTCGCGAAATGCGAAAGGACTTCCTATTGTTAATTTATTGACCATGGAACCTGGAGAATCGGTAAAAACTTTATTGCCGATCCCTAAAGAACATGATCATATTCAAACCTTATTGTTCGTGACAAAGAACGGTATTGCCAAACGTACGGATCTGCGTGAATTTGATAATATCAACCGCAACGGTAAAAATGCGATCAGTCTGAAAGATAATGATGAATTAGCTTTTGTCAAAGCAACTTCCGGTAATGATGAGATCTTGATTGCGGGATCTAACGGAAAAGCTGTGCATTTTAAAGAAGATCAAATTCGCATCATGGGACGTACGGCAGCCGGTGTATCTGGTTTCAATTGTGATGGCAGTGAAGTAATTGGTGTTTGTTTATCCAGTGAAGGAGATACGATTCTTTCCATTTCAGAGAATGGATTTGGAAAACGAAGCAAACTTTCGGATTACCGATTAACATCGCGCGGTAAAAAAGGAGTGACTTCTTTAAATATCACAGAGAAAACCGGAAAACTTGTCAGTGTTCAGGCAGTCAATGGTGATGAAGATGCGATGATTGTATCCAGTGTAGGCATCATGATTCGTATTTCTCTTGAAAGCGTTGGCGTGTATGGAAGAAATACTCAAGGTATTAAATTGATCAATTTGACGGAAGATTCCAAAGTTACGAAAGTAACCTTAGTGGATCATCAGGAAGAAACAGAAGAATAGTCTAAACAGGTCTGTATAAAGACCTGTTTATATTATATGATTTTCATAGGATTGATCATAAATTGTTTTTTGTTCAAAACTTGCGTTCTGAACAAAAGAATGGTATAAAAGAACCGTAAAACGTTGAGAAGGATCAGTACATAAATTTTTTATGGTAGAGACGATATGGCTGGTGAAAATATCGATAAAGATTTATGGAATAGCCCCTTCAAGTGAATCAATGAATTCAGTAGTTGATTCCGGTACATACCGTTATCATGTCAAGAGATCTTATTTGATAAGATAAGAAGGGTGGCAACGCGAGACATCGTCCCTTTGTGGTACATGTCTCTTTTTTAGTGGACAAAAAGGAGGAAACAACAATGTTAGATATTAAATTTGTCCGTGAAAATCCAGATCTGGTCAAAGAAAATATTCGAAAAAAATTTCAAGATTCCAAGATTCCGCTGGTGAATGAAGTCTTGCAGGAGGATAAAGAACTTCGTCAGACTCAACAGCATGCGGATGATCTAAGAAGCCAGCGTAAATCAATTTCTAAACAGATTGGTGCTTTGATGGGTCAAGGAAAAAAAGAAGAAGCAGAAGAAGTCAAACAAAAGGTGGCTTCTATTGCTCAAGAATTAGAAGCATTGGAAACGAAAGAAGATCAGCTTCGTGAATCTGTCAAAGAAAAAATGATGATGATTCCAAATATGATCGATGAAAGTGTTCCTATCGGAAAAGATGATTCAGAAAATGTAGAATTGGAAAAATTTGGAGAACCTGTTGTTCCTGATTTTGAGATTCCTTATCATACGGAAATTATGGAAAAACTGAGCGGTATTGATTTAGACAGTGCCCGAAAAGTAGCAGGAAACGGATTCTATTATTTGATGGGAGATATCGCTCGTTTACATTCTGCCATTCTTTCATATGCCCGTGATTTTATGATCGATAAGGGATTTACATACTGCATTCCCCCTTATATGATTCGTTCTGCTGTCGTAGATGGCGTAATGAGTTTTGCGGAAATGGAAGGTATGATGTATAAAATCGAAGGCGAAGATCTATATTTGATTGGAACCAGCGAGCATTCGATGATCGGTAAATTTATTGATACGATCTTAGATGAAAAAGATCTTCCATATACTTATACTTCTTTCTCTCCTTGTTTTCGAAAAGAAAAAGGAGCTCATGGAATTGAAGAACGCGGAGTATACAGAATCCATCAGTTTGAAAAACAAGAAATGATCGTTGTCTGCAAGCCGGAAGAAAGCATGGAATGGTTCAAAAAACTTTATATGAATACAGTGGAATTCTTCCGATCTTTAGATATTCCAGTACGAACATTGGAATGCTGTTCTGGCGATTTGGCGGATTTGAAATGCAAATCCGTCGATGTTGAAGCATGGTCTCCTCGTCAGAAAAAGTATTTTGAGGTTGGAAGTTGTTCAAATTTGACGGATGCCCAGGCTAGACGTCTACGCATTCGTGTTAAAGATGAAAACGGCAATAAATATTTTGCTCATACATTAAACAATACTTGTGTAGCACCGCCACGTATGTTGATTGCATTCTTAGAAAACAATCTGCAAGAAGATGGCAGTGTATTGATTCCTGAAGCTTTACAACCTTATATGGGCGGTAAAAAGAAATTAGGTTAAAAGGTTGCCTTTTTTCAAAAGAATAAAAGGATTGAAAACCAAATTTCATATGATATAATGAAAAAGCTACTACAATGATGTCAAATGAATCAGGTCAGGTCGGGAACGAAGCAGCCTTAAGTTTGCTCCATCATGTGTAGTAGTTTTTTTTGTGGTAAAATAAATCTATGAATTCAGATGTATATTGGATGAAAAAAGCAATTGCGCAAGCCCAAAAAGCAGCATTGCATGACGAAGTGCCTATTGGCTGTGTCATTGTATCACATGACAAGATTGTTTCTCGTGCTTTTAATCAACGAGAGAAAAAGCAGTCTTCCATTGCCCATGCGGAGATCTTGGCGATCGAAAAAGCATGTAAAAAATTAGGATCCTGGCGACTGGAAGATTGTACTTTGTATGTTACTTTGGAACCATGTCCCATGTGTACAGGAGCCATCATTCAATCGCGAATTCCACGAGTTGTCTTCGGGGCCTATGATCCCAAGGGCGGCTGTATGGGATCTTGTACCAATTTGATTGAAGTAAAGGGATTCAATCATTATCCGGCGATTGAAGGCGGTGTACTTCAGGAAGAGTGTGCTTCTTTGTTGAAAGCTTTTTTTAGAGAAAAGCGGAAAAAATGACAGCTCTGAAACTATGTTATAATGGAGAACGGAAAGTGAGGCTGTGCCATGTATCAGGCTCTATATCGAAAATATCGACCTCAGACATTTGATGAGGTTGTAGGACAAAAACATATCATTCAAACATTAAAGAATGCGATCGTACAAGACCGTATTGCACATGCTTATTTATTTTGTGGACCACGCGGTACGGGAAAGACATCCATCGCGAAGATCTTTGCGAAAATGTTAAATTGTGAAGATAAAGAACATGCTCCCTGTGGAGAATGCTTGAATTGCCAAATGGTTCAAAACGGAAGTCATCCGGATATTATTGAAATCGATGCGGCATCCAATAATGGTGTAGATGAAGTCAGAGATTTGATTGATCGAGTCAAATATGCACCGATGCAAGGAACATATAAAATTTATATTATTGATGAAGTTCATATGATGACAACAGGAGCTTTTAATGCTCTTTTAAAGACAATTGAAGAGCCGCCGGCTCATGTGGTCTTTATTTTGGCCACAACGGAACCGAATAAAGTCATTCCTACGATTATTTCACGTTGTCAGCGTTTTGATTTTAACAAAGTCAGTCTGCAAGATCTGATCACTCGTCTTCAAATTGTTTGTCGATCCGAAAAAATCGATATCGATGAAGAAGCTGTTTATTTGATTGCACAGCTGAGTGATGGCGGAATGCGAGATGCCCTTTCTATTTTAGATCAATGTACGGCATTTTGTACTTCCAACATATCAATTGATGACGTCCGTCAAATCTATGGAGTCATGACGACAGCGGAATTAGGCACTTTGTTTTATGATTTGTATAAAGGAAATACAGAAGCCTTGATCAGGACTTTAAATGATGCGGAAGCTTCCGGGATGGATCTGAAGAGATTGACACAAGATATGATTTCCTTATTAAAAGACAGTCTGATTCTGGATCGTGCACCGCAGACTGGATTGGTATTACCGGCACATAAAGAAGTGATTCAGGAAAAATTTATGTTTTCCCCTTCCCCGTTCCGATTAAATGTATTGAATGAACTGATGGATACTTATACTAAATTTCACTATGCCTCCAGTATTTTAGATTATCTGGAGACAGCATTTCTGAAATGTGTTCTAAATTCAGATATTTCAAAAGAATCAAAAATCGAACAAAAGGTGGAAAACAAATCCAAAGAAAATGGTATTTCTGAACCAAAAATCACGGATTCTTCATATGATTTATCTTCTGATTATTCAGAAATTGATAAAAAAGAGGAAAATAATGCCGAAAATACAACAAAAATCGATGATTTGAAAATATCTGATGTTTCACGTGAAACATTGAAACAGGATAGGAATGAAGATCGTAAAATCAGATTAGAAGAAGAATATGTCTTGCAGCTGCTAGTCGGGGCACAAAAAAAGGAACGTCAGATTGATACACAGAAAATGAGTCAAAATGAGTATTATTTATCGGATCTGAAATTTGGAAGATTTGCGTCGACTCTTCGTAATGCGCATATAGTGGCCAGCGGAAAGAATTATATGATCGTTGGTGTGAATTCAGAAATTGAAGCTAAAGAGATCAATTCCCTTCAGTTAGAAGAAGGATATGAATCCTTTACAGAATCCATCTTAGGAGTAACAAAAGTAGTTTTTGCGTTAGATTCAAAACAAGAACAAAAAGTGTTGGAAGATTTCAAAATCAGGTGGGCAGAAAAAACATTACCAGAAGCAGCTGAAGTTCAAATCGTTCGAAAATCTAAGGTATCATCCCCGCAAAATACAAAGGAAGAACAAATGAAAGAACTCTTCCCCACTTTAGAAATCGTTGAGGACTAGGAGGAAATATGTATCCTAAAAAATTTGAAGATTTAATTACCGCTTTTCAACAATTACCAGGTGTTGGACATAAAACAGCGGAACGTTATGCGTTTGAAGTGATGAATTGGACAAAAGAAAAACAAGAAGAGTTTTTAGAGGGATTAAAGGTTTTATCTACCGGGATTGAAACTTGTCGAATCTGCGGAAATTTAAGTGAAGGAGATCTTTGTCCGATTTGTCTGGATGAAACAAGAGATACAAGTTTGATTTGTGTGGTACAGAGTCCTAAAGATATTGCGGCCGTAGAATCTATACAAGAGTATAAGGGTGTATATCATGTTTTAAATGGTGTGATCGATACATCTAAAGGGATTTTGCCGGAAGATCTACGTTTATCTTCTCTTTTACAGCGTGTGGAGGCAGGAAACGTAAAAGAAGTTATCTTGGCACTGGATCCCACTGTGGAAGGAGAAACGACTTCCCTTTATATTGAGACTTTATTAAAGGATAAAACACAGGTTACTCGTCCTGCATACGGAATTCCAATTGGAGGACATTTGGATTATACCGATTCTTTAACGTTATTACGCGCTTTTCAAGGTAGAAAATAGTATTTTAGGAGAAATCATATGAGTGTTTTATGAATATTCATATCATTTCTCCTGTTTTTAATTCTTTTCATATGATTTTTCCCTATTTTTATCTATATATTATTATTTTCATATGAATAATTTATCGATTTTCACATGTTCTTATAAAAAAATCAGATTTCAATTTTTATCATAAATACTTATATATTTATCTCATATGAAAATCATATTCTATATTTTTTATATGATTTTAGCTTATGAAATTGATATGATTTGGAAATATCTGATCCTATGAATAATTTTTGATATTCTAAAAATATGATAAAAATCAAAAATTAAGAAAAAGATATGTAATTGTAAAATGCGAACAATCATAGGAATTGCTTATGAATGATCCTACGCAATTATCTGCACATTAGATTTCATGTGAAATTCCTATGAAAAAATAGAAAAAACAAAAAAAATGTGATAAAATAAAAAAAACAATCAAACGAAACGTTAGGAAAATCATAGGAAAGGGGTTTTATAATGGGAGAAGAAAAGCCTATTGATGTTTTCTACGACATGGATATTGCGCAGATATGCCAACATTTTTCTAAATCAAGAAATACGGTAGATAAAGCCATTGCGAAACTGATCAAAGACAATCCGGATAAAGATTGGAAATACAAAAATCCGGAGACGCGGCGGATCACTATCAAGGCTGAGGGAGTAGAAAGGTTATCAAAGTATTTCCGAAAGGAAAAACATGAAGTTTCTACAGTGGAGATGGAACTTCGATATGAAAATGAAAAATTGAAAGCTATCATTGAAGAGAAAGAAAAGGCGCAGGCACAAATCGAAGCCCTCTATCAGGAACGCTTGGCTTTAGAGCTTGAAAAAAGCAAGCAGACTTTTCTTTTGGAAAATCAATCCAAAGAAGAAACTATCCAAAAACTTCAATTAGAAAATGAAAGTCTTCGTGAAGAAACAGAATCGTTAGAAGTTATTCGTCAAAGACTAGAAGAGTATAAGAAAAAAGAAGAAGAATATAATGGAAAATCCTTCTTCTATCGTCTTACTCACAAATTTTAAATGCCCTGGCTATTTTGCTGGGGCAATTTTTCTTATATTTCACCCCTATAATTGACAATATCTGATTAAATTCTGTAATCCCATCGTGATTCCTATGATATTCATATTCTATTTCATAATCCGTATGATTCGGATATACTGTTTTATCTGCACAAAGTTGAGCATTTTCACATTCATAAACTTGTCGCGTGGTTGTAAATTGTGCTATTTGGTTTAAATCTTTAGGAATATGAAATTCCTGAAACCATGCTGTAATTTCTGAATCTTTAATTTTAGATACATCTTCAGTATCGATCTCTTTTTCTAATTCATAATGTGTAATATCATCTTTTCGGATCTTTAATGTCAAAATATGTTTGGTTCCTATTGTTCGAATACGGAGTGCTCCGCCTTGTTTCTTTATTATCTGATCCGGGCTGTCATAATATGTATTAGTTTGGATCCAGGGTTTTGAAAATTCATATGTTTTTAGAAGAGTCTGGAATTCGTCTTCTCGTACAAGGATCTTTAATTCTCTTTCAATTGGTTTATCCATAAGACTTCCTCCTTTTTGAAAGTATGGTACAATAGAAAAATCAGAAAGGAAAGGTGTTTCCATGCGTTTTGGACTGATCGTACGAAATGATTCGCATTCAGATTCGGTGGCCCGCTACATAAAAGAACAATGTCTTCGAATCGGGTGGATCTATGATGATGCCGCTCCTGAACTTTTGATTTCCATAGGAGGAGACGGAACGTTATTGCGCGGAATTCATCATTATATTGATCATCTGAACAGAATCAGTGTTGTCGGGATCCACACAGGTACTCTTGGCTTTTATACGGATTATACCCAAGAAGAAGTCGATACATTTATTCATGACATACAGTTTCACGAAGTCCAATACGAAGAAATGCCTTTGTTGGAAATGCAGATCGATGATTCATCGGATCGGCTATATGCTTTAAATGAGATGCGGATCGAATCGGTATCGCGAACACTTTCTTTAGATGTATCGATTGACGGAGAATGTTTTGAACATTGTACGGGGTCTGGCATCTGCATCAGTACACAAGCAGGGTCTACGGCAATCAACCGTGCTTTACAAGGAGCTGTGATCGATGATGGGCTGCGGGTCTTGCAGCTTTGCGAAATCATGCCGATTTCACATAAGAATCATCACTCCCTAAGAAATCCATATATCATGCGTTTAGATCGCCGCATCGAAGTGCAATCGGATTCTTTTATTTCGGCTAGAGTTTGTTATGATCATCTGGATCGCTCTTTGGATCAGGCAAAGCATTTATTGATTCAGACATCCCAAAAAAAAGTGCGCTTTGCGCGCTATCGACAGTATTCATATTTAAAGCGATTAAAAAATCTTTACTAAACCCTCTTTGAGATCCTTTGGGATCTTTTTTTGATTTTCTTGGGCCCTCCCTTTTTTAAGACGATGACTTTTTTAGAAACCGGAGAGAGATTCATAATGATCGCAAACGAAATAAAATAAGATAAAATACTGCTTCCGCCATAAGAGATCATCGGCAATGTGATTCCGGTGATGGGCACAAGACCTACGATCATTCCTAAGTTTTGGATCTGTTGGTAAACCATCATCGCAATGACGCCGATCACGATGAAACGATCGGTGCGATTCGTTGTGTTATAAGCGATCTTAAATAAAACAAAGTCAAACAACAAGCAGATCACCAGCACAAAAGTGGTTCCTAAAAGACCAAAACATTGTCCGAAGGCCGCAAAGATAAAATCGGTGTGAGCCTCTGGAATCGCAATGATGTCAGCTTGCAGACCATAACCGGTCAAACCGGCACTACCCAATGACAATAAGGCGGTATAAAGCTGATTTGAACTGCCCTGAATGTTCGATTCCGGATCCAGCCAGGCATCGATTCGGCTCAATCGATAGTTGGAAATAAAAATCTCTAAAAAATCTCGTTGGAAAAAATAGAGATAAATGAACAAAAAGACGACAAAAACAATGGCTCCGCCTAAAATATAAAGATATTGTTTGCGGATCCCTGAACACATCAAAAGGATCAGCGTATTGACCAAGATGATGATCACGACTCCAGTATCGGGTTGAAGAAAGATCAAAACTAAAGGAGGGATCAAGATCTTGGCTATCTTGATCAATAAAGTCCAGTCATCCTTCCAAGTGGGATCCGGATGTTGTTCCTGATGTGAACTGATAATCTTTGAAATCAAGACAATCAAAACGATCTTGATAAATTCACTGGGCTGAAAACTGGCAAAAGGCAAAGAAAACCAGGAGACGGCACCGTTGATCGAAGTGGCAAAGGGAAGATGAAAGCTTCCGCCGCTGATACTGATGAGAATTCGCGAGATCAAAAGATAGATCAGACACCCCATTAGAAAGCGATAAGCTTTGTTCATGATTCGAAAAATGGCCTGGTTTTGAAAAGAACATAAGAAAAACATGGCCACAAATCCAATGATGTACCACATGATCTGACGCATCATGTATCCATAGCCAGATCCGTCACTAATCAAATTAAAGGCATTGTATAACGCAAAAAAACTGGTTAGACCCATTACGATCAACATCACGATCAGACCGACATCGATTCGAAATGTGAATTTTCCAATGGTAATGGTTTGTTTCATGCCCGTACTCCTTTTCGTTTTGTTGAGTAATAGTATATCATAGATTGGTTAGGAAAGAGAAAAGACAGGAAGTGAAAGATTCTTGAAATCCGCTTCTGTAAAAATTTATAATAAGAATATGCCAGAAAAGAAATATACTCCTATGATGCAGCATTATCTGCAATTGAAAGAAGAAAATCCCGAACCCATCTTGTTCTATCGTCTTGGTGATTTCTATGAGATGTTTTTTGAAGATGCGAAACTCGCAAGTCAGGAATTGGACCTGGTTTTGACAGGGCGAAGTGCCGGTGTCGAAGAAAAGGTTCCCATGTGCGGGATCCCTTACCATGCGGCCTCCTCTTATATACAACGATTGATAAAAAAAGGATATAAAGTTGCGATCTGTGAACAACTTTCCGATCCTGCCACATCCAAAGGACTGGTCGATCGCGGAATCATCCGCATCATCACACCCGGAACTTATATGGATGAAAACCAGGATGCCAAAGCTTCCAATTATATGGCGAGCATCTGTGTCAATGCGTATGAGATCCTGGTACTGTATGCCGAGCTCAGTACGGGCGAATTAAAATATCGCACCTTAGAGCGTTCTTTGGTTGCTCTTCAAAAAGCAATCTTGGAAGAAGAAGTCTGTGAAGTCATCTGTCCGATGTCTCTGGATAAAAAATGGAAACAGGCCCTGGAAGAGATGGAGGATGTCCTGATTTCTTACCAGAAAAAAACGGCTCTGGAACCAGAAGATCAAAATCTTCTGAATAACAGCGGTTCTATCTCCTTGCAGGAAGCGCTGGCACAATTGATGGGATATTTGCGCCTGACGCAAAAACAGCACATTGATCATTTTTTGCCGGCCGAAAGTATGGATCGCGATCTGCATTTGGTCATGGACTATGAAACACGAAAACATTTGGAATTGGTATCGAGTACATCTTCTACCGGGAAAGGATGCAGTCTGTGGGAGTTTATGGATCATTGTCAGAGTGCCATGGGTTCTCGTCTTTTGAAGCGCTGGATCGAGATGCCTTTATTGGATGTTTCTTTGATTCACAAGCGCCAGAAAGCAATTCAAATTTTGATCGATGATTTTCTATTGCGCGAAGAGCTTAAAGAACATTTGACCTATGTATACGATATGGAACGTCTGGCCAGCCGTATGGCATACGGAAATGCCAGTCCGCGGGATGTTCTTCAACTCAAGGCCACTTTGGAACACGCCGCTCCCATTTTGGACCTGGCCGTCAAACTGGATAGCTTTCCTGAATTTCAGATGGTTCCAGATTGTCAGGAACTCTTTGAGGAAATCAAAGATGCGATCGTAAACGAACCTCCGTTGACCCTCAAAGAGGGAGGTGTTTTTCAAGAAGGATATCACCAGAAGCTTGATGAACTTCGCCAGTTTGCCGATCGAGGCCAACAATTTATCTTGGATCTGGAAGCTAAAGAGCGAGAACGGACCGGAATCAAATCTTTGAAGATCGGCTATAATCGCGTATTTGGTTATTATATAGAAGTCCGAAACGGAAACCTGTCCAATATCAAGGAAGAGTTTGGATATCATGCCAAGCAGACCTTAGCCAATGCCACTCGTTTTGTGACCCAGGAACTCAAAGAAAAAGAAGAACAGATCTTGCATGCCAAAGAATCAAAAATCAAATTGGAACAAGAGTTATTTAAAGCGCTTTTAGAAAAGATCAAAAGCCGTTTGTTTGATCTGCATGCCCTGGCCGGTGCTTTGGCGAAGATTGATGTCTTGGTTTCTTTGGCTTTGATCGCTCATGAAAAAGGGTATATATGCCCGACGTTTCATCCGGACCAAAGCGTGCATATCCAAGAAGGAAAACATCCGATCCTGGATGATCGAATGAAGAAGAAACGTTATGTCTCCAACGACTGGAATATGAAAAAAGAACAGTGTATCGAACTGATTACCGGACCGAATATGGGAGGGAAATCCACCTATATGCGACAAAACGCCTTGTTGGTGATCTTGGCACAGATGGGTAGCTTTATCCCGGCTAAACAAGCAGATATGCCTGTTTTTGATCGAATTTTTACACGCATTGGCGCCAGCGATGATATTTTGACCGGAAAATCAACGTTTATGGTAGAGATGATGGAAGCCAATACGGCTTTACGGTATGCGACCAATCGCTCCTTGATCTTGTTCGATGAAATTGGACGAGGAACCGCTACGTATGACGGAATGGCTTTGGCACAGGCAATGCTGGAATACATTGAAGAAGCCATTCAGGCCAAGACGTTATTTTCGACACACTATCATGAATTGACACAGCTTTCCCAGAATCATCCGGGCATCTTTAATGTGCATGTCGATGTCAAAGAAAAACAAAACGAAACCGAATTTCGATATCGAATCGTCGAAGGCAAAGCCGACAAATCATATGGTGTCAACGTGGCTCGATTGGCACATTTGCCAAAGGTTGTTTTGGACAGAGCTTCGATGTTGTTGAATGACTTTGAAAGTCAAGGGGTTTCCCAAGATTATCAGCCGAGTTTATTTGTGATGGAACAAGTTCAACCTAAAAAATCAGAATTGATGGAACGTCTGCAGAATTTGGATGTTGATTCTTTAACGCCCAGAGAAGCATTGGACTGTCTTTATGAATTTAAAAAGCTGGCCGATGAGATCGAAGAATAGGAGGAAGCATGGCAAAGATCCAAGTATTGAGTGAACATTTGACAAATATGATTGCTGCCGGAGAAGTCGTTGAACGACCGGCAGGCATTGTAAAAGAATGTGTCGAAAACAGTATCGATGCCGGTGCTCGTGTGATCGATATCGAAGCTTTTCAAGGCGGAATCGAACGTTTGATCATTACAGATGACGGCAGCGGGATGGATCCTCAGGATGCATCGATGGCCTTTATGCGCCATGCCACAAGCAAGCTTTCCACGGAAGAAGGACTTTTTAATATTCAGACAATGGGATTTCGCGGCGAAGCTTTGCCTAGTATTGCCTCTGTAGCGCATGTGCGTTTAGAGACTAACGATGGCAGGCAAGGAACGATGATCGAATACGATTACGGCCAGCTGGTCCGTGAAGAAAGCGGACATTTTCCCAAGGGGACTTCGATTACGATCAGCGGGCTGTTCTTAAAGACTCCGGCTCGATTCAAACACTTGAAGAGCGTTTCTTATGAATTTAGTATCATTGCGGATTTAATCAATAAAATGGCACTTTCTCATCCAGAGATTCGATTTACCTTATCGCACGAAGGCCGGGTTGTCTTTCAAACTGCCGGCAACGGCAGTCTGCAGGAGATCTTGTATCAGATGTATGGCCGTGAAGTTGCCAAAGAAGCCATACCTTTTCAGGGACAGAATGAGGATTTTAAGATCACAGGCTATGCCGTACAGCCAAAGATCAATCGTGCTACAAAATATTTCATGTTTATTACGATGAATTCACGTCTGATTCGAAGCATTCCGATCCAAAAGGCAATCTTGGATGCTTATGGATCGTATTTGCCTTCGCAGCGTTTTCCCATTGTCGTTTTAGATATCCAGACGGATGCCCAGCTGGTGGATGTCAATGTGCATCCTAATAAATGGGAAATTCGTCTTTCGAAACAGAATGAATTGTTGGAACTGATCAAAACAACACTGGTATCCGCGCTCTCGCAATCGTTAAGAACCGTAAAGATCCAGCCCAAGGCAACGCCTCAATTCAAACAGGAAACATTTGATTTTCCGATCCCTGTCGTACAAGAACTTGTTCGATCAAAACCTTCAGCCATAGAACAAACGATCGAACAAGGATTTGCTCAATATGAAAAACCGGAACCGGTTGTAAAAGAAGAACCGGTCTTGTATGAGGCAGAACCGGAAGAAACAACACAAGGCAAGGAATTCTTTTCGCATCTGCGTCTGATTGGCCAGCTTAAAGAATCTTATATTCTTTGCGAAAATGAAGAAGGATTGGTTTTGATCGATCAGCACGCTGCCCAGGAACGATATCATTATGAGCAGCTGGTCAAACAGATCTATCAAAAAGAGCCATCGGTTCAGCCTTTGATGGTTCCGATACAGATCCCCGTATCACAATCGGTGATTGCCCAAATGGAGACGATCAACGAAAAGACACGTCCTTTTGGGATCGTATTTGAACTGTTCGGAGTGGATCGCTTGCTTGTCCGTCAAGTTCCGCTATGGTTTCAGGATGTTGACCAAGAAGCTTTTTTCCACGATTTGCTGGATTTTTTTATCCAGAATCACGAAGTGGATATGGAGGCTTTGCGCAAACATGTGATTGCCACGATGGCATGTCATTCTTCCATCCGTTTTCATCGAACTTTGAGCGAAGCAGAAATGCGGCAAGTGATCCTCGATCTGCAAAAATGCGATCAGCCCTATCATTGTCCGCATGGACGGCCGACCGTGATCACATTGAGCGAAAAAGATCTGCGAAAGGAGTTTGAACGTGGATAAGATATTAGCCATCGTAGGGCCGACAGGTATTGGAAAAAGTGCTTGTTCGATTGAACTCGCAAAAGCTTTGGATGCGCAAATTATATCCGGAGATTCAATGCAGGTATACCGGCAGATGAATATCGGAACTGCCAAGATCACGCCCTCAGAGATGCAGGGAATCAAGCATTATCTGGTGGGGATCCAAGATTATCGCGATCCTTACAATGTCTGTATCTTCCAAAAAAAAGCCAAAGAAGCAATCGATCAGATCCAAAAACAAGGAAAGCTTCCCATTTTCTGCGGAGGAACGGGTTTGTATTTAAAAGCGGCCTTGTATGACTATACTTTTGAGGAAGAACAAAAAGATGAAGAATATTTGAGACTGTTGGAAACAAAGACCAATGAAGAACTGTTTCAACTTCTTCAAAACGCAGATCCGCAAGCAGCTGAAAAGATCCATCCTCATAACCGCAAGCGTTTGATTCGCGCTTTGGAGATTGCTCATAGCGGCATCACCAAGACGCAAAGAGAAAAAGAACAGGAACACAAGCCTTTGTATGATGTTTATTTTTTAGGTTTGACAATGGACCGGCAAAAACTGCATCAAAGAATCGATCAGCGCGTAGACAAAATGTTTGAAGAAGGCTTGGTTCAGGAAGCCACTTCATTGTTTGCAGATCCGAAAACTTGGGAGTATACAAGTTTTCAAGGAATCGGGTATAAAGAGTTTAAACCCTATTTTGAACAAAAAGCGACCTTGGAGGAAGTGAAACTAGCGATACAAAAACATTCGCGCCAATATGCCAAAAGACAGATGACTTGGTTTAAACATCAGATGCCGGTGCACTGGTTTGAAAAAGACGACCCCAAACTTTGGGAATCGGTTCGGGAGTGGTACTATGGATAATGTAAGAACCCAAGGGATCTTGGGAAAAGAAAGCAGCAAACGATTGCGTCAGAAAACCGTGCTTGTCGTTGGTTTGGGCGGTGTCGGATCGTTTTGTGTTGAGGCCTTGGCCCGTACCGGAATCGGCCATTTGATCTTGGTGGATGCGGATGTCTTTGAAGATTCCAACCGCAATCGGCAGTTGGGAGCGACTCAAGAAACAATAGGGCAGAAAAAGACGGAAGTTTTAAAAAAAAGAGTCCTTTCGATCACAGATGCTCAAGTGGACACCTATGATTTTTTTTATGATCATACTAAAGACAAAGAGCTGTTCTCACACACAATCGATTTTGTCTGCGACTGTATCGACTCTCTTTCCAGCAAACAAGACCTGATGCAGGCTTGTCTGCAGCGGCAGATTCCTTTTTTGTCTTGTATGGGAATGGGCAGACGTTTCGATCCTACCAAGCTTGAAGTCATGGAATTAGAAAAAACATCGAATGATCCGCTGGCCAAGCGCTTGCGGATCTGGAAACGGAAACAAAGAATCAAAAATAAGATTCCGGTGGTCTGCAGCCGGGAAACCCCGATTCCGCAAGTTGAGGGGCAGCCGCTGGCTTCCGTGATCTTTGTGCCAGCCAGTGCAGGGCTTCTGATCGCAAAAGAATGCATAGAAAGATTATTAAAATAGAGGAAAGATTTGTATGAAAGATGTATTTATCATCAATCCCAAAGGCCAAAAGAAGGAGCAGCTGGAACTGATTCATCAGATCCAGGAGGTCTTTCAAGGAAGACGGATCATCATTGAAAAGACCAATGGACCGGGACATGCGCGTTTTATTGCGCAAAAATATGCTTTAAAAACCGAAGAACCGGTGCATCTTTACGTCTGTGGCGGAGATGGAACCTTGCACGAAGTGGTCAACGGTATGGCACAGGCGCCTCATATTTATTTATCCATACTGCCGATCGGGACAGGGAATGACTTTATTAAATCTTTTGAAGGTTTAACCAAACAGGATTTTCTGGATCTGTCGGCATATCAGGATGCGATCGAGATGGATTGTGACCTTTTGAAGGTGAATGGAGAATACGCATTGAACTCTGTATCGATCGGGTTTGATGTCCATGTGGCAGATGCTGCCAACAAGACGAAGAAGATCATTCCCAAAGGCGGGATCTTTCATTATACGTTAGGGATGTTGACCAGTCTATGCAAACCGCTGGGAGAAACTTACGCTTTGCAGATCGATCAGGAACGTTTCGAACCGGAATTCTATACGTTTTTGGTTTTTGCGAACGGGCGATTTTATGGCGGGGGATACCAGCCTTGTCCGGCAGCTTTGTTGAATGATGGCGAAATGGATATTTGCCTTGTCAAAAAAGTCTCACGAACGCAGATCGTTTCATTAGCAAAGCTCTATGAAAGAGGAGAACACATCCATTATCCGGATTTGGTGATCTCAAAAAAAGGAAAAATCGTTCATGTGGATACAGAAAACAAAGAGGTGAAGATGAATTTGGATGGGGAAGTACGCTCTTTCAAAAACCCAACGATCGAGATCGAACCGCATGCGATTCATTTATTGTTGCCAAATAAAAAAGACTGAATACATTTCAGTCTTTTTTAGATTATTCACTTTCTTCTTCGATTCCTTTGTCTTCTAAAATCATTTCAATATAAGCTTTAGCGACATTTTCTGCTATCAAGTTTTGATATTGGGTCTGCGAAAGATCGTGGCATTCTGAGTAATTGCTCATATAGCCTGCTTCAAACAACAAGGCCGGAATCGTTTGCTGACTCACGACATAAAGAGGATATTGTTCTACATAGACTACGCCGCGATCATATTCCCAGCCGGCTTCGTCCAGGTTTTGAGCAATCAAGCGAGAAACATCATAAGAGAAAGCATCGTCTTGGCGGATGTACGATTCATAACCGTACAAGCTCGTATCTTCATTTGAATTCATATGAATGCTCAGATAATAGTCGGCATTGTTTTCGGAAGCATATTCCACTCGAGCCTTTAAATCTTCCGCTTCTTCTTCGGGCCAAGATATTTCATCGCTGTCCCTGGTATAGATCACTTCGATGCGAGGCTCGTTTTCTTCGATATAGTCTCCGATCGCTAAAGCAATAGCTAGATTGATCTCTTTTTCGGCTGTACCATCAGCTCCGATCGTTCCGCCATCGTAGCCTCCGTGACCTGGATCGATACAGAGGGTGGCAACCTTTTCAACAGGCAAAATCGAATCGATTTTTCCGCCGGAAAAAACAAAGGAGATGATGAGAACCAATACCAGTCCGCAAGCAAGGATCCCGCAAGCAATCTTGACCCAAGGACGTAATTTGTATCTTTTTTGTTTGTTCGTTTTTATCATGTTGGTAGTATACCACAAATCGATAAAACCGCATATTTTTCACATTTTCTCACACAAAATGCAGATTTATTCAAAGATCGCAGTTCCGATTCGAACCATATTGGCTCCATGTTCGATGGCAATCTTATAATCATGGCTCATGCCCATCGACAAGGTATCGATCGTCGGATAGATTGTTTTCATGGTTTTATATAACGTATGCATGTTTTCAAATTCTTCAGCAACCAGATTCATATCGTCAGTATGGGTCGCCACACACATAAAACCGCGCACCCGGATATGCGGATATGCTTGCAGCGATTTTAAAAATTCTTCGGCTTCTTCATAAGGAAGACCCGTCTTCATCGGATCGTTTGAGATTTTGATTTGGACCAGCACATCTTGGATCAAATCTTGGCGAGCCGCATATTTTTCAATCTCTTTGGCCAGCTTCAGGGAATCTAGAGATTCGATCAAATCTACTTTTCCTATAATGTATTTTACTTTATTTGTTTGCAGATGACCGATGATGTGCCAAGTATAGGCAGGGTCGTATTTATCGATAAATTCTTGTACGCGGTTTTCTCCAAAAACACGAAGACCGGCTTTGGCCACTTCTTCAATTTGCTCTTTGGTCCGTTTCTTAGAAACAGCGACAACTTGTACGTCTTTTAAAGTCTTTAATGATTCAATCAATTCATGATTCATGAAAATTCCTTCTTTCCCAAAAGTATTATAATTCTTTCTTTCTCGGAAAGACAATGGATTATGGTATAATGCTTGCGATTGGTGATAGATATGAAGCATGGTTTTTTTATAACACTAGAAGGAAACGACGGAGCCGGCAAGACAACCGTGGCCTTAGGTTTAAAAAAAGAATTAGAAAGACGCGGCTATGAAGCCGTTTATACTAGAGAACCGGGAGGTTCAAAGATTGCGGAAAAAATCCGAGATATTTTATTGAATGATACGCAAGAGAGCATGGATGCCCGCACAGAAGCTTTGTTGTTTGCGGCCAGCCGCCGTCAACATCTCAAACAGATCGTGATACCGGCTCTTGAAGAAAACAAGATCGTTCTCTGTGATCGCTTTGTGGATTCCAGCTTAGCTTATCAAGGCGTTGCCCGAGAGCTGGGATTGGAAGAAGTTTGGAAGATCAACCAGTTTGCGATCGAGAACTGTATGCCGCAGCTGACTCTATTTTTAAAGGTGTCCATCGAGACCGGGCAAAAACGTATGAATATTCGCGGAGAAAAAAATCGTCTGGATCGGGAACAAGATTCATTTCATCAAAAAGTACGGGAAGGCTATGACCTTCTAATTCAGAAGTTTCCGGAAAGGATCCAAGTGATCGATGCGGAACCGGATCCGCAAACGGTTTTGGAATCTTGTGTAAAAACTGTGCTGAAAGGAATAGAAGCGCATGGATAAAGAACAGCTGAAAAAAGAGCAGCCGGTTGTTTATCGTACGTTGTCGAACGCTTTGAAACAAGATCGTCTGGCCCATGCGGTTTTATTGACCGGGCCCAAAGGGGCTCCAAAGACAAAGACAGCTTTACTGCTGGCGCAAAGTTTAGTTTGTGAACATACAGATGAAGATGGCTTTGCCTGTCAGGCGTGTTCGGCATGTCAGAGGATCCAAAAAGAAGAAGCTATTGATTTTCGCTGGATCCATGGCGACCAGGCACGAATCAAAAAAAAGGAGATCTTGGAACTCCAGGAATTCTTTGAATCGACCAGCGTGGAAAGAGCAAACCGAAGGATCTATTTTCTGGAACAGTTTGATCATGCGACCCCCGATGCGGCGAACTCTCTGTTAAAATTTCTGGAAGAACCGGCACCGGGCATTTTTGCGATTTTAAGTGCGGATGAAAAATCCAATGTATTGCCGACGATCCAGTCGCGTTGCCAATGGATCCCGTTTCGTCCAGCTTCTTCGAAACGATTGGAAACACAGTTTTTAGAGTGGACCGATCCGGAAAGTGCAAGCATGCTGGCGCATCACGGGTATACAATCGAAAAGGCGCAGGCGGCTTTGGCCGATGATGATTTTGAATTCATTCATCGCGAAGCCAAAGATTACGTGATGCATTGTGAACAGATGCCGAAGATCTTGTATATGCAAAGAAATGTCTTTGTGCCGAAAGGCAATCGCATGACCAAGGAAAAAATCCTCTGGTTTTTAGATTGGGTGCTTTTCTATTTTCAAAAAGGAGAAAGAAAGATTTCTCTACAAAAACAAGTGGCGATTCGCGAGATCTTGATTGAATCGGCAGATCAAATACAGCGGCCGGTTGAACTCGCCTTGTTTTTAGATAAAATATATAATCAGATAAGAAAGGTCGTGATTTCTTGAAAAACCAAGAAAAATCAAACGAGAATCGTGAATATAAATATATCGTCTATGTGCAATTTGAGGGATCCAAAAAGGCATATACATTTGGATCCAATCTGTCATATAAACAAGGAGATCATGTTGTCGTGGAGACAGTCCGCGGCAAAGAATTGGGGCAAGTTTGTCTGGACAGTCAGCCTTTTGATTCAGATGAAGTCAAAGGATCGATCAAACCCGTGATTCGTCTGGCGACAGAATACGATGTGATGCAGAAAAAGGACAATGTTGAAAAAGCTAAAAATGCGATGAAGATCTGCCATGAGTGCATTGCCGATCTCGGCTTGGATATGCACTTGATCAGCGGGGAATACACGCTGGATCGCTCGAAGGTCATCTTTACTTATGTCAGTGATGAACGCGTTGATTTCCGTCAGCTTTTAAAAGATCTTGCCAGTCATTTACATTGTCGCATCGAATTAAGACAAGTGGGGCCAAGAAATAAAGCTAAAATGGTTGGCGGTCTGGGAAATTGCGGGATGGAAACTTGCTGTTCTCGGTTTTTAAGTGATTTTGAAGCCGTCTCCATCAATATGGCAAAAAACCAGCTGCTGGCTTTGAACATCCAGAAACTGAGCGGACAATGCGGAAAGCTGATGTGCTGCCTGCGTTATGAGAATGAAGAATACACACGCTTACGCGAAGGGCTGCCGAAGATCAATTCGCAGATCACGTTTGAAGAGTCTCGCTATAAGATCACGGCGATGAATGTGCTTCAAAAACAAGCCAAGCTTGAAAACAAAGAAGAAGTTCGCTTTGTATCTTTTGATGAACTGTGGCCAGATAGGAACAAAAAGAATGAGAAGACAAAAAAGCTTTCAAAATAACCAGCCGACTCTCTATTTAGTGCCTACACCGATCGGCAATCTGCAGGAGATGACACCGCGGGCCTTGGAGATCTTAAACCAGGTCGATGTGATCGCGGCCGAAGATACCCGAAATACGCATAAGCTTTGTCAGGCGTATGGGATCCAAAAGCCGCTGATCTCGCATCATGAACACAACCAGGCCGCCAGCATCCCTGAGATCTTACATCTTCTCGAGCAGGGCAAACAAGTGGCTGTTGTCAGTGATGCCGGATATCCGTTAGTTTCCGATCCGGGACAGCGGCTTGTCAAAGAAGTCATCGAGAAAGATTTCAATGTCGTTTCTTTATCGGGGGCCAATGCGGCGACCAATGCCTTGGTTGCCAGCGGTTTATCGACTGAGCATTACTTGTTTTATGGCTTTCTTGACCACAAAAGCAGCCGGCGAAAAAAACAGCTGGAAGAACTCAAGGATTTTCCATATACGATGATCTTTTATGAAGCACCGCACCGAATCGAAGACATGCTGCAGGATTGTCTGGACATCTTGGGCAATCGAAATATTGTGCTGGCCAGAGAACTGACGAAAATCTATGAGGAATATCTGCGAGGATCGATCCAGGAGGTCTTGGAGATTGCTTCTTCTCTCAAAGGGGAAATGGTTGTTTTGATCGAAGGAAAGAAATCAGAAACAAAATCCTTTGATCTGGAAGAGGCGCTCAAACAAGTCCAGGCTCTGGTCGAGGAAGGCGTGAAAACCAAAGAGGCCATCAAACAAGTGGCACAAAAGATGAATGGTTCGAAAAATGAACTGTATGAAGCGTATCATAAACAATCTTGATCTTGCGAAAGCAGGATCTTTTTTTGTTGAGGGATGGAAAAATGCATTTTTTGACACTAAAACGGGGTGGAAAAATGCAACTTTTGGGGTCAAAACAGGGTGGAAAAATGCAATTTTAGATTAAAACGTGTTATCATAAAGACGGTGATGAACGATGTTGTACAGAAAAATTGAGTGTGAGCTGAAGTCTTGGCTAGACAGTAGTAAAAAAGCGATTTTGATCGATGGCGCCAGACAAGTGGGGAAATCAACGATAGTTCTTCAATTTTTGAAAGCACAAAATCAAGAATTTGTATGTTTTGATTTGATTAAAGATAAAAATGTTTTAGATGCGTTTAACACATCTTCCAATGCGGATCAATTATTGCTTCGGCTCTCGGCTCTTTCTTCTAAGCCGTTAAATCCAGGAAAAACAATTATTTTTATCGATGAGGCACAGGAAGCAAAGGATGCGATCACACCGATCAAATATCTCGTAAAGGACCAGAGATATCGCTATGTGGTTTCTGGTTCTTTGTTGGGGATCAAAATGAAAGATGTACAATCGATCCCGATTGGATATATGTCGGTGGTGCAGATGTATCCGTTGGATTTTGAAGAATTTTCCCTGGCAAACGGAGTAAATCCAAACATTATTTCTTATTTGGAAACTTGTTTTGAAACCCGAGAAACAGTGGATGTGCAAATCCATAAACAGATGTTGGAGCTGTTTAATCTCTATTTGATCATTGGGGGAATGCCCGAGGCGGTACAAGAATTTGTGAATTCCCATAATATTGCCAGAGTACAAAGTATCTTGGCAGATATAGATCAAAACTATCAAATGGATATTTCTAAATATGATAAAGAAGAAAAGCTTTTGATCGAAGATATTTACAAACTGATCCCCAGTGAATTAAATGCTCAGAACAAGCGATTTATTTTAAAAGAGTTGAATCAGAATGCACGATTTTATCAATATGACAGTTCGTTTGTCTGGTTGATCAACAGCGGTGTTGGATTGTTTACGTACAATGTGGATAATCCGGTATACCCGTTGTTGGCCAGCAAAGAAAGGACTCTGTTCAAACTGTTTTTATGCGATGTCGGTTTGTTATGCAGTAAATTGTATGGAGAAACGGTGATCAAAATTTTGAATGGGGAGACAAATGTAAATTTCGGAGCCATATATGAATCGGTTGTTGCTCAAGAACTCACAGCTCACGGTTTTCCGTTGTTTTACCACAACAATAAGAAGCGGGGAGAAGTTGATTTTTTGATCGAACAAGAAGATCAGGTGGTTCCCATTGAGGTCAAGAGCGGGAAAGATTATAAACGACACAGTGCTTTGACCAATATGCTGCAGGATCCATCTTTACAGATCGAAAAAGCATATATATTGAATAATGACAATATACAGGTGCAAGATCGAAAGATCTATTTACCAGTCTATATGGTCATGTTTATCAAAAAAAAGAAAGAAAGAGAAGATACGATTTATGTTCCTGATCTTTCAAAACTTCGATAAAATAAGATATATAGTCGTTTGCGAGGGATGATCATGAAGAAGTGGTATAAGTATGTGTTAGATGCGGCGATGGTTGCCGCAGTACTGGTCTGCAGTGCATGTGCGAACGCTCCGGCAGCAGACCCGAACCCGGAACCGGTCGAGGGGGATCAACCGAAAAATTTGGAAGAGATTACCATACCGGCTTCGATATTTGAGTTCGCAAACTCTGATATCGACGATAACTTTGAAGAGTTCAGCGAGTATTGTTACAGCGTAGAGCGGGATGGAAATGATCTGATCCTGGGAGTGACTCCGTCCCAAAAAGAAGAGCTCATAGAAATGTACTCAGATTCCATTGACGATGTGCTAGAAAAAATGACGGAAGAAGAACAGGGATATTATGTGGAGACAGACAAGGATCACAGCCGTTTCGTCTATCATTACGATGAAAATATTGACGGTGTTCTGCAGGCGAAGATGCTGCTGACGATCACGACCTCGGACGTTTTGATCGGGATCCTGGAGACGAAAGATCCGAACTGGAATGTACAGGCAAAGATCACGAACTGTCATACCGGGCTGACGATCGGTGAAACGACATTTCCAGAGGGAAGTATGACTTTCGGGCCGGATGAATGGAAGGCCAGCTATGATGACGGGGCATGGCTCCAAACAAAACAAGCAGAAGTCATGGCCATGACAGGCCTTAGCGGACCTTATGAAGAATTGACGGATACTCAGAAAGGGGTTGTCACTTCTGTGGGGCAGATGATGGATTGGATCGAAGGAAAATACGGACAGTCATTCCATTACCTGTCCTATGCGCCAGGGGATGCGACCGAGCAGGAGCATCTGAAAGTTTATCCGGAACAGGGGGATGAATCCGATGTTGTCACTGTGTATCGCACGTATGAAAATGGGCTTTACCAGTATGAAGATGATTACGGATCCATTCTGACTCGTCCTGCTTATGAAGAACAGGTTCAATCCTTTGCGCAGCAGGTTCTGCCTTCTGAAGGAATAAAGATTTATACCGAAGTGAAGAGCGGCGAGGCAAAAGAAGGATCGGTTTTGAATCAAGTTTCTGCCGTGACATATATTTTTATGAATGACGATCTGTGTGCAGAAGAGTATGAAACCTTTCTAGAGGCGGTACCGGATTGGCTTACAGAAAACTGTCAGGGCGTACCGGCCGGGATCTATTTGCGCATGGCAAAGTCCGAAGCATGGCAATCGATCGACCGATCGAATTACGAGGATATGCTTCGGGAAGATATCTATACCAAAGAGGCAGAGTGCGCCATCTCGGGCAGCGGAAAAGTGACAGTGAATTAACCAAGAGGAGAAGCACCATGCGGAAACTTTTATCACTAATGGTATGTTGCACCTTAATATGTGGCCTGAGCGGGTGTGCCGGATCATCCAATGAGTTTCGGTCCGATGAAGAATTGGCAGATGAAATGATCGAAAACATCATCGACTGCGCAGAAAAGGAAGATGCCCAGGCACTGACCGGATTATTTTCGCAATATACCAAGGAGAGTACATTCAATTTAACGGAGCAGGCAGAAGATTTCCTGGATTTTTTTCAAGGAGAATGTGAAGACTGGAAAGGAAATGCGAGTTCACATCAAAAAAGTGAATATGGAAAAATCGTCTGGCGAGAATTGAGAGGACAGTATTCCGTTACTACCGATCATGCACAATACAAAATCGCCTATGTTTATATTCCTTTTGACAGAGAAGAACCAGAGAAAGAAGGACTAACCGCAGTAGAGATCACTACGGAAGAAACATTTAATGAAGAGGATTTCCTTTGGAGTTTGGATCAGAAGCCGGGGATCTATGTGTCAGAAGGCAAGGAAGAGACGTTCTTAGAACGAAGACTGCTTTCTCCAGAAGAGATGATCCAAAAGGCGGGGCTGACAGAAGAACAGGTTCGCGGCATCGATCTCGAAGAGTTTATTCAAGATTTTGACATCACCGAAAAAGATGTGGATACCCTCAATATCCCTTTGCTTCTGGAAGAATATGAACCAGAATACAAAGGCAGGTCACTGGATGTCAGCGATCTTCTGGAGGACGACATCGAAAACCGGTCATCGGATTTTACCGAGAATGTCATCGCCATCGCCTTTATGGAAAATAAGAATACAAGCACAGAATGTGTCTATTATGATTTATTAGGCGAAAAACGATATCAAGCTTCTGATGTGGATCTCTTTGAGAATCTGTATCAGACACAGGGCGGATATTATACAAACGGACAGAAGATCGTTCAGGCACTGGATGAGTACGGCGTTTTCAGCTGGGAATCCAAAACGGAAAAAGAGAATCTCGCAGATCCTCAATCCATGGTGCTGGTTGTAGAATATGATGATGGAACTCTGTTTCGTGTAAAGGCGTCTGGTTTACTTTCACAGGTGCTGCCAGAGGAGTATGCAAAAGTAAGAGATTTGCTTCTGTCAGGAGAGTAGATACTATGAACAAAAGTTTTGAAGATGAATTTCTAGAGGTGCAGATACAAATTATTTCCTTATGTATCGAATTTGCGGAAAACAGGGCCGACAAGATTTATGCCTATGGATCTATCGAAGAACACAGTCTTTCTTTTAATGCATTTTTCAACATTGACGGCAAGATCAAAACCACAAATCAGATCGTAACGGATACAGATGCGATATGGGATTTTCTAGATCTTGGACAATCGGATCTGGAGAAGTTCAACCCAATATGCACTCGCTATGGAAAACCGGTTCCTACCGAATTAAAAATGATCTATGACTGTAAAAGCGGTACAATGGACGCAAAATATAAATATGAAAGTATCTGTTCCGCAAAGACAGGAGTCGATGCCAGTGAAATTTTTATGGAGTGGCTAGATTTAGAAAAAATAAAACAACATTGCGAGAAAGTGAACCAGATTCTTCGTTTGGATGATCGTGTCGCAAAAAGTGCGAAAAAAATAATGGATGTGATGGTGCAGATCCAGTCTTGCGATACGATCGATGAGCTTCCTGACGTTGACTGGACCAGCATGGTGCGCTGTTTTGTTGACGAAACAACGGATTATCAAAATCCTGCACTCTTTGAAATCGATAAAATCCGAAACCTGTCAGCCGGTCTTAAAGGGAAGCTATGAAACAATTAAGAAAAACAGAATGGCAAAGAGGATACCCGATCAAGAAAAATCTGGCTCTGTGTGCGTGGGGCTTGATGGGGCTTGCCGGGGTTGCCGGAATCGTAGCGCACCCGAAGAATCTTCCATCGATGGCAGCGTGTGTTCTTGCGCTGGCGGGCGCTGTCCTCACACTGCCGCGCTTGTTCAAATACTATAGAACCACATATCATAGTCTGCCCGCTTTAAATCAATACCTTGCGAAAAAGGAACAAGAGGCGCTGATTGAACACGAAAATTTTGAAACAATCACAGAGCCGCTGCAGCGGATCGATTTTGCCGAAAGCGCGCACTGGCTTCGGATCCATGGAAGATATGTTCCGAAAGAACTGGTCATTGGGGGAGGGGCTGAAGTCACCGGCAATATCATGAATCGGGATACGACCCCGGTGATTTTCCTATATGTAACGGGGGATGTGGTTAAAATTGATCTGGGGGTGCAGGTCAGTGCTCCGAAAATCCGGGAACTGAACGCCTATCTCTGGTCTTGTTACCGCATTTTTCCGGGGCAGGCCGGCAGAATAAAGACAGAAGAACTCTGCGGGATATGTAAGGAAGTTTATACAGAATATCTGAAAGAAAAAGAACCGCAAAGACAAAGCGAGGTTCTTATGGATCTTATAGAAGATGCGCAGGAACTGCGGGAAAAATGTATCACGAGAATGCCGTCTTATTTGAAAAAGGTTGATGAAAGTGCATGGTGGAACGCAAAGACAAGAAAGAAAATGGAACAATGGAAAACAGAGCGGGAGAATCCATGATGAGTGAAATAAAGTTTAAGGTCTTGAAAGATGGCAATACAATGAAATATATTCCGGTGATCAAAAAAATGCGGAACGGTTCTCTTTCTGAAATCAGAGAACGCTTAAACAACAATGGTTATGTGGATACATGCCCCATCGAAAATATAGACGGACTGCGGCAAATGAACGATCTGATTGAAGAACTGCGGAAAAAAGGGGCACAAATCAACTTGTATGAGAATGACAGAATGGTAGAACAGGAATTCTTGAAAAATATCATTGAATCGCATTTTGATACAGAAAGGGTTCTGCAGGAAATAGATGATAAGGTTATTGAACAAGATTGGAGCGAAAACGATGAGGATCACAAACATTTTTGATGCCGTAAGAGATGGAACTTACTTTGACTTTATGGATTTTTATTCCGGAAATCCGAATTTGTTCAATAAGTATGCAGGGATGAGTTTGCTTCAATTGGCTGTTGTCAATGATCGTTGCCCAGATGAAAAAATCAAAATGATTCAATTTTTGATCGATGAGGGAGCCGATGTCAACTTTCTCAGTCCCAAGGATCAAAGAAATGCGCTGCATATCTTTTATTTTTCGGTACTTCGGCCCCAGCCGCAGTATATGTACAAAGTAACGCAGCTTCTGATGGATGCCGGGGTGGATATCAACCAAAAAGATAAATATGGCGCCATACCGCTGCAATATGCGATCACTGTCGTAAAACAACCGACCGAGGCAATCTTGCCGGTAGTTCAAGTTTTGATGGATCACGGTTCCCATATCCATGAAAAAGACAGCTTTGGCAAAACGTGTTTAGATTATGCCCGGGAATTTTCGTGGAGAAAGGATTTGATTCCTTTGATGGAAGGAAAGAATACATTCTAGAAGATGATGAAAAAAATTAATAAAGTTGAGATCCTGCTCGTGATTCTTGTATTGATCGTGATTGCGGCTGGTCTGCTTCTGCCGAAAACAGGAGAACTGGTACTGCTGGATGAATTTTGTGATCTATCAGTTATATGGATCGTTTGTGCTTATCTGGTCATGCGGGTGGTGCGAAACAGGACTTTGCTGTCGGCTTCCAGAAAGGCTCTGGGAGCAGGCGTTGTTATCGTGTGTTTTGCTTTAGCGCTCTGGTTTTCTAAGGATCTGGTGCTTGATTTGTCGTCAGGTTCGCAAACGGTTGAATTAACGGATATACAAGTCAGCGAATCTTTGGCACATACGGGAATTTTTTCGCACCATTATTATCTGACTGGTTCTGATAATGAGGATGAAACTCTTCGATTAGAAATTTCGGGCGAAGACTATGGCAGGCTGCAACAGGGTCAAACCGTAAGGGTCGAGTACTATAAACATACGAGGCGGATCGTGAAGGTGGATTGAAAAGAAGTAGATTTATTTTTGGTTTTATGCTAAATTTTTTTCCTAAAGAAATAAAAGCGACAAATTGAAATGAGGAATGGAAATGAAAAAGATTGGAATCACAACGTCACAGATGATCATGGTGGATCCTTCGCTTTGCGGAAATAAAAAGACGAGTGTCAATACAAGTTACGTTCAGTCCATCCAGGAAACGGGCGCTTTACCGGTCTTGATTCCTTGTGTTTTATCAAGATGGGAAATGGAACAGTATGTTTCCATGTGCGACGGCTTTCTGTTGACGGGAGGCATGGACATTGCGCCTGTTTTATATGGAGCTATGCCGCAGCGTTGCGGGACCTTTGATTATGAGGTCGACGTATGTTTGTTGGAATTTGTAAAATTGGCTCTGGAAAGCCATAAGCCGATCTTGGGAATTTGCCGAGGGATGCAGATGGTCAATATTGCCTTGGGCGGTACTTTGATCCAAGACATTCCGGCCCGATCCGGGATCGACCATTCCTTTGATTATGATGGTAATATCGTTCACAGTGTAAAACTGGAGGCTGATGGTGATTTTAATAAGCTTTTCGAAGTGGATTCGCTTTTGGTCAACAGTCTTCATCATCAGGCGATCGATGCATTGGCAGAAGGTTTGAAAGCTGAAGCTTTTGCTCCGGATGGTGTGATTGAAGGAATATCTGGGCCAAATCTGATAGGGGTGCAGTGGCATCCGGAATTGATGCGGGAAATCGATCCTTTGATGAAGCGGTTGTTTGAATGGCTGGTGAATCATTAAAATGTGCAAAGGGAAATAAAAAATGCACATTGTATTGTTCTGAAACTTCATGTAAAATAGCGGTGCAGGAAGTTTTTTTGGAGGTCTTACTTATGGTCTTAAGAAGATTTACAAAACTGAAGAACATGGACTGTTTTAAGCGTGCCTAGATGGGACGCTTTTTTTAATGAAAGAGAGGATGACAGGTATGAAAAAACGTGTTTTGATCGTGATGGGATCACGCAGTGATCTTCCCAGCATGGAAGGCTGCATGAAGCAGCTGGATGATTTTGGAGTGGATTATTCGGTTCGTGTATTGAGTGCACATCGCACGCCTAACGAAGTGATCGAATTAAGCAAGAATGCCGTGGATAACGGAATTCAGGTAATTATTGCCGCTGCCGGAGGAGCTGCTCATTTGGCGGGAGTGCTGGCAAGTTCAACCCCATTACCGGTCATTGGAATTCCGATCCAGACCAGCGCATTAGGAGGATTGGATTCTTTGTTGTCTACAGTGCAGATGCCGCAGGGAGTACCTGTCGCTACGGTTGCCATTGGCAAAGCCGGTGCTCGTAATGCAGCGATTTTGGCTTGTCAGATGATGGGGCTGGCAGATCCGGATCTTCAACAAAAAATCGTTGATTTTAAAAAGGCGCAGGCTGAAAAAGTATTGGCAGATTCTGTAGTAGAGTAGGAGAAAAAGATGAACACACGCTTATTCGTTAGAAAAAAAGAACAGTTTCAAGTAGAAAGCCGGTCTCTGTGCAATGAGCTGAAACAGTCTTTAGGGCTGGGGGACGATTTTGGCCTGGTACAATACAACATCTACGATATCTTTGATGCGGATACGAAGGATATTGAGTTGTTGAAGACCAATGTCTGCAGTGAGATCGTGACTGATGAGGTCTTAGATGCCGTGGATTTAGAGGGCAGGACGTATTTGGCTTATGAATATTTGCCGGGACAATACGATCAAAGAGCAGACAGCGCGATGCAGTGTCTGATGCTTCTCAACAACAAGCAGACTGTACAGATCCATTCGGGAACACTGTTGGTGTTTGAAGGCAGTTTGAGCCCAGAAAAACTGGATCAGATCACACATTATCTGGTCAATCCGGTGGAAGCTCGCGTTAAGGATTTGAGTGTTTTGGAAAATGATCAGGATGTGGAAGTAACGCCTGTTCCGGTATTGGAAGGGTTTACGACATTATCGAAAGAAGATTTGGAAGCTTTGCGCCAAAAAGAAGGATTGGCAATGAGCTTTGAGGATATTGAACATGTGCAGGCGTATTTTCGCGATGAAGAAAAACGCGACTGTACAATGACGGAATTAAAAGTTCTGGATACGTATTGGTCCGATCATTGTCGTCATACGACTTTTGAAACAGTTTTGGATTCAGTGGATTTTAAATTATCTACATTACAGGAACAGCTGCAGGAATCGTATGCGCGGTATTGTCAAATGCGCGAAGAAGTGCATGGAAACCGCAAAGAAAAAACATTGATGGATATGGCGACGATCGCTGGTAAATATTTACGCAAGCACGGTAAACTGGAAGACTTGGAAATCAGCGATGAAATCAACGCGTGCTCTATCGAGATCAAGGTGGATGTCGATGGAAAAGATGAGAACTGGCTTTTGATGTTTAAAAATGAAACACATAATCACCCGACGGAAATCGAACCATTTGGGGGAGCTTCTACTTGTATCGGGGGAGCGATTCGTGACCCGTTATCGGGGCGCAGCTATGTGTATCAGGCAATGCGTATCACGGGAGCCGGCGATATCACAAAACCGATCGATCAGACGATGGAACATAAATTGCCGCAGTCTAAGATCTCAAAAACGGCGGCCCATGGTTATTCCAGCTATGGAAATCAGATTGGTCTGGCAACGACATTTGTCGAAGAGATCTTTGATGAAGGCTATGTCGCCAAACGTATGGAAGTCGGTGCAGTAGTCGGAGCAGCACCAAAGAGTCATGTAAAACGGGAAAAACCGCTGCCGGGCGATATCATTGTCTTGATTGGAGGTGCCACTGGCCGTGATGGTATCGGAGGTGCCACCGGATCGAGCAAGGAACATAATGAAACTTCTTTGGAGAAATGTTCTAGCGAAGTACAAAAGGGCAATGCCTTGATAGAACGTAAGCTGCAGCGCTTGTTCAGAAATCCGGCTTGCACGAAGCTGATCAAAAAGGCTAATGATTTTGGAGCTGGCGGTGTCAGTGTTGCGGTCGGAGAACTGGCTGATGGACTGGATATCGATCTGGATGCGGTTCCTGTGAAATACCAGGGATTGGATGGGACAGAACTTGCCATCAGTGAATCACAGGAACGCATGGCTTGTCTGATTGCAGCTGAGGATTTTGAAAAATTCAAGGCCGAAGCGCACAAAGAAAACTTAGAGGCGATCAAAGTGGCTCAAGTAACGGATACCAATCGTCTGGTGATGCGTTTTCGAGGACGCACGATCGTTGATATGTCTCGCGCTTTCTTAGATACCAACGGGGTTCGTCAGCATCAGCGTGTGGAAGTAGTAGACAGCACATATGCGGATCAGCCGTTTGAAAAAAGTGAAACGACACTTGTTGAAACATTGAAGGATCCCAATGTAGCTTGTCAGATTGGCTTGAGTGAGATGTTTGATGCATCGATTGGGAAATCAACGGTATTGATGCCTTTTGGCGGTTTCTATCAGTTGACGCCGGAAGAAGGCTCTGTACAGAAATTGCCGGTACATGGCATGACGAATACTTGTTCTTTGATGACGTATGGATATGATCCTAAACTGACGAAGTATTCCCCATATCTGGGGGCCAGCTATTCGGTCGTTGAAGCGTTGGCCAAGATCACGGCTTTGGGTGCGGATTATAAGACTTGTCGTCTGTCCAATCAGGAATATTTTGAGCATTTAGGAAAAGATGCTGCTAAATGGGGAAATCCGATGCAGGCGCTGCTGGGTCTGATCGATGCTCAGATGGCTTTTGAAACTCCAAGTATCGGGGGAAAAGACAGCATGTCCGGAACGTATAAAGATATTCATGTTCCGCCGACATTGATCACGTTTGCGGTAACGACGGCCAAGACAAACGATATTGTTTCGGCTTCGTTCAAGCAGCCGGCCAATTATGTCTATCTGATCAAACACACACCAAAAGAAAATCATTTGCCGGACTATGAACAGTTAAAAGATAATTTTGAAACGGTGCATCGTTATATGCAGGAAGGCAAGATCGTGGCTGCCAGTGCCGTGAAGTTTGGCGGTATCGGTTATGCCGTTGCCAAGATGGCTTTTGGAAATAAATATGGCGTTGCCATTGATACAACGGAAGATCTCTATGGATTTGGCATTGGTTCGCTGGTTGTGGAAACAACGGAAACGATCCAGGATCCGCATTTCACTTTGTTAGGAATCACTAATGACACTTCCAAGATCGTCTTGAATCAAGAATGTGTTACGGTAGAGGAAGCGTTGTCGGCTTGGATGGAGCGCTATAACGATATTTATCCGGTGCGCACAGATCTGGGGGGCGAGGTTCTTTCGACTCCGTTGACAAAGGCCGAGCCGGTACAGTCAGAAGTGGTTGTTGAAAAACCGGTTGTCGTGATTCCGGTCTTCCCGGGACAGAACTGTGAATATGACACGGCACAGAAATTTGAACGGGCCGGAGCCCAGGTGCGTCAAGTTGTTATCAACAACTTAACGGTAGAAAATCTTCAACAAAGCATTGATACGCTGGCAAACGAGATTTCGAAAGCGCAGATCCTGATGTTAGTCGGTGGCTTCTCCAGCGGAGATGAACCAGATGGTTCAGGTAAATTTATTGCCAACGCTTTGCGCAATCCGAAGATCTGGGCGGCGATCCAGGAAATGCGTTCTCATGAAGGGCTGATCTTGGGAATTTGTAATGGATTCCAGGCTTTGATCAAGTCGGGCTTGTTGCCATATGGAGATATTGAAAAACTGGATGCTTCGAGTCCGACTTTATTCAGAAACAATATCAACCGGCATGTTTCGCATATTGCACGTACGCGCATCACTTCGAATCGGTCACCGTGGCTTTCTTCGATGGAACCGGGGCATCTTTACAGTGTTGCCATGAGTCATGGGGAAGGTAAATTTGTCGCCAACGACAAGGTCGTGAAACAATTGATTGAAAACGGACAAGTCGCTACGCAATATGTCAATGAGATCGGTTTGCCGACAATGGATGGTTTAGATAATATCAATGGTTCGACCATGGCCATTGAGGGAATCTTGAGTGAAGATGGTCATATCTTCGGTAAGATGGGACATAGCGAACGTTATGAAGAGGGCTTGTTCCAGAATATCGCCGGGGATAAAGATCAAGATATCTTTGCCAATGGAGTGCGTTTCTTTACGCATAAATAAAGGAGAGATCAAAGATGGATTATAAAAAAGCGGGAGTCGATATTGAAGCGGGTTACCGTTCTGTGGAATTGATGAAAAAACACGTGAAGGAAACCATGCGCCCAGAGGTTTTGGGTGGCTTGGGCGGTTTTGCCGGTGCTTTTGATTTGTCCAAGATCAAAGAGATGGAGGAACCGGTGTTATTATCGGGAACGGATGGCTGCGGAACCAAGGTCAAATTGGCGTTTGTGATGGATAAACACGATACGATCGGAATCGATGCAGTGGCCATGTGTGTCAATGATATTGCCTGTGCAGGCGGTGAACCTTTGTTCTTTTTGGATTATATCGCTTGTGGAAAGAACATTCCGGAAAAGATCGCAACGATCGTCAGCGGAGTTGCACAAGGATGTAAACAGAGTGAATGTGCTCTGATTGGCGGAGAGACGGCTGAGCATCCGGGGCTGATGCCGGTGGATGAATATGACTTGGCCGGGTTTGCGGTTGGAGTCGTGGACAAAAAAGATCTGATCGATGGCTCCGGGATCAAAGAGGGCGATGTCTTGGTGGGAATTGCCTCGAGCGGTGTGCATTCCAATGGCTTTAGCCTGGTGCGTTCGGTCTTTGAAATGAGCGAAGAATCTTTGAATACGTATTATGATGAATTAGAAAAAACATTGGGTGAAGCACTGATCGCGCCTACGCGCATCTATGTCAAAGCGCTGAAGAATGTTAAACAAGCGGGCGTAACCATCAAGGGTTGTTCGCATATCACTGGTGGCGGTTTCTATGAAAATGTTCCTAGAATGTTGCCGGAAAATGCGAAAGCGATCATTGAAAAGAACAGTTATCCGATTCCAAAGATCTTTGATCTGATCGCTCAAAAAGGAAATGTCGAAGAAACGATGATGTATAACACCTTCAATATGGGTCTGGGCATGGTGATTGCCTTGGATCCTAGTGATGTAAAAACGGCTATGAAGGCCATTGAAGCAGCGGGGGATGCTTGTTATGTCGTAGGAAAGATCGTTTTGGGCGAAAAAGGAGTCGAGCTATGTTAAGACTTGCCGTTCTGATTTCCGGGGGCGGTACGGATCTGCAGTCGATTATCGATGCACATCAAAGAAATGAGATCGATTGTGAGATGGCGCTGGTCGTTTCGAATCGCGAAAGTGCTTATGGTTTAGAAAGGGCGAAGAAGGCAGGAATTTCAACGGCTGTGATCAAGGATCAAAAAGAATTGTTGGAAAAACTGCGGGAAGAAAGAATCGATTTTATTGTCTTGGCTGGATACTTGGCTATTTTAGGAAAAGAATTGATCCAGGCTTATCCCAATAAGATCATCAATATCCATCCTTCTTTGATTCCGTCTTTTTGCGGGCCGGGAATGTATGGACTACATGTGCATGAGGCGGCGTTAAAAAAGGGTGTCAAAGTAAGCGGCGCGACCGTACACTTTGTATCGGAGGAAGTCGATGGCGGTCCTATTATTTATCAGGAAGCGGTATCGATTGCGGATTTGGATGATGCCGGTGCTATCCAACAAAGAGTGCTGGAGGTCGAACACAGGATTTTACCGATGGTGGTTTCTTATTATTGTCAAGGCAAGATCAAGATTGAGAAAGGAAGAGTGCGCATTATATGAAAAGAGCGTTAGTGAGTGTATCCGATAAAACCGGATTGGTGGAATTTGTCAAAGGATTGGTTGAACAGGGGTTTGAGATCATTTCAACCGGAGGAACAAAAAAGGCTTTGGAAGAGGCTGGACTTTCTCCGATCGGGATCAGTGATGTGACGGGATTCCCGGAAATCATGGATGGGCGCGTTAAGACGTTGCATCCGAAAGTGCATGGTGCGCTTCTTTGTGTAAGAGATAATCCAAGTCATGTGGCGCAGTTAAAAGAATTGGGCATCGAATATATTGACTTGGTCTGTGTCAATTTATATCCATTCAAAGAAACGGTGCAAAAACCGAGTGTCAGCCATGAAGAGATCATTGAAAATATTGATATCGGCGGGCCGAGCATGTTGCGAAGTGCATCGAAAAATTATAAGAGCGTAACGGTTGTCTGTGATCCGAAAGACTATGAAAAGGTATTAGAAGAAATCAAGGAGCATGGGGATACGACGCCGGAAACAAGAGAATTGTTGGCGGCCAAGGTTTTCCGTCATACGGCTCGCTATGATGCGATGATCGCGGATTATCTGACAAAGAAAACGAACAATGAATTCCCGGAAAGTCTGACGATTACTTTTGATAAGGTGCAGGATCTTCGCTATGGAGAAAATCCGCATCAGAAAGCGGCTTTCTATAAAGGAATGAATCCGCAGTATTCGTTGGCGAATGCCAAACAGCTGCATGGAAAAGAGCTTTCCTATAACAATATCCAAGATGGCAATGCTGCAATCGAGATCTTAAAGGATTTTGAGGGACAGTGTGCTGCCGTTGGTTTGAAACATATGAATCCGTGTGGAGTCGGTATCGGTGATTCTATTGAAGCGGCTTGGGATAAGGCGTATGAAGCAGATCCGGTCAGCATCTTTGGCGGTATCGTGGCTTTTAACGGAAAAGTCGAGGCCAGCTTGGCAGAAAAGCTTTCGAAGATCTTCTTGGAGATCATCATTGCGCCTGAATTCAGCGATGAAGCTTTAGAAATCTTAACAAGAAAGAAAAACATTCGTCTGATGCAGCTCGATACGACATTATCTGTCAATACGGCTTTGAAATATACCAATGTCAACGATGGGTTGTTGGTACAGGAAATGGATCAGCACCAGATCAAAGAAGAGGATCTGCGCTGTGTGACGAATCGCAAACCAACGCCGGAAGAGATCAAACAGTTATTGTTTGGCTGGAAGGTCGTAAAACATGTGAAATCCAATGCGATCGTCTTAGTCAAAGATAATATGACCATTGGAGTAGGGGCTGGCCAGATGAACCGTGTTGGTTCGGCTAAGATTGCCATCGAACAAGCGGGAGAAAAAGCCCAGGGTTCGGTTATGGCCAGCGATGCCTTTTTCCCGATGCCGGACACTGTAGAAGAAGCAATCAAAGCCGGTGTTACGGCAATCATCCAGCCGGGGGGCTCTATCCGTGACCAGGACAGCATCGATGTCTGCAATGAGCATGGTATTGCGATGGTTTATACCGGAATCCGTCATTTTAAACATTAATATGGAACAGAGACCAGTCTTAACTGGTCTTTTTTCTTGTACAGAAAATGAATTATGTTAAAATTATGTGTAAGATAGGTTCACAATATCTGCCACAGATTGTGACAGGCCCATTTTATAAAGTATTATTTCTCTGAGCATTTATTTTTTTACTACAAAAGATAACTGCTTTATAACTTTTATGTCAAATTATAACCACTTTATAACATGGCATAAGATGCATGTACATATAGATTTAAGGAAAAGGAGGAGTATGTATGTCAAAGCATTGGAAGCGGTTTGCGGCCGTCGTTGTCTCATTGACTATGGCATTCCAGTTCTGTGTGAATGATTTCTATGCATATGCGGAAACTACAACACCAGAGACTGCAGAACAGACACCGGCGGATCAGTCACAAACCCCAGCTGAGCCAACAGAAAGCACAGAGCCTGCGCCGGAAGCGGAAACAGACACAACAGATCCAGCGCAAACACCGGCAGAAGACACGGCTTCAGAACAAGAATCACAAGATTCAGATCCGGCTCAGGGACAGACACCAGTGAATGAAGAAGAGCAGCCGCAAGAACAAGAAGAAGCTGCATCCACTTTGAAGCTGGAGTTCAAGGATGAAGAAGGAAATACACTGAAGACGGTGGATCCTATCGCACTTACGGGGAAAACTGTAGGTCAACCAATCAGTCTTGCAGAAGTTAGTGTCGATACCAATATCGAAGGATATACACTGGTAGACATCAAAGATAAGAACGATAGTACGAAGGACTACAATGCGAACAGTGTAGAATTCACATTGACCAAGAATGTAACTGAATTACAACTGGTCTACAGAGCGAATCCAAAAGAGGGAGAGACCCAACCGGCTGAGGGAAACAACACAAACACAACAGAAGATTCTCAGCAGGGTGAGGAAGACTCTGAGGATGACTCAGAAGAAGCAGACACCAAGGATGAGGAGACTGAAGAGCCAGTAGAAGAAGAACCAAAGGAAGAGGTAGACATGCCGGAAATGACTCTGTCTGCTGTAGCAAGCGATGGAGCAATCGTAACGGTCATGGTACCAGAAGGATCTTTACCAGAGGGTTCAAGTGTACAGGTGGAATCAGTGGAATCGGATTCTGTTGCACAGACAGTGGAAGCTGTATTGAACGAAGAGAATCAGACTCTGACTGACTACAAAGCTTATGACATTACAATCTTGGACAAAGATGGAAATGAGATCCAACCAGAAAAGAATGTGCAGGTCTCTATTACAGGCGCACAGGTATCTGGTGAAACGAAGAGCATATTCCATATCGATGACAGTCAGGCAGTTGAAAAGGTATCTGAAACAACTGTAGCCAACACTTCTATGTTTAGTGCCAGTGGTTTCTCTATCTATGTAGTGACTGGATCTGAAAAGAATCATGGAACTGGAGATGGTCAGTCCGAAAATAATACTTTTAAACTGAAAAAGAACGAAAGTATTACAGTAGAGGAACAAAATATACCTTATGGTGGATCTTGGGCCATCGAAAAGGGATCGGAGTTTATTGAATTATCAAATAAATCTTCTGGTAGTCGTCGCAGTAATCCAAGTGTAAAAATTGCCGGTAGAGCTGAAGGGACTGCTATTGTAAAATATTCATGGCATTCCATAACAAGTCGTTTTTATATTGAGGTTAGTGATGAATTTGAGTATGAAGTAACTTTCCATGCTAACGGCGGACAAGGAAATCCAGTAGTTAGAAGAACAACGTTAGGTGCTATTTCGTTGCCAACAGCTGATGATTTAGGATTTACTCGTGAAGGTTATACTTTTGTAGGATGGTCCACTGATGCGGGAGATAATTCAAACGCAATGACATTTGGCCCAGGGCAATCTTATCCAGATGATGCTAAAGAAAATACAGAAGACTTTTTGAAGGAAGATACTACACTGTATGCGGTTTGGTTAGAAAATGAAGGTGATGAGAGTGTTTTCGCAGAATACTTTATCAGAACTGATGGAGAGATTCCGTATGAGCCAGATGCAGATATAGGTGGTGGTGGAGTAGGTTATTTGCCGGGTGGTTGTGGCTCTGGAATGCAAGGAACAATTCGTCATTCAGTTTCAATCACAAATGATTCTGAACTGGTATCAGCAAATTTAGGCGAAGTGCCATCAAATGAAACAATTCTTAGAGCAATTGATAACTATAATAGAACACACGGTACAAATGTAGAGTATAATCCAAAAACTGATGTTATAGAATGGTATGTAATAAAAAAGAGTGGAGGTCATTATCATGTAGATGGTGTAATTAAATCAAAAGAAAAATATTGGGTAAGATATGATTCTAATGGAGGTCAATCCAATGTTCCTAGAGCCACTCAGCATTATGCAGAAGATAATGTACAGGTTGATTTTACTGTTACACCAATAAAACCTGGTTATAACTTTTTAGGATGGGATACAAATGAAGAAGCAACGGATCCTATCTATAAGAGTGGCGGAACAGATAGTTTTACAATGCCGAGTAATAACGTGACGTTGTACGCTATATGGGAAGAAAAAAATAGTGTGACAATAACATATAAAGCAATTGGAGAAGGGACAGTTGAAAACAAAGATATTCACAATGAATCGCTAAATCCCGAGACTGGAACAGCCCAAGGCGCTACAGCAAAAGCAAACACAGGTTATAAGTTTGTTGGATGGTTTGATAACGAAAAATGTGAAGGGAATCCAATTTGGACGGACGAAAAATTTATTCCAGATAAACCTAAAGATGGATGGGTTGCTGAAGCCTATTATGCAAGATTTGTAGAAGATGAAACGCAATGGTTTGATGTCACTTATACCGTAAAAGGAAATGGAACATTAGACGGAAAAGCCGAATATACCCATATCCTGACGGGAACGGAATGGAGTGAAGTAGCGGCACCTACACCAGTACCGAACACAGGCTATAAATTTGTTGGATGGTATGAAAACGGTAAGAAAGTGGAAGAATTCCCAGAAACTGTCACAGCGGATCATACCTATGTAGCAAATTTTGAAGAAGATGAAACGCAATGGTTTGATGTCACTTATACCGTAAAAGGAAATGGAACATTAGACGGAAAAGCCGAATATACCCATATCCTGACGGGAACGGAA
>NZ_JACHHD010000003.1:133886-137917 GCF_014202635.1 Faecalicoccus acidiformans
GAACACAGGCTATAAATTTGTTGGATGGTATGAAAACGGTAAGAAAGTGGAAGAATTCCCAGAAACTGTCACAGCGGATCATACCTATGTAGCAAAATTTGTGCGTAACTTTGATGATCCAACCCATAAAATTACAGTTAATCCATATGATGATGAATATGATGGAACTGCGCACAATGTAACTGTTAATGGTACGATTGATGGAGATGTTGTTACATATTCAACATCTGAAGATAAAGATTCTTTTAAACCAGCTGATGAATTCTCTTTCACTGACTTTACAGACGGTGAACAAACGGTTTATGTAAGAGTTCAAAATGGCAGTGCTGAAATTGTAAAACCATCTTATGTAAATATCACTAAGAAAACAATTACTGTTACGACACTTGATGCTACCAAAGTATTCGATGGTACTCCTTTAACAAATGCAAATGGTGCTAATGTTGAAGGAATCATTGAAGGTGAAACTTATGATTTTAAAGTAACAGGAAGCCAGACTATAGCAGGTGAATCTTCAAATAACTACACACTGACGTTTGCTGAAGAAGGAAATGAATACACTGCTAAGGCTATGAACTATGAGATTTTTGAAGATCTAGGAACTTTGACAGTGACTAAACAATCTATCAATCCAGAAGATCCTGATGATCCTTCATCTTATAAGAATGTAACAGTTAATAATCCTTCTGACGTAACATATGATGGAAATTCTCATCAGTGGAAACCAACAGTTACTTCTGGCAATACGACATTGACTGAAGGTACAGATTATACTGTAACTTACAGTACAACTGATTTCACAAATGTAACTGGTACAATCACTGTTACTATTAAAGGTACTGGAAATTATCGTGGTACAGTCACTCGTACATACCAAATCAACCCACGTGCTATCACATTGACATCTGCTGGCGGAACCAAGACTTATGATGGAACTGCCTTGACAAATGGCACTGTAACTCTTACAGGAGAGCTGGTAGATCCAAGCGATATCACATATCGTGCAACCGGTACACAGACAGAAGTAGGAAGCTCACTGAACACGATCGAAGTCAACTATGCAAGTGATCAGATGAGAAATAACTATGAAGTAACACTGGTTACTGGAACATTGACAGTTAATGCAGCACCAGTCGTACCAGATGATGACGATGATGATACACCAACGACTCCAACCACACCAGGCGGAGGAGAAGGAACCGGTACAACTCCTACAACAGGAGGACCTGTGGCAGCAGCAGACGATGATGCAGATGCCGAAGACGAACCGGAAGAAGAGGAAGTCGAAGATGAAGAAACTCCATTATCGGATGGTGAAGAAGACGTCGATGAAGGCAAGACACCGTTAGCCAAGATCGATGTATGGGCACTGATCAACCTGATTGCGGCAATCATCACAGTATTGTTTGGACTGATCCTGCTGTTATCGAAACGTCATAAGAACGATGACGAAGAAGATGAAGAAGAAAGACAAGCAAGAATCGAACGCGGAGAAGAGAAAGAACAAGAACAGAAACGCGGATGGATCTGTAAAGTTCTGGGCGTACTCGTAGCGATCGGATCGGTAGTTCTCTTCATCCTGACAGAAGATATGAGTTTGCCGATGGCAATGACAGACGAATGGACGATCTGGATGATCATCATTGCGGTGGTAGAACTAGTATTACTGTTAGTAGGACGTCATTGGAAAGATGTAGATGACGACGAGGAAGAACAGGCACAAGCATAACAAACCTCAAATAAGGTGAGGGTCGAAAGACCTTCGCCTTTCTTTGTATTGGAATGATTGATTATGAAAATGAAAATATTATGGCGCTTTAAATTCTGTTGGGGTTTTCCAAAATTCAATTTAAATCAAATTGGGGTGATTTCACCCCAATTTGTTTTTAAAGGCTCGATTCTATGTATTTCGGTAATTTAATTTATCGTGTAGTTTTGAAAAATTGATCTTTAATTTATCGTGTGGGTGAATTAAGAGAAAAGTGAAGGAATAGACCTTTATCACAGGTCATAAATCCTTCACTTTTAATATGCCAAAGAGTATGAATCTTTCTATTTCTTTTTGTAGTTTCCTCTAGGTTTGCCTGGACGTTTTAGAGACTGCAGAAAACCTGTGACCTTATACATGACAGTATCATTCAGAGCGTAAATCAAACGGTTCCTAAAACGTGCAAAATTGGAGATCCCGCGGCTAACTGTAATATGAGCGGTGATCTTACCATTGATATTCTCCGAAAGTGCATTGGATAGCTTTCTGTCGTTATATGGCTTATGAAAAGAATGTATGATCTCTTCTTCCCATGTATACATCATATTGATAATTGGATCGTATTCAGGAATATTGGCTTTACAGAATTCCATGAGTAATTGTTCCAGTTTTTCTCTCGCATTTTCACATGTTGCGTTTCTATTGAATTCTCTGTACTTTTCTTTTAACCGATATGCTTTCGTAAGCTGGGAGTTGAGTTCCAGTATCATATTAAACAGATCCCGATAGTTTAGTTTTGTCTGAAATCTATGGTTATACCTGGGTTCGTTATCCAGATTATAATCGGACTCCAACAGCTTGTGCCATTTCTTCAAGAGATAATATCCGTTTGAGTCATAATCGAAAGAATTCATGATTCGAATTCTTACCTTTGTAAAGGCAGAACCAATATTTTTGATTACATGGAACGGATCGACAGCGATGACACAGTTGGGAAATACAGAATGGGCAACATTCTTATAGGATTCCCACATATCGATGGTGACATATTTAACTTGCCTTCTTTCTTCGATTGGAATATTTAAAAAGTATCTTTTTAAATACTCCGATTTACGGGAAGGAAGAACTTCCAAAAGACGTCTGCCTACATTATCAACAATGATACACAGATAGGTATTGTTCCTGTTGGAAAGAACAGGCGAATGATATTCATCGATACCGATCGATTCAGTTAATTTCTGTCTGGGTACTATGATCCAACTATCGGCGTATCGTTGAACCGTCGTTACAGAAGTATGATGTCTTTGGGCAATATTCAAATAAGTGTAATCCAGGTTCCTTAAGTCAATCATGATCCTTCGGATTTGTGAATAACTTTCAGAGATCCCGGTAAAGGTGAACGGGTTATCCTCCATAATTGTTTTTCCGCAACGTTTACATTTATAGCGTCGGGCAGACCAGATGATATTGCCGTCAAAGTCGAGAATAGTGGGGTTATGAATGACCTATCTATGCTTGCCGTGGGATATCATTGGATGATTACAGATAGGGCAAGAGACAGAAGTGAGCTTTAGAGTGATATAGATGTCAAAAGAATTAACATGCCTTTGAATCCGTGATGATTCAATGTCGTCAGGATTCAGATTGAGCATAGCTGTGATATAATTTAAATCAGGAATAGAAATTCCTCCCTTCGTATAAATTCTCTTTGGCGATTGAATTATATACTGAAGGGAATTTTTTTGTACGAAAAAGGGCACCCACACGAAAAATTAAAGATGCCCCCAAGTGCCCACAGGATAAATTAGAGAGTGCCCACACCCACACGAAAAATTAAAGCGCCTGTATTTCTCCATAACGATTCTCAGTTTGATTTTTTATATTTTCCTCTTGGTTTTCCTTTTCGTTTGATGACTCTTTGTTTCTTATTTGGCGAATATCTTTGACTATGATTCTGAGAGTACATGATCTTGTTCCGCGCTCTCTCAAAGTTCACAAATCCATTCGCATTGAAAAGAATCTTCTTTATATAGGAATTCTTTCCTTCAACAGGTCCGTTAGATACTCTCTTTCCATCTACCCATATAAACGAATTCAATATCTCTGTCTTCCATTCGTTGAGTGTCTTTCCACATTTGACCATCTGTATGATTCCGGATTCGATACAGTTTAGGATCAGACGATCCAGTTCTTTTTCTTTTTCCGGTCTTCCGGTATATGTTTCTTCAGTGATCTGATTGAAATCAAAATACTGTTCTTTCAGCTCATAAGCTTTTTTCAAATTTGAATCAATATTTAGTATAGTCTTCACGATCTCCCGTTC
>NZ_JACHHD010000004.1 GCF_014202635.1 Faecalicoccus acidiformans
TTTATTCAAGGATCGTATCGATCAGTACATACGGCTTTAAGATAAAAGCTCTATAAAAAGTAGCCAGGCAACTCTGAAAGAGCTACCTGGCTTTTGGTGCATATGCGAGATTGGTTTGTCCAAAATAAGATACTTCAGATAGTGTCAACAGGTAATTAAAAAATTACTTACACACTTTTCTTGACAAACCCCAATTAATATTATAATGTTTGTTAAGTGAAGAAATCAAATTTGATATGTTATTTATAACACTTTTTTTAAAACAAAATGTTTTATAATTAATATAATCTTTTTCTGCACAAGTGCATTCTAAATTAGAATTTATTACTGATTATTACGGAGTGAGAAGTCCACTCAATACGGCAAAATAAGTCCATGTATTACGGTGACGAAGTCCATTTGATTCGTTATACAAGTCCATCAGAAATTAAATTTTTTATCATGATCATTTATAAGTGGCGTAGCCTGGTTTTATTCTATCCTCTTGTTCTATAAGATATGTATGCGATGCTTATCGCATTTTAATATCTTGTGGAATCGGAGGTGTTTTTTTATGCGAGATGTTAAAAGAGTTTTGGAAATGAGATCTCAAAACCATAGTCAGCGAGATATTGCGCGCGCCACAAAAGTATCAAGAGATACAGTTAGAAAAATATTCAATGCCGCTGACTCTAAAAAAATCTGTTGGTCATCTATTCAAGAAATTAGTGAATACGATGTCCAAAAACTATTGTTCGAAGAAGAGGTGAAAATCAATCTGTCAATCAAGCAGCCGGATTTCGACTATGTTCATAAGGAACTGTTAAAACCCGGCACGACGATCAAACTGTTGTGGGAAGAATATGCAGATGCTTGTCGGTCCATCAATGTCCCTTTCTATCAGTACAGTTACTTTTGTGAAAGATATCGTGATCACGTGAAAAAGCACAACCTGACCATGCATATCAATCACAAGCCAGGTGATAAGATGATGGTGGATTGGAATGGAACATGGAACATGTATGTACATTTATGATCGGTACACCGGTGAAAGAATCACTGCTTATCTATTTGAAGCCACCCTTCCATTCAGTATGTGCAGCTTTGTCCGTGCCTGTCCGAGCATGAAGATCGGCGACTGGATCGATTGCCATATCCACGCTTTCCGGTATTTTGAAGGTGTTACCCGATTACTTGTCCCCGACAATCTGAAAACCGGGGTTATCTCCAACAGAAAATATGAAGATCCTGTTCTCAACAAGTCCTATCAGGAAATGGCAGATCACTATGATACGACAATACTTCCTACCAGAGTACGTAGGCCGAAAGATAAAGCAGCGGTTGAGAGTGCGGTCGGAGATTGTACGATAGCTATCGTTGGAAAACTTAGAAATCGAAAGTTTTTTTCATTCGAAGAACTGAATGAAGCGATACTCAAAGAATTGGATACGTTTAATTCAAAACCTTTTCAAAAGAAGGAAGGCTCTAGAAAATCGGTCTACATGGATGAAGAATTTCCATTTATGAAACCTTTACCGAAATACCCTTTTGAATTGAGTGAATGAAAGCGTGCCAAAGTCCAGCTTAATTATCATATATCGGTTGAAAAAATAAACTATTCCGTTCCCTATGAATATGTCGGTCATTATGTGGATGTGAAACTCACAAAACGTTCGGTGACCGTCTACTATAAGATGAACCAGGTATGTTCCCATGATCGTCTTTATGGACGGATCAATCAATATTCAACCAATGAGAGCCATATGCCGGAAAAACATCAAAGATTCCTCTGGAACAAGGACCGTTTTATACGATGGGCCGCTTCAATCGGTGAAAGTACAACGACAGTCGTCCAGAAATTATTCAACCGATATAAAGTGGAGGAACAGGCCTATAAGGGGTGTATGTCCCTTCTGAAATTATCGGATAAATATGGAAAGACTAGACTGGAAGATGCGTGTCAATTGGCGTTGGAGCACATCAGCCAGCCTAGCTATAGAAATATTAGAATGATACTGCAGTCAAATCAAGACAGGAAGAAGAAAACCCAAACTTCTCAAAAGGAGACCGTCGAGTATGCCTTTGTGAGAGGGAAAGACTATTATGGAGGAAAACGGAATGGATAGAAAAGAATTGATCATGAAACTCAAACAAATGAAGTTACCGGTCATAGCGGAACGATATGAAATGCAGTCATCCGATCCTGATTACAGCCAGCTATCGTTCGATGAAAGATTTGGCGAAATGATAGACATGGAATATGACAGTCGAATCAATCATACGATAGAGAAAAATATCAGAAACGCTAAATTCTATGATTCTACAGCGAACTTAGAATCTATTGACTATAATCCTGAAAGACAATTGAACTGTTCCCAGATGGAAGAACTGGCAACCAATAGATATATCGACAACGGATTAAATATAATATTCGTAGGTGCATCTGGATGCACCGATAATAATGATATTTAATCCATTTTAATATTCTTTTTAATCTAAAACTGGATTTGGAATTTTCAACTCTACCATAATATGCCTCTCTTCTCTACAAGAATTATAACAAATGGAATTAGTTGCTATAAGATTCAAACTAACAAAGATATACTAAACGAAATATCATTCCTAGTTTGAACAAATATTAGGATTATGCTAAAACTAACTTGTAGGAAGTGTTTTAGGCCCCTTATTTGGCCTTAGGCACTTCCTACTTTTTGTATGCATAATTTGATGATTCTCACTTGTTATACATTTGATATTTCTGCCATCTTACGTTATACATACAAACAATCATATCAGTCTAATTTTTGTAAAGCTTTATAATAGCTTTCATTACATCTATAAAAAGTAATTTTGGTCTGCAAAGTCAAACGCTGATCTTTTTTTAAATTAGAGACGAAAATTCAGAATATTGGAAACGGGATTAATTCTCTGATGGTGATAAAACGTAAATTTGAAGTGATAAAATAAAAGTGCCAGGATGTTACCCAAAGCTCAGGAGTCTTAAATAATACATTCAAAAATCGGAGATGATCCGAGAAGCAAAATACAATATATTACAATAAAAATAACTAAGATGAAAATCTATATCATCTTGGTTATGTATCATCGGTTATAATCATCTTCAATACGTACTACATCATCAAGATGAGGCGTGCTCACTTCGATAATTGTAGTATCTTCTAAAGCTGTATTTCTGTGACGATAAGTTGGTGGATTGTGAATGATCTCTCCTGGGCCATAAATATGAGTTTCCAATTCTCTATTCTCATTATCTTCTAATACTTCCAGCTTACCGCTTAGGATATAGATATGTTCCTCTTTTTTATGATGGTATTGGAAAGAACACCTTTGTCCTTTTTTAAAGAATATTTCTTTTAGGGCATAGTTATCTGTAACAGCGATCCATTTTTCATAACCCCATGGTTTTTCTACATATTTATTTAATTCTACTTTCATATCCTACTCCATATTGGCATGACGACCAAACATTGTATCCGAGTCCATTCCTTTTCTTTCCATTAACATCATGATGGAAATATCCATAAAGATTCCCTCTGATTGTTCAAATAAAGAACCCATAGGTTGAATGGATACGACTTCTCCTTGTTTAGCACTTTTAGGACTTGGAGCACTTATTTCAACAACTACATCAGCTATCTTAGCAATTGTTGATTCGGGATTAATGGTAATTAAAGCCACCTTAGCCCCAACTTCTTTGGCTTTCATCGCATGGTTGACTAAACTCTTAGTTTCTCCAGAGCCACTGCAAACAACTAAAAGTCCATCTTCCTTGATATTTGGTGTGCATGTTTCTCCAACGACATAGCTGGCTTTTCCCATATGCATCAGACGCATTGCGAATCCTTTGATTTGAAATCCGCTTCTCCCTGCTCCTGCGCAAAACACTTCATCTGCTGCATCAACCAATTCTACAAATTCTTCTGCAGAGTTTGTATCAATTTTTGTCAGTGTATGTGTTAGTTCATTCAATACCCTTTTTGCATATTCTTGATTATTCATACTTTCCTCCTACTTTAAATGAGATTTCATTTCTTTTGAAGTGGCAGCACGATCTTTAGCGTTACAGATAGCTCCACCAACTACGATTATTTCAGCACCTTCATTTACGATGTCATCGATCGTTGCAAGTTTTACACCTCCAGCAACTGCACTTTTGGCGTTCTTGATGACTTTATTAACGATCTTTAATTCTTCTAAAGGATCTTTTCCGCTTGCCTGTACATCAAATGCAGTATGAACGCAAATATAATCAACACCCATTTCATCAATCTCGATTGTTCGTTTTTCTAAATCTTTTACCGCAATCATATCTACCATGATTTTTTTGCCATATTTCTTAGCAGAACGTACACAGCCCTCAATAGTTTCGTCATTGCTGACACCTAAAACAGTGACAATGTCAGCTCCAGCTTCAAAACACTTATCTGCTTCAAATTCACCAGCATCCATGATCTTTGCATCAGCTAAAACTTCGATATTATCAAATTTTTCTTTAATAGCGCGAACTGGAACCATACCCTCTTCAATAATAAAGGGTGTTCCCACTTCGGCAATATCGATATACCCCTTTGTTTCTTCTAATAATTCTAGACACTCATCTAAACTCAATGTATCCAGCGCAGCTTGTAACTTCATAATGTTCCTCCTATCTGACATCCATAGAATAGTCAATTTTGTACTTAAAAACAATAAAAATATTGGTATTTCCCAAATAAAAACAATATAATATTGGAAATACAACTATTTTGCCAATATTAAAAATATATTGCCAATTTATTACCAAGGAGGTATCTATGTCAAAATCATCATTATCAAGACAAAACGAGATTTATCAGAGCATTTTGTCAAAAGGCAGAATCTACGTCAGCGAATTAAGTGAATCATTCCATGTGAGCACAGAAACGATTCGAAAAGATCTTGATATTTTAGAACAGCAAGGATTGATTTTAAAGAAACATGGATATGCGGAAATCATGAATGATTATTTCCAATTACCATTAAACGTAAAAATTTCAGAACACGCCTTAGCAAAACAAGCTATTGCGAAAAGAGCTCTTGAATATATCAAAGATAACTCCATGATTTTTCTTGACCCCGGAAGTACTACACTTGCTCTAGCTAAATATCTTCCCTTAAAGAAAGGATTGACCATTGTTACTAATTCATTAGCTATTGCACAACTTGTTTCTGATATGAAACACGATTTGATTTTTACTGGAGGAAAGCTGCAAAGAAAAGGAAAAGCTTTTGTTGGCGCTTTTACCGCCAACAATATCGATGCGATTCAAATTGACACTGCTTTTATGGGTTGTGATGGATTTCTGAATACTGATGGGCCAACAACATTTTCATTTGAAGAAGTTTTGATCAAACAACATGTCATTAAAAAAGCATCTCAAAAGATTTTACTTTGTGATGCTTCTAAATTTAAAAAAACTGGAACATACACCTTTGCCAGCTTTAAAGATTACGATATTATAATTACAAATCCGGTTTCAAACAAGGAAAAAGAACTGATTAAAGATGCAAAAGACGTTATATATATTCAAGCTGAATAACGTCTTTCAATGTTAATATGAAATGGTTCTACTTTCCCTATAATCATACCCCTCAATAAAAGACTAAAAAAGATCCACCTAAAATGATGGATCTGGATTATAGAAGCATACCAATCAGCATCGAAACAATGATTAATATACAAAATAAAACAATAAAAAATCTTTTGATAATCGACATATTAATCTTCTTTTGAATTACAAATCTTTTTTAAACTTATACTAGGTTTAAACTTTGGCAATTTTGTCGCATGAATCATCATTTTTTCTTTTGTAACAGGATTAATTCCCATGCGCTCTTTACGATCAAAAATCACGAACTTGCCAAATCCAGCAATATCTACTTCACCTTCTTGTGCTAGAGCATCTGTGATCTCTTTAAAAATGAGCTCGACGGCATGCCCGGCTTCTTTGCGTGAAATCTTTAAATCATTATGAATGGTTTCTGTTAAAGATTCCTTATTTACAAATTTCGCCATATTAGAATTCCCTTTTTAATTCGCGTAACATTAAATCTGAAGCACATGTTTTAGGTTCTTTTCCCTCAAACAAAATTTGATAGACTTCTTCACAAATCGGCATATCAATACCATGCTGACTGGCCACACGATGAACAATTTTAGCTGTACGTACGCCTTCTACTGTCTTCTTATTGTTTTTTAAAAAATTTTCAACCGTATTTTCCTTTCCAATCTGATATCCAGCTTGGAAATTACGAGAATGAACGCTGGAGCACGTAACAATCAAATCTCCAATTCCAGTGAGGCCCATAAAAGTTTGTTCTTTGCCACCAAAAGCTGTACCATATCGAATCATTTCTTGAAGGCCTCTAGTAATAAGAGCAGCTCTCGTATTGTCCTGGTAACCAAGGCCAGACAAGATTCCAGAAGCAATCGCCATAACGTTTTTAATAGCTACTCCTAATTCGCTGCCGACCTCATCATCCCCTGTATATATTCTTAGATATTGATTCGAGAAAAGTTCTTGTATCGTTTGAGAATCCTCTTCCTTTAGACTAACGGCATCGATCGTAGTTAATAAACGAATGACTACTTCTTCTGCATGGCTAGGACCGATCAAAGAGACAACACTACTTAAATGATCAGGTGAAATCGAGCGACGAATAACTTCGGACATTCTTTCGTTCGTTTCTGGATGAAAACCTTTTGAAACATTTACAATAATGACTTTTTTCGATAATAACGGATCAATTTGTTGACAAATCGATTCAATCGCAATCGTTGGAACCGCTAATAAAACAATATCTGCATCCTGAACAACTGTTAAATCTAAGGTTGCTTTTAATTCCGGATTTAGCAAAACATCATTAAAATATTTTGAATTCTTATGATTGTTATTGATATCTTCAATTTCAGAAGATTCAATACCATATAAGATGACATCCTGGTGATTATCTTGAAGTACTTGCGCTAATGCAGTTCCCCAGCTTCCACTTCCAACAATAACAGTTTTCATACAAATCAACTCTTCTTTCTAGCTAAAATTCGAATCGGAGTACCTTCAAACCCGAAAGCTTCACGAATCTTGTTTTCAATATAACGTTTGTAACTAAAATGTAACAATTCAGGATCATTGACAAACAAAACAAAGGTAGGCGGTTCAACACCGACTTGACTGGAGTAATATATTTTTAGTTGTTTTCCATTATGCGGCTTGGCTGGGTTCATCATTTGAGCATCCAAAATGACATCATTTAATACATTCGTTTGAATACGTAGTGTACAATTGTCATGAACTTGTTGGATTGCCGGCAATATTTGATTGATCTTTTGACCAGTCAAGGCAGAGACAAACACAATAGGAGCATAGTCTAAATAGAGAAAATGTGCTCGAATCTCCTTAGTTATCTTCTGCATGGTCTTATCGTCTTTTTCTACAGTATCCCATTTATTATAGACGATGATGACACCCTTCCCGGCTTCATGCGCCAATCCAGCCACATGTTTATCTTGCTCACGAATACCTAATGATCCATCAATTAAGAACAATACAACATTGCTGCGATCAATTGCGTTCAAAGCACGAAGTATCGAATATTTTTCAATATCTTCATAGATTTTTCCTTTTTTTCGGATTCCGGCTGTATCGATAATAATATACTCTTCCCCTTCGTATTTAAAGGGCGTGTCAATTGCATCACGTGTTGTACCTTCTATATTCGATACGATGACTCGATCTTCTTTTAAGATAGCATTGACCAAAGAGCTTTTTCCCACATTAGGTCTTCCAATGACACAAAATGAGGTCATTCCATCATAGCTGGAGATATTTTTGGGCGGCATGATCTCGGTTACTTTATCTAAGACATCACCGATACCAATTCCGTGGACACTGCTGATGCAGAAAAGATCTCCAAGGCCCAGAGAGTAAAACTCAAAAGCATCCATCTGTAATTTTTCATTGTCAACTTTATTTACAACAAGAAGGACTGGTTTGTTTGAACGTACTAGTTTTTTAGCAATTGCCATATCATCAGACATGACACCTTCTTTAGACGAAACCAAGAAAAGTATTACATCCGCTTCTTCAATCGCAATATCAACTTGCATATTGATTTCTTCGGCAAAAGGTTGTTCATCGATTTGTATACCGCCAGTATCAATAACACGATAAGTTTGTGTCAACCATTCCACTTCGCCGTAAATTCGATCCCGTGTAACTCCAGGAGTATCATCTACGATGCTTTTTCGCTGACCGATCAAGCGATTAAAGAATGTAGATTTACCGACATTGGGTCGACCAACTATTGCAATCGTTCCCTTGATCATAGAATCACTCCTTTCTTATCTATTACACTATATCTTCAATAATATCCTCTATTTTATTAAGGACCTCTTCAATTGTGAGGTCTGAAGTATCCACCACAACAGCATCTTCGGCAATTCTTAGTGGTGAATTCTTCCTATGCATATCTTGATAATCTCTCGCTACGATATCCTGGAAAATCGTTTCATAATCTGCATCTATACCCTTTTGCACATATTCATCGTAACGGCGCTGTGCTCTTGCCTTGCTTGAGGCATCCATATAGATTTTAACTTCGGCATCAGGTAAAACAACCGTACAAATATCTCTTCCATCCAAAATAAATCCTTTATTTTTCGCAATCTCTTGCTGTAAAAAGACTAACTTTTTTCGCACGGCTTCCAGTTTTGATATTTTCGAAGCTGCCATGGAAATTTCATTTAAACGAATTGAGTTTGTTACATCTTCCTGATTTAAATAAACTCGATCCTGATCAAATGCAATCTGAATAGAATCCAAAGCATTCTGTACCGATTCTGAATCATTTAAATCAATTTGATTGTTCTTGAAATAGTAAGCGACACAACGATACATAGCCCCAGTATCTAAGTGTGTCATATGATAATGCTGAGCTAAAAGATTTGCGATCGTACTTTTTCCAACCCCGCTAGGGCCATCGATTGCAATGTTAAATTTGCCCATAACACTTAAGCTCCTATCTGTGTCAAAAAATACAAAGTAGCAGCAATGCTTGCTAATAATAAGATAACTAAAACAACAAGAATTACGTTAACGATCATTCCAGAGCGACTTTTAGGCTCTTTTTCCATATCCTCAATATCACGTGTACTCATGCGAATTTTGGCAGATGGCATATCTGGTGAAACAGTCTTTCTTTTTTCAGATTTCTTGGATTTTGATGACTTTTTCACTCTTTTCGATTGAACAGGCTCTTGATCCGCCTCTTTTACTTCTGCCTGAGTAGAAGGCTTGGTATCAAATAAGGATAAATGATCTGTATCAATCGTATCATCAACCAAAAAATCATTATTTCCTAAGAATACGCTTTTATTTTCATCATGAGAAAGAGTGATTGAGTCTTCCTCTGCCCGCTCTTGTTCAACCTCTGGAACAGAAACAGTCTCTGGCTTTGTCATTACTGGATTGATGCGCGTCAATTTTTGATTCGGCATATATGTCGCAACACCATCTACATCCATAGCTGGTTTTGACATTCGCATCGTAGTTCCTGATTCTTCTTCATCAACTGGTAAAATATGTGTATTTCGTCTAGTGATACCAGAGCGAGAGTCTAACTGATGCAAAATGTTGATTTGTGTATCGTCGGTATAACGGTTTCCTTTTTCAATGTTATACTGTTTCACTTCTCCTAAAAGATCTTCCATTACGGGACTCTGTTTAGGGGCATCTTCATAAGTAAATGTTGAAGTGGCAGCATGATGGTCACTGGCATGTGATAATGCTTTATGTTGTGTACGCGAAAGGCGTGCAAAGCCTGTTTGTTGATTGATCTTATCTTCTTGAGCAGCTGTTGTTTCTTCATCCAGCCGGTTTCTCAATTCTTGATATCTTTTCGTTCTTGATAATTTTTCTGCCATAAAATCCTCCTAAAGCATTCTTTACTATTATACAAAATCTATGATAGAAATTCTATAATTCCTTTATAGTTCTGATTTAGGCTAAGGAATTGATACTCATAATCTGTTTGACGAAATCTAGACTTTTTAAATGAATCTGTGCATAATACTCAAACCATTCACACCAATAAATAACGTCTCGCAACAAAAACTGAAATCGTTCTTTACAAAGATCAATGTCCTTTTCCCGAGCGTGAAAAATCGAATAGATCTTGATTAACTCTTCTTTCGTGTCGGTTTTCTTTTTCCTATTACAGTCAGAGCACAAAAAACCACCCTGCGCCTTGCTTAAAACTTGTAAATGATCTGTTCTTTGACAAAGTATACAACCATCTGTATATGGCTGAATTCCTTCGTTGATCAAGATTTCCTTTAATAACCAAACCACACAAAAATAAAAGTCCTGGTCTGGTTTCACAACCGAACGAAAAACGGATAATAAATCATTTAAATAGGTAGGATGCGTGTCTATTTTTAAAATAATATCGCGCAAAACAAAAGCTAAACTTTGCCGTAGAAGATTGTTATGGAAAGGAAAAAAATCAATGCATGTTCCATGAAGAAGCAATGTAAAGCCTTGGGATCTTGAATGAATCTGCCATCGAACATAAGAAAAACACTGTGCACAGCTCTTTAGTTTGGAAGAGGATTTTTGAAAACCGCGAATCCTTACGGTTATTATTTTTGTATCTGTTAAGAGCCAAGCAAGAGCATCATTTTCTTTATAATCTTGAATTTTTAATACGATCCCCTCTGCTTCAGTCATCATTGAATTCATCCAATCCAAATTCTTTGATTTTTAAATCTTTATTTCTCCAGTTTTTTTCGACGCGAACATAAAGATCGAGAGTAACAGGACATTTAAATTTATCTTTTAACTCTTTCTGAGCAGAAAGTCTGATTTTTTTTATCATGCTTCCTTGTTTTCCAATCAAAATTCCTTTTTGCGAGTTTCGATCAACAACGATGACAGCTTCTAAATAAAGATGATTATCTCTATTATCTTTGTTCTCCAATAAAACCGCCACACTGTGAGGAATTTCCTCTTTCGTATTAAATAGTATTTTCTCGCGGATAATCTCTGTAATTTGGAAATCTTCTCCGTGATCACTCTTCATCTCTTCCGGATATAAAGGAGTGCCTTCAGGTAAAATGTCTTTGATGACATTTAATAATTCTTGCAAATTATCCTGTTCCTTTGCACTGATAGGTATAATTGCATGAAAAGAAGCTTTCTGATTCCACGAAATCAAAACATTCATTAGTTCCTCTTTAGACAATAAATCAATTTTATTAAGAATCAAAATAATCTTTTTTTGCATAGAATCGAGCCTATCTAAAATAAATGCATCTCCTTTTCCAAAAGATTGATTCGCGTCAACGATCCAAGTGATACAATCACAATCTTCCATAGCCATGTATGCATTTTTATTTAAAACTCTACCCAATTGTTGTTGTGGTTTATGAATACCTGGAGTATCAACAAAAACAAACTGTGCATCATCCTGGGTCAAGATGCCAGCAATATTATTTCTTGTTGTATTCGGTTTATCGGACATGATTGCGATTTTTTCCTTTAACAGTGCATTCATCAAAGTACTTTTACCAACATTAGGTCGTCCTATAATGGCAATAAATCCTGATTTATATGACATAAATATCTCTCCTAGAATAACTTTGGCAAGAAAATCATCAAACCAATAGCAGCGCTCATGACACTGATCAACAAAACAGCCGCTGCTGCCATATCCTTAATTTTCTTCCCTTGGGGTGTATGTTTTAAAGAAATATAATCTACTAGATTTTCTATGCAAGAATTAACAATTTCCGCAAAAATTACAGCGCAAATGCAAATTAAAATTAAAATCCATTCTAGAACTGTCAACCGGAAAAGAAACCCTGCAATTATTACGATTAAGCCAAAAACAAATTGTAATAGGATGCTGCGATCCATTAACGCATATCGAAATCCACTAAAAGCATATTTAAATCTACCTTTTAACCAGTTCATCCAAAATCACATCCTGTAAATGGAACATCTCTTGTTCTTCATCCGGTTTCATATGATCGTATCCTAATAAATGTAGTAGACCATGGCAAAAGAGAAAACAAGCCTCTCTTCTTTTAGTATGTCCATATTCATTTGCCTGATCTGTAATGGCTTGGACATTGATAAAAATATCCCCTAATTCATTTTCTTCTTCTTCAAGCAAAACATTCGACATATCATCGTGCAAAGCAAAACTTATAACATCCGTACTTCTATCGATGCTGCGATAGGTACGATTGATCTCGTGAATTTCTTCAGGTGTTACAAAAATCACACTCAAAATATAATCGTTTTCTAATTGGAGAACATCACACGTTCTTTTCAAAATTGCTAAAAAATCTTTTTTATAACGATAGACATTTGCATCTTTTGCTTGATTGATCAAAACTACTTCCATACACGATATTATACACTACAATAGTGAAAACCTCTACTTTCTAGTTATCTTGTTCAGTACTGAAAAATAGCGATAAAACTTTTACAAGCTTTTAAGAGCCCTTTGCATATTGAAAGATTAACGATTTTTAAATTTGTATCATAAAAGAAAACCTAGCAGAGATAGTTTCCAACTAGGTATATTATAATTCTATTTTTTTAGATATAGTGTTTAAACACCTTTTTTAAACTCCAATTTATAAAAATATTCCAACTTTTTTCTCATTAATCACAGTATAGAAGTTATCCTACTAAAAAAGGAAGATCATTGCGTTAAAGATCTTCCCAAAAAAACTAATTTGTTGTTCCTTTTGGAATAAAGGAGTAGCCAAGTTCGATCTGTTTACTATCTTTATTTTTGATAGAATCATCATCAACTAACATTTTCGTTAACAGACGCATAGATACTGCTCCCATATCATATTCCGGAATATTAAAGGTTGAGATATTAGGACGAGTCATTGATAAATACTTGTTGTTTAAAATGCATACCATCTGACAATCATCTGGAATCTTATATCCAGCTTCTTGGCAGGCGTTCAATAGAGCGATTGCCTGAGAATCACGGAATGTAAATACAAATTGACTCGGCTTATGGCTTTTAAAATAATCAGTTAAAAAGTTATAGGAACTCTTATAAGTGTCATCATAAGAAATATATTTTTTGAATTCCAGACCTTTTTTTGTAAACGCCTTTTCAATGCCAGAGCGCAATTGAGCCATCATGCTCAAGTTCAATTTATCCTCAACCAAGGAAATATCAGTGATTCCCTTATCAAACAGCTGATTGACCATATCATAGGCCATTTGTTCAAAGTTTACATAGACATTCCCTACATTATCGATTCCGGTTTCAGCTAATTGACTGCCTACGACCACCATAGGAATTTGATATTCCTGTAAAACTTCCATTTCATCTTCCGAGAAGTTATCATTGAAAAGAATAACTCCATCAACATGGGATTTTATAATGGATTCAATAACATCTTGCATCTTTGAAATACCTTTTGATGTCGTATGAAACATTATATTGTAATTGTATATTTTCGCAACATCCATCAAACCGTTTAGGATTTTACCATTGTAAGCAAATAATTTTTCGCTCATTACGATTGATACAGTCGTAGTTTTGGAAAGTGCCAAACCTTGAGCGATTGCATTCGGTTTATATCCTAATTTTTCAATAGCTTCTTGAACACGCTGTTTTGTATCTTCACGCACAACATTGCTGTCATTGATAACACGGCTGACAGTTGCCAAAGAGACATCAGCTTCTTTGGCAACATCATAAATGGTGATTCGTTTCATAATTATTCGGAATCCTCCTGTTTATTAGGTGTCTCAGTGTGATCTCTCTTATCAAAGAATTTTCGAATACCAGAGAAGACTGCATCATTCACCTTTTGAGTTACGTCTTCGGCAACATCCACAGCATTTTTCAAGTTTTCGCTCTCGCGTAAAACATCTAATTTTTGATCTGCCGTATCAACTATATTCTTTATGTTTTCGTTGCGCATTAAGACATCGGCACCAGCCTTTAATCCATCACCAATTAAAGATCCGGCTCCTACTAAGAAATCTTTTCCTGCAGACATGGTATTTTTAAACTGTTCAGAATTACTTATTTCAATAGCTTTGTCTTTTGTTGTTTTTAAAATACGAATGGATTCATCCTTAGCTTTATTCAAACCTTCCTTTACCTTTTCTGGTTCAGTATTATTTTTGATCCAGATTTGAAGATCATCAAAAATAGCTTTGATTTTTTCTTTCGCATCAGAAATAATTCTTTCATTCTCTGTATTATTTTCTTCCTCTAATGTTGAAAGCTCAGTTAATGCCTCTTCTTTTAACTCTTCTACCACATCTACTGTTTTGTTTTCTTCACTCATATGCTTTCCTCCTCTTTTTTATTTTCTGATGCTGAAACTATCGTTTCATTCACATCATTAGGAACATTGGAATTTTTTTGTTGAATCCAACTTTTTAGTTGATCCAAATTGGACATAACGAATGATGCCGTTGACTTTACAGCTTTTTTTGTTGTTTCGTGAACTTCATCCACTGTACGAGAGAGATTTTCAGCTGTCTGCAAAGGAACATCCAATTTACGAATTTGTTCTTCAGTCGTCGTTAGCGTTTTTGTCGCACTTTTTAACGTAACAAGCAATTCTTTTAGAATAAGAATCAAATATATTAATACGACAACACCTAAAACCGGTAAAATCCATCCGGCAACTTTAGCGATTGTAGAAAAAAACGTGTCTACTGTCAAATTACCACCTCTTTTTGTATTATAACATTTCCAAAATTCGATTTCTATTTATTTTTGAAAATATTTTCATATTGATGAAAACGCTTAAATCATTGAAAATAGTGATGAGAAAGTACTGTTATATAAATCTGAAAGAAAAAAGGACCTTATATTTCGATAAGATCCCATTGATAAAAAAACTATAATGAATCTGAAGATTCAATTTCTTTACACAACATATCCTTTAATAGATAAATATCTTTACTGGACATGAAAACATAAACTGCAGGGCCCATTTCTTTTAAAATTTTTGCTGAAGTTTCGTCAATATCTAATAATAGAGATCCAGGACATAAATCTAAAAGATCTTGAATGGTTACCGTGATCGAAGAATCTTCACGTACTGCATTTTTTGGAAAATCACAAAGAACAACTTGATCTGCTGTGTTTAGACTCTGAGCAAAGTCATCCAAAAAATATTGAAGACGAGAATAGCGATCGGGTTTATATAGAGCTACAATTTTATGATTCGGATATTTTTTTCGTGCAGAATCGATCATATACCGAACGGCTGTTGGATGATGAGCGTAATCATCGATCAAAACACTATCTTTTACTTCTTCAATCACAAAACGTCGAGCAATGCCTTTATAATCTTTTAAGCCTTGAACAATGTTTTCAACCGGCATTCCTAATACGTGACATAAAGCAAAACAACCTAAGGCATCTTGCAAGAAAGGATCTCCAACTTCTGATAGTTCTATGTGTGCAATCCGTTTTCCGTGGTATTCACAATCAAAACGCATCCCGAAAGGACCTTGTTCGATATGGGTAGCTCGATAATCGTTGTCGGGCCCTAATCCATAGGTTGAAACAGGTGTTGAGTATTTCAAATGGCGCAAATGAGGGTCGTCCCCAAATACAACACAATGCTTCTTTGTCTGCGATACAAAAGACTGAAATGCATTCAAATAGTCATCCATGTCTTTATAATAATCAACATGATCCAGTTCGATATTTGTAATAATAGAATAATCAGGATGATAAGCTAAAAAATGCCTTTGAAATTCACATGACTCTAAAACAAAATACTTTGCTTGCTTTGGCATATGGCCATGGCCATCTCCAATAAGATATCCAGTTGGTGCATAGTTAGGCAAAACAGTACCCAGAATTCCTGTTGTCGTTGATTTACCATGCGTACCCGCTACACAGATTGAATCATATGATTCAAGTAATTTACCTAAATATTCATTATAATAATATGTTTTTACGGTTGGATTTGCATACGCCGCTTTCACTTCAGGATTCGTTTGATCAAATGACAATCCGATGATTGCAGTATCGTGATCTTTGATGTTATTCGCATCAAATTTTGTGATCTCAATACCTCTTTTTTCCAGTTCATCTTGTGTAAATATATATTTCTCAATATCACTGCCATTTACTTCTTTGTTTTCGTCAAATAAAATCGTTGCCAAAGAAGCCATGCCGGTGCCTTTGATCCCGATAAAATGATAAGCCATAGAATATCACCTCGATTTAGTCTTCTTGAGAAAACAATGTTGTTTGCTGGTTCTTTTCTTTTGGCGCCGTCTCAAGCATATCATCTAGTGATAAAGAACTTTTTGAGGTTTTCCGTTCTGATTTGGCTGACTGGGTGTTCATTTTTGGAATGCGTCGAGCAGGCTGCACCACATCCAGTTTATCTCCGTACATTGGAGAAAGAACGGTCATATAATCTTCTGGTTGATCCGGCTTGTGTAGATCGATTGCATTATGAACTTTAGAATTATCCTTTTTATCTTCTTCCATATTTCCGAATATTGGAGAAATAATAGGTTTATATTCTAAATCTTCCTGTGAACGACGAATTTTCATTGTTTTAGAACGATCAAAATGATACGGTTTTTTTCTTGGCTTTGGTTCTTCACTGGCAATGCTGTCAACATCTAAGCCAGTAAATAAACTAGAATGTGTTTCTTCTCTTTTTTCGGTTGCTTGACCAAATTGTGCTATTTCAGGTTCTTGAATCGTCGTAGTATCTAAAGAAATCGCAGGTTCAACGAACGTTGGTTTCTCTTGTTTTACGACTTGGGGTTCCTGCTGTACAGAACGTTCTTCTTCAACTTCTGTTTCCGTCTCTTCTGGTTCAACTTCCTCGGTAAAAATTGCCTGCATTAAATCTTTAAACATTTTTATTCCCCCAAACTATTATTTTGATTTAGATAATCTTCAATTTCTTGTCTTGTTTTTCGCAAAGTAGAAACGAATCTAGAAATTTCTTTTCCATTTCTAAAGCTTACAAAGCTGGGAATGCCCATGATTTCCAGCTCTTGAGCCAGATCAATCATTTCATCACGATCGATCTCATAGAAGGTAAAATTTTCAAATTCCTTTTCAACTTCAGGCATAAAAGGTTTAATAAACATACAGTCACCACACCATTTTGTAGTAAATAACATAACACTGATGGTGGAAGCCTGAATTGCCCGATCAAACTCTTCTCTTGTATGAATTGTTATCATTTCGCATAATCTCCTTTTTTAAACACACAGCGGTAAATCGGTTGCCCTAAACGAATAAATTTTTCTTCATATTCCGTGATAGAATCTTCCGGATGCGGATCTCGTCGGTAATCAACAGAGAGTTCAGACAATACAAAGCCTGTATTTAAGAATTCAACTACTGAAAACTCGAAGAGTGGGCCGTTATCGGTTTTCATTTGTATTTCACCATATGAACTCAAAAGAGAGCGATATACATTTAAAAAACCAGAACTGCTGAGTCTTCGCTTGGCATAACGTTTCTTCGGCCACGGATCGCTAAAATTCAAATGTAAGACATCGATTTCCCCTGAATCAAACCATTGACCTAGATCAGCTGCATCTCCATGGATCAAAACCAAATTATCACATTCGGATTCATCAAATTTTTTTGCAGCGATTCCAGCAGCACTTTCATTCTTTTCCACCGCAATGAATAAATCATCCGGATAAAGCTTAGCCATTTCTAAGGAATAATTTCCTTTTCCACACCCAAGTTCTACATGGAGTTTCTTTTTATCTGAATGCCAGGAACCGCGTCTGTTTTCCGGATGAGCTGCCTTTTTTTTACTTTGTCCTAAATATTCAACAGCCCATTTTACTTTTCTCATTCTCATACTAACTACACAGTGAGACAATAGCCTCAGCATAGATTGCGATTGATAAAATCAAACTTTCCAGCTTGATTCCTTCATCGCGTTGATGACAACTGCCTACAAACTGATCGGTCGTTTTCTCATCATTTGGAAATTCCGGTCCAAAAGAAACAAAATTCTCAAATTTACGAGCGTATGTTCCCCCGCCCAAAGTATAGGCACAAGAGAAAGTATCGTTTGTATATTTTTGATATACTCTCATCAATTCTTTTACAAGATTCGATTGAGGATCTACAAATAAAGGAACCGAGTCACTTTCCATTTGCGGAACAACATGACTGTTTAATGTCTTGCAATGTAGGTCAAACTGTTCCATTATTTCCTGTGCATTCATGTCATTAGGATAACGTATATCAATTAAAATCTTCGTTTCATTATCCTCTATATCAATGATACCGGTATTCATGGTCAAGAAACCCATGTATAATCCTTGTTTATAGATTCCTAACGGCTTCCCTTGCCAATCTTTTAAAATTTTATAGAGATCTTGTGCCAATGTGTCATCATAGGAAGATCCAACAAAGTTTAACAAGTGCAGAGCGGCATTTTCACCAAGCCAAGGAGTCGCTGCATGTGCAAAAACACCATCGATATGGAAAGTTGTGTCCTCGATAGATCCAGTTAAACCATGTGATTTACAATAATAGGCAAACTCTTGTTTTTGTTTCTCAGTAATTGTATCCATTGTACAATCTGCTTTTCCAATTACGATATTGGGACGACTTCCAGCATGCATGGAACGAATTGCGGTTTTATCTGTCGATCGCAAAACAACATGAAGTCCGCCCTTTTCCCCGTATATTACCGGAAAGTCTGCATCAGGTACGAAACCGATATTTGGAATTTCAGCATGTTTCTTATAGTAATCCATGCACTCCATTCCGCTTTCTTCATCACATCCCGTAATCAGCATCACTCTGCGCTTTAAAGGAATGTTTTGTTCTTTTATAATCTTCAAAGCATAATAAGCAGCCAAAGCCGGACCCTTATCATCAACAACTCCACGTCCAAATACATACCCATCATCAACTGTAACTGTTAGTGGATCCTTGGTCCAGTCTTCGCCAACGGGAACAATATCCAAATGGCCTAAGATCCCTAATGTCTGTGTCTGTTGGCCATATTCGATGACTCCCGCATATCCGTCTATATCTTTTGTTTGAAAACCATCTCTTTGTCCTAAAGCCAGCATTGTATCCAAGGCTTTACGACAGTTTTCTCCAAAAGGCGCATTATCTGTCTTAGTTGAAAGATCTCGAGTAGATTCAATAGAAACAAGCGATTCAAGATCTTTTAAGTATTCATTTGTCTTTTCTTTTGCAAGTTTAATAAAGTCCATTTCGTCAACCCCTTCCACGGTATTTTACCATATTTGCCATTGACAAGAAATATAAGACTTCAAAAAAAAAGGAGATCAATCGATCTCCTTGAAGATTTATTCTTCTTCTTTTTTTGGCTTCGGCAATAACGCTTTTGCACTGACATTGATTCGACCTTTATTATCAATTTCTGTCACTTTAACATCGATCGTATCACCAAGTTTTAACACGTCTTCAACTTTTTCTACTCGATGATGCGAAATTTTTGAAATGTGCAATAAACCATCTGTATTTCCAAATAAATTGACGAATGCACCAAATTTTTCAATACGTACAACTTTTGCGGTATAAACATCCCCGACTTTAGCCTCACGAACGATTTCCGATATCATTTGTTTTGCCTTGTCGATGATATCGTAATCATGATGGTAAATGACAACTTTTCCATCATCGTCAATGTCGATCTTAACATTATCACATTCCGCAATAATTTCGTTGATCATCTTGCCGCCAGGTCCGATCACATCTTTGATCTTGTCTGGATCAATTTCCATCATAGCGATTTTTGGAGCATATGGGCTCAGTTCTTTTCGAGGCTCTGGGATACAAGCCAACATGTTATCTAAGATCTCAAAACGCGCCTTATGAGCCTGTGCCAAAGCTTCTTCGAAAATTTCTTTTGTAATTCCAGTTACTTTGATATCCATCTGTAAAGCAGTAATACCATTTTTTGTTCCGGCTACTTTAAAATCCATATCGCCAAAATGATCTTCCATACCTTGAATATCTGTTAATACTGTGTATTTGCCTGAATCATCATCCATGATCAATCCCATCGCAATACCAGCTACAGGAGCCTTTATTGGAACACCTGCTGCCATTAAAGACATAGTGCCGGCACAGATACTTGCCTGTGAACTGGAACCATTACTTTCCATAACATCCGCAACGGTACGAATCGTGTATGGGAATTCTTCCAATGAAGGAAGAACCTGCAATAAAGCTCTCTCCCCTAAAGCTCCATGTCCGATTTCGCGACGACCTGGACTTCCCATTCGTCCAGTTTCCCCTACACAGTATGGAGGGAAATTATAATGATGCATAAAACGTTTTGTTTCCACTTCAGTCAAATCATCAATGATCTGATTTTCGTTAATAGCTCCTAATGTAGTCGTTGAGAGAACTTGCGTTTCCCCGCGAGTAAACAAGGCAGATCCATGAACACGCGGCAATAAATCTACTTGTGAATTCAATGGACGAATCTCATCGATTGCACGACCATCCGGACGTACCTTATCTTCAATGATCAAACGGCGAACCTCATCCGCTTCAATAGAACGGCAAATTTCTTTGGTTTCTTTGACAGCTTTATTTTTGTCCGCTTCGCTGGCATACTCTTTAGCTTCGACCATTTGTACAGCTTCTTCTGTTAGTTCATCGATTTTTCCATATCTTTCCAATTTTTCTTTAATAGAAACTGCATCACGAATCTTTGTTTCAAACGAATTTCTAACTTCCCGGTCCAAATCTTCATTTACTGTATATAAAGGAACTTCTCGTTTTGTCTTGCCACAGGCTGCAACAATTTCTTCCTGGAAAGCACATAATTTTTTGATCTGTTCATGACCGAACATCAATGCCGCCAACATGTCTTCTTCGCTGACTTCTTTTGCGCCTGCTTCTACCATGTTTAAAGCTTGTTTTGTTCCAGCGACTGTCAGATCAATGTCGCTCAATGCAGTTTGCTCAACGCTTGGATTGCAAATGAGTTCCCCATTTACACGTCCTACTTTAACGCCCGCAATAGGTCCATTGAATGGAATATCGCTGATACACAGTGCCAAACTTGCTCCAAACATTGCAGACATTTCAGCAGAACAATCCTGATCAACGCTTAATACTGTGTTAACAACCTGAACTTCATTACGGAATCCTTCTGCAAACAAAGGACGGATCGGACGATCGATCATTCGAGCCGTTAATGTTGCGTGTTCGCTAGGACGACCTTCACGACGCAAGAAACCGCCAGGGATTTTACCGACGGAATATAATTTTTCTTCAAAACTTACAGTTAATGGAAAGAAGTCGATTCCTTCCTTAGGTTGGTTTGCTGCACAAGCAGTAGATAATGTCACCGTATCTCCATAACGGACTATCACGGCTCCATCCGCTTGTTTTGCAATCTCACCAGTTTCTACTGTGATCCCCCGACCACAGAACTCTAAATGAAACTCTTGTTTCGCCATACTTTACCTCTCTTTTTTTACCTTTGTAAGTGTACCATAAGAAATAAACAAAAAAAAGTAATCTTTCGATTACTTTCTCAGACCTAATTTAGAAATCAAAGTCTTATAACGTTCCAAATCTTTCTTCTTAAGGTAAGCTAACATGTTTTTACGGCGACCAACCATTTTCATCAAACCTCTTTGAGAATGATAATCATGTTTGTGTTCCTTAAAATGTTCAGTTAAACGATTGATTTGGGCAGTCAATACCGCAATCTGTACTTCAGGAGAACCAGTATCTCCTTCATGGATTGCATACTCTTTCATGATTGCTTGTTTTTCAGCTTTCAATAACATATTTCTTCCTCCTCTAATGTGTACTGATGATCCAGGAGAAAGGTCGGAAGATTCCAAACTCTTAGATCAAAAGCTTATAAATGATATCAATTTTCACTTAAAAAATCAACTAAAATTGTATTTAAGATCTCCATTCCCTGTTCAGTTGGAAACAGATGATTCTTTTCGAAACAAAGATAAGTGCCCAAATATTTCTTTAACACATTTTTATACTGCATAAAAAAATCAAGTCCATACCGTTTTTGCCAAGCCGTTACATCCAGTCCGAATTGCGTACGCAACGCCATCATAATGGAATCAAAAGCTCTTTCCTGAATCGTTTCAGATATAAAAGAGGGCATGGGTCCTCTATCACAATAAGATACAAGATCTTTTGTGTTCTCATAAAGAATTCCATTTTCTCTTCCGACAGCACCACATCCAATCCCGTAATAATCTTGATCCGTCCAATAGGATAGATTATGTTTGGAGTATTGTTGATTTCTGGCAAAGGAACTAATTTCATAATGTTCAAAACCATGATTTTTGCACATTTTTACGATTTGTTCAAACATATCCGCTTCTAATTCATCATCACATGAACGGATGCCTTTTTTTCCAAATATCGAATTCTCTTCAATCTGCAAAGAATAGATTGATAAATGATCAATGCCCAGTGAAAAAAATGTTTCTAAATCCCGTATAACATTATCTAGAGATTGCCCTGGCAATCCGTACATCAAATCAACCGAAAGATTATGAAAACCGAATTCTCTGGAAAGATTTATACTGTTCATTGCTTGTTTCGAACTGTGATGTCGACCTATCTTTTGTAATAAGGAATCCTGAAAGGTCTGTACACCGATACTTAATCGATTTACCCCCAATTGTTGAAATTCTTGCAGCTGATTTTCGGTGATAAATTCCGGATTGCATTCGACCGTCCACTCATAATCACTGTCCAAAAATTCCATCAAGGGAAGTGAAAGTGCCCGAAACATTTCTTTAGAAAGAATATTTGGTGTTCCGCCTCCGAAATATAGAGTATCCAAGCTGCTGATCGGTTTATTTTGTATTTCTTTATGGATTTGATCGATCCACTTCTCTTTTACTGCATTTGAGCTCACACTTTTACAAAAACCGCAATAATAACAAATGCTTCCGCAAAACGGGATGTGCACGTAACATGATTTCGCCATTATTCATCATCCATTGAAAGAACAGCCATAAAAGCTTCCTGAGGAATTTCAACAGAACCGACTTTTTTCATTCGTTTCTTTCCTTCCTTTTGTTTTTCTAGCAGCTTCTTCTTTCGTGAAATATCTCCGCCATAACACTTAGCCAAAACATTTTTTCGAAGTGCTTTAATGTTTGTTCGGGCAATAATCTTTCCGCCAATGGCTGCCTGAACAGGGATTTCAAATTGTTGTTTTGGAATAATCTTCTTAAGTTTGATAGTCATCGCATTGCCGCGATTATAAGCAAAATCTTTAAAAACGATCGTACTTAGGGCATCGATGACTTGGCCATTGAGCAAGATATCCATCTTTACCAAAGCGCTCGGTTTATAACGGCTAAAATGATAGTCCAGACTAGCATATCCTTTAGTATAAGATTTCATTTTATCGAAAAAATCATAAATGATCTCGCTCAAAGGAAGTTCGTATACCATATTCATTCTCAGATCATCGATTACTTGCATATCGATATATTCTCCGCGTTTCGCCTGGCACAATTCCATCATAGCACCTACATAATCTTTAGGGACCATGATTTCAGCACGAACATATGGTTCTTCGATATGGTCGATGTTTTGAGCCGGCGGCAAAGCACTTGGATTATCGATTGCGATCATGGTTTTGTCTGTCTTGAAGACATGATATATAACGGAAGGAGAAGTAGCGATCAAATCTAAGTTATATTCTCTTTCTAATCTTTCTTCTACAACATCCATATGCAATAAACCTAGAAAGCCGCATCGAAAACCAAACCCTAATGCTTGGGATGTCTCGGGTTCAAAAGTCAGTGAAGCATCGTTTAATTTTAATTTTGAGAGTGCTTCTTTTAAATCTTCATAACGCGCATTATCTACCGGATAGAGTCCGCAGTACACCATAGGGTTCATTTCCCGATATCCATGCAAAGGAGCCTCACAAGGAGCATTGGCACTTGTTATCGTGTCTCCTACCCGTACATCTTCGATATTTTTGATGGCCGCGCTGATCCAACCAACCTCTCCTGTCTGTAAAGAGTTTTTAACAATCTCTTTAGGTGTACGAACTCCAACGTCGATCACTTCATATTCGGCTCCCGTTGCCATGAAGCGAATCTTATCCTTCGGCTTGATCGAACCATTTTTTACGCTGACAAAAGCGATGACGCCACGATAAGAATCATACAGGCTATCAAAAACCAGAGCTTGTAATGGGGCTTGAGGATCTCCAGAAGGAGAAGGAAGTTTTTCAACTATCTGTTCTAAAACTTGGTCAACATTTAATCCTGATTTTGCACTGATTTCAATCGCATCACTGCAATCGAGGCCAATCAAATTTTCGATTTCCTCTTTCACGACTTCTGGTTGTGCGCTCGGCAGGTCGACCTTGTTTAAAACCGGAAGAATCTCTAAATCATTTTCTAAAGCCAAGTATACATTTGCAAGAGTTTGTGCTTGCACGCCTTGGGCGGCATCAACGACCAGAACCGCTCCATCACAAGCAGCTAAAGAACGAGAAACTTCATAACTGAAATCGACATGGCCTGGTGTATCGATTAAATGAAAAATATAGTCTTCCCCATTTTTTGCATGATAAATCAACTGTACGGCATTCAATTTGATCGTAATGCCGCGTTCACGCTCTAAATCCATAGAATCTAGAATTTGGTCACGCATTTCGCGCTTTTCGACAGTATCCGTTAGTTCCAAAATTCGATCGGCTAAAGTAGATTTACCATGATCAATATGTGCAATTATTGAAAAATTACGAATGTGTTTTTGATCCATTTCATCACCTCTATTCACAAGTCATATCAATCAAAGACCGGCCTTGTCCGTTCGCAAAATCACTGCCTGATACAACAGGTTTTCCTTCCATTTGGCAGCGAACGATTTCAAGAACACCATTGTGCAAGGCAAGACCATATCCATTCTTATACTTTCCAAGAAAAGATAATGGTTTCGAAATCGAGTGGTCATGATAATGAGCTTCTAATATTTTAAATTTTCGTTTCTTTATAAACACATACCCCCCTGGTTCCAGGGAAAGAGCACGTATTTGAGCAAAAATCTCCTGATCTGATCTGGATAAATCTATTCTCTCATCATCTTTTGAAATCTTCTTTGCATAAGTAACCAAGGTTTTATCTTGTTCAGTATAAGAAGCATCTTCTCTACAAATCTTGTCGAAATCGCGAATCAGAAGACGGCTGGCAGCATCTGCCATTTTATCAAATAAAGAGCTTGTGGTTTCTTCTTCATCAAGTAAAATTCTCTCCTCAGAAAAAACCGGACCCGCATCCATCTCAGACACCATCTTCATCAAACTCATACCGGATTCTTTATCTTGGTTCCAGACTGCTCTTTGGATAGGGGCCGCTCCTCGATATTTGGGCAAAAGCGAACCGTGAAGATTCACACATCCAAACCGCGGAGCATTCAAAACTTCTTCTGGGACTATTTGTCCATAAGCACAAGTGATGATCAAATCGGGTTGTATCTTTAATATAGGATCAAAATCTTCTTTGATTTTTTGTGGTTGAAAAACAGGTATCGCGTTATCCAGTGCACATTCTTTAACTGGTGAATAAACTACTTGTTGTTTTCTTCCCACTTTACGATCTGGCTGTGTTACAACTAGATCGATTGAAATTCCTGCTTGTAATATATTTTCTAAAAGAGTTTTGGCAATCTTAGGGGTTCCCATAAAAACTGTTCGAACTTGTTTCATAGCATTTCCTCCAGTCCTGAGCTATTATACCCTATTTTTTAGAACTTGTGTTGCATTGGAAAAGATATTTTGTTATAATTCAAAAGCAATTTAAGTCAGGAGGTGCAAGCCATGCCACAAATTAAATCGCAAAAGAAACGTGTTAAAACCAATAACAAAGCGCACAAATTAGTTGTATCCAAGAAAAGTGCACTGAAAACTTCCATTAAGAAAGTTTTAGCTGCCGTTGATGCCAACGATAAAGAAGCTGCTATCGCAGCTTATAACGAATGCTCTTCAAAATTGGATAAAGCTGTCGCTAAAGGAGTTCATCATAAGAACTATGCAAGCCGACAGAAATCACGTCTTGCTGCAGCTATTAATAATATGAAGTAAAAAAAGTTTCCGGTTGGAAACTTTTTTTATATTTGGTTTAGAATAAAATTTTCGAATCCTTGATCTTTATCAATTTTTCCCATTTTTATATCTTGATCCAGATTTGCCAGTAAATTCAACGTATCTAACAATTCTTCGCTATGGAATGATTGCGCTTTTTCCATATTTAATTTTATGCGATACGGATGTGCTTTTAATTGGTTGGCGATTTGATTTTGATCCATTCCTTCGTCCATACAAACACGAACCTGAAATAAAAAACGAACTTGTGATGCAAGAAGACCAAGTATAGCTAGAGGCTCCATATTTTGGTTGCGAAAATTTCGATAAAACGCCAGGAAACGAATTGCATTCCGTTGAAACAAAGCATCGACCATCTTAAATACATCATTGACAGGCTCTGGCTGAATCAGTGCTTTTACATCCTCCAATCTGACATAATCAGCATATGTTTTCAATTTTCTGATTTCCGATTCAATTCGCAACGTATCCATCCCTATATGAGAGCTGAACCAAGAAAATGCTTGAGGTTCCATGACTAGATTTTCTTTTTTGAGATATTCATGGATCAGAGTTCTCTGACTCTGATCATCCAAGGAAATGCAAGCATAGACTGTACTTTTTTGGATCAATTCTTTCACCAGTTTTTTTCGTTGGTCCAATTTAGCTCCATGATAGATAAGAATAAGAATCGTCGATTGATCTTCTGCCCTTTCCAAGAAGGGAGAAATTTCATATTTGGTTGTATTTTTTGAAGATAAGAAAGTACATTGTTCTACAACGATCATCTTCTTTTCATCAAATATGGAGAAAGAATCCATCTCCATCAACACATCCTCTTGAGAATCACGAGAAGCATCATAATGTACCACAGTATCAATATTGTATTTCTTTTTTAACGAACAGATTTTTTGTTGAATACGGCTAACATCTTCACCATATATAAGACAAATCATCATACCCTCTTTTCTACTTTTGTATTATACCAAAGATATTCGTTCCTGTCTGAAAAACACATAGTCCACGAAAGGATTGGATCTGTATCATTCCTACATCGCTTGTTCTTAAATTTGAAATACCTAATGTCTGCATATTCTTTAATACCTCTATGTCCGGATGACCATATCGATTTTGATAACCAACCGATATTAAAGCGAGTTTGGGTTCTACTCGATTCAAAAAAGAATAAGAACTACTGGTACGCGACCCATGATGACCTGCTTTTAGAACATTACAGTTTAGTTGAGGATAAGCATGGATCAATTGTTCTTCAACATCCACAGAAGCATCACCCATCCATAAATAATCAAAACCATCATAAGAAAAATAGCTGATGATGCTTTTATCATTTTCATCTTTTGTTTGTCTGTTGACTAACAAAGAATAAAACGGATATTCTACTGGAATTGTCTCATCGGACGATTGAATTATTTTATTGATTTTAATATTTTTTTTTAAAGAATCCACACCTCCGCTATGATCAAAATCATCATGCGTTAAAATAAGACAATCCAATTGCTTAATATGCTTTAACTCTAAATATGGCAAAACGATTTCCTCCATATTGTCGCGATATAAATTTTGACCACAGTCAATCATAACTGCACTTTTATGGAATGGTTCGGTAATCAGGGTGCAGTCTCCTTGTCCGATATCAAAAACCGTAACACAAAAACGACAATCTAAAAAAGGCAAGATAAAAGGGATAAATGCTAATATAGATGCATATATAATTTTCCTTAATATTGATTCTGCTCTATATATTCCAAATAAAAGTAAAATAAACGCAGCTACATAGACAAAACCTGCATCATAAAGCCATATCAATTGCGGAACAAAATCTAAGAAATTACTCCAGATTACAAACAAATCTACATTCAAACCCAATAATATCAACGAAAAAATGAAAAAGATCCCTGATGACTTTCTTAAAAGGCCAAAGAAAATCAAAACGATAAAATCAACCTCATGAAAATATAAATATTGAAGCCCACATAAAACACTTTTTTCAATTAAATAACGAGTTCCAGTATCAGAACAAAGATGATAGATCAGGTTCATTGCAGTAGGAAGCACAAACGCAAACGAAGAAGCTTTCTCGGGCATTAGGACAAAAAAAACAAAAGTACTTACAATAAATTGCACTTGCCAATCTTTCAAAAAGATCTTTGAAAAACGATGGCAAGCCATTCGTAAAATAGAGGTGGTAAACACAAACAGAGATCCCCATAAGATCAAAAGAAGAAAACTAAATCCGTATACAAAATATAAATGTGCACGCCATCTTCGTAAATGTTTTTCTACGATCGAAACCAGTCCGACAACCGGTAAAGAAAGTCGACTCATCAATTCTGGCAGCGAATCATTATAAATACCATAAAGGGTCATTTTCCAATAAGGATCTTTTTTGGAAAAATAATCATAAATATCCCCTTTTAAAGACTGTTGTCTTCTTACAAGTGAGGTTTGATCAGCATTCGACTGAAAAAATATATTGTCTTCTTTTAAGTAATCCTCAAAAGAGAATAACGAAAGGTTTTTTAATGAGTGTACTTTTTCAAACTCTGAAAGATAAATCACATCATAAAACATAGGATCATCGATCCCATAAACAATGACTTTAATATTTTGATTTTGTGCCAATACATAATTCTCTCTGATTTGATAAATGGTATATTCTCCCTCTTTTGGCGTTACAGGCGATTCATGATCTAAAACCAAAAAAAACAGGCTGAAAATCCCCCAAATGAAAAGCCATACGACTCTTTTAGAACATCCCGCCAAAACTGGCACATAAAGAAATATCCAGATCAAATCTAAAAAAGGGTCACCGATGATCAATGAAGCCCAACAACCTAGTACAATTAAAAAAAACATTTTTTTCATAAAGAAATCTGTTCTTTCAATTTTTCAAAAGTTTTATCTCCAATACCTTTCACGTCTTTCAAATCTTCTAGTGAACGAAATGGTTGTTCTTTTCGATAATCAATGATCCTTTGAGCTATAGAAGGGCCTACTCCAGGAAGCGTGTCTAATTCATCTAGAGAAGCACTATTGATAGACACTAGATCTTTGGCATCCTGAATAGAGGGGATGATCAAGACCGTATCTGGTGACAACTGTTCTATCAATGAAATAGATTGGATATCCGCATTATTCGTCAATCCACCTGCTTGCTCAATCGCATCTTCGGCTGTTCCTTCCCACTTCAAAGTTACAATACCTGGATTTTTTACTTCTCCTTTTACCTCCACTTCTTTAGTAGAAGGCTTAACAAGATCGAGAGAAACTGGTTGATAACGGCCATAATACGCAAAGCAAATCAAAGAGAGTCCCATAATAAAAAGAAGAGTACGCTTAAACATAAACATCACCCTTCTTAAATACGATAAACTTGTTTATTTGATCATTAAAATTTTAACTTTGTATGGTTCTTCTACACGCGTTACAGTTACGATTTCGTCTACCTTATGATCCATGATCGCTTCGGCCAACGGAGTGTTGTTCGACAATTTTCCATTTAACGGATCTGCTTCAATAGATCCGACAATAGAAAATGTATTCTCTGTATGATCTGACAAATCCTCTAAAGTAACGATGGAGCCTAATTTTACGACAGCGTTTTTGCTTGTTTTGCGTTTGCCATCGGATTCTTCGATGATCTCAGCATTTTTAATCATGGCTTCTAACTCGCGAATACGGGCTTCGACCTGTGCCTGATGTTCTCGAGCAGCATCATAATCCGCATTTTCAGAAAGGTCTCCCTGTGCGCGGGCCTCCTGCAATTCAGCAATGACTTGCTGGCGGACATTCTGCACTAAATCCTCATGTTCTTTGACTAGATCGTTATATCCCTCTTGTGTGACATAAAATTTATCGTTTTCCATATACTCACCTTCTTATTTAATTGCATTGTGATTATAGCATACACATTGATTTTTTCAATGTTTAATTCAGGATCAAGCCGAGTTCCTCACATATCGCAAGATGTTCCTCATAGGTTTTCGAATAATGAACCGTACCATCGCCATTGATATCTGCCGCAAAGAAATAATAATCTGAGGTCTCAGGTTCTAAAACTGCCACTAGAGCATCTTCGCCCGGATTTAATATAGGGCCAATAGGCAGGCCTGAATTTAAATATGTATTGTAGGGCGATTCAATATCTGTTCTTGTCTCACAATCTTTCGGATCATCAAATTCATCATATAGGGCATAGCAAACTGTTACACTAGATTCAAGATTCATCTGATCCCTTAATCGATTATAAAAAACTCCCGCAATGGTCGGCATATCTCTGACGGAACCAGCTTCAAACTGGACGATGCTTGCAAGGGTGACAAGTTCATGAACAGAATACTCACTGGATTCAAATTCACTTTGATGTTCTTCATAGATTTTACCAAATTGATCCAGTAATGTTCTTGTAATGGTATCCAAATCACTATTCATGTCTAAAAAATACGTTTCAGGAAATAAATAGCCTTCTAATGCAACGTTATATTCTGAATTACTTAAGTCTTCCAAATTTAAAAAAGAATAGTCAGCTGCCAATTCGCTTAAATAGTCTAAATCGTTCCATTGCGCTAAAATATCGCTTTGTGTATATTGAGGAAATAATTCAGAAATCGATGCGGCGATTTCTTTTGCCCAAGTACCCTCCGGAATCGTTAAAGTAACCGATTCGCGTAAAACTTTGGTCTCATCAGCTATCGTTTCTAAAAGTTCGGAAACACTCATTCCATCATTAAGCTCAAAAGTACCGGCAAAATATTGATCATGAGAAGTCAGTTTTGCATAAAGATCAACGATTTGAACAGAAGAGATCAAACCTTCCTCTTTTAAATTCGATAAGACAGAATCAAATGTTTCGCCCTCTTCTATCTCAAAATCAATTGTTGTAGAGCCATTCCCGGTTGCCCCCAAACTTTGCCAGACAAACACTCCGGTACCGGCAATTGCCAAAATCAGAATTGAAAGAACCAAGATAAGAATGCGCTTCCCTCTTGAGGTCTTCTTTATTTTTTTAGGCATTTTCCTCATCCTCTACAAAAGTATTGATCACTTCTTCGACCATACTCCATTCTTCATCCGACTCAATAGGAAAGAGATTCCCTTTGTCATCATAACAAGAAGCGTAAACTTCTTCTGAATCGTGATCAGCATCCTGAAACACCACATACTGTTTCTGATAGTCATCACTGTCAAAAGTAAAAAGAATTGTCATCTTTTTTTCATTTCCATTTTCATCTTGTACATAAAGGCAATTTGAATCTAACATAATTTTGGTTCCTTTCTTGGCAAAAAAAATAGGGTTGATCAAAAACCCCCATTTTCTCGATCTAAAAATCCTTGTAAAATCTCAACCGCTGCGAGCTGATCAATTACTTTTTTGCGCTTTTTTCTCGAAACATCCCCTTCTAACAAGATTCGAGTCGCGCTGACGGTTGTTAACCGTTCATCCCAGAGTGTAACTTCATAACCCTCTTTTTCTAATTCATCCGCGAACTGAATCGAGATCTGAGCACGTTCTCCAATATCTCCATTCATGTGCTTAGGAAGACCAAGAACAACTTTCTTTATTTCATACTCTTCCAATAAAGATAGAACCTGGTCAAAACAAAGGTCATAATCATCCTGGGGGAAACGAATTGTTTTTAAAGTTCGAGCAACCGTACCGGTAGCGTCGCTAATTGCAACCCCGCATGTTACACTTCCAAGGTCTAAGCCAATGACACGAGCCATTATTTTTCCAGATAGGCACGGACAAGTTCTTCAATAATCTCGTACCGTTCAATACGCTGAATCAAATTTCTCGCATTCTTGTGTGAAGAAATATACGCTGGATCATTACTGATCAGATAACCAGCAATCTGATTGACTGAATTGTATCCTCTTTCGTCCAATGCTTCACTTACTTCTCGCAAAATAGACTTGATGTTTTCACGGCGTATTTCTTCCGTGGTAAATGTCATAGTTTCCGTAATGTCTTTCATACTATCACACTCCTTGGCTATACGTATTATACATGAAACAATTAAAAAAAGAAACACTTTGCATAAAGATAAAAAAAGCGGGGATTTTACTAACAATCCCCACTTTTCGATTAATTCAGACTATTTTTTATCGCTTCTATCGCCTCATCTAGCTTAGAAACATCCTTTCCTCCGGCTTGGGCCAGGTCTGGTTTTCCACCGCCGTTTCCGTGACAGATCTGAGATGCCATTTTGACAAGATTTCCGGAATGAATTCCTTTCGCTATTGCATTTTTTCCTGCACCACAAACGAAGACAAGTTTATCATCGTTCACGCTGGCAAAGAAACAAATTAGATCCGGATCTTGACTCTTAAGATTGGATACGATCTCTTTTAAAGACTTTCCATCCATATTCGAAACTTTTCGAATCAGCACTTTATAATCATTGACCTCTTTGGCGTCTTGCAGCCATTCTTTAGATTTCAAAGCCAAAATTTGATTTTTTAAATTTTCATTTTCCTTTTGAAGTAATTTATTTTGTTCAAAGAAAGATTCCATCTTTTGGTCAAGTTTTTTGATGCTTTTTTGTTTTGCGATAGCTGCAATATTTTCAAGCATCTTATGTTCCAACACAAAATCCTTATACGCTTCCATACGTGTCTTTGCGGTTATACGACGGATGTCCGAACCAATGCTTTCTTCGCTGACAATCTTACACAAACCAATCTGCTCCGTATTGTCCACATGACAGCCTCCACAGAACTCTTTAGAAACCGATCCCATTGTCACTACGCGAACACGGTCTCCATACTTCTCATTAAATAAAGCAGTAGCACCAGATTGACGTGCTTCCTCAATATCCATAACTTCTTTTGTAACCGGATAACCAGCTTGAATATATTGATTGACCAGTTTCTCAACTTGTTCCAGCTGATCGGGAGTTACCTTTTCATAATGATTGAAATCAAAACGCAAGTATTCATCACAAACGTAGGAACCTGCTTGAGAGATGTGATCACCAACCACTTGCTTCAGAGCACTTTGGAGCAAATGTGTACATGAATGATTTGCAGTGATGGCCTCACGACGTTGACTGTCAACATGTTGTGACAATCGCATTCCTTCATTTAAAGATCCATCCTCAATAACAACATGAATCAAAGGCTGTGCATTAGGAGCTTTTTGAACATCTGTCACTCGCCCTTTAAAACCATCTGATTCTACGATTCCAGTATCAGCGACTTGTCCGCCGCTTTCCGCATAGAAACAAGTTTGATCTAAAATGATGTCGCCTTCATCCATGATAGAATCAACGCGATTGCCATCTTTAAATAGTCCTATGACTTTACCCTCTGTTGACAGATGATCATAGCCTATATATGTACTTGAATCGGTAAAATTCATAAGGTCCTGATGTTGAGACGAGAAGGATTCTTTTGTATTTCGTGCATTCCGTGCTCTTTCTTTTTGTTTTTTCATTTGTTCGTCGAAAGCTTCACGCGAGACAGACAAGCCACTTTCCTGCGCAATTTCCTGTGTCAGTTCAAATGGAAAACCATATGTATCATAAAGGCGGAATACAACTTCCCCGGACAAGGTTCCATCTGTTGCCTTATTTATTTCATCATCCAGTAATGCTTGTCCGTTTTTTAGTGTTTTCTTGAATGTATCTTCTTCAATTCGAATCAGTTTTTGATTCAACTGCACATGTTCCTGTAAGTAAGGATAAAAATCCTGCATCGTATCAGCTACGACTGGAACCAAGCGATACAAGAAAGATTCCTCTAAACCAAGTTTTAATCCATAACGAACAGCGCGGCGTAACACTCGACGTAATACATAACCACGTCCGCTATTAGAGAAATTTGCTCCATCGCTCAAAGCAAAAGTAACCGTACGGATATGGTCCGCAATAACTCGATATGCCATTTTATATTCCCCATCATAAGGGTGTTTGGCAAGCTTTTCCGTCGCATGAATGATTGGCAAGAAAAGATCTGTATCAAAATTTGTCTCGCCATCCTGAATCAAAGCTACTAAACGTTCCAGCCCCATACCAGTATCGATGTTCTTTTGTGGAAGTTCTGGATAATCTTTACGATCAATCGAAGGATCACAGTCATATTGTGAGAAAACAATATTCCAAACTTCAACATAACGATCATTTTCTAATTCTTCAAAAAACAGTCGTTCTCCTAAACCATCTGGATCATATTTTGGACCTCTATCAAAAAAGACTTCAGAATCTGGTCCGCCAGGGCCTTTCCCGATCTCCCAAAAATTATCCATGGTTCTTAAAATATGGCTTGGATCCACCCCGCATTTTTCAGTCCAGATTCGATAAGCATCATCATCATCAGTATATACGGAAACATAGAGGCGATTCTTATCGATTCCCATCCATTCATCACTAGTCAAAAACTCCCAAGCAAACGGAATGGCTTCTTCTTTGAAGTAATCTCCGATACTAAAATTTCCCAACATTTCAAAAAAAGTATGATGTCTGGCTGTTTTTCCCACATTTTCAATATCGTTTGTTCGAATACTTTTTTGCGCATTGGCAATTCGATTGCTTCTTGGCTTCTCACTTCCATCAAAATACTTTTTTAAAGCAGCAACACCGGCATTGATCCATAATAAAGTAGGGTCGTTATTGGGGATCAAACTTGCTCCTGGTTCGATCATATGCCCTTTGCTTTTAAAGAAATCCAAAAACATCTGACGAACTTGATTTCCTGTTAATTCACGCATGATCATTCCTCCTTGTAGAAATTAAAAAAACGTTCCTATCTCTAGGAACGTAAAATTACGCGGTACCATCCTAGTTCGTTTTCATTGAAAACGCACTTAATTGATCGTTAACGCTGATTGCGGCCGACTCCAAAGTAGCTTCAAAGATTCTCGCTGCAAGGCTTGCACCTACCGCCTCGTCTCTCAATGTCCTGATCCTCTTCTACTTATCTTTTTCAACATCAGACGAATGAATGTTATCATCTTTTTAATATTTTGACAAGTAGCCCAAGCCCCTCTATTAAATCATTTTGTTTTAGAGACGCAAAAGACAATGATAGTGTTTGATTTTCGATAGGATCTAAAGCTATTTCCTGCCAGCAGCATGTCTTCATCAAAGCGTTTGGATCAATATGTGGTATTTGGATACAATAACAAAAATAAACCTCTTTAAAAATCAAATTCGAAAAGTTTTTTTCTAAAATACGTCGAGTAATTTGTTCCTTGAATGCATATTCTTTTTTTAATTTTCGCAAATGCTTCTCCATGTGACCATCTTCCAAATAACGAGCTAAAGCCTGCTGTTCAAATTTAGAAGAAGTCGGTCCGAATTTTTCCTTGTTTGCCAGATATCGTTGAAGATACGCTCCGTTTAAAACCATGTAACTTAACCGCAAAGAAGGCAATAGCAATCGGGAAAAAGAACCAAAATAGATCACATTATCATAGGGAGAAGCTCCTTGTAACGAATGGCGGGGTTTCGATCGATAATTTAACTCTCCATTGTAATCATCCTCTAAGATCAAAAATTTCCTTCGATATGAGATATCGATCAGAGCGTCTCTTGTTTCTCGATCCAGATATCTGAAATCCGGACCAAAACAAGAACTGTTAATATAAAGTAAATCGACTTCTATGGTCTCTAAATCTTCAATCAGAGAATAAGAATTAAATAATACACACTTAAATCCAAAGGATCGAAAAACATAAAGAACCTGACTGTCTACATGTTCTTCCATTCCAATCGTTAGAGATTTTGGACATAAAGAACAAAATTGATATAAAAGGGTTTGAAAACTTGAGCCGACTAATATATTCTCCTCTGAGGATAAAACACCGCGTTGATGGTAAGCGTAATCACTTAAAGCAAACCGCAATCTTTTTTCCCCTTGAGCATCTCCGTAAGTGGACATTGCTTTGGTATCTTGAAACACCTCTTTCATATATCGTTTCCAGATCTTCAGATCAAACGCCTCTAAACTTACAGAGTTTAAACGAAAATCATATTTTATCCGCATATCTTGATTTTCATTCGAAGCCGGTTGCATTTGATAATGGGCCAATCGATGTGGATTAATATCGACAACGTACCCCTTTTGCGGCAAACTTTTGATATAGCCATCTAGAATTAGACGATCATATGCATGTTCGATCGTTGTTTTTGATACTCCGAATAATTCTGTTGATTGGCGGATACTAGGCAAAACCTCTCCTCTTTTTAAATAGCCTGCAAGAATATCTTGTTTTAGCTTTTCATAAACGAATTCATACTTTTTCATAAACTGTCCTCTAAAAAAATATCATAATTGTGTATTTTATAAAAGACACTTTTCGATTATTCTAATGACAAGAAATGAGGAATGAACATGATTGAACATCAAAATCTAAAACAAATAATTTTTGCGAGTCTAGGAATTGCGATTGTCTTTGTCGCTACAATATTTATTCGGATCCCTAATACCATACATGGTTATCTCAATCTCGGAGATGGTTTTATTTTACTGTTCGCAAGTATTTTAAATCCCGTCTTTGCATTTTTAGTTGGAGGGTTAGGCAGTGGTTTAGCTGATATAGCCGGTGGCTATGGTTTTTACTTTTTCTTCACTCTTACTATCAAAGGGTTAGAAGGATTGATCGTTTCTTATCTGATCAAAAATAATCAATCTTCTAAAATACGTATTCTTGCTTATCTTCTTGGGTCATTTATTATGGTAGCAGGTTATTTAGTGGCCGACTCAATCGTCAATCAAAGTTTTTGGCTTGGATTAGTGGGTGTAGCTGGTAATGTGATCCAAGCAGCAGCTGGTTTTTTGATTGCTCTGTTTGGCTTCCCGATCCTTAAAAAGATTCCTTATATATTCAAGTAGTTATTCGAGCGGTTATTCAAAAGAAAGTTGAATTGCTTTAAAAAAAGTATTGATTTCTAATTTTGAATTCGCTATAATAACAAAGCATCCCCGGGTGGTGAAATTGGTAGACGCAGTGGACTCAAAATCCACCGGTAGCGATACCGTGCCAGTTCGAGTCTGGCCTCGGGGACCATTGAATATTTCCACAGCTATGCTGTGGTTTTTTTATATCGATACAAAAAGAAAGGAACTAGGAATTCATTTTGGATTCGTCTATAATTAAATTATGAAAAAAGTGCTTGTAGGTCTTAGTGGTGGTGTCGATTCGGCAGTAGCTGCTTATTTATTAAAAGAACAAGGTTTTGATGTTACATGTTGTTTTATGAGAAATTGGGACTCCTATGCGAATAACGATATCGAAGGAAATCCCACGATCCAAGATGATATCTGTCCTCAAGAACAGGATTATTTAGATGCCAAAGCAGTGGCTGATCACCTGGGCCTCGAATTACAGAGAATTGATTTTATTCAAGAATATTGGAACGATGTTTTCATGACTTTTTTAAGTGAATATGAAAAAGGCAGAACACCAAATCCCGATATTTTATGTAATAAATACATTAAATTTGATGCTTTTTTTGAATATGCCATGAAAAATGGTTTTGACTATGTCGCTACCGGCCATTATTGTTCCAACCAAGAATTAAACGATTATATGTATTTAACGAAAGCGGCTGATCAAAACAAGGATCAAACTTATTTCCTTTGTCAAATCAATGAAAAGGCACTTAAAAAGACTCTTTTCCCTCTTGGTACCCTCACAAAGCCAGAAGTACGAGCAATCGCTCAAAAACTTCATTTAGACAGTGTTTCTTCAAAAAAGGACAGCACTGGAATTTGTTTTATCGGAGAACGAAATTTTCGCCAGTTTTTATCCAATTATCTACCAAGCCAGGAAGGAGACATCATTGATATAGACTCCGGAAAAAAACTTGCCAGACATATCGGTGTCCTTTACTACACAATCGGACAAAGAAAAGGCTTGCATATTGATCAAGAAAAAGGTCCGTGGTTCGTATGCGGTAAAGATGTAAAAAAGAATATATTGTTTGTTTGCCGTACAGATCATAAACAATGGCTTTATTCTGATTCTTGTTTAGTAAAAGGAATCAACTGGCTCGTACCTGATCCTTATCAAATTCCGACCTCTGTAGGTTGTAAATTTCGATATCGCCAGCCCGATCAGCCTGTCCAGATTCAATTGATTTCGCATGACAGTGTCCTGGTCACTTACCCTCAAAAGATCGCATCGGTTACGGTGGGACAGGAAGCTGTATTTTACGATCATCATATTTGCTTGGGAGGCGGTGTCATTGAAGAAGTCTACATTGACAACGAAGATTTAAATACCAAGATCTTAAACAGCTATCAGGAGAAACGATTTGGAAACAATTAAGATCAAAGCATTGCTGGAACATATTATTTACCAAAACGAACAAACCCACTATGTGGTGGGTTCTTTTTCTGAGACTGAAACATACCATTATTTTGTGGCCGCCGGTTCTTTGAGCGATCCTATTGAAGATCAGGAATATGAACTCGTTGGACAATATACAAATCATCCAAAATACGGCCTCCAATTTCAAATTCAATATGCCAATAAATTGCTGCCAAGATTCAAAGATTCAATCATTCGGTTTTTAAGCAGCTCTGATTTCCCCACCATCGGCTTAAAAACAGCTCAAGCAATCTATGATACATTAGGAGAAGATTGTTTAGACATCATAAAAACCAGTCCTGAAAAGCTGGACGATGTACCAGGATTAAATCAAAAAAAGAAACAAATCTTAATGGAGGGAATCCACACTTTTGATCAGCATAGTGATTTTTATTATCAATGCATGGAATATGGACTTGATCAGAATAAAATCCTATTATTGGAACAGAACTATGAAGATCCACAAACAATCCTTCAAGAAGATTGTTTCAGACCTTACTATGAAATTTATGGTTTTGGTTACCGGTCTGCTATAAAACTGGCAAATGGGCTCCAATTGCAGTCTGCAGATCCTCGGCGATTTGATGCGTTTATATATGAAACATTGCGTCAATTGACTATGGCCAGCGGAAATACATTCATACATTTTATAACCTTGGCCAATCAATGTTCTTCCTACTCGACACAAGCTCTAGAAGAAAGTTTGAACCGTTTACAGAACATATCTGACTTTGATCGTGTAGAGGATCGAATCTACGTATTTGGTCTTTACCATGAAGAAAAAGAAATATCCCGTCTTTTAAAAGCACATCAGTTTCCGGTTGAGACCATCCTTGAAGAAGATTTGTCGCGCGAACTCGAACAAATTGAATTTCGATTCGGAATCACCTATGATACACAGCAAATTAAAGCAATCAAAACTTTCTTTCGATCTAGTATCAGTTTGCTTAATGGCGGGCCTGGGACCGGAAAGACTACGACAGTTAAAGCTATACTGGAATTGATTCGTACCTTTTATGCGAATGCTAATATTCAGCTTTGTGCTCCCACTGGCCGTGCCAGCAAACGACTGAGTGATTTATCTTACGGAGACAGCAAGACAATCCATTCTTTGTTGAAATGGAATAAAGAGGATAACACATTCGCTAAAAATGAAGAAGACTTGCTTGATATTGATTTTTTGATTGTTGATGAGTTCAGCATGGTCGATACACATCTTTTTTGTAGTTTATTGAAAGCTTTGCCTTTTAAAACCAGAATTTTGCTGATTGGTGACGAAGATCAGTTAGAAAGTGTCGGCCCTGGAAAAGTATTTCAAGATTTAATTGAAAGCGCTGTTTTCCCTATTGTACATTTAGAAAAAATCTTTCGACAAAAGAATGGCTCTGGAATCGTTACTTTGGCAAGGGATATTCGTAAAGAAGAATTATGCCATTATCAGGAAGGCGTTACTTTTTTAGAAAAAGATACTGCTGATATTCTTCCAACAATACAGAAGATTACAGAAGATTTGGATCATGATCACTTTCAAGTTCTTTCCTGTATGTATAAAGGGGCTGTTGGGATCGATGCTATCAATGAAGTTTTACAAGCTCAGTTCAATCCTTATGATTCCTCGAAAAATGAGATCAAAGTTGCTACAAGCATATTTCGTGAAAATGATAAAGTCATGTTACTTAAAAATCTTCCCGAAGAGGATGTATATAATGGAGATATCGGATATATCATTCAGGTCAAATCAACAAAAAACGAAAAATGCATCTCCGTTGATTTTGGAAATAGAATCGTTGATTTCAAAACGGATTTTTTATACTATTTGAAACATGCGTATTGTATTAGCGTTCATAAATCCCAAGGGAGCGAATACGATACTGTACTCGTCATAGTCGATCGCACAAATATTCATATGTTAAACAAACGTTTGATATATACGGCAATTTCCCGAGCAAAAAAACAACTCTATATTATCGGACAAAAGTCAGTATTTGAAAGACAAATACGACTTAAAGAGAGACGGATCCGACAAACAACATTACAGGCACAGATCTTAGACATTCTAAAATCAAAGAGCTCTTGATCTAAGAGCTCTTTTTTCGAGTTAAAATATTCATTATTCCACGCTTTAAGACAGTAAAGAATCCTAAAGAACGAAGCATTTTTTCAGAAGGAACGTATTTCTGCATCGCTCGCAAAAGTTCTTTATTTCGCTTTCCTGCGGAAAAAGAAAAATGACCGGATTCATATGTAAATATAGCGAACCGATTAATAAAATGACCAAAATAGACCGATGCCGCTATATAATCGATTTGGTTCCATGGGATTTGAATGAAATCTTCAACTCTTCGATCATTATAATATTCAAAAGCTTGATCACCGATCATGATTTTTCCAGTGCTGGTCAAGCCTAAATAGGAAGTACCTTTCACCGTTAAGTCCACTTTTCTATTCATTGATTGAACCATACGAATCCTCCTTTAAAAAAGGAACCTGTATTTGAACAGGTTCCTGCAACAACCTTACATTATCTTTAATAATACACCAATGATACCAACGATAAATAAACCGATAATGATAACAATTGGAGAAACATTCTTTTTCAACAACCAACAAATAAATAATGTCAGGCATACAGCAAGAAGACCTGGAATCAAAGAATCTAGGTTTGCCTGTAATGAAGTGCTTGTTGTATCATAAAGAAACATTCCGCTGTCATATTGTTGTAAGATAGTTTTCAACGATTCACCTGTTCCATCGAACTTGCTGAAATCTATGATATTAACAGCATCATTTTTTACAGTAGAAACAATCGGTGTCAAACTGATGCTTACCCAACGCTGAACCAACGCCCCGATAATAAACATACCCAGGATGCTGGCACCTTGCGTAATCTTTCCTAACAATCCGCCAGAAAGGTCCTTTGTGATTGAGGTACCAACTTTATATCCAAATTCCTGTGTGTACCACATAAACGCATAACGTATTACGTTCCATAAAACAAAGAATAAAATAGGTCCTAAAATGTTCCCGCTCATCGCAAAAGAAGCACCTAAAGCGCCTAAAATTGGACGCATGGTAAACCAGAACGCCGGATCACCAACGCCGGCTAAAGGCCCCATCATACCTACCTTTACACCTTGAATCGCAACATCGTCAATTTGTGCCCCATTCGCACGCTCTTCTTCCATCGCAAGAGTCACACCCATAACAGGCGAAGAAACATAAGGGTGCGTATTATAAAACTCCATATGACGCTTCAAGGCCGAGATTTGATCCTCTTTTTTTGGATATAGTTTTTTGATTGCAGGAATGATAGAGTAACACCAGCCGCCATTCTGCATACGCTCATAGTTCCAAGACCCTTGAAGGAACTGATGACGCCAACAAACTTTCATACGGTCTCTTTTATTTAAAGTAATTTTTTCAGCCATATTCTTTCCTCCTTTAGATCCTAGTAATCATTCAAGATATCCCCTAGTGGGTCTCCTGTATTGGAAGAACCGCCAGAAGAAGATCCTCCGCTTTCTTTCAATGTCAAATAGATCAAAGCTAAAGCTACACCGATGACACCAAGTCCGATCAAGGTTAACTCTCCAATACAAGCTAAAACAAAACCTAAAGCAAAGAATGGCCAAGTTTCTTTTGTCGCCATCATGTTAATGACCATAGCATAACCTACAGCAGCAACCATACCTCCGCCGACAGTCATTCCATTCGACAGCCATGTAGGCATTGCCTGCAATGCAGTCGTAACCACATTGGAAGGCACAAAGCATAGAATTGCTGCAGGAATCGCGATACGAAGGCCTTGCATAGCAATCGCAATGTATTGCCAAATCTCTATTGTTTTGAAGCTGCCCTTTTCAGCGCCGCCATCCATAATATGAACAATAGGAATTGCCAAAGTACGACAAATCATTGTCAAGAACAATCCAGCTACTGACAATGGAACAGCAACAGCGATCGAAGTAGAAATTACACTATCCACGGCTGTAGAACCATCAAGACCCAATACCATGATAATGGCTGAAGCTACCGACGCTAAAGCAGCATCCGGAGCAACGGCGGCACCGACGTTGGCCCAACCCAAAGCCATCAACTGAAGACTTCCAGCCAGCATGACACCCTCTGTTAAATGACCGCTGACTAAACCAATTAATGTACACGCAACCAATGGCTGATGGAACTGGAACTCATCTAAGATCCCTTCCATGCCAGCTAAAAAGGCTACGATCACGATCAATAAAACTGTAATAAAACTCATAGTGATCCTCCCAATAAACTACACAAGCTCTGCTTCGGCTCTCTTAATGATAGAATCCATATCTTCTGGACTATCCGCCGGGACTTTACGAACATCAAATTCGACTCCCAGATTTTTTAAATCTTTGATTGTTTGAACATCATCTTTATCAAAGGCCAAGGCTTTTGTAACTGCAACTTTACCTTGCGAATGAGCCATTGAACCAATATTCAATTTTTTGATCTCGACTCCCCCTTTGATGGCACGTAGAGCATCCTGCGGTGTTTCAAATAAGAGTAAAGCTTTGGTCGCACCAAAACGTGGATCTTTGTCAACCGCAATCATTTTATCAATCGGAACCACGTGGGCTTTTACGCCTGGAGGAGCAGCCTGAATGATCATGTTCTTTCTCAAATCATCATGAGCAACACTATCAGAAACTACAATGATACGATCAGGCGAAGTCGATTTTGTCCAAGTCGTAGCCACTTGTCCATGCAACAAGCGAGTATCTACACGAGCCAAAACATATTTGATATGACCATCTCCTAATACGGTTCCTTCAGGAATAGCCTGCAAACTTGGAGCGCTGTCTTCAGGTGCAGTGTTCGATTCTTCATGCGGTTCCAGGTTTTCCGGAAGCGGTCGAACTCCCTCTCGGGCCGTGGTCACAATATGGGCTGCAATTTCATGAGCAGTTTCCATGCTCATACGCGATGCATAAGTTTCAATCAGCATAGGTAAATTTAAACCTGTTACGATTGCCCACTTATCATGGCCTTCTTTTAAAGCGCTGGCTTGATTAAAAGGGGTGCCGCCCCAGAGATCAACGAGAAACAATACTTGTTCCTGATCTGAGAAAGAAGCTATGGCTTCTTCCATTTTTTTGCGAATGTCTTCTGGTCCTTCGCTAGGCTTCAAAATACACGGCTTCACATTGGCTTGGTCACCAAAGATCATAGAACCGGAATTATAGATGCCTTCTGCAAATTCACCATGACTCGCAAGAATAATTCCTACCATATATACCTCCTAAACTAAATGTGTGGGCTTATGAAATAGAACAACTTCATAAGTATAATTATACATGGCTACACATATCTATATTTAACCATAATTTGCCATAAATCTCAAATTAAATCACAAACAATTCACATAATCTTACATAATGTGAATGGGACAAAATAAAAAGCGGAATGTTTTCCGCTATCTACTTTGATTAATGGATTTCATGATTTGGCGAATCTGCGCTTCGCTAGGTTTACGTCCCATCTGCAAAAACATGGCACGAATCATTTTCTCATTGATTGGTGGATTCTCCTTTAACTCTTTTTCGAATCTTTTCTTAGTGAAGTAGAACCCTAATGCCCCGCCAATAGCGACGCCAATCAAAGTGTAAATTATTGAAGTTAACCATTCCATAAAAAATCATCCTCACTGTTATAACTATAAGATATATTACTATTTTTTTATTCTTTTGACAACCGTTTGAAAGTTCGATTTCTTTGAAAGAGATCCGATCCTTCAACCAGCAAAACTGAAGAAAAGATCAATAAACCTCCAACGAGCATCACGATCGACTTTTGCTCATGCAATAGTAAGAAGCCAAAAACATTCGCAAATAGAGATTCCGTACACAAAAGCACACTGGCACTGGCTGCATCGGTGTATTTTTGAGCAAATGTCTGTAGCTGAAAAGCTAACCAAGTTGCCACTAAAATCATATAAAGGCAACTTAAGATTGCGTCCACAGAAATATGTGTTGGCCAAGTTTCCAATAAGAAACAACCTGGTATAGAGAGTAAAGCAGCCATGCTCATCTGGACTGCGTTAATCACCGTGACGTCTTGATCTTTTGAGGAATACTCCAAAGACAAAATATGGCACGCGAAAAAGAATGCACAAATCAAAGATAATAGATCTCCAAAAGATAATAAAATCGATCCTTGTGATAGAGACAAACAACCAATGCCGCACAAACAGACAACGCTGGCAAGGATCTGTATGCGCAATGGACGTCTATGAAACAGGATCCAAGCAATATATGGAACCAGAACAACATTAACAGCCGTCAAAAAAGCATTCTGGCCTGTATTTGTCAAATCCAGACCAAATGTTTGAAACGCAAAAGCTGCATACAAAAAGATACCAGATAGAGCACCTTTTTTTAAGGCCTCTCGATTGATATGACATCCTTTTACTTTTACAACACACCAGCTAACGATGCTGGCTCCAAGAAAACGGATCCATAAAACAGTGAAAGGATCAAAGGTAGAGAGTGCCGCATCGGTGGCGATAAAGCCCCCACCCCAAATAGCTGCAACCAGCAGACATACAAAATTAGCTTTATTTTTCGTCATGATCAACCTCAAATAAAGTCATTTGTTGTGTCTCTTTCTCATGAATCCATTCTCCATCCTCGATCGTTTCTAGAGTGGATGAAACCACAAAGTTTTCAATCAGACCGTAAGGAGTTGAGAATGTAGATTCTGGATTCATAAGAGGTACAGAAGCTGGAAAAACCGTGACTCTTTCTTTGGCATCCAGCACAACAGGAGCTTGAAGATCTTTTACTGGCTGTAAATAATAAACCTGACTTGGATTCGATTTTACAAACTTACAAATTCGATTTCCTTTGGCCGGACGTCGAAATTCTGGAATCTGAGCCTTCTTCAATCGTTTCATCTGCCCCTTTTGTGTCATAAACAAAACTTGTCCATCGTCTTTCGTTAAAATACACACACAAGAAATAGAATCCTTTGATTCCAAATTCATGGCTTTGACACCTTTGGAACGCAAAGAGACAACAGGAACTTGATCAACGCCATACGAAAGGGCAAAACCATTCGTCGTCGCCAATAGAATCTTGTCATCTTGATGGAAAGACGGAATCGCCGCAATCATCTCATCGGCTACACCAATCTTCATACATAAGATTGTTTTATTTGCACGAGACACTTTTAATTCATGAAATGCAGTTCTCTTGATCATTCCATAACGGGAAGCATAAATGATATCAACATTCTTTTCAAACTGATCAAGAATCAACGCCTGAATAATCTTTTCATTTGATTCGATCTTTAAATAATTATTCAAATGTTTGCCAAGGTCCTTCCATTTCGCTTCTTCGATGGAATATACCGGCAAATAACCATAGGTTCCTCGATTAGTAAAGAAAAGAAGTGTAGAACGAGTACTGCATTGTCCAGAAAATAAAATGGGATCTCCGTCTTTATGTCCACTCATGGCATCACCTGATGCATTATAAGAACGCAGACTTACTCTTTTTACATAACCATCTCGAGTCATGGTTACCATCACTTGCTCATCAGCAATCATCGCCATAGGATCAATCACAAGCTCTTCGATTTGATTTTGAATCAACGATCGGCGCGGAGATGAAAAAATTGTATTCATTTCTTTTAATTCTTTGATTAAAAGACTGTGTAGTTTTGTTCGACTTGAGATGATTCCTTCCAAAAAGCGTATCTCTTTTTGTAAAGAATCATATTCATCTCGTAATTCTTGAATATCCGTATGCGTCAAACGATACAACCGCATCGTAACGATTGCTTCAGCTTGTTCATTTGTAAAAGAGAATCGTTCCATCAAACGATATTTCGCATCCTGCTTATCTTTGGAGGAACGAATCAAGACAATAATTTCATCCATAACTGACACTGCCTTGATCAGACCTTCTAATATATGAGCGCGAGTTCTTTTGGCATTTAAGTCAAATCGGCTGCGACGCAAAACAACCTCTTCCCGATGACTGATAAAGGAATCCAATGCTGTCGCTAGAGACATCTGTACAGGTGCCTTGTTGACGATTGCGATCATGTTGTAAGTATAAGAAATCTGTAAATCCGTATTTTTATATAAATAATTTAAAATAGATTCATCGCTGGCATCCTTTTTCAGATCGACAACGATACGCAAGCCATTTCGATCGCTTTCATCCCGAACATCTAGAATCCCGTCCACTCCTTTGTTCAAACGGATATCGTCAATCTTTTTGACCAACTGACTCTTGATTACTTCGTAAGGAATTTCTGTTACAATCAACTGTTTGATTGTCCTCGTTTCTTCCATATGAACTTTAGAGCGAATCAAAATCTTCCCTTTTCCTGTCGAAAGAGCCTCTTTGATGCCATCGATTCCCATAACAATTCCACCAGTTGGAAAATCTGGCCCTTTTACAAACTGCATCAGTTCCTCTAATGAACATTCTGGATTTTGAATACGATAAATAGCCGCCTGGATGACTTCATTCAGGTTGTGTGGTGGAATGTTAGTCGCATAACCGGCTGCAATTCCAGAAATACCATGCGTTAACAAGTTTGGAAAACGAGTCGGTAAAACAGTTGGCTCCATTTTTTCATCTGAGAAGTTAGGAGCCCATTGAACCGTATCTTTTTGAATATCTTGCAAAAGAAAATCACTGATTTTAGATAGTCGAGCCTCAGTATATCGCATAGCAGCCGCAGGGTCATCATCAATGGATCCGTTGTTCCCTTGCATATCCACCAGCGGATGAGTTATCTTCCAAGGCTGAGATAAACGCACCATCGCATCATAAACCGAACTGTCTCCATGAGGATGATAGTTACCAATGACATTACCAACGGTCTTGGCACTTTTACGGTATGGCTTCTGATAAGTGTTTCCATCCTCAAACATCGCATATAATATTCTACGCTGCACAGGTTTTAATCCATCGCGCGCATCAGGTAGAGCACGCTCTTGAATGATGTATTTTGAATACCGGGAAAAGCGGTCCGCCATGATATCTTCTAATGAATTTTTTAAGATATGCTCTTGATGTATGCCATTATTCTTTTTCATGACGCACCTCCTTTGCATAATCGTCTTCCAGTGTAAAAACGACATTATCTTCAATCCAGTTTCGGCGAAGCTCTGCTTTATCACCCATAAGCTCATGCACGCGGCGTTCAGCCATAACTGCATTTTCAATCGTCACACACAGTAAAGTTCTGGTTTCCGGATTCATCGTTGTATCCCATAACTGTGACGCATTCATTTCCCCAAGTCCTTTGTATCGAGTAATCGTATACCCTTTTTTTAGTTCTTGTTTCTTATCTTCTAGTTCATCATCGGTATAAAGGTAGTATTCTTCTTTCCCTTTTGCGATTCGATATAAAGGCGGTAAAGCGATATACAACATTTCATGATCGATCAAATCTCGCATGTATCGGTAAAAGAAAGTAAGTAAAAGATTCTGAATATGAGCTCCATCATCGTCCGCATCGGTCATGATAATAACTTTATAATAATTGGAGTCTTCAGCATTGAAATCTTTTCCAACCCCAGCCCCCAAGGCATGGATGATCGTATTCAATTCCTCGTTCTTTTCAATATTTTCCAAACTAGCTTTTTCGGTATTTAATACTTTTCCACGCAGAGGAAGGATGGCCTGATACTTTGAGTCGCGCCCTTGTTTGGCACTTCCGCCAGCAGAATCACCTTCGACAAGATATAATTCTTTACGACGTGCGTCTTTGCTTTGGGCATTGGCCAATTTACCTGAGAGTACTCGTTCAGATTTTTTATTTCCTTTTCCTTTTCTGGCCTCCTCACGGGCTTTTCTTGCGGCTATACGCGCGCTGGCCGCTTTTAAGATCTTACGTACAAGAGCATTTGCAGTTTCTTTATTCTCTTCTAAAAAATAACGAAGATTTTCACTGACTATCGATTCAGTCGCCGGCTTAGCCTCCGGTGTTCCCAATTTTTCTTTTGTCTGTCCTTCAAACTGGAGAAGATTTTCCGGAATGGTTAAATTAATGACAAGAGTCAGACCTTCACGAATATCATTTCCTTCAAAGCCTTTATCTTTGTCTTTCAAAAAACCATTCTTTCTGGCGTACTCATTAAAAACTTTCGTAAATGCTAATTTGGCACCCACTTCATGACTGCCGCCATCTCGCGTTCGAACCATGTTGGTAAAACTAAAGACGTTTTCTTGATAATCATCAGTATACTGAAAGCACCCGCGAATACGGATCCCATTTGATTGTCCTTCAAAACTGACTGGCTCATGCATTGGTACATGATCTTGATCAATTTCCTGAATAAAGGCTTGAAGACCATTTTCATATTTATAGGAAGTTTCTCTTTTTCTGTTTCGAAGATCAGTGACAACCATTTCTAAGCCCTCTAATAGAAACGCATCTTCTTGAGCTCTTTCACATATTTTGGAATAGGAAAATATATTTTGTTTAAAGATTTTAGGGTTCGGTAAGAACTGAACTGTACTTCCAGTACGATTTGTCTTGCCTATTTTTTTCAATTTTCCAATTTTTTTACCACCATCTTCAAATAAAAGGCTCCATACATCTTTTCCATCATAGACCGTTACCTTACACCAGCTGCTCAAAGCATTGACAACACTTGCGCCAACTCCGTGTAAACCTCCGGCACTTTGATAGCCTCCTGAGCTAGAAAATTTACCGCCAGCATGAAGTACAGTAAAAATGACTTCTAAAGTGCTGACACCAGATTTGTGTTTCCCTACCGGCATTCCTCTGCCGTGATCCTCAACGGTAACGCTATTATCTTTATTCAAAGTAATCTGAATCTTATTTCCATAACCATTTAATGCTTCATCAATTGCATTATCGACAATCTCCCAAACTAAATGATGTAGTCCGCGGCTGTCGGTTGATCCGATATACATACCTGGGCGTTTTCGTACTGCATCCAGACCTTCCAATATCACTATACTATTTTCATCATAAGAACTTTTAGGCATCTGATCATCCTTTCAACAATCTATGATTATAAGGTAAAAATCTGTATTTTTCAAAAAGATTCCTCAAATCGCATACCGTGGATTTTCATTTAGTGCAAAAACTGATAAAATAAGGAAGAAATGAAAAGGTGATCGATCATGAGTTTTCTGGTTTTATTAATTTGTATAGTAATGGGATACATTTTAGGCTCTATTCCATTTGCTCTTGTCGTTGGAAAAGTGTTCTATAAAACAGATATAAGACAATATGGTTCCGGCAATCTTGGAGGCACCAATGCCGGTAGAGTTTTAGGACGAAATGCCGGAATTGCTGTCATAGCTTGTGACATCTTAAAGGTAGTCCTTGCCATGGGGCTTGCCAGCTTGCAAAGCGAGGCTTGCAGTATCTGGTGTGGAGTCGCTTGTTGTTTAGGTCATTGTTATCCAGTATTTGCTCATTTTAAAGGCGGAAAAGCCGTCAGTACGATGTTTGGCTTTTTAGTCTCATTATGGTTATTTACATTCCATGATATCAGCTATGCCCTTGTTCCATTAGGCATGTTTCTTGTGATATTGTATCTGTTTAAATACGTGTCTTTGGCAAGCATTGCAAGTTCTATTTCAAGCTGTATGTATATTACGGCACAAATTCTCTCGCTCGATTTGAATAATTTGATGATTATTCTAGCCAGCTGGCTCATGATGTTCCTGATTATCTATCGACATCGCTCTAATATTCAAAAAATAATGAATGCAACAGAAAATAAAATTAAGTGGATGTAATAAATTCGTAAGAACACCTCTATAGAATAAAGACTAAAGAGGTGTTTTTTATGTCAGATAATTATCTATATTATGATTATGCCACCAGTTCAGTCTGTAAAGTAAAAGAAGATATCCAAGAATATGTACCTGATTCCAGTATGCATCATTTCTTAGATCATCTTTGTATCCTTCATGGCTCCACACTGGAAGGAAGACGAGATGCTTTTCGTATATTGATGAATAAATCTCGCTTTATCCCTATTGTTGTCAATCAAAACCCTCACGAAATCTATTTTCCAATCAAATCCTTGAAAGACCCTACGAATACATGGATCTGTTATGAAAACATTGAAGGTTTCATCGAGCACAAAAAAACATGTACGATCGTTTTTAAAGATCATACATGTTTAGAATGTGAACATCCTCAACGAATCAAAGATAATATACGAGCAATTCGAAGATATATCAAAACTTTAGATCTTTAATTTTGACAATCTCCATCACAATGAGAACATCCTCCAGAACAACTGTGTTCCTTTTGGGCTTTCTCATAGCGTAATGTATTTACACCCAAGGCTTCTATACATACTAGAGCATCGTTCTCTAGTCGATCCGCTTGTATCAATGTACAAGAAGGAAATGGAGGCTCTATAAACTTTGAAAATACATCTAAAAACTCTTTTTTGTCATCTAGATTTTTTAAATATACGGTAAATTTAACAAGATGATGCATTTTTAAACCAAAGGGTTCAACAGCATCCATTAAAGCGTTAGCACAGGATATCGTTTGTTCAGCAATAGTATTTCCCTTTCCGGTTTGACCGCTGACATAGACAAAATCTCCCAGACTAACAGCTTTTGAAACACAGGATCCTTCCTCTTGGATTCCGCTGGAATTTAAAAAGATATTCATTTCAGTATTCTCCTATTCTTCATCTGAATCTTCTAAAGTATTTTTTACAAGAATGGCTCTAGGTTTTGAACCGTTGGCCGGGCCGATAATGCCCTGCTCTTCCAATGCATCAATCAATCGAGCAGCTCGAGAATATCCAACTGAAAATTTTCTCTGAATCAATGAAGTGCTGGCTCTTCGTGACTGGATCACAAAACTTTTAACTTGTTCATAGAGCGGATCTAAACACTCGCCAGAGACTTCGCCTCCCTGGTTTTGTAGATCCTTAAGTTGTATAAACGCATCATCATAATGTGGACATGCTTGCGTTTTAACATATTGAGCAATTCGATTGACTTCTTCATCATGGACAAAAACTCCTTGGATTCGTTTTGGCGTGCTTTCCCCATTAGGAAGATACAACATATCCCCATACCCGAGCAAGCGTTCTGCTCCTGCTTGATCCAAAATCGTCCTGGAATCTGTTGCCGAACTGACCGCAAAGGCAATTCGCGAAGGAATGTTCGCTTTAATAACACCTGTGATCACATCTACACTTGGTCTCTGTGTCGCAACAATCAAATGAATGCCGGCAGCTCTAGCCAATTGTGTAATTCGCTGGATACTGGACTCAACTTCTTTAGCTGCGACCAACATTAAATCGGCTAATTCATCAATAATAATCACAATTCTAGGCAAAGGGCGAAGGCTTTCACCAGGATGATTTAGAACTTGCTCATTATAAGACTGAATATTACGAACACCTAAACGGCCAAACAGATCGTATCGATGTTCCATAATATTGACAATAACTTTCAGCGCTTTATTTGCCAAGTCTCCATCAGTAATAACGGGCGCCAGCAAATGAGGTACATCATTATATGGCGTAAATTCAACCTTTTTAGGATCAATCAGCACTAATTTTACTTCATCGGGACGAGTGCGCATCAGAAAAGAAGAGATGATTGAATTGACACAAACAGATTTACCAGAGCCTGTGGCTCCTGCAATCAAAAGATGTGGCATTTTATCCAATTCACCGTAAACTGAGTTTCCCATCAAATCCTTGCCCAAACAAAATAGAAGTTTCTTTTCATTCATAGATTTTGGAATGTTGCATAACAGCTCTTTGATCTGCACTTCCGTCTTCTCAACATTCGGTATCTCAATCCCGACTGCGTTTTTACCTGGAATCGGAGCCTCAATGCGGATATCTTTAGCAGCAAGCGCCATTTTGATATCGTATTGAAGGTTGCTGATTTTATTGACTCGAACGCCAGTCTCGGGGCGAACTTCAAATTTTGTGACGCTTGGTCCAATATGGACTTGAACCAGGGTCGCTTCAACTCCAAATTCATGAAGGATCGAAATCAACTTCTGTCCTTGAATTTTGGCAGTTTGTGAATTTACATTGTTCTTTTTTGAACGTTTCAAGATATCGTTTAAAATCGTGAACCGTGGCAAGCGATAATTCGCATAGGCTTCTTCTTCATTTGCGATATATTCTGCGGGTTCCGATTGTATGGGCTTTGAACCAACATCAAAGTCTTCTTCTTCTTTGGCATCCATGACCGTATGATAGGCCGGTTCCAGAACTTCGGGTTCGGCTTCTGGCAGAGTCAATTCAGGATCGATATCAAGAAATATTGAGGATGGATCCGTTGAATCTGTCTGTTGATGTTTGTTCTTTCGTTTCGGTGCAACTTTAGCCTGTTTCGGTTTTTCTTTAGAACTCGATTGCCGATTTCGAATTGCCTGAACCATATGATCATAACCAAACAAGAAGATTGCGATCAAAAATAAAAAAATAAGAATTACATAACATCCAGTAGAATCAAACAAGCTGTGAAGCATCCCGACAATCAGAGCCCCTAATAAACCACAACGGGTAATGTTGACTCCTCGTATATATGCAAATAAATCACTGATGATGGATTGAAGCGCACTCCAGCTTTGTCCTTGTGTCAATTCATGGAGCCCCTGCAGCAATAACCAGCCGATCATTGCCAACAATATGGCAGTCCAATAACGTGTGTTGATTTTTCGAAAATCAAAACGAAAGAGATCCAGAACACAGAAAAGCGTGACCATCAATAAAAAGAGTATTGTCAGATTTCCGATAAAAAGTGAGATCAAATGAAAGATGATCTTTCCTACAACACCAAATTGAAACAAAGCAATGATGCTCAAAGCAACGCAAGAAAGGAGAAGACACACGCGGACAAGATTTGTGTCGTTCCTGGCTGCCTGTGTCTTAGTCTTTTTATTTCTTCTTGTTGATTTTGAGCGGGTGTTTGATTTACTTTTTGATTTGGCTGCCGCCATTTCACCAACTCCTTCTATTGATTGATTTCTAGGATAACCGGTAAGACCATCGGTCTTTTTGCGGTCTGTTTAAATAAATACTTTGAAATTTTATCACGAATCTCATTGCGTGTTTGCATATTCTCATACGTTTTATTCTTCACGGCTTCATTAATGGTTTCTTCCATGATCTTTGCGACATCTGTCGTAATATACTCTGCATCTTTTACATAGATCAGTCCGCGTGTTTGCACATCTGGACCATTGATGATCTTTTTCGTCTTGGCATCTAAACCTATCGCCAAGATCATAACGCCATCAGTAGAGAGGATCTCTCGATCTTTCAAGACGACACCTGCCATATCCCAGTTTTCTTTTCCATCGATCATGACATCGTGCAATTCCAGTTCCATCGAACAAGAACGTAATTTTTGGTTTTCAAATGTCGCCACTTGGCCATTATCCAACAAAATGATTTGAGAAGGACTATAGCCCATTTCCATTGCGATTTGAGAATTCATATAAAGATGACGATATTCGCCCTTGACTGGAATATAATACTTTGGCTTAGTCAAAAAGATCATCATCTTCAAGTCTTCTTTCGAAGGGTGCATGCTTAAAACATTCTTATCTAAAACAAGAATCTGCCCTTCTTCTTTATAGATGTCATTCTCCATGGACTTAAAGACTTTTTCGACACCTGGAATCACCGGCGAAGCAATGACAACCACATCATTTTGATCAAAATCGATGTCTTCTACTTCATCATTGGCTATATTTGACAATGTCTTAAACAAAGACTTGCCCTGACCACTGATGATAACTACGACATCTGTTTTCTGCGTCTTGATCATAGAAGGATCCAAAATCAGTTCATGAGGAATGGAGAACCCCATTTCTTCCAAATTTCCAATCAGATCCCTTAATTCTTTAGTATAAAATATCATGGGACGCTGATAACGAATGCAGGCATCTATGATCTCCTGAATCCGATATACGCTTTGTGTATAGACACTGATAAATACCCGATTGTGCTCATTTTGTTCCAGCACACGTGCAAAACGATCTTCAACACGATGATTCGGTGAAGTATGACCTGTCCTTTCAGCACCTTTGCTTTCTTGTAAAAGAACCAGGACTCCTTCATTTCCAAGTTTAGTACATGTAGTAAAGTCTCCACGATAACTGTCATGAAGATCATCATAATCCTCAATAAACTCGCCCGAATAAACGATATATCCCTGTTGAGAAGAGATTGCAACGCCAAACGTACCAGGATAAGCATGAGTCACTGGAAAAAAGACGACCTTATGATTTCCGATTTTTCTATTATCGTGTCTTTTAATGGTATAGATCTTTGCACCTGTGATTCTTTCTTTACGAAAAGCTTTATGGATGGCTTTGCTGGCTAGAGGAGAAGTATAAATATTGGCTTTTATATTTTTCATCAGATAAGGCAATGCTCCCATCACATCATCATGGCCATGGGTGATAAATATGCCGGCGATCCGATCTTGATTCTCAATCAAATAAGAAAAATCTTGAACTATAAATTCAATCCCTAAAGATTCTTTCTCATCCGGGAATTTGATACCTGCCTCAATGATATAGATATCCTGGTCAATTTCAACGACCAACATATTTTTTCCATCTTCATCCAAGCCGCCTAACGCAAAAATCCGTATTGTTTCTTTGAGGTTTTGTTTTTTATTATTTGTTTTCATATTTCCTCGTTTCTTAATTTATTATATCATATGGCTTCCCCATCGAGAGAGAATGTTTTTCCCTTTGTGATACGAACTTGCACAAAAGTTCCTGGCTCTATATTGTGACCCGTAAAATTAACTAGTTTATTTGTATCTGTATAACCTGAATAAACATGATTATCTTTCTTGCTGAAGCCATCCACCAGCACAGTCACTACTCTGCCTTCATATGCTCTGTTTTTTTCAAGAGCATACTGATTCCATATTTTATTTAAACGTGCCAGACGTTTTGACTTTGTATCCATATCGATTGGATCATCCATAATGCTCGCTGGTGTTCCAGGGCGAGCCGAAAAGATAAACGTATAACAGTTATCAAATTTACACTCTTCCACTAAAGAAATCGTATTTTCAAACTGCTCATCACTTTCATTCGGAAACCCTACAATAATATCTGTACTGATCGAAACATTAGGAATCCGGTCTTTGATTTTATAAAAGAGTTCAAGATAAGACTCTCGTGTATAACGTCGCCCCATTCTTCGTAAAATTTCAGAATCTCCAGACTGCAGCGGCAAATGGACAAAAGGCATTACATTGTCATATCGAGCAATCACATCGATCATATCATCGGAGAAGTCCCAAGGGTGAGATGTCGTAAAACGAATTCGAGGGATACCTGTCTTTGCACAAGCTTCTAATAAATCTGCAAAGTTAAGATTTGGATCGATATCTTTCCCATAGGCATTTACATTCTGTCCCAGTAAAGTGATTTCTTTATAACCTTGTTGTTTAAGTTCTTGTACTTCATTAAGAATCTCATGCATCTGACGAGATCGTTGTTTCCCACGCGTATAAGGCACGATACAATAGGTACAAAATTTATCGCACCCGTACATGATATTGACCCAAGCTTTCGTTTTTCCAAAACGATGAACTGGTAAATTTTCGTAAACTTCCCCTTCTTTGGAATAAATCTTAACAACGCGTTTTTGTTCATGCATTACTTCATACAACATGGTCGGAAGATCTTGAATATTATGTGTCCCAAAAATCAAGCGAACTTGCGGATATTTAGAAAGTAGATTCTCAACAAAGCCCTCTTCTTGAGACATACAGCCACAAACACCGATCACAAGATCTTCGTTTTCACGATACAAACGTTTGAAATTTCCGATTTCACCCAATACTTTTTCTGTTGCATTTTGACGAATGGCACACGTATTGATTAAAATGACATCAACATGTTCAGGGGATTCACTTTTTGTAAATCCTAAAGAATCTAAAATTCCTGCCAATGTTTCGCTATCTCGTTCATTGGCTTGACAGCCATAAGTAGAAATATAATATGTCTTGTTTTGACCCATCCACTTTGCCTCTTCAGGAATCACAAATTGGTCAAATCGTGGTACGGGGCTATTTGATCGTTTTCTCGCTTCATTCAAATCAGGCAAGATCCAATCCGGTCTTAGTTTCATGAAAACCTCCTAATAATATTAAAAGTTTTGTATCTTATTCAAAAAAAAAGCCAAGCACTCGGCCTGGCCTCACCTATCGATAATTACTGAGAAATAGCTCCTACAGGGCAAGTTCCAACGCAAGAACCGCAGTCGATGCAAGTTCCTTCGTCACAAGTAGACTTTCCTTCATCATCCATAGAAAGTGCCCCTACAGGACATCCACCAACGCAAGCAGCGCATCCGATGCAAGCATCTTTATCAATAGTTACAGCCATATTTAAGCTCCTCCTTATTTAACTTTATTTATAGTATAGACGTTAAATTTAGGGGATTCAAGCCAAAGTAGTAAGTGAAAACTTACTGTAAAAAAAATGGAAGACGGACGTTAAGAACGCCCGCCGATTTTTGTCTTATTTTGCCAGCTCTTGAGCTCGGACTTCGCGAATCACATTGACTTTGATTTGACCTGGGTAAGTCAGTTCTTCTTCAATTTGTTCACGAATCTGACGTGCCAATTTTACACAAGTTTGGTCATTAACAGATTCCGGATTGACCATGACACGAATTTCTCGACCGGCTTGGATCGCATAGGCGCTTTGGACACCTTCATAAGATGTTGCGATCTTTTCAAGGTTTTCAAGACGATCAATATATGCTTGTGCACTTTCCTTTCTTGCTCCAGGTCGAGCAGCACTGATCGTATCAGCTGCAATCACTAGATGACTCGTTAAGAACTTAGGTTCTACATCGCCGTGATGAGAAAGAATCGCATTAAGAACAATTTCTTTTTCACCATGTTTCTTACAGAATTTATATCCAAGTTCAACATGAGATCCATCCTGCTGTTCAATGTTTAAAGCTTTTCCGATATCGTGTAAAAGACCTGCACGCTTAGCCATCTGTTGATTCAAACCAAGTTCGGCTGCCATAGCCCCAGCCAGATAAGCCACTTCCATGGAATGCTGCAAAGCATTTTGTCCATAAGAATAACGATATTTTAATGTACCGATCAGCTTAACGATTTCACGATCAATTTTGCCGATCCCGAGTTTAAAGATGGCATCCTCTCCGGCTTTTACGATCTCCTGGTTGATCTCCGTTTGATATTTTTTAACAACTTCTTCAATACGACCAGGTTGGATTCTACCATCACGAATCAAGTGTTCCAGAGCTAGACGAGCCACTTCACGACGAATAGGATTAAAACAAGTGATCGTAATCAAATCTGGAGTATCATCGATATTTAACTCAACACCGGTAGCTTGCTCAAAAGACCGAATATTTCGACCCTCACGACCGATGATGCGTCCTTTCATCTCTTCTCCCGGAATGCTTACAACGCTTACCGTGCGTTCCTGCGTTTCCTGCTGGGACATTCTTTCGATAGCTAAAGCAATGATATTTTGTGCTTTTTCCTTTGCGGTTGCCTTTGCCTCTTCTTCTTTGTCCTTAATATATGCGATTGTTTCATGTTCCATCTTTTTTTCTACAACTGAGAACAATTCTGACTTCGCATCCTGTTGCGACATCTTCGCAACTCCTTCCAAGATGACGATTTGTTGATCGATCTGATCCTGGAGCTTTTTCTCTTTGGTCTCTAAGGATGATAGTTTATCAGTAACTTTCTGCATTTTTTCGGTAATCTGACGTTCTTTTTGATTTAAAGCTTCATCACGAAAATTCAAATTATCTTCTCTACGAAGTAATTTGTTCTCAAGATTCTGAATTTCTTGGCGTCTTTCCTTGATGTCTTTTTCGGCTTCGATCTTTAAATCATGAGCCTGTGTCTTACCGTCTAAAACCGCCTGTTTTAATTTTGCTTGCGCTTCTGATTCGGCGTCTTTTAAAATTCTTTCTGCTTCTTGCTGATTTTTATTGAATCCGGCCTTGTTGTAAACGACCATGCCGCCGCCACCAAGTGCCAGTCCTATGATCCCTGAGATAAGAGCAGTAATTGGGTCCATACTCATACCTCCTATTTTTTGTTTTTTTTAAACAAAAACCATTAGTATTATACATGATACACCACTTAAAGTCTATTGTTAAATAGACTTGATTTTTCACATAAATTAGAACAAATCCGCTAAAAAATTGAAATTTGTAACAACAATTGACCTGGTTTTCTAAAGAAAAATTTGTGTTTCTTAAGTATTCGTCTCCATTGTTTTGTCTTTTTAAAAAAAACTAATTTCATCTTGAATTATCAGATACGGAAAATGAATCTATAGACTCATTCTTTTTCCATCAAGAAGTTTGTTAATGCGATTCCTTTTCGAATCACATTATTTGTCTTTATCAATTTATAGCCTCTTTTTTCAAAAAAACCTTTTGCGGTGATCGAAGCATATGTCGTAATCTTGCATTGAGTTAACTTTTCTAACTGATCACATAACATTGTCGCAATGTGTTTGTGCTGATGATCCTTATGGACATACAGCATATCCAAACAGCCTTGGTCATCAATATTTCCGAAACCAACAAGTACTCCATCATCAAAAGCAACAAGTGTATGCGATGATAAAAAGCGAGAAGTCCACAAATCTAAATCTGGATAACCGTCAGCCCAAACATTCAGTTGTGCACGTGTATAATGTTTTCTGTTAATCGTATGAACAGTATCATAAAATAACTTGGTTATGGCTTTACAATCTTTCCTATCATACTTACGGATGATCATAGGTATACTCCTTTTTTTGCTATGCATAATGATATTATAACGGGGTTTCATACGAGATTTAAATTTCCTTTTGAAGCGTTTCTTGTATTGTTGGGCAACAAAACAGTATATTACCAATAAAGCACAAAAAAAGCCTTTAAACAAAGGCTTAAAAGACGATTGGTGGAGCGTAGGGGGTTCGAACCCCTGACCTCTACGCTGCCAGCGTAGCGCTCTCCCAGCTGAGCTAACACCCCAAAAAGAAAAAGGGCAAGCCCTTATCCTTCGATAATTTTCTTGCCATTGTATTCTCCGCAAGAACACATTTTATGAGCAAGTTTATATTCACCACAGTTTGGACAGCGTGTTAAAGCCGGTTTCACCAATTTGTAATGAGTTCTACGTTTTGCCTTACGTGTTTTTGATCCTCTTCTCTGCTGAACAGCCATGATTACACCTCCTAGTCATCATCCATTTTGAATTCATTTAACTTAGCCCATCGTGGATCGATCTTATCCTCTTTAGGATCCTGATCTGACAAAACCTGCCATCCATCTCCTTTAGGATATTGATCTCTTGGCAAACGAGTGATATGCATTGGTGCTTCATAAATCACTGCCTGCAGGATCTCCGGATTTAAATCGATCGTATCTTTTTTGACCACGATGATCTCATCATCGTCCTGTGTTACAGGATCGAACGAATATGTAACTTGCGACGTAGTGTCAAATATTACTTCCAGGTCTTCTAGAGTAATGGAATCAGGAACGATCATCACCCCATCCAATTCCAAATCGGAAAAGACCAAAGAAGATTGGTCAAACTGTAAAGTCCCAGTTATATGAACCTCTGGAATGGATTTGACTTGAGTATGACGTAGAAAATCGTTATCCTCCACAGAAATCCATTCATCAATAGATATGACTCCATTTTCCGCCATTTGGAAATCTTTTTTGGTAAATTTCACGATTTTCACCTCATGTCGCATTTGATATTATATTAAAAGCACTGACGAAAGTCAATATAAATGGTAAACTATATTCATGAAAATAACAGGAATCATTGCGGAGTATAATCCTTTTCATCAAGGCCATATCTATCATATACGAAAAACACGTGAAATAACAAGGTGCGATTGCTTAGTCGTCATTGTTACAGGGTATTTTTCACAACGAGGATTACCCTCCTTATTGCCAAAAAAAGAAAAAACTCGTTTAGCATTAGAATTTGGTGCAAATCTTGTTTTGGAATGTCCAGTCTGTTTTGGATCCCAAAGCGCAGACTATTTTGCTCGCTACAATATTCAGTCCTTATCCTGCATTCCAATTGACACTCTTTGTTTTGGCAGCGAAACCAATAATATCTCTACGCTAGAAGAAAAGCTAAAAGAAATGGAATCGACACCCGTCGATCCAAGATTAAGTTTCAATCAAAACTTAGAACGCAAAACAGGGCCTAATGACCTTTTGGCCATGTACTATATAAAATATTGTCGCCAATTTGGGATACAACCCGTTTCGATTCAAAGAAATCCTATCTATCAAAGCGCGACGCAAACCAGAACAGATTTTTTTAACGGAAAAGATGTACCCTATAAATCCCTTTTCTTTATTGAGCAAAATTTTAATTCATATTATCCTTACCTATCTTTGACACTTCAATTAAGTTCTCCTGCAGAACTTGCACAGTATCACCTTGTCAATGAAGGAATAGAACATCGATTACAGGCTGCGAGTCAAAAGGCAAAGAACTGGGATGAGTTTTTATCCCTGACCATTACCAAAAATTATTCACGTTCCCGTATTCAAAGGACTTGTTTAATGATCTTATTAAAAATCAAAAAGTCAGAAATGATCGATCATGATTTCTTTCAACTGAAAGTATTGGGATTGGATTCTATAGGTAAAGAATGTTTAAAACATATCCATAAAGATCGACTGATCATGCGATTTAATCAAATGGATCCGTTTTTACAAAATATCGAATTAAAAACAAATATTTTATATAACAGCGTATTGAAGAGCCCTATTCAAGAAGGTCCGGTGATTCTCTATGATCGCTAGTTTAATTTTGATTGTTTTGATCCTCCTGATCCTTATTACAACATTCCTCTACCGTCATTATTTTCCGCCTATCCCAAAAAAAGATGAGCATTATCCATATGCTATCTTATTAGGCTGCCCAAGTCATGATGACGGCAGCTACGCTTCGAGTCAGATCAAAAGATGTGATTTGGCAATTGAAGCATATAAAAAAGGATTCTATGACACTTTGATCCTAACTGGCGGAGCCGTCAAAAACCAATATATTGAAAGCGAACAGATGGCAAAATATATACTAAATAAAGAATCTGTCCCAGTTTGTTGTGAAAAGGAATCTCAAAATACATGGGAAAACTTTCTCAATGCGAAAAAAATTATAGGTGATGAACCCGTTCTTATTCTGTCCAGCGGTACACACATCCGCAGAGCTTGCGCAATAGGCCGCCATTTTTTCAAAAAATATGGAGCCTTATGGTATGTGGATCATAAACCAAAACATATCATTCGCGAAATCATTTCTCGCTGTATCTACATTTCTATAGAATTAAAAAAGAAGCAATAACGAAAATTGCTTCCTTTTTATTGTATCGTACGGACAACTTCGTTCACACTCCGTACCTTTTTTAAATTAGAAATAATCAATTGTAGATGATCGGCATCTCGAACCGTAATCCGAAGTTTAGTGGTCGCAGTCAAATCATTTTCATCCACACAGGAATCAACATGCTTTAAATAAGCATTACATTGCTGCAAAGTCGTAACGATGTCACTCAACAAAAAATTTCGATCATCACTATAGACTATCAATTTAACTTCATAACGCTTCTCATCAAGATTCTCAGCCCAACTCACTGGAATCAATCGTTTCTTTTCCTGTAAAATATTCGGGCAATCCGAACGATGGACCTTGACTCCCTGCCCTTTTGAAATATAGCCAACAATTGTATCCCCTGGAATAGGAGAGCAGCAATTAGCTAATGATACTGCAATCGTATCAATTCCAGGAACGATGACACCGCAACTAGTAGCTTTTTGCTCTTTGGCAGGTGTTTTATTGAATTGCTTAAATATTTCCTCGTCGCTTAAACCCGATTGTCTTGTTTTTACCAAACGGTCAACTACCGACTGTATCGAGACCCGCCGATTAGCGATGCCGATATAAAGATCATCCAAGTTTTTGAATGACAAAGAGCTTAGAATCGGCTCTATTCTCTTTGGCTGCAGTAAGGCTTCGTCCAACTTTTCTCGTTTGAATTCTTCCGCCAGTGCTTCCTGCCCTCTTTTGATCACTTCTCTGCGATCGACCGTCTCTTGCCGTTGTAAGAAAGATCGAATCTTATTGCGAGCATGCCCGCTTTTGACGATCTTGATCCAGTCTTTTGATGGCCCCGGTGAATTTTTGTTCGTTAAAATATCGACTACATCTCCGGTTTTTAAAGGCGTATTCAATGGGACGATCGCTCCATTGACCGTAGCACCAACTGTTTTATGCCCGACCTCCGTATGTACCCGATATGCAAAATCGATCGGTGTCGATCCGCTTGGTAGAGCTATGACTTTTCCCCGAGGCGTCAAACAATAAACATTCGCTTCAAAAATATCTTTTTGAAGTACATTCATATATTCTAGTGGATCTTCACTCTCCTCGTCTGTCATCATCGAAAAATCTCTAAACCACGATAACTTATCTTCGATCTCTTTTTGTTCAATTTCCGGAGCCGAATTTGGCCGTTCTTTGTATTTCCAATGAGCCGCAACACCTCTCTCCGCAATCGCATCCATATCTTCTGTACGAATTTGGATCTCAAAAATATTCCCATGTTGTGGTTCTACGATCGTAGTATGAAGTGACTGATACATATTTGCTTTTGGCATTGCAATGTAATCTTTAAAACGTCCCGGAATCGGACGATATGTAGCGTGAATATAACCTAAGATTTCATAACAATGAGTTACTGTATCTGTAACGATTCGAATCGCAAGAAGATCCAGAATTTCTTCAAACCGTTTATTCTTCGTCACCATTTTCTTATAAATACTATAAAAATGTTTAGAGCGGCCAAAGATGCGATATGGAATATGATAACTATCAAGAATGACTTTAATGTCCTCGATCATCATATCGACTTGTTCATTGCGCTCTTCTTCCCGTTGTTTTACCAACCCTTTGATCTCATTGTATTTTTTAGGGTCAATGTATTTGAAAGAAAGATCTTCCAGTTCATTTTTGATGGCACTAATACCTAAACGATGTGCAATCGGTGCATAAACACTCAAAGTCTCCTGTGCAATCCTTTTTTGTTTTTCCGGTTTCATGAATTCCAGTGTTCGCATATTATGCAAACGATCCGCTAATTTAATCAAGATCACACGAATATCTTTTGCCATCGCAATAAAGAGTTTACGATGATTGTTTGCCTGATATTCCTTCTCATCTTTAAATTGAATGTTACCAATCTTTGTGACAGCATCAACCATCGTAAGAATTTCTTCGCCAAATTCGGACTTGATCGTCTCTTCAGTGACTTCATCACAGTCTTCAACTGTATCATGAAGCAAACCAGCCGCAATCGTCTTAGGACCACAATGCATCTCCGCTAAAGTATCCGCCACCTGAATAACATGACTGACATAGGGTGCTCCACTCTTTCGAAATTGACCTTCATGATGTTTTTGAGCAAACTGATAAGCTTTTGTGATCAATTGAATGTTTTCTGGACGTTTGATGTACGTCTTGATATGTTCCAGACATTCATCAAAGCTCACTTCTTTTTTATGTGGCACATCAAGCCCTCCCTTATAATTACTCTCCTTGATAATGAACTAAAGAGAAAAACGGTATTTCATGAAATCGGTCTCTGCCTTTGAGATCATCTAATTCAATTACACAGGCAACGCCAACAACTGAGGCTTGCATGCGCTCAACCATCTGAATCATAGCTTCAACCGTTCCGCCAGTGGCCAGCAAATCATCAATAATAACAACTTTTTCTCCTGGGAGAATGGCATCCTCATGAATTTCCAAAGAATCTTCACCATATTCCAGTTGATAAGATTGGGAAATCGTTTTTCGGGGTAGCTTCCCCGGTTTGCGAACAGGGGCAAAACCAATTTTACAATTCATGGCAACCGGAATGCCAAAGAAAAATCCGCGAGCCTCTGGCGCAATGATCTTAGTTGCCTTTGATTCCATCACGAATCGGCTCAGTGACTCAACGACCTGCATCATGCACGCAGGATCATCCAGAATAGGAGTGACATCCCGGAAGATGATGCCTGATTTGGGAAAATCCTTAATATCCGCAATATATTGTTTTAGATCCATTTTGATAAGCTCCTTTAAATTACCTCTATTCTACACGAAACATTCCATGAAAACAAAGGGCTTTTACTTATAGAGAATAGAGTCGATCACAAAGTTGACACGTTTCGTTCCGCGATAATAATTCATTTGCGGCTGACCGACAAAAGATCGAATCGCATTGACGCTTTTATTTTTCTCTGTTTTTGGAATATTAAAGTATATACAAGTCAAACCTGAATCTAAAGTATAGCGTCTATGCTTTCCGTTACTAAAATCATAAAACGACTTGATTTGCGTCGCATCTACTTCAATAGCAGGAAACTCAAAACCTGGACCAAACGGCCTTAAAACATCTAATTCTTCCAATGTAGAAACCGTGAGTTCTTCAGGTTTTACATATAAAGTAGATTTAGTCTCCAATTCCCATGCATAGGAATTTATCTTATTTCGAACATAATCCACAAATGAGTTGAAGTCATGCAGATGCAAAGAAAAGCCTGCTGCCTGATCATGACCGCCTAAAGCATCATAATCAGAAAAATCATGTAAAAAATCCATACAATTAAAGCCTCTGGGCGAACGCATACTGGCTTTGTATCCTTCTGGATTCTTCGCAAACACTATGACTGGTTTTTGAAATTGAGAACATAAACTTCCCGCAACCAAACCTATGATTCCTTCATGAAAACTTGGATCTTGCACCATAATAACCGGCTGAGAGGATACACACTTGGAAAGTGCGGTCTCCTTCATCTGGTTGCTGATTTTCTTTCGTAAATCATTCAAATGCGTAATTTGCATATGGAAACTTCGTATCTTTTGATCATTCTGATTCAAAAAATAACGTACAGCGTTGTTCACATTGGCAAGATTGCTCAAACGCCCAATCGCATTGAGTTTGGGAACGATCTGAAAACCAACGCTCACTTCATTCAAGATAGGATCATCCGCCAACAAGGAACAATGCTTTTCTTTTGATACATTTAAAAGCGTCAATCCATTTTGAATCAGAGCACGTGTTTGACCCGTCACCTGCATTACATCCCCTATACTGGCGATGGCAGCCAAAATAAGATGATAATCACTATCAACCGCTAACATCCTTATGCACTCATAGGCAACACCCGCACCACAGAGTGTCGAAAATTCTGGTTCTAAAAAATCAGGATGGATCAGCAAATCACAATCTACAGAATCATCTAAACAATGATGATCCGTCACGATTGTTTCCATTCCATAAGCTTTTGCCAGTTTTAAAGCAGATTGCGCTTTCACTCCGTTATCAACGGTAACAATGATCTGATATCCTCTTTGATGAGCTAATGAAACAGTTTCCTCATGAAGGCCATAACCTTCTTTGATGCGATCCGGAATATAAAATCCCGTTTCAATTCCCATCTTGGTCAAACCATCAACCATGATCGTAGTTGCTAAGATTCCATCACAATCATAATCGCCGGCAACTAAGATTTTTTTATGTTGTTTTTTTGCTCCGTTGATTCTTTCTACAAAATTATGCATACAAGAAGCGTCGCTGACAGGGGCGAGCTTTTGTTTTGTTGTCCAATAATCCCATTTGGATGAATCTGATTCTAGAAAAGAAAGGATTTTTTTTGTAAATAATGATAAATTTTCCATGGTTCAATTATAACACGCGCGTCAAAAAAAGAGCGGTTTCCCACTCTTTTCTACTCAAAAATCGATCCTTGCACTGGAATCTTAAGATGTTCGTATGCTTTAGGAGTCGCCACTCGGCCACGAGGCGTACGGTTGATAAATCCAATCTGTAAAAGATACGGCTCGTAGACATCCTCCAATGTCATCGGTTCTTCTCCAATACTAGAAGCAATTGCCTCTAAGCCAACAGGACCTCCTTTAAATCGTTCGATGATCCCACGCAAATATTTATGATCAACCGAATCCAATCCCAGGTGATCCACCTTCAAGCGATCCAACGCATCTTGTGCAACATCTAATGAAATAATTCCGTCGTTATAAACTTGAGCAAAATCTCTAACGCGTCGAAATAGACGATTTGCAATCCTTGGTGTGCCGCGTGAACGCATCGCAATCTCTTTTGTGGCCTGTGCCTCAATTTTTGTATCCATTACACAAGAAGTACGATAAACGATTTTTTCCAAATCTTTTAAAGAATAATATTCTAATTGAGAGACAATTCCAAAGCGATCACGTAAAGGAGCACTTAGATCTCCTGCACGAGTTGTAGCGCCCACCAAAGTAAACGGAGGTAAGCTCAATCGGATATTATGAACTGTAGCGCTGTCTTTCCCTACAAGAATATCCAAGCAATAATCTTCCATAGCCGGATATAAAACTTCTTCAACTTGTTTTGGAAGACGATGAATCTCATCGATAAATAAGACATCGCCAGGCTCCAGCGTCGTAAGAATCGCGGCAAGATCGCCACTTTTTTCAATACTGGGACCACTTGTTGTTTTAATATTTCCACGCATTTCATTCGCTAAGATATAAGCTAAAGTCGTTTTCCCTAGGCCAGGAGGTCCATAGAGCAGCACATGATCCAAAGCTTCTTGTCTTTGTCTGGCTGCATTGATGAATACACTTAAATTTTTCTTTAAATCCGTTTGCCCGATATACTCTTCCAAGGAACTTGGTCGAAGTGTTTTTTCATATCCGTCTTGTTCCTGCATATGGGCATCCATTTCTCTATCCAAAATCACACCCCATTTCTTTTTGCCAAAATACCGAGTGCTTTGCGTAACATCTCATCTACACCCAAGTCTTCTTGTGAAATCAATTCTTTTTGTATCGCGGAAAGCTGGTTTGCACGATATCCTAAAGCCAGAAGAGCTTCTTTGCATTCTTCCCAATTTGGATTGTTTAAATTCGAAGATTGAGATGATTCCACCACGAATTTTCCTTTTAGATCCAAAACGATCTGCGATGCTGTTTTTGCTCCAATTCCTGGAAGAGCTTTTAATCGTTTGATATCATCTTCTTCAATGGCTTGAATCATCTGTTCTCCGGAACAGGATCCTAATAAATTCAAAGCAGTCCTAGGACCGATCCCTTTCACATTGATCAAACGCATAAAAACTTCATAATCTTTTTCCTTTAGAAAACCATATAAAAGAATCGCATCTTCCCGGACGTGCTGATATGTATAAACAAAGAGCTCATCGCCGAGCTTTTGGGAAAATGGATTGTTTATATAGACTTCATAGCCAACGCCTTGTACATCCAAAACGATTGAATCTGTACGAATCAATCGAATGATTCCTTGCAGAAAAGCAATCAACAAAATTCCCCTCTCTAATCCACTATATCTAGTTCTACAGGACAGTGATCACTGCCGTAAATATCCGTTAATATTAAAGAATCTTTTACACGAGGCATTAATTCTTCCGAGGCTAACCAGTAATCAATTCTCCATCCCGCATTATTTTTTCGAGCGTTAAATCGATAACTCCACCAAGAGTATTGAATCTTATCGGGATAAAGAGTTCTAAAAGTATCCTTTACATAAGTTAATAAATTCGATTTGAAACTATCTCTTTCTTCATCAGTAAAGCCAGCATTTCTGCGGTTTGTTTTCGGGTTCTTGATATCGATTTCTTCATTGGCTACATTAAGATCGCCACATATAAAAACAGGTTTATTTAAAGATTGTACATAGCGACTGAAGACCTGGTCCCATTCCATACGATAAGATAACCGTTTTAAACCATCTCCAGAATTTGGCGTGTACACTGTCACCAGATAATAATCATCAAATTCTGCTGTAATCACACGACCTTCCGTGTCATGCTGATCTATACCTAAACCATAAATAACATTAAGGGGTTTGATCCTCGAAAGAATCATTGTGCCGCTATATCCTTTTCGTATAGCGCTATAAGCATATTGATAAGGATATAAATCCTCAGGGATATCGATTTGCTCCGGTTGGGCTTTTGTTTCCTGCAGACAGACAACATCGGCATCCAAGGTATCAACAATATCTAAAAATCCTTTATTTATGCAAGCGCGAATCCCATTAACGTTCCAAGAAATAAATTTCATAAAATAAGCTCCTCATGATTCGTCAAATAAACACTACTAAAAGTATACCCTAAAACAATAAATTTTACGAATCACAAAAAAAGAGACAAGAAATCTCTTATCTCTAATTTTCAATAAAATCAAATTGATATCCAAGCATTTGAACTGTATCTCCGTCCATACAGCCAGCCTCGCGTAAAGCTGTATCAATTCCCAAATAACGCATTTTATTCGCAAACTCGAAATAATCCTCTTCGGTATTGAGCTTTTGAATATTGAAAACCCGTTCAATTCGAGGACCGCTAATCTCCCAAAGATGATCCCCCAATTTAGTAACTTGAAGATCTGATTTCTTTTCTTCAAAAGTATACGTGACGCCTTCATTCGAAGTGCCTTCGGTAACAATTGGAAAAGCGGGCGTTACTGCCAGAAGATCTGCAGCTCTTCTTAAAACAGGGTCCAGTCCTTCATGAATGATCGTTGTTGTTGGATACACTTCGAGATCTGGATATTTTTCTTTGAATCGCTCTAAATTCTTTTGTGCATCATTCAGGTCCATCTTGTTGGCAACGACAATTTGCGGTCTCTCCAATAGACGTATCTGATAAGAACGGAGCTCATCATTTATGATTTCATAATCTTCTAACGGATCTCGGCCATCTTGTCCTCCCATATCCAGAACGTGAACAATCACTCGGCAACGTTCAATGTGTCTTAAGAATTGATACCCAAGTCCTTTTCCAGTACTGGCACCTTCTATCAAACCTGGTAGATCCGCCATAATGAAACTACGCCCATCTTTGACTTGTACAACACCAACATTGGGAGAAATCGTCGTAAATGGATAGTCTCCAATTTCCGGTTTAGCTCGTGAAACAGCATCCAAAAGAGTTGATTTTCCAACGCTTGGAAAGCCAACCAGCCCAACATCGGCCAGAACTCGCAATTCAACAATGCAGTCAAACTCTTCCCCTAAAGTTCCCAATTCCGCATATTTTGGTGCTGTATTGCGACTGGAACGAAAATGAAAGTTTCCACGACCGCCACGTCCACCTTTGCAGATGATCGTCTGTTGGTGAGGTTCGGTCAAGTCAGCGATAATTTGCCCGGTATCCGCTCTTTTTACAATGGTTCCTAACGGAACTTTAACGATTTTATCTTCACCGTTAGCGCCATGCATCTTTTTGTTCTTTCCTTTTTCTCCTGGCGTTGCTTTGATCTTGCGGTGATAACGAAGATCTAATAAGGTTGTCATGCCTGGATCTGCTTCGAAGATCACGTTTCCGCCATTCCCGCCGTCGCCGCCAAAAGGGCCTCCGTAGGCAACATATTTTTCATGACGAAAACTGACGATTCCATCGCCACCTTTTCCCGCTTGAACATGAATTTTAACTTGATCGACAAACATAGTGCCCTCCTAAAAAAAGACCCCCTTAGGGATCTTTTTGATTAAGCCTGTGGATAAACTGAAACTTGTTTCTTGTCTTTTCCTAAGCGCTCGTAACGAACAACACCGCTAACTTTTGCGAACAGTGTATCATCTCCGCCACGTCCAACATTTGTTCCAGGATGGATCTTCGTACCTCGTTGACGATAAATGATGCTTCCAGCATGACAAGACTGACCATCGGCTAATTTTGCCCCTAAACGTTTTGAATGAGAATCACGACCGTTCTTAGTCGAACCAACTCCCTTTTTAGAAGCGAACAACTGATTATCTAATGTGTACTTCAACATGGTTTACACCTCTCTTCTTATCATCTTAATATACTTTTTATTTGTATTTATAATTGTTTCTAATTGAATCACCAAAGTTTTTAAAATGATTTGTAAGGTATCACTGTTCGATTGAACTTCGATAGATACAAAACCACTTTCCATTTGAATCAAACAACTGCCCTCACACAAAGTGTCTATTGCATTCAGTATTCCAACAGATACGGCACTCACTTCAGCGCATACCAGATCCAATGTCTCAGTAGTTGAATCCGCGTGTCCCGTTATCTTTACAGATCCAATCTGCCGGTCCTTTTGATTCAAGTAGACATAGATCATATTAAGCCTCGATAGCAGTGATCTTTACACTTGTATAAGGCTGACGATGACCTTGTTTACGGCGTGTAGAAGATTTTTTAGGTTTGTATTTTACAATTGTGATTTTTTTGCCTTTTCCCTGTTTTTCAACAGTTCCAGTAACTTTAGCACCTTCTACATAAGGTTTTCCTAATTTGCCATCGGCATACAGAACTTTATCAAAAACAACTGTATCTCCTTCGCTAGCTTCTAATTTTTCAACAAAGATGACAGCATCCTTTTCAACCTTGATCTGTTTTCCGCCAGTTTCGATAATTGCGTACATACGGCACCTCCTATTCTATGTTCCTGATACTCGCCATTAAGGTGGGAAAACCACTTTATTAACCTCTTCTGTGCGGTTGCAAGACCAGAACAGAATCTGCAACGTGGTTATTATACGCAATAAACAAGTGTACGTCAAGAAAAGATAATGTGAAAAAAAGTGAGATTTTTCATCTCACTCTTGATAAAAGTTGTCTGGAATATTATTTAGAAATTCTTTTGTCTAGCATTTTTTTGATTTTTTCTGCTTCTTTTTTATCTTCATTATAAATATCAGTATTGAATATAGTTTTTCTGTTCGAAATAAACACAGCTTTAATTGTTTCATCCTTCAAGATAATTTTTAGACCTACATAAAATTGAGGCTCCATTATTCCACATAAAAAAGCTGTACCATTTAATATCTGGTGGGTAAATGGTTTGTCTTCTCCTTTAAAAGAAGCTTGCTGATTCAAGATTGAAACTTTAGCAATATCTTTGTAATCCACAAAGCCATTATCACCAATCAAAATGTTAATTCGATTATTATCATCGTCAAATTCCATGCAATTAAATTTCTTTTCTGACATCATACTCACCTCCGTTTTTTAAGTAAGGTTTTTCCCTAATTTCATTATACTGTATTATTTTACGAAAGTTAATAAATACAAAGTACGATAAAAAAAGTCTAATTTAAAGTGAATTGCATACGTTTCGAAGAATAAAGGTTAACCTAAGTATTCTGAAAAGTTATCCTCCGATTTTTTCAGTATAGAATCATGTTTTCTCTGGATTCAGCCAAAAGCATTTTCTGGCAAGTATTGAATTCGGACGATTTTTATTTCCCTGCACAAGGACAACGTGTTCTTTTTGAATATTATCTTTTTCTTTTGCATAGAGTTCAGGCATCAAAGTAATATCTATTTTTCCGGATTCATCGTCGATAGACATGAAACACATATTTTGACCTTGTTTTGTTTTATGAACACGATACCCGACGACACGGCCAATCACATTGAGGTATCCCGAATACGATTCCGCTTGCGATAACGGTAAACATTTGGGATATTGTGTTTCGCGAATCCGCTTTACCGGATGTTCACTTAAATAAAAGCCATAAACGCGAAATTCTTTTTGGGAACGCTCCATCGGGTTTTCTTTCATTTTTCGCAAGCTTGGTTTAGAAACGACTGAAAGATCAAACCGAATCTGGCCATCAACTTCCGTTTTGACTAAATCAGCATAAACGAGAATTCTTGCCAAATTATCATGCATGGTGGCACGATTCAATCCAAAAGAATCGAAGACCCCTCCATCAATCAATATTCGTAAACTGGATTCAATCACATGCGCGCTGCTTAAACGAACAACACATTCGATAAAATTCTGAAATTGCCCATGTCTTCGTTCTTCTAAAATAGGCGGATAAATTGTACTTCCAATGCCTTTTAAGACTTGAAAAGGCATACGCAAGCCTTTTTCTTCTATCGTATAATGTCCCTCAGATCGATTGATATCCGGTGCATAAACAACTAGTTTTCTACTGCGACATTCACTCAAGTACTGACTAGTCTTTTTTTCGGAACCAATGACGCTGTCAAACAGATTCTGATAGAAATAAAGGGGATAGTTTGCTTTTAAATATGCCATCTGATAAGCAATCAAACCATAAGCATAACTGTGCGATTTATTGAAACCATAACTGGCAAACTTTTCCATGGTATCAAATAATTCAACTGCTTGTTTATAAGAACAATGATTCTTCAATGCTCCCTGGACAAAAGTCTCTTTATAGGCAGCCATTTGGTCATGCTTCTTTTTCGACATGGCCTTACGCAAAGAATCTGCCTGCGCTAGGGACAGACCTCCTACTTTTGTAGCGATCTGCATAACTTGTTCTTGATATATGATCAGGCCATAAGTTTCTTTTAAGATATCTTGAGTCAAGGGATGCGGATACTCTATTTGTTCCGGATGTTCTTTACGCTGAATATAGGCATCAATATTCTGCATTGCACCGGGACGATATAAAGCTAAAACTGCACAGATTTCTTCAAACCTCGATGGTTTCATCCTCTTTAGCAAAGCACGGATCCCCTGGCTTTCCAATTGAAATACCCCTGTGGTATCGGCTTTGGATAATAGACGATATGTCTTTTGATCGTTCAATGGCAGTTTTAAAACATCAATTTTATGATCGGTCTGTTGTTCGATAGTTTTTACGATATGATCGATCGTCGTCAGATTTCTAAGGCCCAAAAAATCCATCTTGATCAAGCCGAGTTCTTCCAAATACTCCATCGTAAACTGGGTGGCAAGATGAGATTCATCGATCTGAACCAAAGGACAGACTTTGACGATTGGCTGGTCACTCAAAACAATCCCGGCAGCGTGTATAGACAGATGACGCGGCAGCCCTTCTAAAGGTAGACAATACTGGTACAATTCCATCAGTGTCTTGTCTTTTTTAAGAATGCGAGAAAAAGCATCCACTTCCGAAAAAGCTCGTTTCAATGTCATGCCAGGAGTATTTGGAATCAGTTTCGTCAACTGGTCGATCTTCGCAGAAGAAATAGAATACACTCTTCCTACATCCCGTAATACTTGTTTAGCCTTTAAAGTATTGAAAGTAACAATATGCGAGACATGATCTTTCCCATATCGCTCTTTCACATAATCGATGACTTCATCTCGTCGATCATCCGGGAAGTCTGTATCGATATCCGGCATAGAAATCCGTTCCGGGTTTAAAAATCGTTCAAACAAAAGATGATTTTTTATAGGATCAATATGCGTGATTCCCAAACAATACGCCACTAAAGATCCAGCGGCGCTCCCGCGCCCTGGACCAACGTTGATATCTTTTGAACGAGCAAAACGGATGAAGTCATAAACTATCAAAAAATAATCCGTAAATCCCATTTTAATGATTGTTGAGCACTCATATTCCAATCGTTTTGCATATTCTTCGTTCCATTGATTAGAAAGACGTTTGGCAAGCCCTGCTTTACACAGTTTGACCAGAAACTCTTTTGAATCGATTCCCAATTTGTTTTGATATGGCGGAAGCGAACTCTTCGGCATTGCCATTTGAACGTTGCACATTTGTGCAATTTCATCAGTACGAATCAAATCTTCTGGATCATATAAACTTTCCATTTCTGATTGCGAACGTATGAAACGATCATTCAAAACCACTAGATCCTGATCGTGAATTCTTGCTTGTTTTTGAATCGCTTTAAGTGTTCGAAGCTGTAAAACATCTTCTTTTTTTTGATAAAGAATATACGAAAGAGCACAAGTCAAAAGCCCTGTTTCATTTGCGATTTTTTTGATCAGTTTATTCTTTTCTTTCCAAAAACCTGAATCATTGCATAAGATTCCGATATAAAATGATGAAAAAGAAGAACGGCACGTTTCAAAATAGCGATAAAGAGAAGGTTGATCTTCATGTAAGATCCAATTATATAAAATATCTTCCTCTTGGATCCCCGTAGTCAGAACAATACTATTCTGACTATAGATAGAGAGATCCGCCATAGAAAGTTCATGATTGTGACTCATTTTCAATGTAGAAAGAGCATATAGATCTTGTAAACCTTGATCGTTTTTGGCCAAAAAGACAAAACTTGTCTTTCCTGTTTCAAACAAAGCATCGATTTCCAAACCCAAAATGGGATGAATCTTGTGTTCCATGCAGGTTTTGTAAAACTTCATGGTGCCATACATGACATTTTTATCGGTCAGAGCCACATGACGAAAACCTAGCTGAGCACTTCGTTCAACCAATTGTTCAATCGTTAAACTCGATTCCAGAAGACTATAACAGCTTCGCGCGTGTAAATGGACCATTGTTGTCCTCCCATCTTGTTGTCATTATACCACAGAATAAAAAAGCCTAAGTCATCGACTTAGACTAAACAGAAATCGAAAGAACGGATTCACTTAAATTTGCCAAAAGTTCAACAATTTCTTTAATTTGATCACGAGTAAGATTTTTGATGCCGCATGCACAGGCATGACCGCCTCCATGATATTTTTGAGCCACTGCTCGAATATCGATTGTTTTGGAACGTAAGGAAGCACTGTAATGGACCCCATCCTCCATACGAGTGAATAAAGCCCAAATCTGGATATCTTCCACACCGCTCAAAACATAGACTTTTTCTTTTGCAGAAGCAAATGAACTTAAAACAGGAAGATAATCATCTTGTTCCATCACAGCATACAGAAAATGATTTTTTCGAGACGCCTTTGTACGAACTAACGTTTCATATTGATAATCATTCCATGTGCTTGAATAATTCATCTGATCACATGCTATGACATCTATGCCAAAGTTCATTAAATAAGCTGCTGCATAAAAACTGTTTGCGCTGACGCTCTTTGTAGTAAAGCGAACATTGTCCGCCACTAAACCAGCATATAAAAGATTAGCGGCATCTGCAGGGAGCATCCCTTGATTCTCTTTAAGCCACAGAGCCAGCATTTCGCAAGTAGCGCTCGCCTTGGGATCGATCCATTCTACAGAACAAAAAGATTCTGTCTGCACATGATGATCGATGCGAATCGTAGAGGCACATCTCGTATAGTTTTGATCATCAACACGATTTGCGGTCGATGCATCCAAAACGATTCCTAAAGACTTCAGATAAATGTCTTCAGAAAGAGTTTCTAATGATAATCCCAATTTTTTTTGTAAAGGAGATCCTTCTCCGGCACAATAGACCTTTTTTTGAGGATAGGCAGAACGAATCCAAGACGCCAAGCCATACTGAGAACCTAAAGCATCCATATCAGGCAAAATATGACGAAAAATAATGATAGAGTCATATTTTTGAATGGAATCAAGAATTTTAGGATTCATGGCAAAGATTCTTATAGGCATCTCGTGCCATGACGAGCTCTTCATTGGTAGGAATCAGCCAAACCTGGATTGAAGAATCTTCGCTGCTCAATTTTTTCTCGATGCCGCGAACCCCTTTATTCAATGATTCAGGAACTTTAACACCAAATACCGCAAGACGATCACAAATCTTCTGACGCATCAGAGAATCATTTTCACCAATGCCGCCGGCAAAGACGATTGCATCAGCTCCACCCATCAAACCATAATATCCAGATACGGTCTCTACAATTGAATTAACATAGATCTTCTGCGTTAAGATAGCACGTTCATTTCCTTGTTCAGCAGCGGCTTCCACATCACGTCCATCTGAACTGATTCCTGAAACGCCTAACATCCCTGATTTTTTATTCAAGATCGTATCAATTTCATCAGGCGTGTAACCATACTTTTTCTCTAGGAACATAATGATGGCCGGATCGATATCTCCACAGCGGGTTCCCATCATGACACCGGACAATGGAGTAAATCCCATACTGGTTTTATAAGATTTTCCATTTTTTACAGCCGTAATGCTTGCGCCATTCCCTAAATGGCATGTAATGATGTTCATTTCTTCCATCGGTTTATTTAAAATCTCGGCTAATCGCTGTGTTAAATATAAGTGGCTTGTTCCGTGCATCCCATATCGACGAATTTCATCTTTTTCATAATATTCATAAGGAATCGGATAAATGTAGTTTTCCTTTGGCATAGTTTGATGAAACGCCGTATCAAAAACAAATGTGTGCTTGCATTCCGGCAAAGCCTTTTTAAAAGAACGATAGCCAAGCAGTCCGGCAGGATTATGCAATGGTGCCAAAACTTTTAACTCATCGATTTTATCTTCAGCTTCCTTGCTTTCAGGAACTGAATGGGAATAATACTCTCCACCGTGAACCATGCGATGACCGATAGCTTTGATCTCATTTAAATCATGGACAATTTCATATTTGACCAAAACTTCCATCAATTTATTCACTGCAGCTCCATGATCTGGAATATCTAGAATTTCTTCGATCTTTTGTCCTTTGAACTTCATTCCAACAATCGAATCTTCCAATCCGATTCTCTCAATGTTCCCTTGTGCAAGCACTTCTTCTTCCGGCATTTGAAACACCTGAAATTTTAAAGAGCTGCTTCCTGCATTGACACTCATTACAATAGACATATTGATACCCTCCTATAATAGATTCATGATTGTCTCTTTTATCTTATCATCATTCAACTGTTCTAAAAGTTCAATGATTTTTTTTCTTTTTTCAATATAATGGATCACACTTTCATACTTTTGCAGCTGATTCAAAGATTTTTTTAGACTATCCTGAACCGCAGCCCGTGATATGGAAAGCTCTTCTGCAATCTCAGAATAAGAAAAATCTTCCTCATAATATAATGAACAGATTTCACGTTGCCGCTCTGTCAGCAATTGACCATAGATATCAAAAAGAACGTTCGTTTCCAATCTATTCATCTTCTAATCCTTTTGTGATTCCCATCAAATAACTGTTGATATCGAAAGGTTGCAAGTCATCTGGCTTTTCTCCCAACCCTAGGAAGCGAACCGGAATCTTCAACTGATCGTGGATAGCTAAAACAATCCCGCCCTTCGCCGTTCCATCCATCTTAGTCAAAATGATTCCGCTAACTTGCGTAGCATCCAAAAACTGTTTAGCTTGTGAGATTCCATTTTGACCCGTTGTCGCATCTAAAACCAGCCAGACTTCTTGAGGAGCCCCCGGAATCTCGCGATCACAAACGCGAACCATCTTGCTTAATTCTTTCATCAAGTTCGTCTTGGTCTGCAGCCGACCGGCAGTATCCGCTAAAAGAATATCAATTTGATGATCTTTAGCATACCGGCAAGCATCCACTAAAACAGAACTCGGATCTTGATTTGGCGCTCCTTTTATACAAGGAACTCCCAATCGGTTGGCCCATGTTTCAATTTGATCAACAGCCCCCGCACGGAAAGTGTCCGCAGCCGCAACCGCCATAGACATATCCAGATCCTTATAATATTGGATAAGTTTTGCGGATGTTGTAGTCTTGCCAGAACCGTTTACTCCAACCATAAAAATAACCGTTGGTCCTTCTTCGTTATAATGAATGAATCCATCTTGTTCTTGATCATAAAAATCATGAAGGATACTGATAAAATAATCTTCCATCGATTCATATTCGTGGATATGCGAAGCGTTTTCTTCAAAACGGTCGACTATTTTTTGTGCTGTATGGATTCCCACATCGCTTTCCAATAACAAAATCATGATCTCCTCTAAAAGATCATCGTCAATGCCATGAAAGCTGTTCGATAAAGAACGAATCCTATCTCCAAAACTCTTCCTAGAACGACCTAATCCGCTTAAGTATTTATCTTTATCCTGGTTTTTGATAAAGGCATCTTTGATCGATTGAAATAAAGCCATGTTAATTGACCTCCTTGTTTTCTACAATATGAACAGCGTCCTTCAACTGAACCTTCAATAATTTAGAGACACCATCTTTTTGCATAGTAATTCCGTACAATGTATCGCATTGTTCCATCGTTCCCGGGCGATGAGTCACGACGATAAATTGAGAGCGGTCTCCAAAACGAGACAGGTATCGTGCAAATCGTTCAACATTTGCCTGGTCTAAAGCGGCTTCGACTTCATCAAAAATGCAAAGAGGCATAACTCGCGCCTGTAAAATCGCAAATAAAACACTGATTGCGATCAAAGCTTTTTCACCACCGGAGAAAGACTGTAAATTCTTGACCATTTTTCCTGGTGGCTGAACATCGATTTCTATACCCGTATTCAAGACATCTTCCGGATCTACCATGCTTAGTTTCGCTTTACCGCCACCAAACATCGCTTTAAAAATACCGTCCAATTCCTGATTGATTTTTTCAAACATATCTACAAATTGAACTTTCATGGTCTGATCCATTTCATCAATTGCCGAAAGGATCGAAGCAGAAGCCCTTTCCAGGTCTTCTTTTTGTGAAGTCATAAAATCAAAGCGTTCCTTGATTTCCTTATATTGATCCGGTGCATCCGGGTTAACATTTCCCAGTTTTGATATTTCTGTGCGCAAAACTTGAACTCTTTGTTTGGCTTCGCTGAGATCAATATCTTGTTTTTGATCTTTCGCATGTTCAAAAGTCATCGAATACTCACTGTTAAGTTGTCTTAAAGCGGTATCCAAATAGGCTTGTTTTTTGGCTTGTTCCAGTTCATTGTCATGAATATCAACCTGCAAAGCATTCATCTCGCGGCGAATCGAGCGCATCTGATTTTCCATCTGTTCTACTGTATTGCCTTTGTCATAACGTCTTTTGCGCAAAGCTTGCATATCGCCCGTGATTTGATCGATACGTGCATGCATCTTTGACATTAAAACGACGATATCATCTTCTTCTAAATCCTGTTTTTCTTCATCGATGACCAAATCTTTGTATTCCATCTGCAAAGAATCATATTTCTCTTTTTTAGTAAGATAGATATTTTCCAGTTTTGCCACATCAATCTGCAACTGCATGCAGGTTTCAGTTTCTTTGTCCATTTGATTTTCCAGCATGCGGCACTCGTCATTATCGTGCGAAACCTTGAGCTCCTGCCCTTCAATTTGTGAACGAATCGAATCCAATTCATGTTGAATCGTAATCAAAGACGTCTGATTCCGAATCGACCCGCCAGTCATGCTTCCTCCGGTATGAACGATATCTCCATCCAAAGTCACGATCTTCACACGGTATTGAAGACGCTTTGCACATTCATTGGCATGGACCAAATTATCCATTACCAAAACATTCCCCAATAAACGATCTCGTAAATCTTCATATTTAGGGGCACAGGAAACACATTCATAAGCCCAGCAGATCATTCCTTCTGATTGTGAAGCAATGATTTGCTGATCTTGGGCCGCAAAACGTTTTTTCATGATATTCAACGGCAAAAACGTTGCTCGGCCGCTTTTATTTTTTTTCAGGTAACCAATCGCATTTCGGGCAGCAGCTTCATCTTTAGTCACAATATGATAAAGACTTCCTTGTAAAGCCGATTCAATGGCCTTAGCATGTTCCGGATGTGCTTTTAAAAGTTCACTGACGACACCTTCAATCCCCATCAAAGAATGTCGGGCATCAAGAACAGCACGTACGCTTTGCTGGTGAGAAAAAGGTTGTCGTGCAATATTTTCTAATACTTGTTTTCGATTCTTTAATTCTTGTAAAACATGTCGTTGCTGAGAAGCCTGCATGGAAGCCTGATTTTCTTTATTTTTTAAATCGTTTAAACGCTTCAAATGCATTTCCAGATCCGCTTTTAAGATCTGTAAACGTTTTTGACGATCCTCAAACTCATATTTTGCTTCCTGAAGCATCTGTTTCAGTTCATCCTGTCGAGCCAGAGCATCTGCTTGTAAAAGTCGGTATTTTCGTTTTTCGTCTAATTCTACTTTTTGTTTTTCCAAGCGGTAGCTATCTTCCATAGCTCTTGTGTATTGTCCCTGCAAATCATTGATTTGACGATCTAAAGCATGCATTTCCTGACGATAATTGGAAATATCGATTTCTTGCTGGTTTAAAGATGCTTCTTTAGAAGTATAGATCGTCTTTGCCTCAAAAAGAGCATGGGAAAGGTCTTCAATTTCGCGGTGCATCGATTCAATTTCTTCAACCAGCACGCTGATTTCAATGGAAGAAAGTTCGGTTTTTAAATTTTTATAGATTTTTGCTTTTTCAGCCTGCTTTTCCAAGGGTGACAATTGTTTTTCGAGTTCATCTAAAATATCTTGCAGACGATCAAGATTATCTTTTGTTTTTTCTAATTTCTGCAAAGAAACTTTTTTTCGCTTTTTATATTTTGCAACACCGGCAGCTTCTTCAAAAAGAAGACGCCGATCCTCAGGTTTCGCATCCGCAAAAGCACTGATGTTGCCTTGCGTAATAATACTTAGCGAATCTCTTCCCAATCCCGTATCCATCACTAAATCATTGATATCTTTCAAACGACACGGTTCTTTATTGATAAAATAACTCGCTTCATTAGTAGAGCGTTGAAGCTGACGAGTAATTTCAATTTCTTCGTAAGGTGAATCGAAAATATGAAGTGAATTATCAAAAACTAAAGTTACTTTTGCCATGTTGACCGGTTTTCGATATTCACTTCCGCTAAATATAATGTCCGACATGCTCGAACCCGAGCGAAGACTTTTAGTACTTTGTTCTCCTAATACCCAGCGAATCGCATCATTGACGTTACTTTTTCCGCAACCATTAGGACCAACGATGCCGGTGATATTCTGATCAAATTGTAAAATTGTCTTATCCGCAAAGCTCTTAAAGCCTTGAATCTCAATCCTTTTTAAAAACATAAGCCACCTTCATCCTAACTTTTGTATTGTATCAAAAAGGGAAATAAAAATCGACTGCTCCCTTGAAATTTAAAACCATACTTTTTAAAATAGTACGTATGAAAACAAAAATGAAAGAAAGTATGAGAAACGTATTTCCTCTTTCGTTTAAAGAAGAAGTTGGAAATGCGGTCAGTCATGGGACCATGGCGTTTCTATTATTGTTTGCACTGCCTTACTATGCGATACGCGCCTATCTTCAAGCAGGCACCCTGCATGCCATTGGTATATCGATCTATATCATCTGCATGATCTTCATGTTTTTAGCATCCTGTCTTTATCACAGTATGCCACATGAAACAACACATAAATATGTCTTTCGTAAAATCGATCACATAATGATTTTGCTTGCGATAGCTGGAACATATACTCCGGTATGCTTATCTTTGATGCATAACAAGATTGGCTATCTTATATTGGCAATCGAATGGATCATGGCATTGAGCGGCATCTTATTAAAATCAATTTCCAATGTAAATCATAAAGTCTTATCCATGGTTATCTATATGACCATGGGATGGATGGCCATATTCATTCTACCGGTGCTGATTAAGAAATGTTCCTTAACTTTTTTTATCTTGATCCTGGCAGGTGGTTTACTTTATACGATCGGGACCTATTTTTATGGACATCCGCAAAGAAAGTTTAACCATTTTATCTGGCATATATTTATCCTTCTGGCTTCAATTTGTCATCTTGCAGCCATTCTTTATTTCATGATCTAACTTGAGGTTTTTTAAACCTCTTTTTATTTCCCAAACAAAAAAAGAAGCTTGCGCTTCTTTTAGAACAATCGAAGAATATCATTATAAGTTGCGAATAAGAATAAGCCGATCAATAAGATAAAACTGACCATGATCACGTTCTCGACAACACGAGTACTGATTTTTCGGCGGAAGATCTTTTCTAAGATCAAGATCAAGATCCTGCCACCATCCATAGCCGGGATCGGCAACAAATTAAAGATCCCGATATTTAATGAGATCATCGCAAATAAAGAAATATAAGAATCCAAACCTTGGGTCGTAGCTTGAGTAGTTACTTGCGCAATTCCGACCGGACCCGATAAGTTTTGAAGACCTTCCCCTTGGATCAAATGCCCTAAAGCACGATAAATGGAAGTTCCCGATTCCAACATATCCATCGTCCCATAATAAAAACCGGTGTACCAAGGAACATAGTGCGCATTGGCAGAAACTACATAACCTAAGGAATAAGTATTGGTTTCTTCGTCTTTTTCAGGTTGAATGCTCACTTCAAAGACTTCATCCTGACGCTGGACAGTCGCTTGTAATTCCTCTGGATGATATTGTATCCATTCTAAAAGATCATATTGAGTTTCGGGTTCCAATACATCCGATCCATCTGTTACCTTTAAAATATGGTCGCCCTCTTGCAGACCCGCTTGATCGGCTGCCTGGCCAGGAATGATTTCGTATACAACAGGTAATGGATCCTCTACAACATAACCTTGAGCCATTGCCAAACCAATATACAACACCCAAGCGAGTAAAATATTCATCACGACTCCGGCAACCATCACACAGATTTGCTGCCAGCGAGGCTTAAAATTCAATCTTCTGGATTCATCCAGATCTTTTAACCAATCCTCTTCCTCATCCTGTGAACCATCTTCTTCTCCAGCCATCATCACAAAACCGCCAAAAGGAATTGCACGAATCGAAAACTGTGTTTCTTTTCCTTGTTTTGCATATAACAAAGGCCCCATTCCAATTGAGAACTCTTTACAATATACCCCAAAATGACGAGCAACAAGAAAATGCCCTAATTCGTGGATCACGATGATCACACTCAGCATGAAAACAAAAGCAAACAAACCGATGATCAAATTCATTTACATCCCCCTTATATAATAAAAAATGAACTCAGAGCGCCAAACAACAGAATATTCATCAACAAGGAATCCACTCGATCAAGTACACCTCCATGCCCCGGCAATAAGTTGGAGAAGTCTTTGATTCCATACTGTCGTTTGATCGAACTGAAACAAAGATCCCCAAATTCTGCAACCACTGGACAAAGAAGGCAAAGCAAAAACATCAAACCTAAATGAACGTCGTTAAGATAAAAGAATGTCGGGATCCATCCCATTATAAATCCACTGACAATCCCGCCAACAAAACCTTCCCAGCTCTTCTTCGGAGAAATTCTCGGATTCATCTTGTGGCGGCCAAAGCGTCTTCCGAAAAACCATGCACCAGTATCCGATCCATATGTGGCAAATACAATAGAAATCAAATAAAGGTGATTTTCTTGAATTCTACCGATTGAACGATAGATTAAAAAGAAGATCACAAAAAAACTAATCATTGAAAAAGCATTCGATATCGTAAACGTCTCGACAAAAATATTTAAACACCAAAAATATACAATGCAAACGATCAAAAAAGAAAACAAATACGAGTCTGGAATAAATCTAGAAATAAAAGTCAACAACAGACAACTCGGAAAAACATAGACAGGCCAAGCGGGAAATTCCTTTTGAACGTGTAACCATTCATAACATCCGCCCGACAAGATCAGGATTGCTAAGATCTCGAGGGGGATTCCTCCCCAAACAACAGGAGGAATACAGATCAAAATGACAATCAAGGCAGTGACAATTCGAGTCTTCATGACTTTATCCCTCCAAATCGGCGATCGCGTTGATTGAATTCTTTAATACAGCGATCCAATTGTTCTTCATCAAAATCTGGCCAAGCAACTGGTGTAAAAATTAATTCTGCGTAAGCAATCTGCCACAGCAAAAAATTAGAGATACGCATTTCACCACTTGTGCGAATCAGTAAATCAATCTCTTCCGGGACCATAAGATAATCCGCCAGCTGTTCCGGAACTAAATCATTGGCTCTTTGATGAGCCGCTACTTCTTCAGCATATTGACGAATACCTAATACAAGTTCTCTGCGAGAGCCATAATTGATGGCAATACAAAGCTCTAACCCTGTATTTTTTTCAGTCATAGAAACCGCTTTACGAATGACTTTTTGTGTATCTTCCGGAAATCTTTCTAATTCTCCGACAAAAGTAACTCGGATATTGTTCTCCATCAGTTCTTTGATATAGCGGTTAAAGAATAAGCCTGGCAACTTACAAAGAAAACTGACTTCATCCTCAGGACGTTTCCAATTCTCTGTTGAGAACGCATAAAGAATCAACTTTTCGACACCGATTCGATTCGCATGTAAAGCTACGGTACGAATTGTATCCGCTCCTTGTTTATGACCGGCCGTCCGCGGTAACCCTTTCGCTTTCGCCCAGCGTCCATTCCCATCCATAATGATTGCGATTGTCTTAGGTACGTTCATCCTGATCCTCCTAAAAAAATTTGCCCAATGTAGATTGGGCAATCACATTATACACTTAAAATTTCTTTTTTCTTCTCTTCAACGGTTTTATCAATATCTTTGATAAATTTATCTGTTAACTTCTGAGAAGCTTCTAAATCTTGTTTACGGTCATCCTCCGTCGCTTCTTTATCTTTTTTGATTTGATCGTTCGCATCACGGCGTATATTGCGGATGGCAACTTTGGCTTCTTCTCCATATTTTTGCGCTTCCTTAGCTAGCTCTTTACGACGATCTTCCGTTAAAGCCGGAATTTGAATACGAATACAATCTGCCTCCGCCTGAGGATTCAAGCCCAGGTTCGCTGCCTGGATTGCACTGTTTATTGATTTGATGATCTGGCGATCATAAGGACGGATCACTAACTGTGTCCCTTCCACAACTTGAATTTGCGCCATTTGATTGATCGGTGTCATGGATCCATAATAATCCACTTGGACACGATCTAAAATCTGGGCATTCGCACGTCCAGTACGAATCGTACGAAGATTTGATTCTAGATTTTCCATTGCGGTCATCATTTTCATTTCAGCATTTTCTAAATAGTCACTCATAATATTCTCCTTATTTCTTTTTTGTTACGACTGTACCCGATACTTTTTGAGTAACAGCATTTAAGATATTTCCTGGCTTATTCATATTGAAAACCACCAGATCGATATCATTATCCATACACATACTGATAGCTGTAGAATCCATCACTTGCAATCCTTTATTCAATACATCCAAATAATTCAAAGTATCAAAACGTTTGGCCTCTGGATGAGTTTTAGGATCACAGTCATAGACACCATCCACCCCATTTTTGGCCATAAGGATCACATCGGCATCAATTTCACTGGCTCTTAAAGCAGCTGTCGTATCCGTTGAAAAATAGGGTGAACCCGTTCCGGCTCCAAAAATCACGATACGTCCTTTTTCTAAATGACGAATGGCTCTGCGCAAAATAAATGGTTCAGCCACTTTCTGCATCTCTACAGCCGTTTGAACACGCGTTTGAACACCTTCCTGCTCTAAAGCGTTCTGTACAGCCAAAGCATTGATGACAGTTCCCAACATGCCCATATAATCTGCCTGAACACGATCCATTCCTAAATCAGCCATTAGTTTTCCGCGGATAAAGTTGCCGCCTCCAACTACAATAGCTAATTCTACGCCCAGACTTTGAACCTCTTTCAATTCTCGGGCCAGATTTTTGAGAGTACCCGGATCTAACGCCTGTCCATTTTTAGACAATGCTTCTCCACTCAACTTCAATAGAACTCGTTTATACATAAAGATCTCCCTTTATTTTATTCAAATCGATTATACACTAAACAAAGAACAAAAAAAAGGATAACCGCTTACGCGATTATCAAGAGTTTCTCTAAAGCGAACGAAGGGCTTTGACCAAACCTGTTTTAGATGTAGCCTGTTCATCTTTCACTTTGATGATCCGGGCCGGGGTTCCTGCCACCACAACATTTTCAGGTACATCATCGATTACGACAGCCCCTGCTGCCACAACAGCTCCTTTGCCAATATGGACTCCTTCAATCACAACTGCATTGGCCCCGATCAGCACATCATCTTCTACAATTACCGGAGTAGCGCTTGCCGGCTCAATAACACCGGCCAAAACTGCTCCGGCTCCAATATGACAATTATCTTTTACAATAGCACGGCCACCTAAAACAGCCCCCATATCGATCATGGTGCCTTTTCCTACATAAGCACCAATATTGAGTATCGCTCCCATCATGATCACCGCATTCTCTTTGATGGTCACCTGATCACGAATTATAGCCCCCGGTTCAATACGGGCTGGAATATTTTTTAGATCCAACAAGGGAACTGCGCTGTTTCGGCAGTCATTTTCAACTATCACATCAAGTTCAGGATGAGAATTAAGAACTGCACTGATATCTTGCCAGTCCCCAAATACGATGTTTCCATACACTTTGCAATTTGGCCAGCAGATAGCCGGATCACCGTTAAAATAAATTTTGACCGGTGTTTTTTTCGGGGCATTTTGAATAAACTCAATAATTTGTTTCGCATCCATATCAATTGATCAACTCCTTCATCGAGTACATTCCAGGTATTTGATATTGTAGAAATTCAGCAGCTTTTAGAGCTCCATTGACAAAGATCTGACGACTGAGCGCTTCATGAGAAAATGTCAAAATTTCATCTTGTCCACAATAATAAACACTGTGTTCGCCGGCAATGGTCCCGCCACGAACCGCATGGATCCCTATCTCTTTTTGTCGAGCACCAACCATGCCCTGGCGCCCAAATACATGCTGATATTCCTGATTGGGATCCATAGCTTCAAGCAAAGTCAAAGCCGTGCCGCTTGGTGCATCTTTTTTTTGATTATGATGTTTCTCAACCAGTTCCATATCAAAATCTTCTCTTAATAAAGGTGTCACCTTTTCAATCACTTGTTTTAAAACTGCGATTCCTAGAGAATAATTTGTGGAATAAAAGACTGGTACTTTTTTAGAAATGTTTTGAAGTTTTTCCAGATCTGCTTCTTCCAGACCGGTCGTTCCATAAACAAGTCCATTTCCGTTTTTTTTCGTATAGTCTAAAACCCAATCTAGATTATCACGATGACTAAAATCAAGAAGCATGTCCACTGGAACATTCAATCTGTCTTTGTCTGTATTGTCGAAACACCCAATCACTTCATGTCCTTTTGCCAAAGCACTCGATCGAATCAAAGTGCCCATTTTTCCTTTTCCAATCACTGCTATTCGCATAATCCCTGCTCCTGTAAAACACGCTGTAACTTCATTAAATTCTTGGAATCCATCTCACACAATGGTAAACGGTAGCCGCCAACTTGCATTCCCATCAGGTTCATAGCGGCTTTGACCGGAATCGGATTGACTTCGCAGAAAAGCGCATGAATAACATCCAAATACTGAAGTTGAAGATCTAAAGAACGCTTTACATCTCCTTGATGAAAGGATGAAACCATATCATGCGTCTCTTGAGGAAGAATGTTGCTTAAAACACTGATGACACCGCTGGCGCCAATCGAAAGCATACTTGTGATCATATCATCATTTCCCGAATACATCGCAAAGTCATCATTTAGATATCTGGCAATATTGGTCGCATAGGAAATGTTTCCACTTGCTTCTTTTATTCCACAGATATTCGGGTGCTTCGATAGTACTTTGACAACATCTTCCGAAATAGCACAGCCTGTTCTACCTGGAATATTATAAAGAATCGAAGGACAGGAAGCTTGATCTGCACAAACTTTAAAATGCTGGATCATACCTTCCGTGTTCGTTTTATTATAATAAGGCGAGATCAATAGTAATGCGTCCGCTCCCATTTTTGAGTATTTGATACTTTTTTCCAGTTGGGTCTGCGTACTGTTCGATCCGGCACCTACGATCACAGGGACACGCCCCCGAACCTTCTCAATCGTAAATTGTGCGACCTGATCATCTTCTTCGTGCGTCATGGTCGTACTTTCCCCTGTTGTTCCCAGAACAAGAATACCATCGGTTGAATGAGAGATTTGAAATTCGATCATCTCTTCGATTTTCTCGAAATTAACACTTCCATCTTCGTGAAACGGTGTAATCATCGCCACGATGCTTCCTTTAATCATTTTCATATATATATTCTCCTTTCGCGATACATTTTGCCGGACCTATCATTTTAACGTGATCCTGCCCATCAATTTGAATTTGTAATTCACCTTTAGGTAATGATACTCTCACTGTATTCTCACATTGACCTAAATCAAAAGCACAAGATACCGCCGCGCAAGCTCCGGTTCCACAAGCCAATGTCATTCCGCATCCTCTTTCATAAGTCTGCATGCGAATATGTTTTCGATCTACGATCTGAACAAAATTTACATTGGTCTGTTGGGCAAACAGACGATCTTCACATATCTGTTTTCCAATCCGCTGCATATCGATACAATCAAGATTTTCTACAAAAACAACCGTATGGACTGTACTATGAAATAAGGTATACAAACGAAAAACTTCATTTTCATTAGTTTGATAGGAAAGTCCCCAGATCTTATCCCTCGTGTGAACTAAAGACAGATCCTCTCGATCGGGTTTACCCATATCGACTTCAAATAATGAATCTTCACGTTTTCGTACCACTTTTATACCGGCAAGAGTCTTAACAGGAAAACTATTTCGATGTACAATTCCTTGATCCATGCAGTACTTTGAAAAACAACGGATGCCATTGCCGCACATAGGAGCTCGTGAGCCATCCTGGTTATAATAGATCATCTCTAAGGGATCTGTTTTAACTAAAATAAAACCATCAGCCCCGACCCCTGTATGACGATCACAAATCTTAGGAATCAACTCAGAAAGAATCGATATCGGAAACTGTGCTTCATTCACGATGATAAAGTCATTTCCGCATCCATGATATTTGCTGAAAGCTATCTTCATCGTATATCCCCCTTTAAAAGATCCTCTAAAGATTCTCGCCTTACAATCAATCTGGACTTTCCATCTTTTACAAATACAACGGCTGGGCGAAGATTCCGGTTATAATTATTAAACATGCTAAATCCATAAGCGCCTGTAGAGTAAATGATCAAAAGATCTCCTTGGGAAAAAGGCTGCAGCTTCATCTCGGGAATCAAAACATCTCCTGATTCACAACACTTTCCTGCTATACACACTTTACGACTCTTTTCAGAATCCATTTGGGTCGCAACATCGGCATCGTACTGTGCCTGATAAAGACAAGGGCGAATGTTATCGCTCATACCCCCGTCAACAAAAAGATAATGTTTATGCGGTGTCTGTTTTGAAAAACCAATTGTATATAATGTGGAACCTGCTTCACCAGCAATACTTCTTCCTGGTTCGATCAGAATCGTCTTAACATGCGTTTTCTTGTTAATCTGTTCTTGTGCACATGTATCTAAAATAGTTTTACAAATTGATTCAATCGGGATGGGGCGATCTTGATCTGTATAATGAATCGCAAAGCCTCCTCCTAAATCAAGTTTTGGACAATAAAATCCATCACGTTCCAAATCGGATATAAAGGAAAACATGGTTTGAACCTCTTTTACAAACGCCTCTTTTTCAAAGATCTGAGAACCAATATGAGCATGGAGTCCCTCAAAAACAATTTGTTCATGAGTTTGTAAAGAGCGAATCAACGTTTTGATCTCATCAATAGAGTAAATACTGATCCCAAACTTAGAATCAATATTTGCAGTCTGTATAAATTCATGTGTATGCGCTTCAATGCAAGGATTGATGCGCAACATGACCAAAAGTTTCTGATTGGTCTTTTCAATACATTTCTTCAATGTCTCGGCTTCCTGAACGTTATCGACAAAAAAACGATACACTCCATGTTCAATAGCAAAATTAATTTCTTCTAAAGTTTTGTTGTTGCCATGAAAATATATACGATCCGGATCCAGACCAGCCTCCAGAGCAGTTGCAAGTTCTCCGATAGAGACAACATCTGCACAAAGCCTTTGTTCTTTGATCAAGTGCAACATTCCTACACAACTAAAAGCTTTTGAAGCATACAAGATCTCCGTCGTAAAACCGGGATGCACAAAGTTCTGTTTATAAGACTGACATTGCTCAACCAGCTTATTTTCATCATAAACATATAGAGGGGTTCCATATTGTGTTGCAAGTTGAGTTACTGGAACTCCCGAAATTTTTAAGACCTTATCCATTTGCCCACTCCTGATAAATAAAAACCAGCAAGCTATCTCTTGCTGGTAACAAACCCATTTGATAGCTCCCCTACAAACGTAGACAGTCCGATAAATATTCTTTATCGACCCACCGCTTATTTTTGCCAAAACAAGCAGTTCGGCAGAATTGCCCCCGATCCAGATCACAGCTTGCCAGCTCCTTGGTCATCTTCGTTTCTGCGCCTCTATCTTGAAAATATTATACATATTATGAAACAAAATGTAAAATATTTTGTATATTTTTTCATTTTCTATTACAATGAATACATGCTAGAGAATATTCGAAGATATCGACAAGATCTACATCAAATTCCCGAGTTGGAATTAGATCTTCCCAAAACTCAAAATTATATACTAAATATTTTAAATACATACCCTTGTCAAATCTGCAGCCCTATCCCTTCCAGCGTGATAGCCTATTTTAATAATCATAAGAAAAAAACAATTGCCTTTCGAAGTGATATGGATGCCTTACCGGTGGAGGAAAAAACATCCTGCACATTCAAAAGCCGGCATAATGGAAGGATGCATGCTTGCGGTCACGATGGTCATATGGCTATGTTATTGGGATTGGCCGATTATTTGAAAGAGAATTATAAACGTTTGAATGTCAATGTACTTTTGATCTTCCAACCGGGAGAAGAATCCCCTGGAGGCGCTAAATTAATGTGCGAAACTGGTTTTTTAGACATCTATCATGTTTGCCAGATTTATGGAACGCATCTATGGCCAAATCTAAAAAAAGGGTTAATTGCGACAAAAACCGGCCCTATGATGGCTCGAAGCAGTGAAGTCGATATCGATATTCATGGCAAAAAGAGCCACGCAGCATCTTACCAACAAGGAATCGATGCCTTGGAAATTGCCGCAAACTATTTAACTGAAGTCTATTCCAGAGTCAAAGAAATTCCTGGTGAAGTTCCTTATTTATTGCGGTTTGGAAAAATGTATAGCGGTGATATCCGCAACGTTGTCAGCGACCACACTCGCTTAGAAGGAACTTTAAGAGCTTTGGATGATGCTGTTTATCATCAGCTGACAGATATTCTTAAAAGTACCGCAAAGAAGTATCCAGGTTCCTTTGATTTTCACATCACGGAAGGCTATCCTCCAGTAAAAAATGATGCAGCACTGATTGAAAAACTATTGACCTTCCTGCCGGATCTGGTTCTTTTGAACAAGCACGAAATGATCTCGGAAGATTTCAGCTGGTATCAACAGTATGTGCCAGGCGTTTTCTTTTTTCTAGGCACAGGCACTGGAATCCCCTTGCATAACGATCACTTTGATTTTGATGAAAGCATTTTACAGAAGGGTGTTCAAAACTACATTCAAATTCTCGAACATACAAAAAGCATCGGATGATCCGATGCTTTAAACTTCTGGAGATTTGACAATCAATGCCATAAAAACGACATCTTCCTGTGTATTGTTCGTGATAGAATGTCCACGTCCATCCGGACAGAATAAGTGTTCTCCCGGATGCAAGATAACTTCTCTTTCGTTGTTATCGTTGATCGTTGGCTCCCCTGAGAGAACAAAATAATCTTCTCCATTCCCTTTATGAACATGATACCCTACAGAACATCCCGGTTTAAGGGTGATCCGCGCATACAAAGTATTGTATCCATGCATCTCTTCTGGTGAAAGAATGTACTCAAAGTGAACCGTTCCCTTTCCATTTTGGACATTTTCCCGATTTTCTATACGCATATTATTCCTCCTTCATTAATAGTACCATAACCGCTTTTTGGACATGAAGGCGATTCTCGGCCTCTTCAAAAATTTCATCCGCATGATCTTCGAAAACTTTTTCAGTGATTTCCTGACCGCGATAGGCCGGCAAACAATGTTGAACCATTGCACCTGGTTTCGCTAACGACATCAGCGCATCGTCTACCGTATACCCCTGAAACGCTTTTTGACGGATTTCTTTTTCCTCTTCCATACCCATGCTGGCCCAAGTGTCTGTTATCACAACATCTGCATCCTGTATTGCTTTTGCAGGGTCTGTTGTCAAAGAAAAACTAGGATATGCCTTGGCAAATTCTAAAACTTTAACATGAGGTTCATATCCCTTTGGGGTGGCAACGCTAACATCCATGCCGGTTAAAAGGCCTCCGACGATCAAAGAATTTGCCATATTATCTCCATCACCGATATAGCACATTTTTACCCCTTCCAAAGTAGCATAGCGTTCGCGAATCGTCATAAGATCCGCTAGAACCTGACAAGGATGCGAATAATCTGTTAATCCATTGATAACCGGAACCGAACCATAACGAGCCAGATCTTCTACCTCTTTTTGATCAAACGTCCGGATCATCAGTAAATCAAGATAACGCGATAAAACTCGTGCTGTATCTTGGATCGGTTCGCCTCGACCTATCTGTAAATCCCGACTGGACAAAAACAAAGCTTGTCCGCCTAACTGATAAACACCAGTCTCAAAAGAGACTCGTGTACGTGTACTGGATTTTTGAAAGATCAATCCTACGCTTTTTCCTTCTAAATAGCGATGAGAAATTCCGTGTTTTCTCTCATATTTGAGTTGATCAGCAAGATCTAGGATCTCCATGATTTCGTCCTTTGACAGATCTTGCATGGTTAATAAATGCTTCATTCGAAAACCTCCTGAAATGCGCTGACCGCTTTATCGATTTGCTCCTTCGTAATAATCAGCGGAGGAAGCAAGCGAATAGAATCTTTTCCCGCTGTTAAGACGAGCACGCCGCGATGGCGAAGAGCATGTACATATTGTGTTCTTTGTTCTGGATCTACAATGACTCCGACCATCAATCCCATGCCGCGAACTTCTTTGATCTTACTAGAAGCGATATTTTTTAGACCATCCATCAGATAATCGCCTTTTTCTTTGACTTCTTTTAAAAACTCTGGCCGGTTAACTATACTCAGTACTGTTTGAGCCGCTCGAGCACTCAAAGGATTTCCCCCAAAAGTTGAACCATGTGTACCTGGTGTCAAAACCTCAGAACACTTTTGATCCGCTAAAAAGCCGCCAATGACGACACCTCCTCCGAGTCCTTTTGCCATACTTACAATGTTTGGTTGGATTCCGTATTGTTGATAACAGAATAGAGAGCCCGTTCTACCAATACCTGTTTGCACTTCATCAACTGCTACAAGAATATCTCTTTCCTTGCAGATTTTGGCAACAGTTTGTACAAACTCTTTTTCTAGAGGCAAAACTCCCCCTTCTCCTTGGATCATTTCCATTATCACACAACATACGCTGTCATCAAGTTTCTCTAAAAAAGATGCGATATCGTTCGCCTTGACATAGTCAAATCCCTCTGGAAACGGATCAAAATCATGATGAAATTTATCCTGTCCTGTTGCCGTCAATGTCATCATAGTTCTTCCATGAAAAGATTGAACCAGACTCAAGATCTTATATCTTCCTTTTCCATAATGATCCTGAGAATACTTTCTAGCCAGTTTGATCAGACCTTCATTTGCTTCGGCGCCAGTGTTGGCAAAAAACATTTTTGACATACCCGTGGCTTTGACTAATTCTCTAGCGACCAAGACCATAGGTTCGCTATAAAAAATATTGGAACAATGCAGCAACTTTTGCGCTTGGTCCTGTATTGCTTCTACAAGTTTAGGATGATTGTGGCCTAGACAATTCACACCGATCCCCGAAGTCATATCGATATACTCATTGCCTTGATCATCATAAAGAAGACATCCCTGACCTTTAACCAACAAAACATCCTCACGAGAATAAGTTTGCATGACATATTTAGATTCCATTTCTTTGATTGATAAAAGATCCATGACAACCTCCTAATAAAATACAGTTCCTACACCTTGATCACTCAAAAGCTCGATCAAGATCGAGTGAGGAATACGACCATCTTGTATATTGGCAAATCGAATTCCTTGACGAACAGCTTCAACACAACATTGAACTTTGGGAATCATACCGCCAGAGATGATTCCTTTCTTTTCTAAAGCCGATACTTGTGATACTTGAATGGAAGGAATCAAAGAATCAGGATCATTGACATCTTCCATGACACCGCTGACATCCGTCAATAAGATAAACTTTTCTGCTTTTAAAGCTATCGCAATTTTTTCTGCCGCCAAATCTGCATTGACATTGTAATTGACATCTTCATCATAACCGCGCGCTAAGCTGCTGATGACCGGAATGTACCCCTCATCCAATAATTGACGGACCAGAGTTGCATCCACTTTGATGATATCTCCTACATACCCATAATCTGTTCTGTAGATATCCGTGTGCCGTAAAGCCTTAAAAATAGAAGCGTCCAGACCAGAAAGACCAACCGCTCTTCCTCCGGCTTTCTCCAACAAAGAAACGAGATCTTTATTGACTTTTCCGCAAAGTGCCATTTGTACAAAATCAATTGTCTGTTCATCTGTATATCGCAGACCGTTAATGAATTTCGATTCTTTTCCAACCTGATTTAAAAGCTTGGAAATTTCAGGTCCTCCTCCATGGACTAAAACAACTTGAACTCCAACCATATTCAATAAAACTACATCTTGAATAATCGCCTGTTTAAGTTCTTCGTTGATCATGGCATTGCCTCCATATTTGATTACAAGAACTTTTCCGCGATACTTTTGGATATATGGCAATGCTTCTACTAAGATCTGTGCGCGATTTTGTGTGTTCATGTTCGATAATCTCCATTGATTTTTACGTAATCATATGTCAGATCACAGCCCCAGCAAGTTACGACTTGATCTTTTTGCCCTAAAGAAACTAAAACTTGTACGGCATCTGCACTCAATACTTTTTTTGCCATCTTTTCATCAAAATCCAGACCTCTTCCCTGTGAGCAAACTTGAATCTTTCCGTACTGCGAAGCAAATGAGATATCCACTTTAGAAATGTCAAAATCAACACCAGAATAACCCATGGCACATAAAACACGCCCCCAGTTTGCGTCCGATCCAAACATAGCCGCCTTGAACAAAGAACTGGAACAGATAGACTTCGCTAAAGATTCCGCTTGTGCTTCCGTTTCAGCCTCATAAACTGTGACACTCAATAAACGGCTGGCCCCCTCACCATCGGAGGCAATCTGTATGGCCAGATTCTCCATTACAGTTTTTAACGCTTCCTTAAAAGCAACATAAGCTTCATCTTCTGATACGATCGGCTTATTGCGAGCCATGCCATTTGCCATAACGACACACATATCATTGGTTGATGTATCTCCATCGACAGTAACACGATTAAAAGTTCTTTTTGTATTCTCAACTAAAGCCTTTTGCAAGAGATGAGCATCGATTGAAACATCGCACGTTATAAAAGCCAGCATAGTTCCCATATTCGGATGGATCATTCCCGATCCTTTACAGATCCCGCCAATATGGCAAGGAATTCCGTCAATTTCAAACCGAACTGCACAATCCTTTGACCGGGTATCTGTTGTCATGATCGCTTGTGATGCTAAATTTGAACCATCTTCCTGAAGCTCAATTTTCGAAACGCCTTGCTCAATACATTGAATCGCAAGTTCTTGTCCGATCACTCCAGTACTGGCTACGATCACATCTTCAGATGCAATCCCAAGATATTGAGCACAAGCCAATGCCTCACGCTCTGCATTTTCTCTTCCATAAGGAGCACAGGCGTTCGCATTGCCGGAATTACAGATGATGGCTTGTGCCTGGTGATCTTCTAAATGCTCTTTAGTGACAAAAATGCAGTCAGCTTTAACGCGATTGGTCGTATACACAGCTGCCGTCTTTGCCTTCGTTTTTGAATAGATAATAGCTAAATCGGATTTAGATTGAGATTTTCGAATTCCGCAATGGCATGCCCCTGCCATAAAACCTCTCGGGGCACAAACACCACCTTTGATCAACTGCATATTTACACTTCCTTCCTTTAAAACTGCAATCCTTTCGTTTCTTTGATTCCCAACATCAGATTCATGTTTTGGATAGCCGCTCCACAAGCCCCTTTGCCTAAGTTATCAAAAAGAGCACAAATCAAAGCCTGCTTTTCATTTCCGGTAACAATAATTTCCAAATCATCCCGATGTGAAAAACCATTTGCATTAATATTGGCCGGATAGCCAAAAGGATGAACATGGACTAATCCATTTGTATAGAAATCTCGATAGACAGAATATAGATTTTTAGCATTCAAAGGGAGTTGAATACAGGTCAGCATTCCTCTTTTATAATCATCTACGATCGGTGAAAATAAAGGAGCATTTTTGAGCCCGCAAACCAACTGCATCTCTTTTAAATGTTTATGTTGCATGTCCAGCCCATAGATCTGAGGTGCTTCCATTGCCTCCGTCTTATGATTCTCATAAGCATCAATCATCTTTTTCCCGCCTCCGGAATAGCCGGTTAACGAAGTACAGTGAATGATCTGCTCTGAGGACAGAACTCCTTTTTGAACCAGTGGTGAAACAATACTGATAAAACCGGTCGCATGACAGCCGGGATTCGCCACTCGCTTAGACTGAGCAATCTTTTGTCTATGTTCAATTGAAAGCTCTGGAAATCCATAAACCCATTTAGGATCCGTACGATGCGCCGTAGAAGCATCAATGACTTTGGTATCTAAATCAATCCACTTGGCAGCTTCTATACTTGCCTGATCTGGCAAGCAAAGAAAGACAAGATCCGCTTCTTGCATATATTGTTTTCTAACTTGATCATTATGTCGATCTTGCTCAGGGATCAACAACAGTTCCAAATCCTCTCGTTTGGATAATCGTGAAACGATTTCTAGACCTGTCGTTCCAGCTTGTCCATCAATATAGATTTTTGGTTTAAGCATGAATTACCTCGTTTCTATAAATCGTTCCAATTCTAGGATCTGGATCTTCACTTGTTCGGGCGCTGGTCCACCTAATACGTTTCTTTGCGATACACAGGTCTGCAAATCAATCGCATCATAGACATCCTCATCAAACAAAGAAGAGAAGCTTTGCATCTCATCCAATACAAGATCATTTAAAGAACATTTTTTCTCTATACAATAAGCTACAAGTTCTCCCACGATCTTATAAGCATCCCGAAAAGGACATCCTTTTTTCGCAAGATAATCAGCACAATCCGTTGCGTTGATATAGCCTCCTAATGCTGCTTGGTGCATGGCTTCGACGTCAAATTTTGCACTTTTGATCATAGGAGTCATTACTTGTAAAGAATGAATCACGGTTTCCAAAATATCGAAAAAGGCTTCCTTATCTTCTTGCATATCTTTATTATATGCAAGAGATAAGCCTTTCTGCATCGTTAACAGTGTGACAAGATGTCCATAAACACGCCCTGTCTTCCCACGAATCAATTCACATACGTCAGGATTCTTCTTTTGCGGCATAATGCTGGAGCCTGTGGAAAAGGCATCATCCAATTCCATAAAATGAAACTCTGCCGAACACCACAGGATCATCTCTTCACACATCCTTGAAAGATGCATCATCATAATTGAACATGCGGATGCAATCTCCATGCAGTAGTCGCGATCACTTACACCGTCGATAGAATTCGAAGTGGGAGCAGCAAATCCTAAAAGTGAACTTGTCTTTTGACGATCGATCGGATATGTGGAAGTTGCCAGAGCTCCGGAGCCTAAAGGACATTCATCCATGAGCTCAAAAGCATTCTGAAAGCGGATCCAGTCTCGCTTCAACATATTTCCATAAGCCATCCATACATGAGCCAAAGTCACGGGCTGTGCTCTTTGTAGATGTGTATAGCCTGGCATAACAGTCGTTAAATGCTCTTTTGATCTTTGAATCAACATGGAAATCAAATCTAGTATCAATGCCTGAATCCTTTGAACAGACTCTTTTGTATATAAACGAAGGTCTACCGCTACCTGATCATTGCGAGATCGGCCCGTATGTAATTTTTTTCCCGCTTGGCCAATCCGTAATGTCAGTTCTTGTTCAATAAAACTGTGAATATCTTCTGCTCCTTCGATTGGCAAGGACCCTTCATCAATATCTTTTTGAATCGATGTCAACCCTTGGCTTATCTGGTCATAATCATCTGAAGAGATGATTTTTTGATCTTTTAACATCTTGACATGAGCAAGAGACCCTTGAATATCTTGCTTTGCCATTTTTTGATCAAAAGGAAGAGAAGCATTTAAAACATCCAGCAAATGGTCTGTTTCTTTTGAGAATCTACCTGTCCAAAGCTTTGTCATTATTCAACTCCCGGAAAATCATCGATTTCTTTTGCCTTGATGGCTCTGACCTTCAACGGCAATCCAAACAAATGGATGAAACCTGCTGAATCGCTTTGATCATAACAATCGTCTTCATCAAAAGTTGCCATTCCTGCACTGTATAGAGAATAAGGACTGGTCACAGATACAGGAAGAATGTTACCCTTATAAAGCTTTAAAATCACATCGCCTGTTACGGTCTCTTGCGTACTGGTCACAAAAGCACTCATCGCCTTTCTTAAAGGGGTATACCATTGGCCGTTATAAACCAGATCTGCAAATTTTAATGCTAAGGATTGTTTATAATGTTGTGTTTCTTTATCGAGGGTAATCTCTTCCAGCTTTTCATGTGCTTTATACAAGATAGTTCCACCCGGGGTTTCATAAACGCCACGACTTTTCATCCCCACCAGTCTGTTTTCCACGATATCCAAGATCCCGCAGCCATTTGCTCCGCCAAGTTCATTTAACTTTTTAATAACCTCTGTTGTACTCATCTGTTGGTCATCAACAGCAGTGGGAACTCCCTTTTCAAAATGAATCTTTACATTGGTCGGAGTATCCGGTGCCTGTTCAGGAGAGACTCCCATTTCTAAGAACCCTGGTTTATTCAATGGAGCTTCATTGGCTGGATCTTCCAGATCCAATCCTTCATGACTCAAATGCCACAAATTTTTATCTTTCGAGTAATTTGTCTCTTTATTGATTTTTAAAGGAATGTTATGTGCTTGAGCATATGCGATTTCTTTTTCCCTGGAATTTAATTCCCAGAAACGCCAAGGGGCAATGATATCCATTTCAGGAGCAAAAGCCTGAATAGCGAGTTCAAAACGAACCTGATCATTTCCTTTGCCCGTACATCCGTGACAGATTGCATCTGCTCCTTCTTTTTTCGCGATTTCGACAATTCTTTTGGCGATGATCGGACGAGCAAAACTTGTTCCTAATAAATATTGTTCATAAGTAGCCCCTGCCTGCATAGTCGGGATGATATAGTCATTGACAAATTCATCTGTCAGATCTTCAATATATAATTTACTGGCTCCGGTTTTTAAAGCCTTTTCTTCCAGACCATCTAACTCCGTCCCTTGTCCGACATTCCCGCTGACGGCAATGATCTCAGCTCCATAATTTTCTTTAAGCCATGGGATCAAGACAGAAGTATCCAATCCTCCAGAATATGCTAAAACGATTTTATTGTATTTTTTCTTTTCCATGTTATTGTCCTCCTTCTATATACTTTTTCAATCTATATAATCGATTCCTGCATCGTCGGACATTTTCAAACATCGTTATCACTCCCATCTATAAAAAAAACGTCCTTATTTCTAAAGGACGTAAATGCGCGGTACCACCTTTTTTCCATTTATACTATATAAATGACACCTCATCGTTAACGCCGATTACGTCTATGCCTCGCAATGCTTTGACATAGAAGCTCCAAGACACGTTCCAGAAACCTTGTTCATGACTTGCACCCACCGTCAATTCTCTTAAGAAAAAGGGATTCTGTACTACTTCTCTTCTTAGCTATGAAACTATTATACAGTTTTGAAAATTTTTATCAACATAAAAATGAAAACTTTTCATAAAATGTCAAAAAAAAGAAGGGCTGATTAGCCCGGGTATCCAAAATATTTAGGGGAGTAAAGTTTAGGGGACAATTTAGGGGAGAATCTGGGGGACCAATTTAGGGGACTGAAACAGTTCCCTTTTTCTATGCTTTTTAATCCTGATTTTATATAATCTCTTTTGTCATATCTCCCGGTCAAAAGGAGGTTTTATGACTGATTCTAATCTAATACAAACGGATATCATGGATCTTCTGAACATCTCAAACGATCCTTCTATCTTTGTCGATCATATCGACATCGCTGATGATATCAAGTCTATACACATATTCCGTAGACCAGATCCCAACTTCTGTCCCAGATGTAACTGTCGTATGCATTCCAAGGGATTCTATATCCGTAAAGTAAATCATCCTGTGCTCCAGGATACCACCAGGCTCTTTCTCATCATCCACCAGAGAAAATGGTACTGTCCTCATTGTGGACTTTACCTCAATGATCAGTTCCCATTTCTGGAACGCTACGCTCATTCGTCAAACATCACACCTCTTTTGGTCATCGATGCGATGAAGGATCTCAATAAATCGGCTGCTCAGGTTGCCAGACAATTCAACATGTCCGATACACAGGTCCATGATCTTTTCAATGCCTATGTCGACCTTCCCCGGCTTCCTCTTTCAGAATACATCTCCATCGATGAGGTCTTCCTCAATATCAGCGACAAAGACAAATATACATTTGTCATCATGGATTTCATCAATGGTGATATTATCGACATGGTCCACAATCGATGGATGTCCACACTGGAAGACTATTTCCTTTCCATTCCTCTGGAGGAACGCAAACAAGTCAAGGGAATCATTTGCGATGCTTATCAGAACTACTTAAAGTTACCAGAAAAGTTCTTTCCAAACGCCTGTCTGATACTGGATTCTTTCCATGTCGTCAAATATATTATAAGTCGGCTCAACACCTATCTTTATAGGGTCCTTAAGCGATACCAGGAAAGAGACAGGAAACGACTGGAAAAGAAGAATCATGATACGAACCGGGACTTTCAGATCATTCAGGATTCCAGAGAGGTTGTACTTTTGAAAAGCTACCGTTGGATCCTGCTCAAGAATAGAGATGAGATCAATTATTCAACAAAAAGATACTATCACAAGCGTCTGGGGATGAATGTAGATACGTTCACAATCGAGAAGATGTTCTTGGACCTGGATCCAAATTTCAAAAAGCTGCGGGATCTGAAAGAAGAATACATTCGTTTCAATCAGATCGAATATGAAAAGACAGAGGATGTTCAGAATGCATTGGAGAATCTCATATCTAGATATCGAGATTCTGATCAACTCATATTCTATGATTTTTCTCGTTTTCTGGAATCCCATAAGGAAATGATCATCCATTCGTTCACAAAATTAAAGGTCCATAGAAAAACCGAAACCGAAGAAAAAGAATACTATAGCCGATTATCCAATGGACCGATGGAATCCTTCAACCGAAAACCGAAGGATTATAAGAGAAACGCACGAGGCTTCTCTGATTTTCATTATACACGAAACCGCATCCTCTTAAGCATGCGAAGAAATCCAGCTATCAGGGGAATCCCAAGATCCAGATCTGAGTTTAAGAAAAACGGGACCAAACGCGGCTGTTACAATAAGACCAAATTAAGATAATATCAACAGAATCAATACTAGACTGGGAGATATGAAAAGGAGGGCAATTTCACCCTCCTTTTACAGCTGAATTTTTAATTTAGGGGAGTAGAAAATTTATGACTATTGGTTAGTCCCCTAAATTCTCCCCTAGATTTCTGGCCGAGTCCCCTAAATTATTTGGTTACCCATTAGCCCTTGATTTGTGACATTACTTCTTCAGCGAAATTTTCTTCACGCTTTTCAATACCTTCACCCGTCTGATAACGAACAAAGCATACTGCAGATGCACCATTCTCTTTTAAGTATTGTCCAACCTTTTGTTTAGGTTCCAAGAAGTATTCCTGATCATTTAAACAAAGATCTTTAAAGTGTTTATCTACTTTTCCTTTTAAGATTCCCTGTAATACTTTTTCTGGTTTATTCGCCATCTTTGGATCATTCTGCATCATCTGCAGCTGCAGTTCGCGTTCATGTTCTACAACTTCAGAAGGAATTTCATCCTGGCTTACATAAGCAGGCGACATACTAGCGACCTGCATTGCGATATTTTTAGCCAGCTGGGCATCTTGTGTACCTTTTAGAACAACGACAGCCGAGATTTTGCCACCCATATGCATGTAAGTCCCAAATACTTCGTCATCTTGTTTAGTAACAACGTTAACGCGACGGAAAGAAATCTTTTCTCCGATCGTTGCCGTTGCGTTTGTAATGACTTCTTCTACAGTTCCTTCAGATGTATTGACCTTCATAGCCTCTTCCTGGCTAGCTGGCTTGGCTTCTAAAAGAGCAGCCTGTAAAACATCTAATACATGTAAGAACTGTTCGTTTTTAGCAACAAAGTCCGTTTCTGAATTGACTTCAAAAATCACCGCATCATTTCCTTGACTAGCAACACGAGTCAAACCTTCTGCTGCGATACGTCCTGCTTTCTTTTCAGCTTTTGCGATGCCTTTTTCACGAAGCCAGTCAACAGCTTTTGCGATATCTCCTTCGCATTCTGTCAAGGCCTTTTTGCAATCCATCATTCCGGCACCAGTTTTTTCACGTAATTCTTTAACTTGACTTGCGGTAATAGCCATGTTCATTCTCCTTCTCTTTCTTGATTATTCTGCTTCTGCAACCGCTTCGGCTTCAGGAGCTGATTCAGCTTTTGTTTCTTCTTGTTTTGGAGCTGGTTTGTTAAAACGACGGTTACGACGTTCGAAGTTTCTCTTGCGTTTTTCTTCGATGCGCTGACGACGTCTTCTTTCGTTTTCAGCAATCTGCTGTTCCACGTTGCGAATAACATCATCCATTGTCACATCTTCTTCTGTGTTATCCAAATAAGCCATTTCCAGAACGCCACCCTTAGCATCAACAATAGCATCCGCTAAAATCGTAGTGACTAATTTAATAGAGCGAGCTGCATCATCGTTTGATGCGATTGGATAAGTAGCATCATCTGGATCACAGTTTGTATCCAACATCGCAAACACAGGGATGCCTAATTTCTTAGCTTCAGCAACAGCGTTGTGTTCTTCTTTTGGATCAATGATGAAGATGGCATCCGGCAATTTCTTCATTTCTTTGATTCCGCCTAAACTGCTTTCCAATTTAGCTTTTTCTTTACGCAAAGAAGCCTGTTCTTTTTTCGTATATACTTCAATTTTTCCGCTGGCTTCCATTTCTTCGATTTCAACCAAACGTTTTACACGTTTTTGAATTGTACGGAAGTTTGTTAATAAACCACCCAACCAGCGTTTGTTTACATAGAATGAACCAGAACGCAAAGCTTGTTCTTCAATCGTTTCTGCAGCTTGTTTTTTAGTTCCTACAAACAGAACCTTTCCACCGCGTTCACTGATCGCTTTTAATTCAGCATAAGCTTCTTCAATCTGTTCGATCGTTTGATTCAAGTCTACAATATAGACTCCGTTACGGCTGGTATAGATGTATGGTTTCATCTTAGGATTCCAGCGACGAGTCTGATGTCCGAAATGAACACCATTCTCCAGCAATTTTTTCATTGATACAATTGACATAATAGTCCTTCCTTTCCGTTACTCCTCCATCATTTCGAACGCTCGCAACATTCTTGATATGCACGGGCAAGCGAATCCATGATGTGTGTATTTGCACTTTCGCGCCTTTATATATTAGCATGTCCATTAGGCCAATTCAAGCAGAAACTGCGCATTCTTAAGACTTGATTCTATGATTGGCAAGAGGATGAGAACGCTCGTATTCTTTTAATAATTTTTGTGGGGACAAATGTGTATAGATCTGGGTCGTCGACAAGCTGGAATGGCCCAGAAGTTCCTGAACAATTCGAATATCTGCTCCGTTGTCTAACAAATGGGTCGCAAAACTGTGTCGGAGCATATGGGGATGAACGTTCATTCCCATCCCGATCGCATCTGCATGTTTTTGCATCAGCATTTGAACAGCTCGAGTGGTCATGGGTTTTCCTCGCAAAGAGACGAAGACATGATTGGTTTGCTTAGCCACCTTTTCCCAATAAGAAAGCCGATAACTCTGAAACATCGAGCATAAACCCTGATAGAATGGAACAATTCTTTCTTTATCTCCTTTTCCTACAATACGAACAAAACGATCATCCAAATGGACATCTTCCCATTGTAATGAAACGATTTCGCTGACACGAAGCCCACAGGCATACATTAACGAGAATAACATTTTATCCCGGAGCTCTGCCGGTTTTTGAAGGTCATAGGATTCCAAGAACGTTTGAATTTCAGAAACAAAGAGAAAATCCGGTATCTTTCGAGACGTTTTCGGTGAATGGAGAGAATTTAAAGGATTATTTGGGATCCCGATATACTCATTCAAATATTTGTAAAAGGAGCGATATGTGCTTAATTTGCGAGCAATCGTAGAGTTTTTTGCCATAGAACCATCTGACAACGTGCGGATATGCGACAAATAATCCAAAAAAACCAGGCGATCTACGTCTTCAAAATCCGTAATTCCCTGGCTTTTAAGAAATTCTACAAATTGATTGAGATCTCTTCGATAGGCCTCGACTGTTTTATCTGATTGCGAATGCTGATGATAGACATATTGAAGAAACCGCTCGATCAACTCATTCATTGATTTCCTCCTGGATCTGTCGTATACGTTTTAAAGCCTGCTCACAGATCTTTTCTTTCCGTTGAGCCTTTTTACATTTTTCCTGCAGGTTGACCACCCCAAAATTCGCATTCATCGGTTGAAAGTGAGAAGGCGTACAATGCGTAATGTAATGAGCCTGAGAGCCCATGATGCACGTATTCCCAAAAACAATGGGATCCTTGCCGCAAATCATGCGTGCCATATTGATTCCAGCGATCAGCCCGCTGGCACACGATTCGACATAACCTTCCACGCCCGTCAATTGTCCCGCAAAAAAGAGATCCGGACGTTTTTTAGATTGATATGTTTCTTGAAGGACACGTGGCGAACAAATAAAAGTATTTCGATGCATCACGCCATAACGAGTGATCTTCAAATTCTCTAATCCAGGAATCAGAGAAAATACCCTTCTTTGTTCAGGCCAAGTCAGATGTGTTTGAAAACCCACAATATTGTATAAAGAAGCGGCAACGTTATCTTGACGAAGTTGAACAACCGCTACCGGATGGTGGTTCATATCCTTTTCCAAACCAACCGGTTTTAAAGGACCAAACAACATGGTCTTTTTACCCCTTTTGGCCATCTCTTCGATAGGCATGCAGCCTTCGAAGACCTTGAGTTCAAAATCATGCATCTTTACACACTCTGCAGAGATCAAAGCTTCATAAAACCGATCAAACTCGTTTTGATCCATCGGACAGTTGATGTAGCTTGCTTCGCCTTTGTCATACCGCGATTTGTAATAGGCCTTGTTAAAATCAATTGAATCTTTTTCAACGATAGGAGCAGCCGCATCATAAAAATGCAGGGGTTCAACCTCTAAAAATTCATTGATCGTTTGTGCAAAGGCATCGCTTGTCAAAGGGCCCGTTGCGATGATACATGGTCCATCGGGTATTTCGATTACTTCTTCATAACTGACACGAATGGCAGGATGGTTCTTTAATGTTTTTGTGATCGTTTCAGAAAACAAGTGCCGATCCACCGCCAAAGCGCTCCCGGCAGGAACCGCACAGGAATCGGCCGTTTTCAGTATCAAAGAATTCAAGATGCGCAACTCTTCTTTTAAGATCCCGACTGCATTATTCAGCGCGTTCGAACGCAAAGAATTAGAACAAACGAGTTCAGCAAAGCCGTCTGTATGAAAAGCCGGCGGATATTTTTGGGGACGCATCTCAATCAGATGGACCGGAATCCCCCGCAAAGCCAGCTGCCAAGCCGCTTCACATCCGGCCAATCCGGCTCCGATCACCGTAACTTCACGAGGCATCTTTTGACTCCTTTTTCTTTTCGCTTTTTTTGATATATCGACATTTTGGATAATTGCTGCAGCCGACAAAAGTCGTTCCAAAGCGCGATTTTCGCAACACGAGATCGTGTCCGCATTCCGGACATTTTTCACCGGTTGGCTGAGGTTTGGCTTTCTCTTTCAAAGAGACAATCGTCTTGCATTCCGGATAATTTGTACATGCCCAAAAAGGACCAAATCGTCCTTTTTTGATAACCATTTTAGCACCGCAATTTGGGCAGATCTTCTCTTCTTGTCCTTCTTCTGCAGCCGGGTTAGTTTCTTCCTGACTTTCGGTATATCGACATTTCGGAAAGTTGATACAAGAGATAAAACGACCATATTTACCATTGCGGTAAACCAGTTCTCCTCCGCAATCCGGACATGTACGACCCACTCTTTCTAATTCTTTTTTCGGCATTTTGTCATAGGCATCTTCTACCAAAGGTTCAAATTCATCATAGAAAGAATGAAGATAAGCTATCGGATCCGTATCGCCATCGGCTATGGAATCCAAAGAATTTTCCATATTGGCCGTGTATTCTACATTGATTACGCTTTTAAAATATTCTTGAAGCTTCTCATCTGTCAAGATCCCCTGGTCGCTGGGAAAGAATACTTTCGTTTTGGTCGTTTTGTTTGGATCTGGCTGCAACAAGGCATAACCTCGTTTTTGTAAAGTGTCAATGATCATAGCATAAGTGCTAGGTCGGCCAATTGACTTCTCTTCCAGATCTTTGATCAAGCGAGCTTCTGTATAACGTGCAGGCGGTTCTGTGAAATGTTGTTTGGCTTCTACGGGTACATCGGAAAAGAGTTCGCCTTTTTCCAAAGCCGGCAAGATTTCATCTTTCTGTTTTTCATAAGCTGAATAAACTTTTAAGTAGCCGTCAAATTTCAGCATTTGCCCTGAACTTGTAAACTCACAACCATTGCATTCAAATTTCGCATTAGTCACACTAAATACCGCATCGCTCATCAAAGAAGCTACAGTCCGTGCATAGATCAAAGAATACAGACGATATTGTTCATTGGTCAAATATGCTTTAATTTTTTCAGGTACGTTATTGATATTTGTCGGTCGAATAGCTTCGTGAGCATCTTGTGCATTTTTAGAATTATGGGCATGAACAGGGCCAATATAATCTTTGCCGTATTCGTTTTCAATATAAGCATGCGCATCTTTGACAAACAGATCACTCAAGCGTGTAGAATCTGAACGCATATAAGTTATCAGACCTTGCATTTGCCCTCCAAGATCGATGCCTTCATAAAGCTTTTGGGCAATCGTCATGGTCTTTTTTGCTCCATAGCCCAATTTTGTGCTGGATTCCTGCTGCAAAGTCGAAGTTGTAAACGGCAGTTTGGGCTGTCGTTTACGAGAACGAGTCGACAATGAAGATAAAACAAAATCACTATGACAACGTTTTACAACGGCATTGGCTTGCTCTTCGTTTTCTAATTTTGGTTTTTTTCCATCCACTTTTGTCAAATCCGCCGTAAAACTTTTTCTGCTTTTTTTTAGATTCGCATGAATGCTCCAGTATTCTTTAGGCTGAAAAGCCTGGATCTCTTTTTCCCGTTCTACGATTAAATGCAGCGCCACAGATTGTACGCGGCCTGCTGATTTAGACTGGATCTTGTTTTTTAAAAGTTTACTCAGCTTGAAACCTATAATTCGGTCCAACATACGCCGTGTTTCCTGAGACCGAACCAGATCCATATCAATATGTGATGGATTCTTGATTGCTTCTAAAATCGCAGGTTTAGTGATTTCGTGAAAGATGATCCGATTGGTAGAATCAACATCTAAATCCAGCTCTCTTGCCAAATGCCACGCAATAGCTTCTCCTTCACGATCCGGGTCACTTGCCAGATAGATAGAACCGCTGTTCTTCGCAAGCTTTTTTAATTCTTTTACAACATCTTTTTTATCTGAATTGATCTTGTATGTAGGTTTAAAATCATGATCGATATCAATTCCCAATCCTTCTTTTCCACTCGTTGCCAAATCGCAAATATGGCCCTTGCTAGAAACAACTTTGTAATCAGATCCTAAATATTTTTCAATCGTCTTCGATTTAGAAGGCGACTCTACGATGACTAAATTCTTACTCATTTCCAACCTCCAATTGGTTCGTTAGTAATAAAACAATAAAAAAATGCGTTTGTCAATTATAATTCATCCAGATCCGACTCTTCAACGATAATATACGCCCCATTTTGAATCAGCCAGTTGCACCCCGTATGCTCTTTATCCTCAAACGCTGAAGGAACACAGTATACCGGCTTAGAAAGTTCTAAACATTCATTAACTGTATGCATCGTTCCGCTCTTACATTTAGCCTGGATCACGATCAAAGCATCACAAGAAGCAGCAATCAAACGATTTCTCCACGGAAAATGATGAGCCAATGGTTTAGTATGCATAGGATATTCGCTAAGAATCAAATGTCTTCTAGACATCTCCTGATATAAAAAGGCATTTTCTTTTGGATAAATTCTATCCAAACCACAACCGATGAATCCAATCGTCTTTTGATCCAAACTGCATCGATGTGCCATACTATCGATTCCCTTCGCAAGTCCGGACACAATGACATAACGCTTCTTTAAACGGTCTGTGATGATCTTTGTATTGTTTAGTGCAGATGATGTACAATTTCGGCTGCCAATGATCGCAATACCTCTTTTTTGTAAATAAGAAAAATCGCCTTCATAAAATAAGATCCACGGAGGATAGCGCAACTGTCGAAAACAAGATGGATATTCCGGATCCACAATGGTAACAAAGGAACCTGGATAACGAATTCTTTGCACAGGTGCTTTGTTTTTTATTCTTAAAGCGATTTGTTGCCATTCTCCTTGACTTTCAAGCGCATACCACAAGATTGCTTCTCTTAATCTTTCATTCATACTATTAATTACGCCGGAAAAAGAAAAAGATAGAAAATTTCTTTTCTATCAAAATAAAGTCAATTCACATTTTCTTCGTACAGGACCATAGGACCGGCGATGACAAGGTAAAACTCCATAAGTATCTAAAGCTTGCAGATGCGCCCTGGTCGGATACCCTTTATGTTTTTTAAACCCATATTCCGGATACATCAGATCCAATTCTGCCATTATATGGTCTCGTGTAACTTTCGCAAGAATACTGGCCGCCGCAATAGAGATCGATTTGGAATCTCCTTTGACGATAGGTTCATAAGGTGTTTCTATACCAGGCAATTTCATCGCATCGCTAAGCACATAATCAGAAGGTGCAGCTTTAGCAATCTCTACCATCGCATCTTGTGTGGCACGATAAATATTCTTGTGATCGATTTCTTTTTCAGAAACAATTAAAATCATAAACCACGATGCATCTTCTTTGATTTGCGCAAATAATTTTTCACGCTTTTTTTCACTCAGTTTCTTGGAATCATCGATTTCCGGATTTTTATAACCAGAAACAAATTGACAACCTGCCACGACCAAAGGGCCCGCAATAGGACCCCTTCCCGCTTCATCCAGACCCAAAATATGAGAATGCTGAGTCCATAGATCCCATTCAAGCGGTTTCTCGATCATAAGGTTCCTCCCACGTAATCGGTCCAAGTACATCGTTTCGAATGTCTTTGATCAAAGATCGAATCAACCTTTCTTGATCGATTTCACCTTTTTGAAGATATCCTCGTTTCAGCGCAATCTTTTTCATCGCATCCCAAACATCGTCCACCGGTTCGATCTGATACACTCTTTCAAGTAAACCTTCATGTTTCTTTAAAAGCCAATCTAGCGCATAGTGTACCAGTTCATCACGGTTGATCACTTCGTCTCGAATCGATCCTAATAAGGCTAAGCGCATGCCGATTTGAGGATCTTCGAATTTAGGCCAAAGAACACCCGGAGTGTCTAAGAGTTCTAAACCCTTGTCTAATTTGATCCATTGAAGAGAACGGGTCACACCTGGACGATCTGCCGTTTGTGCGGCTTTTCGTTTTGCCAACGTATTGATCATCGTACTTTTTCCCACATTAGGAATCCCGCAAACCATCGCTCTTAAAGCTCGCGGCCGGATCCCTCTGCGTTTTTGTTTTTCAATCAACGCTTTACATAGTTCATTTGAAAAGGAAACCAGTGTCTTTTTATAAGAGTCGCGAATCAGATCCAATGCCAAAACTTTATTTTGTTCATCTTCCAGGGCTTGAGTCCAGCGGATCGTCATTTGAGGATCTGCTTTATCTCTCTTAGATAAAATGATCAATCGCGGTTTATTCTGAATCAGTTTTTCCAACATGGGATTCTTGCTGGAATAGGGGATTCGGGCATCCCGAATTTCAATCACGAGGTCTACTTTTTTTAGGTTTTCCTCCATCTGGCGTTTGGCCTTCGTCATATGGCCTGGAAACCATTGGATTGGATTTGGAGAAGTCATAAACTTATCCTTTGATTCCTATCTGATCAAAAGGAAGCAAAACAAGCACACCCACACCATAGATCTGGGATTTTTTGATCACGCCGATGGAAGGATCCCGAGAATCTTTTGAAACCGGGCGGTTATCTCCCATAACAAAATATTCATCATTCCCTAATGTCACTTCTTCGAAATCGACATAATCCACGACCGTTTTTCCATCATCATCTGTCGTTACCTGTTCCACTGCGTTGAAATAACCATACTGATCACGACATTCTTTAATATAAGATGGATCAATATAATCCGACTCATCGATCATTGCGCCGTTGATATAGATTTCATCATCAATGCAAGAAATCGTATCGCCCGGCATTCCAATCACACGTTTCACGATTTGAATTTCTTCGGTGGTCGTTTCTTGTGTTTCTTCATTCGTTACTTCCTGATTCGTTGTGACTACGACGATATCATAACGATGGATCTGGCCAGACCAAACACTGACAAGATTCGTAAAGCCAAATTCACCATCTTGTAAGGTAGGATCCATACTTCGTCCATTGACTTTGATTGGGTGGGCAATAAAATTTATAAAAACCAGGATCACGATTGCGGTGATCGCGAACACTTTGACAAAGCCCAGTATATCTTCTAAAAGCGTACGTTCGTCATCTTCGTTATAACGATAAATCGCTTTCTTTTCCCTTTTGCTTGCTTTTCTCATCTTCTAACCCCATTTCTACTCGCTTATTATACTATAAATCAATCTAAATAAAAAATGCCGATTTCTCGGCATCTTTATTATCGGATTTCTTTAAGACGAGCCGATTTTCCGGAACGTCCGCGTAAGTAGTGAAGTTTATTACGACGAACTTTACCATGACGAACGACTTCGATCTTATCGATGATTGGTGAATGCAAAGGGAATTTACGTTCTACTCCGATACCATTAGACATCTTGCGAACCGTAAATGTTTCTGCGATGCCACCACCTACACGTTCGATAACAACTCCTTCAAAAACCTGAATACGGCTCTTGTCCCCCTCTTTGATACGTACGTGAACACGAACTGTACTACCAGAGCGGAATGAAGGAATATCCGTTTTTAACTGTGATTTTGTAATTTCATTGACTAAGTTTAAATTCATCTTCGTTCCTCCTTTTCTTCCATACGGTCATCTTGCTCATACGCACAAAGTGCCAGCGGAACAAAACCGTGCAACAATGCCATAAAATATTAGCACACCTCATCCGGGTTTTCAAGCGCTTTTGAAAGAAGATCTTCCTCTTCCCTCGAAAGCGGACGATTCTTCAAAAGATCCGGACGATGAAGAGCCGTATTACGCAAAGCCATGGCCTTGCGCCATGTATGAATACGCGCATGATGGCCGCTTAATAAAACGTCAGGTACTCTTTTTCCATCGTAGATTTCAGGCCTTGTATATTGAGGATATTCCAATAATCCATCAGAAAAAGAATCATCTTGCGCACTGTCTGATTTGATCACACCGGGGATCATGCGTAAGATCGCATCGCAAATCACAACACAGGCAGGCTCGCCTCCTGTTAAAACAAAATCCCCTAATGAAACTTGCATATCGACATAATCCCGAATTCTTTCGTCAAAGCCTTCATAATGACCACAAAGGAAAATAAGGTGTTTTTCTTTAGACAGATCCATAGCCATTTGCTGATGAAACGTCTGTCCTTGGGGACTCAATAAAATCACTTTGCTATCCGGTGTCCGAACACTTTTTAATGCATCTAAGATGGGCTGACACATTAATACCATACCAGCTCCTCCACCATATGGGGTATCATCGACATGACCGTGTTTTTCTTGCGTGAAAGAGCGAAAATCAATGCATTCAAAAGAAAAAAGATCTTTTTCTTTAGCTCTTTTTATAATGCTCGTTTGAAGTAATGGCGCAAAATAATCTGGAAACAGACTTAAAACTGTGATCTTCATCGCAGTCCCTCCATATCTTTAAAGACGATCGTTTTAGAGTCAGGATCAACAGACTCCAAAAACGCATCGACAAAAGGGAGTAAAAACGAGTCATTTTCTTTTTTTACGCGTAATACAATATGTGCTCCTGTCTCCAAAATATCAACGACCTGGCCACAATCATTACCAAGCTGGTCATAAACTGTGCAGTTCATCAATTGATAATAATAGTACTCTCCTTCCTGTAAATCCGGAAGTTGCTCTTTAGAAATCAGAAGGGTTTTAGTTTTTAGTTTTGTTGCTTGATCAATATCGGTGATTTCTTCGAACTTGGCATATCCAAATCCTTTCTGCATACGAAAAGATGCCACCGTTAGGGTTTGACCATCCTCCAGACTTAATACACGGCCTTTTGCGAATCGATCATTAACATCATCGGTCACAAGAGCGATCTTACATTCTCCTTTTAGTCCGTGCGTATTAATGATGGTACCAACTTTGATCATGTTTTTATCTCCTTTAAAAAAATTAGGATGTTTTCACATCCTAGTAAGCTTCAAATTTAACCGAGACTCTTTTTTTGATATCTCTTGCCGCAATCGAGATCATCTGACGAATGCTGGTAGCCATGGCCCCTTTTCGTCCAATCAGACGAGCTACATCATCGCTGTTCGCATAAACATATAATAAGATCTCATGCTCATCGGTCGTTGACATCGTTTTTACCGATAATGCTTCTTTGTCATCGACCAAAGGAATGCATAGATCCATTAATGTCTTTTCAAGATCAACCATGTTTATTTGCCCATTTTGGCTTCATGGAATGATTTCATGACGCCTTCTTTAGAAAGAATAGAACGAACTGTATCTGATGGTTTAGCTCCATTGTTCAACCATTTCATCGCACACTCTTTGTCCAAAGTAACCTGGTTTTCTTTTGCGATAGGATTGTATGTACCGATTTCTTCGATGATTCGTCCATCACGAGGACTGCGAGAATCAGCAGCTACGATACGATAGAAAGGACGTCCCTTTTTACCCATTCTTTTTAAACGTAATTTAACCATATTTTATACCTTCCTTTTCTGTTGCCTCGTTACTTTATCATATGCAAGCAAAAAGTGTCAAGTATTTTTGCTTGACACTTTATTTTTTCTTCTTTTTCTTTTTTGATTTCTTTTGTTTCTTGCTGCCGGCATGTTTGCTGGTGCCCGCAAGCCCGCCTCCGCGCTGCATTGCTTGCAGACTTGCCATATTTGGCATATTGCCGCCGGACATCATCTTTGTCATCATCTGCATCTGCTCCAAAGAAGAAATAAGACGATTGACATCCATAACTTTGACACCGGCCCCTTTGGCAATACGGTTTTTTCGGCTGGCTTTCAAACAAGAAGGATTCTCTCTTTCGTAAGGCGTCATCGACTGGATAATAGCTTGAGAGCGATTCATGGAATCATTCATCTTCTCATCATCCAAGTTTTTGACCATGTTCCCTAATCCAGGTATCATTCCGAGCATACGCTGCATAGAACCCATTTTCTTCATTTGACCAAACTGATCCAACATATCATTGAATGTAAAGATTCCGCTCTTCATTCGTTTTGCGGTCTTTTCCTGGACTTCCATATCCAGTTTTTCCTGTGCTTGTTCAACGAGAGTGACGATGTCGCCCATACCTAAGATTCGATCAGCCATACGATCCGGATGGAAGGCTTCCAAATCTTCTACTTTCTCTCCGTTAGATACAAAGAGAACAGGAACGTTGGTGATGGTGCGAACAGAGAGCAGTCCACCACCGCGCGCATCGCCATCCATTTTGGTTACGACCAAACCAGTAATAGCTAACTGTTCGTTGAATTCACGAGCCACCGTCACGATATCTTGTCCAGTCATCGCATCCACTGTCAATAACAGTTCGTCTGGTTCAACAAGCTGTTTCATTTCTGAAAGCTCATTCATCAAATCTTGATCAATATGAAGACGTCCGGCCGTATCAAAGATCACAAGATCTTTTTGACGCTCTTTCGCATATTGCATAGCCTGACGAGCCGTTTCAACCGCACCCACATCAGCCCCAAGGCTAAAAACTTCAACATCTATCGATTGCCCTAAGGTTTGCAATTGCTCAATGGCAGCCGGACGAATGACGTCACACGCAACCAAAAGAACGCGCTTTTGTAATTTATCTTTACAATATCGCGCGATCTTGGCACTGGCAGTCGTTTTCCCGGTACCTTGCAAACCAACCATCATGACCGTCGTGATCCCTGTCTTTTTGAAATGAAGACGAGCATCTTCGGTTCCTAACAGTTCGCGAATCTCATCGTGCACGATTTTAACGACCATCTGACCCGGATTGATAGAGTCAATCACTTCTTGGCCCAATGCTTTTTCTTTGACATTGGCAATGAATTCTTTTACGACATTGTAGTTGACATCCGCTTCCAATAAACTCATTCGAACTTCTTTGAGCATGTCGTTCATATTCGCTTCGGTAAGTTTTCCTTGCCCGGTAATGTTTTTTAGTGCTTTATTCAAACGTTCTGATAATGATTCAAATGCCATAATTTTCTCTCCCAACTATTTTGCCAGCTGAAAAGCTAACCTTTTTTCATGATTGCCGATCAGTTCGATCGTTCCCACATGGACAAAACCAAATTTTTTTAACATCTTCTGCATCGGAATGTTATCGTGATGTGTATCAATGCGCATATTGTCCACCTGATCAATGCAATACTGCAACATCTTTTCCCCTATATGCGGGATTCGGCGCCGAGAAGCGATGCGATGAACAACCCCATATGGTTCTTGGTTCAACCAGGCACCATCAATTTGAAGATAGCTTGGATCCTCTCCGATAAAGAAGACGAAACATCCTTCAATTTCTCCATCGATCTCATCGACAAACAAGTGGCCAGCCTGCAGATCTCTAATCAAGATCTTGCGGCTGGGATATCCTTCTTGCCATTGATGAGCATTTCCATAAGATGCCATAAAGTCTCGAGCTATCGCATAGATCTCTAAGAGAGTATCCAGATCTGATAGCACAGCCTTTCTTATAGCCATTTGTTATATTCCTGCACTTTCTTTTTTGTCCATCCATAACGGACACTGCAAACTCCTTTTAAGATCTCGTATGCAAGATGAGCAACAGGATTCACATTTTTCCAATTGATCACAGCTGGAATATAACGCGGTTGATCCTTGCGCGTATAACAGGTAAAAATCGTATACAGGATCATGAAATCCGAGTTAGAAAGATGAATATCAAAAGAAAAATTTTCCATTGGAAATTTGCGGCGTAAATAATTCTCTTGGTATTCATAAGCTAAACGCATATCGTAAACCGTCTCCAAATCCATTCTATGAGTCAAAGAGCCTGGATGCTGGACATAGTGATAAAAGCGATTTGGTAAGTGACCAATTCTTTTAGCATTACAAACAGCTTTAAACACAGTATAAGTATCTTCAAATCCGCGAATCGTATCAGGAAATTCAACATTAAGAAAACACTCTCTTTTGAAGAGTTTTCCCCAAGGATAATTGTTCATCCCGCGATTCTCAGCTAAGGAATGCAATGCTTCCATAGTATCCATAACCGATCTTCGCTCGATTTTTCGATAGAGCGAACCATAGCGATAATCCATGGTATAACCGCAACAGACTAAGTCACAATCATTATCAACAAGATGATCTATCATCGATTCGATTGTCGTAGGTTCAATATAATCATCACTATCCACAAAGAAAATCAGATCTCCTGCCGCATGTTGAATCAACCGATTCCGAGTCGTAGAGATTCCGGCATTCATATATTCGTAATAACGGATAAAGCGATAGCGATTGATATAATCTTGGCATATCTGGGCCGACGAATCCGTAGAGCCGTCATTGACCAAAATAATTTCAATGTCTTTATAAGTTTGATGGATCAGCGAATCTAAGCAGCGTGAAAGATATTTTTCAACATTATAGACAGGCACTAAAATGCTTACCATGCGTTACCTCCTCACTCATAAATTCGAAATAAGATATTCTTTAATAGTTTATTAAAAAGTGAAACACAAATCAATAGCCAAATCGTCCAGGCAAAAACTCCTACAAGGTCCACATTCAATCGGGCAAACTGCATATTGGATCCCACACCTGCAGAAACCGATGCCAGGATTTCCGCCATCACAACAACTTTAAACGCCAGAGAAGAACAGGTGATCCAGCTGGTCACGACTGCATTTTTCAATAGCGGGAAATACAATGTACGACACCTTGTTTTAAAACCTTGAGGATAGATTTTCAAAACATCTTTCCAAGTTTTTTGAATCTCGCATAGAGCTTCATAAATATTTTGATAAAAAATCGGGAACAATAAAAGAAAGGCCACGATCGTGACGCTCAACTCCCGGTTGACCCAAAACAGCAGCAAAATAATAAAAGTCACATTTGGTATACTTCGCAAAAATAATAAGATTTGATGAAAATAAACAGCCGCTTTATTATATCGAAAAAACAAGAACGCGAAAAAAAGCGCAAAGCCAAAAGATAAGGATAAAGAAAAAAATACCCGAAAGATCGTCAACATCAAAGAATAATAAAGAGTGCTCGAAAGAGCTTGATGGTACATTGTTAAAAAGACTTCATCGGGTCGCGGCAGAATAATTGAATTATCGATCCATAAAGATGAAACAGTCCACACGATCAAAAGTATTATCAACATACGAAACCATTGCCCTTTTGTCATAACATATCTCTCCTGTTCACCATTATAACAACTCTGGTAAAAAAAAGAAAAGTTAGGAACAAAAGGTCCTAACGTTTTTTATGAATATTCCAGGTTCCGATCACTTCATTAACCGTTGAAACGGTCACAAAAGCCTGAAAGTTAGCACGATGAAGATAATCAAGCAATTTTTTGTACTCACTAGTCGTCATGATTGTAACAAGTTCGGTTCGCTCTTCATTTAAGTAGCCGCCAGTCGCCTTATAGATTGTGACGCCCCTTTGCATCTTATGCATGATAAATTCTTGAATCGTCTGATATTCGTCCGATAAAATACAGATTTTCTTCTTTTTATGAAAACCTCCAATAAAGTAGTCGATCGCAATACCGTTGGCATAGGTGCCAATCAAACTTACAATCAAGGTTCCGATGTCATAAACTAAAATAGAAGTCATTGAGGTAATAAAACCACAAAGCGTTAAAGCCTTCCCAATCTCCATATGCGAATACTTGCTGATGATCTTGCCGACAATGTCCAAGCCGCCACTGCTCGCATTGATATTAAATAAAATAGCTTGACCAAAGGCGATGATCAAGGTATAGGAAATCAAGTCATAAACGCTGTTGCCTGTCAACGACGTAGAAACAGGAAAAAGAAATTCAAAAACTGCTAAAAAGACAGGTAACAAAATCGAAGTATAGATCGATTTCGATGCGAATTCCTTACCGACAAAAATAAAGCCGAGAATCAACAAACCTACATTCAATATCAAAGTGATCACAGAAATCGATAAAGGAATGATCTGATTCAGTACCATTGCCAGCCCGGAAATACTTCCAACAATAATTCCACTGGGAATCAAAAAGAAATATATTGAAATTGAAATTACAAACATCGCGATCGTAATCAAACAAACATCTCGAAGCTTATTCTGATTCATAAAAAAATACCTCCAGCTTGCCTATTATAACAATAGAAAACACAGAAAGGTATAAGAAAATTTATGAATATATTTTGAAAATACTGAAAATTTAATTAAGTATATTTCATAAAAAAAGGACCCGGCAACGAGCTATGTTCGCAGGGGCAAGCCCAACTATCTTCGCCGCGGAAGTGCTTAACTTCTGAGTTCGGTATGAGTTCAG